>CAWIJZ010000023.1:0-263851 GCA_963836465.1 uncultured Nitrososphaerota archaeon
GGCCTTCCCCTCTCAACTCCCCTCTGTCAAGCCAGCATAATCGTGATTTACCGGCAAAGTAAGACCCTAATCCGACCCGCGGCGCACCACATCTACTTCTCATCCGAAGTGTTGCCAGAGATTGCCCGGTCTTCTCTGTAAGGACAGAGAACTGCAAACCATTATATTCGCCCGGGGCAGTCCTTTCAACCCTTACCTTTGCTTGCAGGTTTGAATCCCACCATGCCCGGATGTTGTCCGGATATCTGTCCTTCAAGCTCCTGAAGAACCACTCAAGGACCAGCGAAGTTGGTAGCGCCTACTGTTTTGTGCCAACGCCGTAGGACGTATAGGATAAGATCAGCCATCTTCAGACTTGAAATGATTGAGAATCTGGTCCATGCACCGGAAAGAAGAGGTGAGTTTTCTTGCGTCGCAGAAGTATGTGGCGTTCCACAGCACGACGTGCTGAAGACCAGCTTCTACATATTCTTCGAGCTTCTCTATCACCTCCTCAGGCGTTCCGAAAAGGAGCGTTTTCTCGCACACCTCCCTAGGGACCTTCGCGAAGGCAGCCGTCGCTTCGTCTCTTGAGAGGCGATTCGGGATGTAGTCGCGCAATCCGTAGAATTTTCTGCCGAGCGGATGCTCGAATCCAAGGGCTTCGAACACCTCAGATGGCGAGATCAGGGATACCGCCTTCGAGAAGGGAGAGTCCAGTAGCCTCTCACACTCCTCGTGCTCCTGGTCTGTGATAAACCAGGTCCACATCCCGCGGGTGATCTTGCTCGAGTCTCTACCAGCACCCAGCGCGGACTTTTCAATTGTGGTCCAGCTCTCACGGTAGTCGTGGATGGGCATGAGTGTCGGGAGCCAGCCATCGGCGAGTCTTCCTGTAATCTCAAGCATCTTCCGCCTGTGGCTGGCTATCCAGATGGGTGGATGCGACTGGCCGTACGGCGGCAGATAGAACGTGGCGTGATTCAGCTTCCAGAACTTACCATGAAAGTTCACTTCCTTCCCGCCACTCTCCCAGAGTAGCCGGATGACCTCAACCGCTTCTCCCAACCGGTCTGCAGGATTATCGTAGGGGAGACCGTAGGGAGTGATATTCTCAGCCTCTCCCGCTCCAAGACCCAAGATTACCCGTCCGTGAGAGATATGGTCGAGAGTGAGAATCGTCTGGGCGAGAACGGCTGGATGTCTTCTTATCGTATCGGTCACGGCCGTTCCGAGGACTATTCGCTTGGTTTGTGCTGCTGCGACAGACATGGTGGTTGTCGGCTCCAGAAAGAGATGCGGACTCGGGACCACCGAAGCGAGAGGAAAGAGGTCAGGCGTCCATACCGATTCGGGTATCCAACCCATAAGGTGATCAGGCCACCAGACCGAGTCATACCCCTTCTCCTCGTTCCTGCGCGCCTGTTCGACAGCGTTCTCCACAGGCGGAACTGTCACTCCGGGCGATCCAATCAGGAGCTTCCTGACCATGATTGGGTGAGTTGCTTCAATCCGCTTTTAGCCTTTGATTCGAGAGCAGGTCAGACCAGAATTAGTTTTCTCATCTTTCGGGGCCTCGGCTAGCGATTTCTGAAGCTAAATGAAAGACGGATCATGACCGACTTTTAGATAACAGGCTGTCACGGAGAGAGGAATCTTATGCTTCGACTACTATCATCGTCAGGGTACTGCGGACTCTGTCGAGGCGTCTGATCTTCCAGGTGATAGTCTCCTTGACTTTCTCCATGGTGTCCGCCTTGACTTTGCAAACGACATCGTAGACGCCGTACACAACATACACCTCGTTCACAAACTCAATCGACTTGAGCTCCTTCACCAGCTGCTCCTCCGCCCCCAGATCTGCGTTTATCAAGACGAATGCCATCGGCATGATTTGTCTCCCCTGTATGTGGAGGCTTGAGTATAAAAGACTTCATAATTTCGCGGTTCTTCGTGCCCTTTCGCATTCTCCAACATCTACTCGCGTCGCCACCCCGCCAAAACAATCAAACGAGCGAGCGTATTTGTGCATGCGAGTTCATTCAGCTCGAATCGCGATTGCACCTTTAGCACCCGGCGGTCGCTTCGCTTCGACCAACTCGATGTTCCTTCGAGAAACTGAAGGAATGGAGAGCCTTCTTCCCTTTCACCGACATCCCGCGGCCCACGGATGAACTTTCTGCGGGCTGACGTACGTGTCAGGACTTCGGATACCATTCATTTGTCATTTTCAAGCTTCTCTTGACCTATGTCTTCGGTGAGAAGGGCAGACTCTGAAGCTTCCCTGAAACCTTCGCTCTTCTTGGGAAAAACCACACGAGCCAGATGTCTTCCTTTCCAGTATTGAACATCTGGTGCTTCACTTTTGCGGGGATGAATACTGACGTTCCGCTCTTCACCTCATATCTAATTGGCTCCTTGTCGTTCCCGTGCACCCACAGGAGTCCATACCCTTCACCTTTTGTGATGTAATAGGCCTCATCGACATCATGGTAGTCCGGTTCGGAATTCTTTCCAGCTGGCACTAAGAAGAAACCCATTGACAACATCTTATCATCTTCGCCCTCTATCATCACAGCTACTGACCTCGGAGGTGCCCCCTTCGGGGCATCGTAGATTGACACCTCGTCTAGGCCCTTTGCGTACTTCAACTGTGGTGTTCCGTCACAGACTCAGTCTATTTCAGGCTTCTCACGTGTCCGGCTTTGGTACCTCACTCAAAATGAGCTGGTAGCCTGAAATTCCTGGTTCCCACCAAGAAAGGCATCTTTCGCAGAATTAGCAGGGGTCTTTAGCCGATCCTCTTCTCCTTTACACGCGTCTCCGCCCACTGATGGCCGCAGTTCTTGCACGCGTAGGATTCCTCGTAGGTGTTCTCTTCGATCCGTATTTGGCGTCTCTGCTCGACCACAGGGATCGGTCCGCCGATGTAGTCTATATTATCCCTCGTTTCATAGCGCCATCCGCCCCGCTTTGCTGGGGATCTGAACTCGTTTACCGTCTTTGTCCACGTCTCACTCTTTTCGAGCTTCTCTCCCGTGTGCTTGACCCCGAAGCGCTTGCCGCAGGAGGGGCACCTCCCGAACAGCGACGGCATTGGAACCAAAGGGGTCGTTGGCTCTATTTATGCGAGAATCGACCTCGCAAGGTACGAAGCATCCGGGCTGGGCGCGTGAGTGCGAATGCCCTCCGGCATCGGGGTCCGCGGAACGGATTGTGTGGGCTCCGAGGCAGATGGCCAGAATCTAAACGAACCGGAAGATGATTCTCTCAAGGCGGCGGATTTGAGTTCTCATCCGGATTGTTGTGTGAGGGATTAGCTTTAGGCAAAGACTTGCAGAAGACCCAGAGGGAAAGCTCTAGGTGACGCTTCCTGACAACTGCTCCTCCGGCCGTTCAGGACCCGTTTCGTCTACGACATCTCTTGGGTGCCACCGTCCGATCCGATGGCCCTCGTGACCCAGTAAGTGATCAGCGGCACATACCATATGTAGAGTCTTACTGGTACGCCGAAGAGCGTCCATTCCCACAATTGGGGGGCTATTGAAATCAACATCAGGGCGGCTAGAATGGCCATGCGGTTCCTGCTATTCCGGAACCGCTTGACAAGCTCCGGTGCTACGAGCCTCCTCTCTTCCATGCTGATTACGTGGGAGAAGGTTGCAAGAATCGCCAGGATTCCCGAGAGGTCGAGGGCAAACAACGTGGACGAGTAATTTCTCAGGACGGAGGCATCAATGGGGCCAAGGGAGGGATTGACAAGTTCGACCGCGTTAAGCAGGTATGGGACAATGGCGACGAGGAGGAGCAACGGCACGTTTAGGAAGGTTATCGCCCTCGTCTCTACCGGCAGGACGGACATCTGGGTGGTGTAGATCATCCAAGCGGTGATGACCATCAGAAACGTGAATGTGAACGCGAGAATGTGGTTGTTGATCTCAACCGAGTTTGCCGGGGCGTTTGCGATCAGGGCGATGGAGCCTATTGAGAGTGAAAGACCGAAGATAAGGTCTGCGAGTGATTCTATCCGGGGACGGGGACGCCTTTCGCTATTCTGCTGCTCCATTCACCTACGCGAAGAAACAAACCATATTTGGTCTTTTGCGAATTCTCGAAAACGCAGTCAACTATCGCTCACCTCCGGCCTGTGATGTTCACCTGCAAATGCAAAGGAGAGACATAGCGTTCAGGGCCCGGAAACGTTGAGACGTTGTCACAGTGTCGCTGAGTATTCTTCCGCTATGGCCTTTGGATTACTGGGCCACGAGTGGAGCGTGATGGAGCTGATGACTCGCCCAATAATCAAGAGAGAACTGAAGACTAAGAGACAATATGATACCTAGGGAGCCAATACCAGAGATTAACCATTATTGGTATTACTATTCCGGCGATAGCGAGGAGGAAAACAGGAACCGAAGGCCCATACATCTCTGCGTACCAGTACAGGACCATTTCTACAATTGCTGCGACAACGGCAGTTATGATTAGAAACCGCAGCAGGAAACTAATCATGCTAATCAGAATCATACGGACAAGAGAGCACAAGAGCTTTGCTCCTATAGTAACACTACAAGAGTAGTGAGATCAAGCGGAACTCTGTCGTTGCTATGCACATAGATAGTGTACGCGAAATACACGCGAATTCTAGCTAGCTATCAGTCCCTGCTGTCAAAGAATCCTAAGAAACTCGTCGTAGCTACTCACAGATAGGGTAGGGTTGAGCTTTGCCTCCTCTGCGAGCGTCCTAAACGGCACCTCTCCGTAGTCATGGCCTGGATAGATTATTGTTTGCTGTGGGAGCTTGAGGATCACGTTATGTAGGCTCTTGTACATCTGCTCTGACGAACCTCCCGGAAGGTCTATCCTTCCACAGTTCCCGATGAAGAGTGTATCACCCGTGAGGAGATTCGCCTCGTCGTAGAGGCATATGCTATCTTCCGTGTGGCCCGGAGTGTGTATTACTCTTACGTCCTTTTCTCCTATTCGCAGCGTGTCACCATCTTTCACGGAGAGATCATGATTGATCGGCGAGCTTTCGTGCGCGACGATTCTTGCCCCAAGTTTCTGCGCCAGTTCGTGTAGAGTGGATGTGTGGTCGAAATGATTGTGGGTGGCGACAGCGAATTTCACATTCAATGCTTCGTTCCTGGCGATGTTAACGATCGGATTGGTCTCCCAGCCGGAGTCGACCGCTATGGCATCTTTGCTAGACTCGTCAAAAAGCAGGTAAACGAAGTTCCGCATCATCCCCACCCTTATCTGTCTCACTTTCATCGCGGACCTGATGCCGAGTCGAACACGCGCATCTTAAGCTCTTCCGAAGCCCCAGCTGGCCTATGCTGGATTGATTGCACCGTGAAAGAGAAGAGGAGAGGAAGCGGTTAAGTTGCACTTGTGTTCTTGAGTCGCTCAAGTCCTCATGGACCGTGCGTTTTGGTAACGGAGATCTGTCTTCTTAGCCTCTCAGCCCTTGTGCTCTATTAGCTCTATCGAGATGCCGTTAGGATCCTTTATGAACGCTATCCGACTCGTCCCGAGCATGTAGGGTTCTTTCGCAATCTCGATACCCTGTCTCTTGGCTTCCTCTACGAACATCTCAAGATCTGCGACTCCGAATGCGATATGGTCTAGCTGGTCACCTTTGGTGTAATCCTTCTTGTCTTTCCAACAGGTCAGTTCAATTCTGTGACTACTTCCGCCAATTTCCAAGAACGCGATTTCAGCATTTTTCTGCCTGCTGTCTCTTCTCTCCACGAGTTTCATGCCCATGCGTTGAGTGTAGAACGCTATGCTCTCATTCATGTCCTTGACCGTGATAGACGTGTGAAGTAGTTGCACGAGTGTTGCCGTCGAACCACTTCGATTAATAGCATTATGGCGTATGAAAGATACACGCGGAGTTCGGAAAGGGGCCGACGTGTCATAAAGCAGGTCTAAATAGTAAAGATACAGCATTATAACCAGTTCAGGTCGGATTAATGCTGGGGCTGAAACACACTCGGCAGCAGCTTGTCTGATACTTACTCAACTTGATTGGTTGTGAAATTCTTCACATGGTCTCGAAGGTCGAACGAAATCTGGAACTAATGAAGACGCTGGATAATGCTTGGAATGCCGGCCCTGGAAGCTCCCTTTGGGAGACCTTCAGGAGGCGTCATACTGAAAACGTCGTCGTGTATTGGCCCGGTCAGCCTGAACCTACGAGAGGACGGCATAACCATGACATGGAAGCTGTGGAATTCTTCAAGACCTTTCCAGACAACCACCTGATCAACAATCCATACAAGATTCTCTTTGGTCAGGACGACTGGACCTGCTCAGTGGCCGACTTCTACGGCACCTTCAAGGGGCCCATAAAGACCGCTGACGGGAAGGTAATCCCTCCGACGAGCAAGGGCTTCCACGTGGAGTTCTGCACCATCGCCCACTGGAATGATAAAGGAGAGATCATCAAGGAGCGGCTCTTTTACGACCTCGTCGGACTGATGAAGCAGATAGGATTGTCCTAGCCAAAACGACATCGGACCATTCTTCTGGTCCCACCGACCGCACAGCAACCTAGACCTTTGCCGGTCCTTCCAGTAGCTCCGTATCTTCTCGAAGGGCCACAGTCATTACATCGTAGTGATTGGCGTATTTCGGACAGAGAATCTGTCGGAAGCCGCGGTGGCCGCGATTCCTGCCGTGGTGAACAAGAAATCACTTGATTTTGATACCAGCCCTAGCACCAAGAACACTTCGGAACCCTTCAGTCCAGGTCGTTGGCGGTGAGTTGGTCCTCTCACGTCCAGCGAGAACAAGCGTATGTTTCAGCTACTTCCACTTGGTCAGGATTTCTTCCCTTTCAAATGTCGCTCTGCTCACAAAGGACAGTCCGACATCAACTACAGCCAGAATCCCCGCAATAGCGAGAAGGTGCCAGGCGTCCACGCTCAGCACATTCGTCTGGCCTAAGATGAAGATTGCCAGAAGAGGTAGAATAACAAGCGTCCCCAACTGCTGGGCGGCCCTCACATCGTTGACTCTTGACGATATGATGACGTTGAACTCAACGCTGAGTATGGACGCTAGGGGGGCCGCCAACACAAGAATGACGGCCGCGTTCCAGTCTGGAAACATGAGGTATCCGAGTTGGCCGTATGTCAATCCATCCACAAGGGCCATGAATATCACGGCGCCAGCATAGGTCGCTGCCATTGACGGTAGGAAGGCGGCCAAGCTCTTCCCGAGAAGCAGTTCACCATCCGTCGTCGGGGTAGCTAGAAGAGGCTCCAGGCTCTTCTCGATCTTCTCTCCGACGAAGCTGTAGGAAGCGATGACGGCCGGGAGCATAGCCTGCCAGAATGATGAAAATCGTGAACTCCGACCTCATGAGAGATGTCAGGAGTTTCGTGGAAATCTGTCCTGCGGGAACGCTTAGCAGGATGCTCGCGGGTAGAAGTATCGACAGGATGAGCGGCATTGCTACGAGCGAGTAGATGATGTACCGTTTCCTCCTGAAGACGCCGAAGTCCTTCATAGCCACAGTCCACGACTTCCAGAGTTTCATGCCTGTCCGCTCCCAACCAGCTTCAGGTAGATGTCTTCCAGGGTCGGACGTAGTTCTGTGACGAATCGCACCTGACCCCCGGCCTTGACGATGGCGCTCACGATAGCCGGGTTCTGCTCGTCGGGATCATCCACGTCAATAATCATCTTGTTCCCACTGATCTCAAGCTTCCTGAAACCGAGGCCCTCGACTGTACCCACTATCTTGTCGCTTACCTTGACAAGGTGAACTACTGTCTTTCTTCCCCACAGGGAAGCTCTGAGATTCTCAGGAGAGCCTACCGCCACCAGCGAGGTCTTTAGTACCCCAATTCGGTCACAGATTCGCTGAGCTTCGTCGAGATTGTGGGTGTTCAGGAAGATCGTCCTCTTCTCCTTCTTCAGCTCAAGAATGAAGTCCCGCATGGTCTTGGCCGATTCCGGGTCGAGGTTTGCGGTTGGCTCATCTAGGAACAGGACCTTCGGGTCATGGACGAGGGATCGAGCTATGGCTACCTTCTGCTTCATACCCTTCGAGAATGTCCCGACCAAGCTGTCTCTTCTGTCCCAGAGACCGAGCATCTTCAAGAGTCGCTCGATCCCTTCCCTTCTCTGTTGCTCCGAGCATTCGTACAACCTGCCGTAGAAGTCGAGGTTCCGATACGCACTAAGATCGTCATAGAGACCCACGTTCTCTGGAAGAAGTCCCACCATTCTCCGAATCCTTAGCTGATCTTCACTCTTCCCGATATCGTAGCCGCCTATCCTCGCAGTCCCGCCTGTCTTGGATATGAGGCAGCAGAACATTCTCACGGTCGTGGTCTTCCCTGCGCCGTTGGGTCCAAGGAAGCCGAACACTTCGCCCTCCTCCACTCTGAGGGTCAACCCTTGAACAGCGGTCAGATCGCCGAATTTCTTGGTCAGGTTCTCTGCTTCGATCATATGACGGAGCTTCGCAGCCTATTGAGTGTCCTCGAACTTGGAATCCTCGATTCTCTTCTTCTTGAGCTCCTCATCGGTTAGCGGTTCTTTCTTCGTTTCCCGTTCCTCTGGTGGCCACGTAATTGGGTCAGTCACGAAGTTGTTCATCATGCTACTCTTGCCACAGGCCGGGCATTTGGTGTACCTCCAAGGCCCGATGTGCATCACACTCAGGCCAGGTTTGATCTCGAATACAGTGCCGCACTTCGGGCACTTTCCTCTCAAGAGATACAGAACTTGAGGAGTCGACTACATATCCATTTCCATCCCTGCGATGGCTGGCCTATCGCGATAAGTAACCATCGGCCGCTCCTCCTCAGCCGACTCGATGTTCGTCTCTCGCGAATTCTTAATAACGGCCGTGCTTTCGGACGTTACTGTCCTACTCTGGCAAACGATTCATCGAAGCTTCCTGTTAGGATAGATCGGGAAACACCACCCCCAAGTCTCCAACCCTTCACCGACTACTTCAAGGGTTTTGAGAAGGTTGCAGCGGTCCGTGCAGTGTTCGGGGATGAGACAGACTCCGTTCTTGAAAACCTGAAGGTTGCATTCATTTCCTACAAGCAGATGTACATGGGAATAAGGGACGACGACGGAAACATAGTGGTTGGGACGTACCATCTCAAGAACAGCGACCTGCGAACTCTGTATCTGGACATAGTTCACGAGCTCTTCCACGTCAAGCAACGCATGGAAGGCAGCGAATACTTCCATCGAGAGCACATGAAGTTCATGCGCGACCGCTCACTCTATTACTTGAGTCCAATAGAGATTCCCGCCTACAAGCATACAGTGAGAGAGGCAGAGCGGATCGGGATGTCATACGAAGAGATAGCCCAGTATCTGAAAATGGGAGAGCCGCCAGCGAAGACGTTCGGTAAGTTCCTGAAGATAATGGAGCTCAAGCGGGAGGCTGAAGCACCCGCGCGCCGGCCCAGGCTTCACGTCACAATCAACCGCAACCCGCGGATTCAGCTGTACCCGTTCACGGACTATTTCAGAGGATTTGAGAAGGTCCCCGCAGTGAGGGCTCTCTTCAGGGAGAGAACAGACGTGGTCCTGGGCAATATTATGGTCGAATTCGTTGACAGTCCATTGGGGTCGATTTTTCCGAGTGAAGATGACGGGCGCCTAGTGGCCAGCACTTTGTACATTAAGAAGGGCTCCGCGAAATCGATCTATCTTGACGTTCTCTTATGCCTGAACTTCTTGAAGCGTCTCTCGGAGGGGAGCACGTCATTTGACCCTGAGGAACAGGAGTTCTGGGAGAGTCCTGCAATCGTGGAATCGTACAAGGCGATGGTGGAGGAAGCGAGACGGATGAAGATGTTTGACGCGCAGATTTCGGAACGTCTGCAACTCCCACGATTCCTGATGAGTTCCGCGGCCTACGCCAGACTCATGCGCGAGCTGGGACTCAGGCCGGGTTGAAGAAGGGGCCAGAGGAGAAGATCCATCCCGCTAGATTCCGCGCGGATTGGATGAGTGGAGTTGCCTGCGCAGACCTATCCAACGACTCTTTCGAACACCCTCAGGAAGTTTTCCCCGATGATCTTCCTGATGTCCCCCTTGCTGTAGCCGCGTGTGAGGAGCCCCGAAGTTATGTTCGGCCAGTCCGACCAGTCCTCGAATCCCTCGACCGTCCTCAGATAATCTACGCGGTCCTGAGGCCTGAAACCGATTGTTGCAAAAGCTGCGTTCAGAGTTGCGGCATAGCCCCTGTGAGGAGGTGGATACCAATCAGTGCCTATCCCCACGTGGTTTACACCGGCGACCTGGACGATGTGGTCTATGTGCTGCAGAAAGTGTTCGATTGTCGCATGCTTCTCTTTCGTAATGAAAAATGGGCACGCTGCGACTCCGATGTATCCTCCCTTCTCACCTATGGCCTGCAGTTGTTCGTCTGTCTTTCCCCTGGCGTGATCTCGCAGTGCCTTGGCGAATGTGTGGGTGAACACAACCGGATCTACCGAGTGCTCGATGGCGTCCGCAGCCGTCTTGTGACCGCAGTGGGAGAGGTCAATCATCATGTGGAGTTGATTCAACCTTGCAACAACTTCCAGACCGAAGCTACTTAGACCCATGTCATTTCTTTCGGTGCATCCGCAACCCACGAAGTTCATTGAGTTGTACGTGAGCTGGACTATGCGCAGACCGAGCCTGTAGAACAGGTCGATGTTTTGCAGCTCTTTGCCAAACTGTTCCGTGTTCTCGACGAAGAAGATGATGCCGAACTTTCCCTCTGTCTTTGCACGGCGGAGGTCCTCCGCCTTGACTACCTTGACGAAGGCTTCGGGTAGACCGTCCAGCATGTAGGTGATGTCGCTGATGTCTTCAATCGTGCTTTCAAACGTGTAAGGATTTGCGAATCTGAACAGGGAGTAACAGATGGCAGTCACCCCGGCTGACCTCCAGTTCTTCAGGTAGGCCTTACGGAACGCGGCGTTAGTCACCAGCTCCCGAACCCTCATTGAAGTCATGCGGTCCCAGATCTGGGGACCCGATGCGCCGCTCGAGAGAAGCCTGTCGACTTCGCGCGTCATGTTTCTTGAACAGAAACCGAAGGGACCGACCTGATTGGTGTCAACCGTGATGCTCTGTTCGTGAATCTTCCTTGCTTCTTCCATTAGTTTCTTGTCCATCTTGCCCCGTACCCCGCCACTGGCGGGGTTCGGATTAACCTTCTGGAGTTCGCGGCCACCTGTTCTGACTGTGACCCAAAGGCTGAATGCGAGTTCACTGTCTAGACCTGCGGTGCGCTGTCGGAATGGAGCATAGCGGAACTGGTTCAGAGATGGCTGCGGAGACAGCGGGGATGACCAGGCAACCTTATCTTGCTACAATTGTCCGTAAGGAAGGCTGAGCGACCGCCTTGGACGAAAGAGACATCCTGTTGAGTCTGCTGCTGCAGACAAATTCCCGACTCTCATACCAAGAATTGGCGACGAAACTCGGTATCTCCGTGAACGCGGTCCACAAGAGGACTAAGGACATGATAGACGCCGGAATCATCCGTGTTTTCAGCGCAAGACTCAACTCTATGTTCGTGAACGCTCTGAACGTATGGGTGTTCGGACACTCCGAAGTCCCTTCGACGAGCAATCTGCAAGAAAGACTTCACTCTGATGATTCCACGTACTGGGTGGGACTCGCCAGTGGGAATTTCGTGTATGTGGGAGCGTACATCCAAAGTCTTGCGAAGCTTGAGGAATACGTTTCTTTCGTCAGGAAGGAAGCGAGAATGCCAGACCCAGTCGTCGGCATGATAGGCGGAGGTGCGTTCGCCACGAGGCCGGAGCCACCGCATGAGAGAAGGAGCAAAGGTTTGCACCCGCTTGACTACCAGATTATCTACTCCTTGCACAAGAACTCTAGAAAGCCCCTTTCAGATGTCGCCGAGGAGCTCCGTGTTTCCGCCAAGACAGTTCGTCGACGCCTGACGAGAATGATCGAAGAAGGACTTGTGGAGCTCTCCATAGAATGGTATCCCGACGTCTCCAACGACGTGGTAACCATGTTCCATCTTCAGCTCGCGCCATCGGCGGACAAGGGAAGGGTGTACGGTGTGCTCGAGAAGTACAGGCCAAATGTCCTATTCAGCGTGGCCTTTAGCAATCTTCCCAACCTAATGCTCTCTTTCGTGTGGACGAACACGATGAAGGAGTTAAAGGATCTCCAGAAGAGGATTCAGGATGAAGCAGTGTTCGAATCAGTAATGCCCAACGTCCTGTACACGGGATACATGTTTGATACCTGGCGGGACAAGATTTTGCTTGAGAGGGGAGCGCCGTACCGCCTGCAAGGCGGTGGTTGATGCTGATAGGCACGAAATGGGCACTTCTTCAACCGGTTGGGCTGCGGACGGGTCGAAGACATCCAGAGAATGGCCCTTGACCGTCCCGACTCGTTGACGAGGAAATAACTACTGAGGCGTGCACAGTAAAGCCCGTGAGAGTTTGGAGGCGAGAACTCGTTGAAGAACGACATCGAAATCGATCACCTCACGAAGAAGTATGATCAGATCGCCGCGGTAGACGATCTGAGTTTGCACATAGAGGCGGGTCGGCTCTTTGGGCTACTCGGACCCAACGGATCGGGCAAGACCACGACAATCAACTGCCTGACGGGACTCGTCTCCCCAACGAGTGGGCGTGCGAGTGTTGGCGGATATGACGTGCAGAAAGACGTCGCTCGGGTCAGGGGACTACTAGGAGTGTGTCCTCAGGAGACCCCCGTTTATTCGTACCTGAGCGGGAGGGAAAACGTTGAACTTTTTGGGTCACTCTACTCTGTACCAAAGGAGACACTGGGTCACAATGTCGACTACCTGATGGAAAAGCTTGGACTGGTCGAGGATGCCAAGAGAAGAGTGAGCAAGTACAGTGGTGGGATGAAGAGAAGGGTGAGCCTGGCCATGGCACTTGTCCAAGACCCTGAGATCATTCTGCTCGATGAGCCCACGGTGGCAATGGACCCCCAGTCGCGCAGGGCCGTATGGGATTTCATCAGGGAACTAAAGTCGAAGGGCAAGACGGTCGTCCTGACAACCCACTACATGGAAGAGGCTGAGGAACTGTGCGACACCGTCGGGATCATAGACCATGGTAAGTTGATTGCCCTTGGGTCGCCGGCTGATCTAAGATCAAAGTACGGGGCGAAGACACTCGAGGACGTCTTCATTCAGCTTACCGGCAGAAAGATCAGGGAGGGTGCGTGACCTTGAAGATTACCCGCGTACTGGCGCTGGCAAAGAAGGAACTGAGAAAGATGGTCAGGGAGCCTGCTGTCATCTTCATGATAATCCTCTTTCCCCTCCTGCTCACGATTGCGTTCGGGGTGTCGTTCGGCACAGTGGGCGGATCCCAATCAACCACATTCACCGTCGCTATTGTCGACCTGAGCACAGGCAACTCTTCCTGGTCGCACCAGTTAGTTCAGGCTCTCTCGAGCACCGGCGTACTGAAGACTCAGTCGTTCTTGGACAATGCGACGGCTCAGTCGGACCTCAGCCAGGGGCGAGTCCAGGCAGTTCTCGTGATTCCTCGGCTGTTCGACGCGAGCGTACAATCGTTCAAGGCGTATCCCAGCCAGCCGAGCAGATGGGTGAACAGCAGTCTGCAGCTCTATCTCGACAAGGCATCCATTCTCTCAGGTCAGGTCGTCCCATCCATCGTACAACAGGTACTCGTTTCCGCTGTTCTTGGGATAAAGCAGCCGACGCTCGCCTCTCCGGTTCTCGTGTCCAGCCCGTCCCTGGTGAGCGCCGCAACCTCGACCGTGTTCGATGGCTTCGCCCCCGGACTCTTCGCCTTCGCCTCCATCTATCTTATTATGATAGTAGCTCAGTCGTTCACCACGGACAGAGACAACGGGATGCTCAGACGGATAATGGTGACCCCAACCACTTCCGGAGAGCTGATGATGAGCCAGGTCGTGTCATACCTGTTGATAGGGTTGGTTCAGGTGATACTGGTGTTCGCGAGCGCGTACGCCCTAGGGTATCATCCAAAGACGGATCTCGCGGGACTGTCCATCGGGTTCCTTATCGCCACGATCTTCGCCATCTGCAACGTTGGTTTCGGTCTGATTACGGCCGCAATTGCCAAGACCTCTGGAGCGGCCACCGGAATATCGTTTCTCTTCCTACTCCCTCAGTTGTTCCTTGGGACTTTCGTCGGGATGGCTCTGTCGTCCTCCGCTCAAGTTGCGGGTAAGTTCGTTCCAGCGTACTACGTTACCGACGCCCTGACCTCCCTCTTCACCAGGGGGGCTTCCGCCACGAGTCCCGCCGTGCTCACAGACCTCGCGATCGTCTCGGCGAGTAGCGTAGTCATTCTGCTGGTCGGCGTCATGCTGTTCAGGAAGTATACGAAGAGCTGAAGGATAATGAGCCGTGCAGAGGTGAGCACGAAGGCACTGGTAAGGGAAGCCGTGGAATCGGGCAATGGAGAGTCATTTAGGGTCTTGCGCAGGAGCGATGACTATCGAGTCAGCCTTGGGGTTCGACTCGAAACAACTAGGCCGACCTCCTTTCTCGAAGTCCTCGTGTACCTGTGCCCTCCTTCATCAGGAGTTCAGTTGGCACGTCTCGAAGCGAAGTTGAGACTGATGGAGGAACTCAGCAACAGAGGCTATTCACTGAATTGCGAGGATGGCGGCTGCGTCTCCTGCGAAGTTGTGCTGTCCCCGAGAAGGTTGGCATCAGAAGAGACGAGCGTCACGTCGATGGCAGACGAAATTCTCGGAAAGGCGGACTCACCTCCGTAGGCAAAACGGCGGGAGTTGGTGCCGGCGGCTATCTGTTAGGCGAACGAGCCGTCCCGGCGCATGTCACTCCCTCTCTCCTTCGCTTCCAGTTCCGGACTGGCTCTACCATTCATCGCAATCCCCTTTGGCCAACTGAATATTCCCGAATGAGGAAAAGTCATCGCCCTCGAAACAGCGCAGCATTCTGGCGAACTCTTCGCCATCCATTCAGCGCTCCTGCTGAGGCGCTTGCTCATCCGTTCAGGAATCTCTTGATTCTGGTTCCAAACATGAGCATCATCAACCAGAATCCAATGAGCAGGGCGACGAGTGCGTAACTGCTATACAAGTTCAGGATTATGAGACCGACAGCGATAATCGTTGCAGCAGCGAAATTCGATAGGCCCCATAGAATGTTCGTTCTGGGAGGCGATTCCTGCCCAAACGGACTTCTAAAGACCTTTCCTGCTGCGCCAAAGGCGAAATGCGGGACCCCGTTGCCAAGAAGGAAGCCCATCAAGAAGTACCAGACTAGGAACAGTTGGATAGCCAATTAGGTTGTATTTCCGGTTTGGCCCACCGTTTCTTGGGCTTTTTGCTCTCTTATCGACTTCAAGACTCTGACAGCCTCGTCAACATGCTTCGTCGGGTTCGTTTGTGACGAAAAGACGTGTCTCACTATTCCTTTGGTATCTATAATGTAGGTGACCCTACCTGGAAGAAGACCGAAGGTCGACGGCACGCCGTAGAGTCTACGCACCTCTCCCTCGGCATCGCTCAGGATGGTGAACGGCAGGTCGCACTTCGTAGCAAAATCCCGATGCGAGTCGACCGAATCGGAGCTAACACCTATGACCTCCGCACCCATTTGCTTGAAGATATCGTAGCTGTCTCGGAAGGAGCGCGCCTCAGTCGTGCACCCTGGCGTATTGTCCTTTGGGTAGAAGTACAGAACAACCTCCTTCTTCCCAATTATATCACCCAGTTTCACGAGTTCCCCTGTTTGAGAGGGGAGCGTGAACTCGGGCGCCGCGTCCCCCACACTGATTCGTTTAGTCAATGTAGCAACCTTCGACCTCATCCTGATACCGAGGCGATCTTGTCGCCCACGAACTCATAGATTCGCAGATCATTGGCTCCGTCAATTATTCTGGGTGTGCCCTTTATGGCTTTGCAATTTCAAACTCGGCTATGTTATCAAGAAATTACTTCACCCCCTACTGAATGCGGGTAGACTCGGTGGATTTTGGAGGAGCATATACGAGCGGTACAGGCATGGGAAGCTTGCAGAGGGACAGGTTGAGTGGCTCATCAGAGCCAGGGAGAAGGGAACTACGAATGGCGATATCGCCAGGGCCCTCAACATCTCCCAGAGGTGGGTCAAGCACATCTATTCGAGATACAGGAACGAAGGGACAATTCCGTCAACCGGCCGGCCTGCTGGAAGGCCTAGGATTGAGATCCCTCTTGAGGAGAGAGTCGCCATCAAGCATGCGCGAGAGAGGTTCAGGGTAGGGGCATGCTACCTCGTCCCGGTGTTGAGGAGGTTCTACGGCATCGAAACGAATCACATGAGGGTCTATCAGGTGATGAAGGAGGAGGGATTGTTGTACTCCAAGGCTAGGAGGCGCATCAGGAGGAGATGGGTGAGGTGGGAGAGGGAGCACTCGAACTCATTGTGGCACGTTGACTGGCACGAGATGAAGGATCCGAGGTGGAAGGGAGTGTGGCTCATCGTGTACGAGGATGATGCGTCCAGGCGAATAATGGATTATGGTATGTTCGAGCACACCACGTCAGCTCACTCCGTGGAGGTCCTCGAGCGTGCGATCAAAGAACATGGGAAGCCCAAATCGGTCCTCAACGATAGAGGCTCAACCTTCTACGCTGTAGAATCTGAGGCAAGGAAGAAGGGTCTCACTGAGTTCGAGCTCTACCTGATAGGCAACCACATCGAGCAGATCCTTGCTGGGAGGAGGCACCCCGAGACTAATGGGAAGCTTGAGAAGCTCTTCGACATACTCGAGACTGGATTGGTCAGGGGCATATCATCGATGGATGATTGCGTCTACTGGTACAATTGCGAGAGGCCACATGGAGCCCTCGACCTGGAGAGGGCCGAGACACCTATAGAGGCATACTACAGGAAGCTTCCTCAGAGAGACGTGCTCATCGATCCTTCGCTGCTGACCTTGGGGGTGAAGTGATTCTTTGATAAAACAAATTTCAAACTCGGCTCCAGACGGGACACTCTACCCCGCACGTCTCCAGTCGTTGGAATCCTGTGTATGCTAGCTTCCGGACAAGTGGGTCGTGTTCTGTCATTTGCTCGAACAAACGTTTAAACCGCTACAGGGTCGCTCGCCTCGAAGGGTCTGACGGTTGATCATTGAGCTGAGAAACCTGACAAAGAAGTTTGGGAGTATCACCGCTGTCGATGATCTGACCTTCTGCATAGAAGAGGGTGAGGTGATGGGCCTTCTCGGTCCAAACGGAGCGGGCAAGACCACAACTCTGCACATGCTCGCGACACTTCTCCATCCGACCAGTGGAACCGCGTTGGTCAACGGGTTCGACGTCAGATCGCAACCGGCACAGGTGAGGAAGAGCATAGGAATTGTGTTTCAAGAACCGAGCTCCGACGACCTTCTCACAGGGTACGAAAACCTGAGGCTCCATGCGCTTCTTTACGGAGTTCCACTCTCAGGTGTGAAGAAGAAGATAGAAGACTCACTTGAGCTTGTTGATCTGCTCGACAGAAAGAACGACCTGGTGAAGCACTACTCCGGAGGAATGAGAAGGAGACTTGAGATTGCCAGGGGCCTGCTTCATAGCCCCAAGGTCCTTTTCTTAGATGAGCCAACGCTGGGCCTGGATCCGCAGACGAGGGGGCACATTTGGCACTACATTGAGAGGTTGGTGGAAGAGCAGAGAGTAACGATAATTATCACCACGCACTACATGGAAGAGGCAGACAGGCTCTGCGACCGCATAGCGATAATCGATCACGGGAAGGTCGCGGTTCTTGATTCACCAGACAGCCTGAAGAGAGTTGTCGGAGGGGACATCGTCAAGCTCCAAATCGCGAATCCGAGCCTTGGCTCCCTGAAGCGGCTGGACTACGTGAGAGAGACCGATGTGCGAGATGGCATGCTGACGCTCACGGTGGTGGACGCTAGAGCACACCTTCAGGAGATTCTTTCAGTGATAGGGAAGGTGGAGTCTGTTGAGCTGCATCCACCATCCCTTGAAGATGTCTTCCTTCACTACACGGGGAGGGACTTCAGGGAGCACGGCGAAGAAGGTGGATTCTGGGAGAGGGCGATGACCGCGGAGGAGAGACGATGAGCGAACTCGGTGGACTCTATGCTATCTGGGAGAGGGAGTTCAGGATCTACCTTAGAGAGAAGTCGAGAATCGTTTCCTCAGCCATCAACCCTCTGCTCTGGTTGTTCGTCTTCGGGGGAGGCCTTGGTTCTCAGTTCTCTGTTGGCAGTGTGAGTTATCAGACGTTCATCTTTCCCGGAATCGTCGTAATGACGGTTCTGTTTTCATCGATATTCTACGGGGCCTATGTCGTCTGGGACAAGCGACTTGATTTCCTAAAGGAGGTACTTGTGGCCCCGATAGGGAGGAGCACAATCTTCCTCGGCAAGGTCATGGGTGGGGTGACCGACGGCCTCATACAAGCGACCATCCTACTCTTCTTCGCACCCCTGTTTGAGATATCTCCCAGCCTCGAGTTCGTCATCGTCTACATCTGCCTGTTCGTTCTGGTGACAGGCTTAGTGAGCGTCGGCCTCATAATAGGAAGCCTGATGGAATCACCCGAAGGCTTCGGCCTGATTACTAGTTTCGTCAACTTCCCTCTGTTCTTCCTATCCGGAGCACTCTTTCCCCTCAGCAATCTGCCAAGCTGGCTAGCCGTCTTCACGACGCTGAACCCCGTTACGTATGGGGTGGATGCACTCAGAGCGATGATGCTCGGCACATCGAGGTTCGGCCTGCCGGTCGACTTCATTGTGCTCATCGTCTTCACCCTCGCGATGATAGGCCTGGGAACACTCTCGTTCGAGAGAATGAAATTGTAGGCCCAGGACACCCCGATTCTTTGAAGCGAGCCCGGACGTTCGTTGGTGGAGGGCACCAAGTTTATAGCGAACGGCCCCAACCAGCAGCGAAGTGATATTGAATGGGAAAGAAGGCACGAGAGATTGTCAAGGCGGACTTGAAGGAAGTCATCAAGGATCTCAGCACGGCCTACTCGGATGAGTGGCTGGCGCACTACCAGTACTGGCTTACGGCCAGGTGGATCAAAGGAATTGATGCGGACACCCTGGTATCCGTTCTGGACGAGCAATCAATGGACGAACTTGGGCACGCGAAGAAACTCGGAGAGCGGATAATGCAGCTGGGTGGAGTCCCCGTAATGCACCCCTCGAAGCTACTTGAGACGTGTGGCTGCGGCTACAAGGAACCCCCAAAGGATCCCACGAACCTTCGTCAGGTCATTGAGGATGTGTTGGCTGCCGAGGCCTGTGCCGTCGAATTCTACAATCGGATGGCAGAGAAGTACAGGGGTACAGATCTGGTAACGCACGAAGTGTTCGAGGACCTTCTCAAGGACGAGGTTGACGACGAGGAACAGTGGGAGAGATTCCTGGCAAAACTATAGTCCGCTTGACAAATCAAGGCATCGTGTGCAACAGCAGTCCATCGTAGTCTACGGCTAGTCTGCTCCCTTTTCTGCTTCATTTACTTTTTTGAACCGGGCTCGGTGAAGAAGAACAAGAAGACGATCAACAGCGCCGACATGAGAGCGACGACTCCCCAGTTGGTGTTGGGATGCTGACCCAGTTCTCATGGGAGGCACTCTTGGGCATGGACAGGTGTTCTCCTCAGTCTCCTTCCAATGGCCACCTCGACGGCTCTGATTAATGCGGGAGGGACACCAACGGTTGCCGCCTCACCAATCCCCTTTGCTCCGTGCGGAAGTGAGGAAGGAAGGTTTGCCAGCTTGACTTCGCAGTGAGGCATTTCGGTTGAAAACAGCAGACCGGCGTCTGCAATCGACGCGCCTGTGAGGACCTGTCCGTCCTCGTCGTACTTCGCTTCTTCGTAGAGAACCTGACCCACCCCCTGGGCGGTCCCGCCAAGTATCTGCCCCTCCACCATTTGCGGGTTGAGTGTCCTCCCGGCGTCATAGTACGCGAAGCACTCGTTCACCCTCACCGCTCCAGCATCGTCGACAGAGACACTCAGCAGGTTCGCACCCAATGAGTTCACCTGTTCAGTCTCACGGTGGAAGACAGTGACGCTCAGGTTCAGCTTGAGTAGTTCTTCGACGGAGTAATCACCCAGTTCGTGGGTGGCTTGCTCCTTCAGCTTTCTTGAGGCTTCAATCAGGGCTGCTCCACCCACCACTGCGGACCTGCTACCCCATGTTCCCAGCCCTTCATCGAGCTGGTCAGTGTCACCGTGCTCCAAGTCTATGACGGCACGGGCAACACCGAGCTCTCCGCTCACGAGTTCCTTTGCAATGATTTCATGCTCCTGCCCTCCTTGGCTGCCACCCATCCACACCTTGACCCGACCTTCTCTGATTGCTATCTTCGCAGACTCACCCGGCTGCACCGCGGAGACGAGCACGAAACAGGAGAACCCGATTGATTCTCGCTTCTTGCGCCTGGCCTCGTATCCGAGCGCGTCTACTGCCGACTCCAAGAAGGGCTTGAGAGGGTCGATCTTCAGGCCGAGGGGAGAAGTGAACTCCTTTGGACTCGCGTTCCTGAGTCTGACTTCAACGGGGTCGAGTTTGAGTTCGTCAGCCAACAGATCCATCATCCGCTCAACGAAGAAAGCTGCTTCTGGCCTGCCGGCTCCACGATAGGGTCCCAACGGAACCTTGTTCGTGTAGACCGAGTTCCCTTTCACGAGCACCTTCTGAATCGCGTAGGGACCAGTGATTTGATATCCTATGAACCGGGGAGCTGCGGCGCCGATGCCCACGGCAAAGGCACCACTGTCTATAAGAAGGTCGGCCTTGACTCCAAGAACGCGACCATCCCTATCAGCGAAAAACTTCATCTTCGCCCTAGCGCCTCTTCCCTGATTGGTGGCCTGCAGGTGCTCTGCCCTGCTCTCCACCCATTTCACTGGCTTACGTGTCTTCATCGACGCGTAGCAAGCAATCGCGTACTCAGGGTAGAGGGCGCTTTTTGACCCGAATGCCCCTCCCGTATCCATCGCGATAACTCTCACAGATTCCGGGGGAAGGTGCATCACCTCACTGATTCCTTCCTTCCAGGTGTGCACCGATTGTGTTGACGACCAGACGGTGAGCCTAGATCCGTCATACCACGCGACAATTCCACGTGGCTCGATTGAATTGGGTGTTATCCTCGCATTCGCGAGCTCGTCTTCGAGCACGATTGGCGCATCGTTCTCGAATTCTTGCCCGAGCCGAACACTGTTGGCTATGTTCGATTTGGTGCCTGGGTGTATGGGTTCCGAAACTAGAGCCTTCTCAGGATCGACCAATGGTTTGAGCGGGTCGTATTCCACCTCCACCTCGTCCATCGCGTCTTCAGCCTTGTAGGGATCATTTGCCAGCACAGCGGCCACAGGCTGTCCAACGTAGCTGACATACTCGGATGGCAGCACTGGACAGGGGACCGAGGGAGCACCTCCCCAGGCGCCCTCCCCGACGACTGGCATAATCTTGCTGAACTCGTAACCTGTTATTCCTCCTCCCACCTTCAGGATTCGCGCCCGCGCGTAGGGGCTCCTGACCACTTTCAGGTGCAGCATCCCTTCAAGGTGAAGATCGTCGACGAACTCGCCTCGTCCCGTCGCAAACCGCGTTGAGTTGTCTTCCAATCTCAATGCGCGCTCTCAGGGCACCCCTTCGTCCTCATGAAGGAGGGCCCCTCTCCGGAGCTACTGCTTCTGGTTGCAAGAACAACAAGTGCTGACTCTGTGGTAGTCTGAATGTGTCTCGTGGGGAAGACGAGAATCTTGATTGGATATTTACTTTACGCGTAACCCACGTGCGTCGAGAACTGAAGGCTGCGGCGAGTGGTCTGAGAAACTCCTTCCACTGTGGGAGCTCAACAGTTATTACTGAGACTCACCTGCGGGACAGCTATCTTGCCCGTCAGAAAGAGAGCAGGTACAAGACTGAGAGATTTCATGGAAATCCCACCGATAACTGTTTCTGGGGAAACAACGATAGACGAAGCCGCGGCACTCATGTGGGAGAAGAATGTGGGCAGCGTGATTGTAGTGGACGAGAGTAACACGATGATAGGAATAGTTACGGAAAGAGATGTGATCTTTTCTGTCAGCAAGCTCGATGATTGGGAAGGGAATTCCTGTTTCCAGTATAATGTCGAAGACATTCATCAGGGCCACCCCAAACGAAGGTATTGCGACGGCGGTTGAAAAGATGCTGCGGTCAGGTGTCAGACATCTCCCGGTGGTGGACAAGGACGGAAAGGCGCTGGGAATGGTCTCCATGCGCGACACGCTGGAGGTCAGTGGGCCTCTGCTGAAGCTCGTCCTGCGATCAAACAGGGAGAAACCTACCTCCTAGTCCAGTCTCCCTCGTAGAATGTTTTGTCTGTTACTTCACTATACATGGGCATGACTGAAAGCAGTCTGGAGCCCGGTGGCACCAGGGTCTGACGGTGGATTGACCATGATTCTCAGTGTCAGTAATGAGAATCAGCTGTGAGAATCAGGTATCCTTAGGAATTCTATCGCATCTCACAAGAGGGAATCCCGTCTGGATATCGATCAATCATCCCGCTAGCATAATTAGGAGCTTTCCTGAAGTCTGGGATTGTGGGAATGCCCGATTCTCGCCCGTCGGCGAATGCGGAGAGGGGAACCTCGTTCGTGCCGTCTGCTCTTGCCTTCCTACTAATAATGTGCCTGGGCTATACGGCATACGCCGCGGATAGGACCGTGCTCTCTTCGGTACTGGCACCGATGTCCACATCGCTGGGATTATCGAATTCGGAGGTCGGGTTCCTAAGCTCCGCCCAGTACATCGGTGTACTGGCTGTTGTGTTTTTTGCGGGGCACCTTTCTGACAGATATGGAAGATGGCGCGTCATTCTGACAGGGCTGGTGATCTTCACGTCGTTCACGTGGCTGATTGGTTTTGCAACCGATTTCTACACAGCGTTTCTCTTTCGGATCGTCAGCGGAGTCGGCGAGGGTTTCTTCTGGCCTGTTGCAATGGCATCGGTAGCGAGCTACTTCCAGAGGAAGAAAGGCTTGGCACTGGGTTTCTTCTACGTCGGCTTTGATATTGGATCGGTATTCGGTCTTTCGGCGGGGGGGTTGGCGTACCAGCTTCTTGGGGGCTGGCGTTCGGCTTTCTTCATCGCTCCCGTTCTGGGCGTCGTCGTGATTGCTGGCGTCTACCTTCTGAAAAGAAGCTTCCCCGACATCAATGAGGAAACGGGTAGAATCAGGCTTGGTAGGGACGCGCTCGAACTTCTGAAGAAACGTAATGTGACAGTCCTCATGCTGTTTGCGCTCCTGGCAACATGGGCATCGGTGTGGCAGGTTGTCTTCCTGCCCTACTATTTCTTCAAAGTCATGAATTTCAGCGTCATCTCCTCAGCACTTCTCTCCTCGGTTGTCGCCGTGTCAGGTGGGCTGGGAAAGGTCGTGCTTGGCGGCCTCTCAGACCTGAGGAGAAGAAACACGATTCTAGTGATCCTCTCTGGCGCCGTCGTAGTCTTCTACGCCCTGTTCTTCGCTTCCCAGGTGTTCTACCTCGCTATGATCGGCGCGGTTGCAATGGGCTTTGTGAGCTCCTCGGTTTTTCCAATAATGCAGGCTCTGGCGGCAGACTCCTGCGACGGCAGGATGGGGACGGTTCTGGGACTCACTACGTCCTTCCAATCCATCGCGACAGTGGCCACTCCGATCGTCTCAGCATCCCTCTTCACGCTGGGTGTGGGTAGAGTGATAGCCGTCAACGCGATGATACCAGCGGTACTTATGATCTTCGTGGCGCTCTTCCTAAGAGAGCCTCGCGATCGGTCGGCTCAAGCCAGCTAAACCTCATATGGTGATTCCCAATCTTTATTAGAAGATGGGAAGCCCGGAGTCAAGTAGACTATGTGCACGACCAGGGTCGGCAAGGTGCTCGAAGTTTCCGGCAAGAACGCACTGGTTGAGTTCTTTGACGGACGTACCTCCGACGCTATTGATGTCTCTATGGTGGGCGCCAAGGTGGGTTCGTACGTAGAAGTCTTCGGAAACCTTGCACTTTCCCTGCTCAGCGAAACCGAGGCAAAAAGGAGGAGAGTAGCGTGGAAAGCGATAATGAAAGCAGCAGGGGTCGCGATATGAAGCAATCGAGAGAACTCAAGAATCCGGGCGTACTTCTACACGCGAAGCACGCTTACATGCCCAACAATCTGGGATACTGCGGACCCGACGAAAGGGGAATGATTATCGAACACCTTCGCGAATCCAAGGTTGATGAAGGGCTTCTGAGCATGCTGAAGAGGTTCGAGGCGGCCTATCCCTTTCTCAAGATGATAGCAAAGTCGACCGGGAAGGAGCCCTTCGATTACAGGGTAGCCGAAGCCTACTGGATCGGAAACTCCCTCCTGGACAGAGTTCAGCCCAAGGATTTCTTCGAGTTCGCTCACCAGGGTCTCAACGGGAAGATGAGTAAGAACGAGGCCAAGCTTCTCTTCAGCAAGATCGGAGCTGTGGCCAGACCTCACCACACATTCTACGTCCTGAGCATCTACGCAAGGACGAAGGGGGCACCGGAAGAGGAAGGAAAACTCCTGCAACTCATGGACTCTTGCAGAATCTCTTGGGGTAAGGTAGCGAGCCTAGATGGGAAGACAATGTCCGTTCAGTACAGACCGTTACAACTCAAGGATGGTCGACTGGAACTCTCCGCGCCCGTGAAGAAGGAAGTCAGTTACGATTCTGAGATACCATCGATTTCTACCGTCAAGGAGGGGGACTGGGTGAGCTTGCACTGGAACTTCGCCTGTGAAAAACTGACGCGGCGCCAGCTCCAGAGCATCAAGGATTACACGTGGGCTGATATCGAAGGTACCAACAGGTTCGTTGAGATGCTCCGCAGGAAGCAAGATGCCGGGCGAAGAATCTAGATCAAGTCTGAGCTGTGGCCTAGTCGCCCCTAAATTCCTGCAAAATCCAAGATCGATGCGGCTGCTAAGATAGGGCGTTCTCTACACTCTGAACATGCCGTGTGGAAGGATCCTTAGAGGGCGGGACGACTAGCTTTTCTGTGCCGCTATGATTGTCTGGATTCGGGTAGTCCGTTGTTTGGAGAGTGCATCAAAAGACGCGAGAAGATCTCTGAGCACTTTTGTGTTCCCTCTAGACTCCGATGCCATGTCAGTGAACTTCTTACCCGATGTTGCGTCTAGGCTCAGCGAGATTTTGTCATAGCTCTGAGCCACGTCTTCTTCCGCAGCTATCCAGTGAACCAGGTAATCCCTTATGACATCGCAGTAACCGTCTCGCAAGGTCTCCTCGACCCTCGCGGCCTGGTCCAGATCCTCAATCTCAGTTATGACTCTTTCCCTTCGGACGGACATTGGATAGGAAGGATGGTGAGCCAGTATTAAGCGTGACGGTTTTTGTCAGGTGATGATTCTCAGAATGATCGACGGTAGTATCCCTGTCATTACACTAAGAAGAAGTAGGACGACTGGAATGAGGATCAATGCGGCATCTATCTTTGTCTTCCTTTCGGGACCGTGAGAGAGAGCTGTGACGTTGAGTATCCTGAAGTAGTAGATGATCGATAGTAGTATGTTCAGAAGCATGAACCCGGCCAAGGCATAGAAGGTCGCTGAGCCCACCAAGAGGATCGATTGCAGGATAAGAATCTCACTCCAGAACATCCCGAATGGGGGAGAACCAGCCATCGCGAGAGACGAGGAAGCGTACAGAACGCCCAATGTTCTCTCCTGCTGGCCGATCCCCTTCATTCCCTCAAGCTCGTTCTCAGCGTACTCAGATCTGTCAGCGCCTGTGAGCATAAAGAAGTTCGACTTCACCAGACCTTGGTTCCAGATGTGGAAGACAACCGCGACCAGTCCCGCCACGCTGAAAGTGGAGATCGCCGCCACCATGTATCCCACCTGCGCTATAGAACTGAAGGCGAGCATCCTCCTGAGGTTCGTCTGGGCAAGGGCCCCGAGGTTGCCCGCGAACATGGTGAGCACCGCGAGGGCGACGAGAGTGACCTGAACTCCAGCCAGTATTGAGCCACCGGCTGTGCTGGAGAAGACGATTGGCTCTGTCAGTTTCAGGATCGCAAACACTGCGGTCTCTGTCACCACTCCAGAGAGAAACGCGCTCACAGGCACAGGAGCGACACCGTAGGCATCCGGGAGCCAAGTCTGCATTGGGAAGATGGCGGCCTCGATGCCTAGGCCGACAATCATCATGAGCATGGAGAATATGCCGAGCTGTGTGTCTTGACTGAGGATTATGGGCACGGCTGAATACTGGATACTTCCAACGACTGAGTAGAACAAAGCTACACCGAAGAGGAAGAGCAGGGTGCCCACACCTGCCAGGAACAGGTACTTCAGGGCGGCCTCGAGCGAGAGCTCTTGTCTCTTTCGGAAGGCAACGAGAGCGTAGGCCGAGATGCTCATTCCTTCCCAGAACAGGAAAAGCGTCAGGAAGTCACCCGAAGACACTACACCAATGCAGGAAGTGATCAGGATGAGCAGCAGGGAGAAGAACGGGCCTGCATTGTCCTCTTTCTTGAAGTAGAATGAGGAGTAGACCGTAACAGCCAAGCCTATGATGAGGATTGTGAGAATTACCAGTAGGCCGAACCTGTCAACCACGTACAGATTGGCGAGCGAGGAGAGAACGGGACTGGTCTGGGTTGTCTGATTTCCGGAACTCCGGAAGTTGATGATGAATGCGGCCAGCGAAGCAAGGAGCGATGCAGTGGCAACGGCGGCCACGACGTACTGCC
Source organism: uncultured Nitrososphaerota archaeon (assembly GCA_963836465.1). Lineage (GTDB taxonomy): Archaea > Thermoproteota > Nitrososphaeria > Nitrososphaerales > Gagatemarchaeaceae > CAWIJZ01. Next base: position 26,750 of record CAWIJZ010000023.1, read on the forward strand.
TGTCCCGGCCGTAGTGTCGTCTCCCAAGGTCTACCAGGAGGCAGAGCATCGCACCGGCGAATTGGTATTCCATTATGTCTGTGAGCCACATACTAGAGCACCCCCGTAGTGATCAGGACGATTAGGAGCGCCAAGGTCGCGAGCAATAGAGCCAAGTTGTATCCGAGTACGCCGGTCTGAATCTCTGAGAGGCCGCGAATTAGGGGCTTGAACAGTGACCTGTAGAGAAAGAGATAGAATCTGTCGAATCCTAACCCCTCGAGAAGGGCTCTTCTAGACTGGCCGAGAAACCCGCTGCTCTGGAACCACGCTCGCGTTGCTTCCACTCTGGAGGTGAAGGCGACGTAGGCAATACCAAACCCGGTGACCAGAGCGCACAGTGATGCCAGAACTGGATAGAATGTCAATTCCGAGATGCTCAAGGCAGGAATAAGGCTCTGATAGGCGAGAAGTAGTACTCCCCCGATTACTGAAACGACCAGGATCATCATGGGAATGGTCATGACCGGTGGGGACTCCTTGGCCTGGACGCTCCCACTGCCGTGGAAGACTTTGATCAAGGCCCTGAAACTGTAGAAGGCGGTCGCGACCGACGCCAGCACTACAAGCGAGAAGGCGACCAGGTTGCCCGAGGCCAGACCGACTATCTGGTCCTTGGTCCAGAAACCAATCAGCGGGGGCAGGCCCACCATGGCCAGCGAGGCGAATAGAAAGGCAATGTAGGTGTAACGCATCTTCCGCCTCAGACCTCCCATGTCTTCGATGTTGTGTGTCCCCACCACGGTGATCACCGAGCCTGCGGCCATGAAAGCTAGCGCCTTGAAGAGTCCCTGGCTGATGAGTTGGTAGATTGCACTCGGCCAGCTACCCAGGCCCAGCGCGACGAACATGAGCCCGAGCTGACTTATGGTAGAGTAGGCAAGGATTCTCTTCAGGTCTTCGGAGGCGGAAGCGCACACGGCACCGAGAACCATGCTTGCCAGACCCACACCAAGCACGGCTGTCAGCAGAATCGAGGAGGTCTGGAAGAGGGGGAACATCCTTGCTACCAGATAGACACCGGCATTCACCATTGTCGCCGCGTGAATCAGAGCGCTTACAGGGGTCGGACCCTCCATTGCATCTGGCAACCAGACGTGAAACGGTATCTGTGCAGACTTTGCCATCGCACCGACAAAAATCAGCGCTCCGATCGCGAGGGTCGTGGCGCTCGGGACCTGGTTGAGTGACGAGAGTATTCCGTCAACACTTCCAGTATGGAAGGTGATGAGCATGAGTATGACGGCGACGAGGAGTGAAGCGTCACCGAAGCGTGTGACGATGAACGCCTTGAAACCCGCCTCCCTCGCCTCCGCCCTTTCTCCCTGGTGGGCAATGAGTAGTGCCGAGCAGATGCCGACTATCTCCCAGAAGAAGTAGAGTTGAACTATGTTGCCAGCCATGACCAGCCCGAGCATTCCTCCAACGAACAGCAGGATCAGCGAGTAGAACCTGACGTGCGCCTTCTCATGCTGCATGTACCCAGCCGAGTAGAGTATTATTATGAACGAAAGGCAGGAGACGAAGGCCGATAGAATTACGGAGAGGCCATCGATCTTCACCTCCAGCGACACATTAAGGAATGGGACCCACGCAGTAGCACTCTCGCTAACCGCTGTACCGAAGAGCTGGATCTGGTAGAGACCGAGCGCAGCCGTTAATCCGCTGACAAGAACGGCAAACCATTTCGCCCAGGATTCCCTCATCAGTCCGACCAGAGGTACCAGGGGGACAGAGAAGAGCGGAAGAAGCCAGACAAGCCAGGAAATCATATTCAATGCCTAAGCCTCCTGATTTCCATGGGGTTGAGGGTACCATACTTCTGGTGCACCGTGACCACAATAGCCAGCCCTACCGCTTCCACGCTCGCGCCAACGACAATGGAGAACAGAACAAGAGAATTGGAAATGAGATTCCCGCTGGCCGCCAGACCTGACGAGAAGAGAGCGAGGTTGGCCCCGAAGACCACTATCTGGAATGACATTACTGTCTTGACTAAGTTTCTTGAATACACCATGGATGAAATGCCGAGCAGAATCAAGATCGTCGCTGTCCCCATGAAGATCTGTTGGTCGGTTATCATCTAGGATTCCCTCGAGAAGAGGTTCGCCACGGCTATCATGGATGATGCGAAAATCATTATGAGAATGAGCAGGTCCCAAGGCCTGAACTGCCAGACGAATTGAAGCACGGAGAGCGGTTCGAGTGCCGCCTGTGTCCCGGAGGATGGAAGCTGCGCAAAGAAAACGTAGGAGGCCGCCGCTCCGAGCACCGCTACGGCTCCAATCAAGAGCCCTTCGAGCTTCTTTACACCGATGTCAAGGCTTGACACCCCGATCATGAGCATCGATGTTAGCAGCATGACAGAAATAGCACCTGCAAAAGTGATGATGTGTAGCAGTCCCACCAATTCGCTTCCATATAGAGTGAAGATGACCCCCAGTGTGACGCTGGAGTAGAAGAGGAAGATGAGCGACACGGACATCCTTTTCGCGAACAGACCTCCTACCGCTGTTACGATGAGCACGACCGAGGTAAGAAGCGCTAGCTCACTTGACATTTTCAGCAGCCTTGCTCATGATCATTGTATTCTTGTCTGCCGTGGCGAGCTCGAAGTTCTTCGTCAGCCTTAGGGCGCCGAACTTGCAGTCGTCAACGCACTGTCCACAGGATATGCAGTTGAAGAGGTTGAAGATAGGGCGCTGCACCTCGATTTCCCGGTCTCCGACTTTCCTCTTGCCTACCACAACCATCTCGATTGTGCCTGGCGAAGGACAGACGATAGCGCAGATCTTGCAGCCCGTGCACTTTACTGGGTCAATGTCAAGCTTTCCCCTGAAACGTTCCGCCACCTCCGGGGGACCGAATGGATATCGCTTCGTGACCGGACGCTGGAAAGCGGTCCGCATCATCTCGCCAAGGGCGCTGCCGATCTTTCTTTGTGGCAACCATTTCACCTCAATATCAGAGCCAGTCCAAGCTGCAGAAGGCTGAGAGGCGTAATCACCGTCCAGAAGAAATGCATGGCCTGTTCAATCTTAACCCTCGCCAGTGCCGTCCGGATGGCGAAGATGCAGAAGCCCACGGCGAACAGCTTGATCAGGAAGTAGATGAAGTAGAGAAAGGACTGAACAGTCGCGTTCGCAGAGAGCACTGGTCCCAATGGGCCGCCGAGGAAAAGAGCCACCGCAATGGCGGAGAGGAAGACGTAGCTCAGGTTCTTCGTCAGTTTAACGTACGCCAGCGCCCTGCCTGAGAATTCAGTCATCCATCCTGCGACTATCTCGGTTTTCGCGCTCGGAATATCGAAGGGAGGTTTCTCGAGCTCGGCCAGTGCCGCCACCAAGAAGCAGGCGAAGCTGATCGGCGCGAGAAGTATGTACCAGTAGGTGCCCTGGGCTGCGACTATTCCATCGAACGATAGGCTGCCTGCGAGCACGGCTGGCGTTATGATGGCGATTATCAAGGGAATCTCGTAGCTGGTGTACTGCAACACCAGCCGACCCGTGGCGATGATGGAGTAGCGTCCGGCTGATGAGTATCCAAGAAGCGCGGCCATCAGCGCTGAGAATGCCAGTATGAAGAGCACGAAGAGCAGGTCGAGGGGGTCGGATAGAATTGAAGAGAGGCCTATCACCGGGACGAAGACAAGGCCGATGGCTGGAGCAGCGAAGAATAGCTGAGGTCCGAAGTCAAAGACGAGTCTGTCGGCATAAGCAGGAATGATCTCCTCCTTCGAGGCGAGCTTGAAGAAGTCAGCAACCGGCTGGAGTATACCGAACGGGCCTGCTAGTACAGGACCGATGCGGCCCTGCATCCTTGCTGCCGTCTTCCTCTCCAGCCATTCGAAGAGAAACGCGATGCAGATAAAGAATGTCAGCCCAGGGAAAAGGAGAACCTCAGCAAGGGCGAGGAGCGTTATCGTTGCTTGTCCCCCTTCCTGTAGTACTGGATGCCGAGCTGTCGGAGTTCCTCTCCCTTTATCGACCACTCCTTCCTCTTGTCGATTTCAAGTACGGATATTCTGTCCATGCACCCGAAGCACGGATCCATCCCTGTTAGCACGACTGGTACGTCGGCGAGCGTGTACCCCTTGAGCATCTCCACTGCCGTCAGGATGTTCGCCAACGTCGGCGCCCTCATCTTGACTCTCTCGGGCATCATCTTCCCCCCGGATCTCACGAAATAGATGAGTTCTCCTCGAGGAGCCTCAAGGTGCCCCGTGCTATCACCGGCAGGGACGATGCGAGGGATAGTGAGCTTCACAGGCCCCTGTGGAATCTTCTCCATGGCTTCGGTTACAAGCCTGCACGATTCGCGGGCCTCCTCCAGCCTAAGGACGAGGAGTGAAGCTATGTCGCCATCCGTGCTTGTCTTGACTTCGGGCACGACTTCATCATAGGCAGCGTAGGGATCCTCGACCCTGACGTCCCGGGCTATGCCCGTCATCTGAGCAACGGGCCTACTGGGCAGAGCCGCCTAGCGACTTCCTGGTTTATCCTTCCAACGCCCTTTGTGCGTGTGAGCAGCGTCTCTTCGGTGCTGACCAACTCTTTGTAGAAGTCGACGCGCCCCTCGATGTACTTCAACTCTGTCTTGAGCTTGTCCCGCTATCCCGTCTGGAAGATCCTTCCTCACACCCGACAGAGTCACGAAGGACTTGTGCACCCTGTTGCCAGTGATCGATCTCCACTAGGTCGAGAACGTGCTCCCTGTCCTTCCATATCCACATGAAGAGGGTATCGAACCCCGTCCAGTAACCCACCAGCCCCAACCACAGAAGATGACTGTGAATCCTTTCAAGCTCCGCGATTATGGTGCGAATGTACCTAGCCCTCTTGGGGATTTCGAAAGCGGACAGACTCTCGACAGTCTGCGAGTAGGCGAGGCTGTGTGCGAAGCTGCAGATGCCGCATATTCTCTCGAAAAGATATATGTTCTGTACCCAGGTTCTGTCTTGGGCCGCGCGCTCTATTCCTCGATGGACGTATCCAATTCTGGGATAGACCTCGACTATCTTCTCTCCTTCCAACACGAGCTTGAAGTATTCGGGCTCCTTTAGCGCCGGATGAATCGGGCCGAACGGCACGGTGTTCTCAGGCGAGTACTGCATCAGTCCAGCGGTCGCTTCCCTCAGCTCGGAGGGTTTCTCTTGTTCAGTCAATTTGCATCATCCTCTTTATCTTCTCAGGGTCGGCCTCCTTACGCAGCGGTCGAGGCTCGCTAGCAGGATAATTGGGCGGGAGAAGGAGTCCACCATCCCCGAGCGGATTCCCCTTGAAGGTGACTCCCAGAAGATCTGCGACTTCAGCCTCGTAGAAGATTGCGGCTGGAACGACCTGTATGATCGACTGAAGTTTCGGGTTCTCTTTTGGCACACTCGTCTTCACTGTGAAGAACCCCTTGCCTCTCCAGAAGTGGTAGAGCACCGCTATCGATTGTCCTTCATCTAGGCCCGTTATCGTGCTCAGGTGGTAGTATTCTCCTGACTCGACTACCATCTTACAGGCCTCCTCTAATTTGTCAGGGGCAACCGTTAACACGGTGGAGTTCCTCACGTGTGTCAGTTGCCCTCCCACTGCCGAACTGATTATCGATGTCATCTCAAGTTGCAATGGTTTCCTCACTCTCCTTTCTCTCCGGAGCCTCACCGATCAGTTTGAGGATGCCGTACATTATGGCCTCTGGGCGCGGAGGACACCCGGGGATGTAGAGGTCAACCGGAATTACTTTGTCCACGCCCTGCTCGATATTGTAGCAGCCGTTAAAAACGCCTCCCGACGCTGCGCAGGCTCCTATGGCAACCACGTACTTGGGCTCTGACATCTGCTCGTAGATCGTCTTGAGCCTCTCCTTCATGAGCTGGTTGGCCGTGCCGGTGACTAGGAGGACGTCCGCGTGTCTCGGGCTGGGGACGAGCTGGACACCCAGCCTCTCCACGTCGTAGCGGGGAGTTAGAGCGGCCACGAGCTCGATGTCGCAGCCGTTGCATGAAGCCGCGTTAACGTGGAACACCCAGATCGACCTTTTCCTTGCCCAGCTGACAAGCCCCATGTCAGAGCTCACCTCTGCCGACAATCATGAACCACCATGTAACAAGCAGTATGACACCACCTCCGCCCGCGAGGAAGAGGATGGGGTAGAAGGAGGACGGGGCCACGAAGGAGCCGGCCAGGATGAGCGCGAACGCCTCCACCACCATGAACAGCACTGCGAAGATGAAGAGTTGCGTGTTGTAGAGGCCTCTCCGCGGTATGTTCTCCTCCCCGCCAGTGAACGGGTCGTACTTCACCCCCTTACCCGAGGAGCGTCGACCCAGTCTACCAACGACGAAGTAGACCGCGATGTCAGCTACGACAATTAGGATTGGAACCGCTATCAGGGTTGGATCGAAAGTGCTCACGGCAAACCCCTACTCCACGAATCTTATATTCACGCCTTCTCTTTCTGAGACCCTCTTCCAGTAGGCGTTTACACCTTGCTGTATTCTCCCTATGGCCTCGACATTCGGGGCAGGTGAGAAGAGGTGCGCGTATCGCTGCTGAACTCGCAGATACTCTTCTACAGGCTTCAAGCTCCTCGGTATAACTGTGTGCTTCACGTCGCCATCGATTGCTTCCTTCAGTGGCCACACTCCGGTCTCGACCGAGAGCCTCTCCATTCTAATAGTATCCTGAGGGTCGAACCCCCATCCAGTCGGGCACCCCGCAAGTGCAATGAAGAGCTTTGAGCCCTCGAATTTGGTCGCCTTCTCGACCTTCCGCATCAGGTCAACTGCGTGTGAGGAGGAGATAGTCGCGACGTATGGAGGGCTGTGTGCTCTCCATATCTCAAAGAGATCCTTCTTTCTGCCCTGGTGCCCCTCTGGATGCGAGAGCGTCGGCTCGCTCGTCCTAGTGGCCGAACCATAAGGTGTTGAGGAGGACATCTGGAACCCTGTGTTCCCGTACGACTCGTTGTCGTAGCAGAGGTAATAGAAGTCGAGGTTACGCTGAATGGCACCTGAAGTCGACTGCAATCCAATGTCGTACGCGGCTCCATCACCGGTTACCACCACCACCTTCATTCTTTCCGAAGCTGGAATTCTTCCCTTCGCCTGGAGAGCATCAAGAGCATCCCCTATCCCCTGTGCGGCTCCCGGTGCACTCGCGAAAACCGAGTACAGCCAGTTTGACTTTATCGGTGCGAATGGGTATCCGAAGAGCATGGTCATGCAACCAGCTGCATTCACCCATACCACATTCGGTCCGAGCACCTTGTGGAACAAGCGAACTGCCAACAAAGCTCCGCAACCAGCGCAGAGGGGGCTGCCAGCAGAAATGTACTCCTCGGCAGGAACATCCTTCAGCGTCTTGAATTTGGTCTCTATGCTCATCTTGACACCTCCTTCTCCAAGCCAGCAACGACAAGCTCCTTTCGGACGGACTCGAGCTCGTCCTCACTCATGAGTAACAGCGGCGCGACCTTCCGGTTTCCTCGATCGACCGCGCACATCAGCTCAAATATGCTGTCCATCTCCTGGTGAGAAAGTCGCTTCCCGCCCAGACCACCGATCACAGGGAGGATGTATTTCGGACGGTTCGGGTCATGATAGAGTGATGCAACAATCTCTGGGTAGATGATGCCACCAGAGCCGGGGGCCAGGTTCTGGTCCAGAACGGCAACCACCTTCCTGTTGGTCAAGTAATTCACGACCTCGCCAGCAGGAAACGGTCTGAGCATCCTTAGCTTGAGAAGGCCCGCGTGTACTCCTTTGGCCCGCATTCTCTGAACTGCCTGTTTCCCTATTGTCGCAAACGAATTTGACATGACGAGAACGTAGTCAGCGTCATCCAGCATGTAAGGCTCGACAGCTTCGTACCTCCTACCGAAGAGTTCTTCGTACTCGGCTCCGGTCCTCTTCAGCAATTCTGCGGCCCTCAGTGAGGCCGCGTGTATGTGATATCTGAAGTAGCTGTACACGTGACCCCCGACGACAATCGCACCCTTAGCGACTGGACTGGTGGCTCTGAACGGATTCTCCGGCCTGTACTCTGGGAGGAATTCGTTGACGAGCCTCTTGTCTGGAAGTTCGACCTGCTCCCTGGTGAAGGAGAGATAGAAGCCGTCCATGTTCACGATCGCTGGGAGCACGACGCTCTTGTCTTCCGCTATCCTGTAGGCAAGGATTATCAGATCAAGCACCTCCTGGCATGTCTCCGCGTGGAACTGCAGGAAACCACTGTCCCTGGTAGCGAGGACGTCGTTGTGGTCTGGCTCGAGCGTAATCGGTGCAGCGAGTGCTCTCGCTACGTTGACGAGAACCATGGGCGCACGCCACCCGGAGATGTTGTACAGCATTTCGAGACCGTACAACATTCCTTGACTCGAAGTTGCAGTGAACACCCGAGCCCCTGTAAGTGAAGCCGCACCAGCGGCGGCGAGCATTGAATGCTCCGATTCAAACTGGGTGAACTTGGCCTGCATCTCCCCCTCTCTTGTCCAAGTGGAGAGCGTCTCGATAATTTCTGTCTGAGGTGTTATTGGGTAAGCGGGGATGTAATCAACACTCGACAACCTCGCACCCCACGCAGCTGCCTTGTTGCCAGTCATCAGCTTCTTCGAGCTCACGAGGTCCTCACCTCCATCTCAACAGTGATTGCCTTTGTGGGGCACTCCTTGTAGCAGATGAGGCAGCCTTTGCAATTGTCATAGTCTATCAGCGGCTTGCCATCCTTGTCAATTGTGATGGCTGACTCTGGGCAGTAGTCGAAGCAGATCATGCAATCCGTGCACTTCTTGTAGTCAATCGTTGGCCTGAACACTCTCCAGTCGCCCGTCTGCCGTAGTCGTGAGTTGCCAACTGAGAGAATATCTTCATGCCCGCTGCTCTGAACAATCCTTTCTAGCGGAACGAGCCTCCTCTCCGTCGCGTGTTCTTTTGTGTGTATTTCCTGAGACTTCATCTCCCTGTAGATTCCAAGCGCAAGACTGATGTTTTTCTGGACCATTTCCTTCTTCACGCGTAGGTCGAGTAGTTCCTCACTAACAGCCTGCACCAGGGCATCCTCCGAAACGAGTGAGGTGAGCTTGGCTGCAACGGCACCGGACGCAGCGCTGACAATTGGAGCCCCGAGCACCCCGACTGTCCGTCCTGTCAGGTCCATCGTGGTGACGATGACGTCCTGCCTGTCAAGTCTAATCGCCTCGGGTCTTGCCGGAGTGTTGACGAAGACGATCCCGTGTTCTCTGACTCCTTCTATGGGTCGCGCCCTCTCGTCCGCGAGCAATGTCTCGTCCATTATCACTACAATGTCGGGGTCGGAGAGGTAGCCACGCTCCAGTATCTCTTGGTCTGAGATGCGTGTGAAAGCCGCCACCGGAGCTCCCCTCCTCTCGGGACCGTAGACTGGTGAATCCTGCACCAGAAACCCGCTTAGGTAGGCTGCAGAACCAAGGATTCGACTAGCTGTCTTTCCCCCTTGTCCCCCTCTGCCATGGAACCTTACGCGGAGAATCATCCGCAGTCACTAGTCTGCAATCGGTTCGCTGAATCAGTTGTTTTTAAGGTAGGGACACAATTACCAGAGTTGATAATCAGAAGGCCGCTGGGACCTCAAGTCACGTTGATGATTCTTACCTGATTCCTTTCTAAGATCTTTATCGGTGCTCCGGATTTGGTACAAGGAAAGACTGGTTCATCGCTGTACTTAGTGGCTGCATCCCGGAGGCTTCCACCATAGCCACACCTCTCGCAGCGGGAGACCTCACCAATCTCCCAAACAACGCTGATCGTTGCCCCCTCTAGCCTAGTCGCCTTCGAGAGCGTTTGGAAGGCGAGTTCTACGGTTCTTGCGAAAGACCCATTAGCTCTCCGACTTCGATTGTTACTTCGCGAATTGGCCGGGAATATTCCTTTTCGCCGGCAAGAATTGAACGTATCACGTTGTCGACAAAGATGAATTCGTGCAAAGACCATCGAAACCAAGACCTCGTATGAATCAGTTGCCAGGCGGACATGCAGCGCCTAACCTTTTATGCCCACGGACTTACCGTTTTCATTCGAAAGACGATGGTTGACGACTGGGTGAATGACTTCATGACCTTTCTCTCGTCCAAAGAACGGAAGAGGCTCGACCTAGTTGGAATAGGGAGTCCCATAAGGAGAGACGATTCGGTGGGACTCCACATCGTCGAGAGTCTGCGGAGGAGGGTAGGTTCATCGCCGGCGCCCTTCGTAAAGATCCATGCTCCCGTCCTGAATCCGGAGCTAACGCTTTCGAGGATAGTGCGCCACTCTGGAAGGGTTGTGGTATTCGATGCTGTCGAGGCCGACAGGCCTGATGGTTCTGTTGTTTTTGCCACCCTTGAGCAGACCAAGTTCGGTTTCTTTGCCACGCATAACGTCCCTCTCAGACTTCTTGCGTCGCTATTTACAGATCCAGCGGACGTGGGTCTGCTTGGGATCCAACCTCAGGACATTGAAGTGGGAGAAGGCTTGAGTGACAGGGTCAGAACTTCAGCCGACAGTGTGGTCGAAGTCGTGGCAAGGGCGATTCGCAGCGTGTATTGAGTCTCTCGCTACCGGAGTTTGGGGGTCATCGATTGGCTATGAGGCACCAAAGATCAGGTGCGGGCGCGACCGAGTGCGACTTGTGAATGTGATTACCCATCAAACTTTGACACTCGCAGCGCGTAAGGTCTTTCGGTGATAACCTTGTTGACAATTACGTCGACGACGAGGTTTCCGTCCGCAAAGTCGACTCTGATAGCCTGGTAGACGCTACGGAATAACTCGTACTTCTTGCCATCAGGAGTGATGACTATCCTCTCGACAACCAGTATCCCATCGTCCACAAGGTCACGCACTCTACGGTAGCATGTACTCAAAGGAATGCGGCTCTCTCTGCTAAACTCCTCAACTGATCTTGCATGTGTCATCGTTGACTGCACAATTTTCCTGGAATACTCGTCAGAGAGCATGCGAACCAAGTCATCTATTGTCTTCTGGTTTACTAACCTCAGAGTTTGGGCTCGCGAACTCAACGAGTCTTCAATTGAAATCACGGACAAGTTGACGCCACCTCTCCTGAATTTGCTACGGGGTGGGCAGTATTAGTATGCGATTGTACGTTTGTTGTCGCTGTACGGCCGCATGTATACAATTGTAGATATCGTCGCTCATGATTTCAGAACTGTAGTCGTCCCGAAGACCACGCTGTCTACTAGTCGAAGCTCCGAAGGCGCTCCATGACCGAGGAGTTGGCGGAGCGTGTTTTCCTCTCGACCTAGAATTGGTACACCAGTGAGGTCAGGCTCAGCACCAGGTCAAGGGAGCTCTCCAGTAGATTTTTCTTGGTGACACGCCCGACTATTCTCCCGTTCTCGACCACATAGAGGCGCCTCATGTCCTTCTCAAGGAGTAACTTGAGCGCATCGCCAACTGTAGCATCTGAGCCCATCATGATGATAAGTCATTATCTCTTCTACCTTCACCCGCTCTGGTACGAGTCTTTTGCCTACGCACCTTCGCAGAATGTCGCGCTCTGTTGCGACGTCCACTGGGAGCGATTTTCGACAATGAGCGACCAGACTCCGGTCTGAAACACTTTCCTTATCACCTCAGATACGATCGCACTTCCGTCAACAACCGCGACATCCTTGTCCATCAGGTTCCTAACATGAACCGTGGTGACCATTCTGATTCGCGTTTGTTTCGGAGACTCCTTGGTGGCGGCCTGCTTGACCGTTTGACACCTACACCTGGTTTTTCTCTTCCTCGGCTCTGACTTCTATCATGCCCTCGGAAACTACGCTTCCTGTTATCCTGAGGGAATAAGCTGACAGCAGGCCCAAAAGGAACCTCTCGGCGCAGTTGGTCGATTCTTGTGAAAGGCCAGCGCCGATGACGCGCACCACCACACTGGACCCGTTCTCTCTCTCCTTCGTCTGGATTTCAACCCTCTTCACTGGCAGGAAGGCCTGCAAATCGTCTACGTTTGATACCAGTTGCTTGAAGTCTTCGGCATACATGCGGAGGTATGAGCCGATTCTTTTACCTTCCTCGTACCACTCGTTCAGTAACCACGCTTTCTCGGTGGAGTACATCTTCTTGATCAATTTCTCCATGAGGTCTCCTGGTAGTGGGATCGCATCAGCATCCTTCAGGATTCTGCTGAACCTCCATGAAGGATATACTTCTTTCGGCGTACCCCCGTACTTGCAGACGCGCAAGACAGCCGCAAGTGCCTCATTTGTGAGGGCGTACAAGCTCTTGTTCTCCCTAGACGCCTCGTCTGCCAGTGATTCCGCTGTCTCCTCATCAACGGCGATGTTCGTCCTTGGCATCCTTACCAGTTAGGCTCGAAATTGCCATATTAGATAAAGTTACGGATTTGGTATCATGGAACAGTACGCCGACGAATTCTAAGTACGCCGACGAATTCTCGGCTCAAGAATTGGATGTGATTATTCATTAACGATATCTGATTCGTTGCGCGCTCCACCACAGATGGTTCTGTGAGCTTCTCACCAATTCGATTTAGTCCGCCTGCATCAGAAAATGTGTGCAATTGTAGACATGGTCCTTAACTGTGGAGACAGACGTACAATCGCATACTAATAGTGTGGCAGTTGAGTAGTACACATGCGCCCTTCAAGGTTTCGAGCCCGAGCAGGTTCAGGCGCAATGATATGCACCGCACTGGCATTCCCCGAGCCGAGCTGGAATCGTGTGTGTACACAGGTCGGAAGTTTCTACTACCTCTTTCTCCACCGTTGCCCTTCGTTGTTCGGCGTGCTGAAGGTCAATGAAGGACAAGGTAATCTGCCTTGAGTGGGACATCGAGCAACGGGGCATTAACCACGTCTCGAAGTCAAGACTCTGTTGATTCGCATTCGTCCAAACTACTGAAGAGTATTCGAAAGGAGCTAGTGAAATGCCTAGGCGAAGAACAGAGATTGGTGAGGGTTAAGATACGATGTGTAGAGAATAACAAAGTATGTGGTTTTGTCAAGCTAGAAAGCGAAGACACACACAGACATTTTCTGCTTGACTTTGAGGCCACCTCAACGTGCCAGGGCGCACTTTCGTCCTTGGAGGTGGATGGAAGGAAACTTACCATTCATGCAGAGCAGTCAATGTGAGCTTAGTAAGATTCTGCAGTGAACGGTTATCTCTATCAAGTACTGGGGATGACACAGGCTTTGGAAGACAGAGTTGGAGAAGTAAGTACCCCAACTTACTTCTCCAATGTTGTAGTGAAGGATTCCGGCTCTCGTGATCGGTAGGGAGTATAGACTGAAATATCCGCCAACACCGTTGACAACTATTGGCGTCGTGCGATCAATGCAATAAATCGTCATTCGAGCATACATCTTCCGCGCAAATTGGGGATGAACTCCGTTGAGAGTCTTCGTGCTCAACTATGGTCAGGACGACCCCGACAAGTGTACTGCCAAGAAGATGGTCAGGCATGGCCTCGCAACCAGCGTCTCGCCCAAGTTCCACGCCTCCAACAGTATGCTCGTTCTCAATCCATTCGCACACAAGATTCTGTCGCCTGAAGACAGAGGCGCAAAGGGAATCCTTGTCGTGGACGCATCCTGGAAGTTCGCGCGCGAGGTGTTTTTCAGAAAGATGGGTGGGAAACACAGGAGGCTGCCCGGCCTGCTTGCTGCGAACCCCACCAATTACGCAAAGCTGGGCCTGCTTAGCTCTGTTGAAGCGGTTTCAGCCTCCCTCTACATTCTCGGCGAGCCTGATGAAGCCCGAAGATTTCTCTCGCTCTACAAATGGGGTGAGACGTTTGAGACACTCAACAGGGAGCCCCTTGAAGAGTACTCGGCGGTGAGCTCCGCCTCTGAAGTTCGTTCGACAGAGCTGGAGTTCTTCCCGAAGTTGGCAGAGTTCGAATCCGAAAAGGCTTAATTGATGTGAGCCCAACGCACAGGTGACGCGAGTCGGCGGGCGGGTCACGGGGACCTCCTGGGGAAGTTCCTCCCTCGATGCAGGTTGCATGACGTCAAGAGGCGTAGCCGGAGACGGTTGGCAACAGAACAGAAACGACACCCAACCCATCAAATGCGATGATGGAGCAGTCTTGAGATCGGTGGGAGATGGGATGAAACGGCTGACCCATGCAGAGCAAGGCCAAACACGGGCTGCGAAGTACCTGCCTGAGCCCGGGGTAGGCTGCTAAGCTGAATCCCGCCTAGAACAGAAGGAGGACTACGGTCGAGACGCGTCGAACGTAACCTTGGGCGGCAAAGGGCCGCCCAAGGTTACGGGACAAGAGCTTTGATTTGTCGAAGACTCCGAGCGGTCCAGAGACCTGTAGGAGGGCAAAACCCTTCGGGTAGAGATTGTAAGTTCGAATCTCATTGCCCCCATTCTTTTCCATGGTGATGGAAAGTCTAAACTGGGTTATGAGGCTCCTAAAGGAATGCTTCCGATACACTAGTCAGCGAGTTGCGGAACTAATGACAATTTGTTGGTTCGGCTCTGACCCTATGACCTAACGAGCAAGCGAGCCAGACGGAAGGGCATGACTAACGATGGTACGCTCTACGTCGGAGTTGACGTGCATGAGAAGGAGTCGCAGCTGGCCGTCCTCGAGAAGGATGGCTCTCTGGTCATGGAGGAGAGGATACCCACCAAGGAACTGAGCAGGTTCCTCTCGTCCCTTCCAGGGGAGAAGCGCGTGGCGATAGAATCGGTGGGATTCATCCACCCGATCTATGAGAAGCTATCCTCAATGCAGGACTGCAAGGTCTCCGTAGCCAACCCGAGCAGGTTGCGCCTCATATCGGAGTCCGGGACGAAGAACGATAGGAACGATGCAAAGGTTTTGGGAGACCTGCTCAGGACCAACTACCTGCCCATGGCCCACATGCGCGACGAGGAGACGAGGGAGAAGCTCTTCGTGGTAAACGACAGGGTGACGTACGGACTGAGGAGGGGCGAACTCAGGGGTACGATAAGGTGGCTCCTGAAGAGGAGAGGCATCGAGGTGGAGAGTCCGTTCAGCGATGAAGGAAGGAAGAAGCTCAGAGAGCTCCGGCTGCGGGAGATAGAGATCAGGCTGGACGAGCTCGAGCTGGTCGAGTCGACGATAGAGAAGCTCGATGCTCAGATCCTGGACATCGTCTCCACGGACGAGAGGGCGAGGCTCTTGGATACGCTACCGGGTGTGGCGCCGTACACGGCCCTCTTCCTCGCATCGGTGCTCGATGACGTGGACCGCTTCCCCGACTCGAAGCACGCCTGCGCCTACCTCGGCCTAGTCCCGTGGCTCGACGAGACGGCCGACGTGACGCACCTCGGCCACATAACGAAGAAGGGAGACAAGTGGCTCCGCAGGAACCTGGTGGAGTGCGCGAGGGTTGCGGTGAGAAAGGATCCGCACCTGAACGAGTTCTACACCAGGCTGAAGCACAAGAGGGGAGAGAGGAAGGCGCTCATCGCCGTCGCGAGGAAGCTCGTCTCCTACGCGTACTGGATGCTCAAGAGGAACATAACCTACGAGGAGCTGTCTCCTTGGAAGTTACCGTGAGGCAATCGTCGGGTTCTGAATAAGGGTGCGCCTCGTAGGGGCGAAGTAGGAATATGGGGAACATCCCCGAATGGTTGGCTGCCAGCCTCTTGAGGAAGTGAGTCATCGAAGACGAGATAAGATTATAGCCGGTCATGGTTGGTAACTTGATGAGTGATGCTTGATTTCGGGTTCTGTTTCTTAGTTGTAAGTCGTGCGTCTTAATCGAAGTCCTATTCCTATAGCCACACCTGCGACACCAATGCCAACAGCAAGATACAGCAACCCCGTATCAGAAATAGTGTTTGTAGTAGCGACAGCTGAATTGCTCGAAGCTCCAACGGGTACCTTCCATATCGTCCCTTCCAAATTATCCGTGTAGTAGACGTTCCCTTGCCTGTCAAGGGCAATGCCATAGTGCGTATGCCCCGCAGTAGCGAGCGTCGTAGGTGATGAAGAAGCAGCTGGCAGCACACCTACACTGTTCCAGTAGTCGGTGAAGAAAATGTCGCCTTTGGCATCGGCCGTTACCCCATTGGACGATACCGACGGACCAGCTTGCAAACCCGAGACTAGCGTTCGCGGTGTCGATGACCCCACTGGCAGCAACTCTACCTTGCCAGTGCATGTAGTGAAATACAGGCCTGCAGAATTGACGAAAACTTGGCCGTAAGACGGATTATTACCAAGGGACGCATTCGCTGCGAGAATGGTCACGATTTGTCCATTCGAACGCGTGTACTCCATGATGCTGTTTGTGTAGCCCTGACCATTGCACCCGCTATTCGGAACAAAGAAAACATTCCCCGATTGATCTGGAGAAATGAACCCGACGAGATGGGAGGAGAACAGAAGTTTTGGAGTTGTTGAGCCCGCAAGAAGTTCGCTGACCGTGCCCGCCAATTGCTCGCTGAAATACAAGTCGCCAGAGGCGTCGACAGCAACGCCTAGAGGATGATTTAATCCACTAAGGACTACAGTAGGACTACAGTAGATGAGGCAGAGCGCAGTAGGTGAAGTGGGTAAAGAGGAAAGGAGCTGACCTGTGTTGTAGTTAGCCCAGTAGACAGTCCCGTTGGCGTCGACGGCTATGCCCACTGGCGCAATCGGCCAGTCGGTGTGGTAGAAAGCAAATGCAGTTCCGTACTGAGGGGCGGCGAGAACAAACGGAATGGTAAGTAGGGACAGCAGGAACAAAGACAGCAGGAACAAAGACAGCAGGATCATCCTGTTCCTGAGCAAAGGCACACACTCATGTGTGAGTATCCGATGACATAAGCCGACTTTAGGCTTGCTTTGAATCAACTTCGAGAGTTACTGAACGATATCCTCATGCGTTCTCTTATAGCAATTATGATTCTCTCTATCATCGAAAACCTGAACAAGTTCAGACCAGGCGAAGAAAATGAGGAACACGGCCGGTGGCCACTTCGGCGCCCACAGGGAGGCCGTGGAGAGCTTTACCTACGAAATCTTCAGATTGACAAAGGCTCACGAAGCGACAAATGCCTTGGCGGCAGCCTGAGGAGATGGAGTGGGTTTGCCAAGACCCTTAAGAACGCAGTTTGCTTCGCTGAGTTGATAGGAACCTGCCAAGGAGAATCACGTGGCTGTCGAATGTCATTCCGATCGAAACGATCGGTCTAGAAGAAGGGGCAGCGACGTCAATAGAGGTCATAGAGAGCCCGCCAGCCTGGATGTGCCTGCAATGCAGGGGTGCGAAGCTCCTCTGTGGCAAGCCCAGATGCCCCATAATCGTGAAGGCTCAATCCATGGCCAGGGTGGGGACCGCTCCCTACAGCACCAGCGTTGCAGGGTCCTCGCCGCCGGGCATCTTCGTGGGTAGATTGGGGTATCCGAAGGTCTCCATCGGGCCGCTGGTTCCCCCGCAATATGGGGATACAGCGATCATGGACACGCCGGAGGATTGGCTCGGGAAACCCATCGAGACAATAGTAGATTACAGATTCTCACTCGTTCGCGGAAACGTCAGGGCGAGCGTGGATGACGCTGTCAACCCGAGGGGGGTACTTGAAAGACTCCAGGAGCTCTCGATGGCCGCAAAGCCTGTCGACTCGGAGCTCAGTCTCGCAAAGGCCCCAAGGAAGGTCCTAATGCTAAGCGAGGAGTCTCAGCCCTTCGGACCCTCGGCCCCCCTCGACAAGTTCAGATTCTCCAGCGTCTCCGTCGACCGAAGAATAGAGAAGGCGTACTATGACCGGGACCTGAAGGCGGCGGATGCCACCTTCCATCTCTACAGGGATGGTGTACTGGTGACACGGATACAGAGGGCATTCAGCGTGGGGATGTTCGGCGTGGCAGCGAAAAGAAAGGTCGTCCCTACCCGGTGGAGCATCACGGCTGTTGACAGTGCCTTGAGTTCAACTTTGATAGCGCGAATCAAGGACTATCCGACTATTGACAAGTACCGAGTCTACAGCTACACAGTTTATGATAATCAGTATGTTGCGATTCTCCTACCTGAGCCCTGGAAATTCGAATGGATTGAAGCCTGGTTCCCGAACACTACCTGGAACCAATTCACGAATGAACCCTATCAGATAGGAGACTATGAGGAGTACTTCGGGAGGACCACATATGCGAAGGTTGGGGGGTGTTACTATTCCACTAGGTTGGCAATCACCGAAGCGCTCGAAAGAGAACGCAAGCAGGCAGCTGCAATTGTCCTTAGGGAGACATATCCCGGGTACATCATGCCTCTGGGCGTTTGGAACGTGAGGGAGAGTATCAGAACCCTCATGAAGCAGAAGCCAGACACACACGAGACCTTTGAGTCAGCTCTCCAATCGGCGCTCGGCAAGATGAAAATAGCGAGCAGGAAGTGGATTGGTTCGAGCGTGTTGATTCGGAGACAACTCACACAGATGAAGATAACAAGCTACTGACGCGGTTGGATTGCTCCAGTGAGGCATCTTCCGTGTGCTAGAGCGTCTGAACTACCTCGGCCTGAAGGCCGTAGGGTCTAGAAATCCTTGAGCGTGGCCTGTGCCCTCTCCTGGGGTGCAGTCTCGTAATCGTGTTGCATCCAGTGCCTCCTCTGGCTGTTCTGGACGTAGTATTGGACGGCTTCAGCTGTGGTGGAGCCCACCGACCTGTAAAAGTAGCCGTCGCTCCAGAAGGAGTCGCCCCATAGCTTGCCCCTCACCATCTCCCACAGCTCCTGCCTTATCCTGTGTGACGAGGCGCCCTTGAACCTCTGGACGATGTAGGGGACGGAGTAGTTCTTGCAGCGACTCACGAAGAGATGGACGTGATCGGGACCGAACTCGCACGCCTCCAACCTGACGCCCAGGACATAGCACGTCTGTGCGAAGTTCTCCAGACACATCCGCCTCACCTCCCCGTCCGCGAACACATCCCTCCGATACTTCGGCGTGAAGATCAAATGGAAGTTCGATTCTCCACGACTAGAGCCGACGCTGATTAGTTGCACTCTACCAATGCCTCCTCCTCGTCGGTCGACCAGGAGGCCCCGGAGGGGCCCGCGGCTGGATACGTGACCTTGATAGATAAGGACGGTCTAGGAGACTATCGGCTGAAGCCGCGTAGGATTCTTCTCATCACTAAAGTTCAAATGTGAGAAATAGTACGCCATGAGTCGGATGACGGAGAAGCTGTACTGGCGGGACGCCTACCTGCGAGAATTCGACGCAAAGATTCTGTCTGCTGAGGGAAACAAGGTTCGGCTTGACCAGACTGCTTTCAATCCGAGGGGAGGGGGTCTTGTCTCAGATCTTGGGAAACTGAATGCGGGTAACGTGATCGAGGTGGTGAAGGAAGGTGAGGAGATATTTCACCTGGTTGAACGACCCGAACTCTATAGTGGTCGTGAGACAGTCCACGGAGTCATAGATTGGGACAGAAGGTACAGGATAATGCGGATGCACACCACTGCTCACATACTCTCTGCGGTAGTGCACAGGGAGACGGGTGCACTTATTACTGGAAACCAGATAGCTCCTCTCGAGTCACGAATAGACTTCAGCCTCGAACAATTCGACCGTGACAAACTTTCGGAGTATGTTAGAATCGCGAACGATGTGGTCAAGAGCGGCGCTGAAGTGAAGTCATACTTCATGAAAAGAGAGGAGGCCATGAATGTCCCCGGTCTAGTCAAGCTGGCAAACGCAGCACCGCCGTCACTGGAAGTGCTAAGGATAGTTCAGATTGGAGATGTCGACACCCAGGCTGATGGTGGTGTGCACGTGGCGAACACGAGAGAGATAGGGGAGATAGTCGTCACAAATGCTGAAAACAAGGGAAAGAGCAACAGAAGAATACATTACGTGTTGCACTGAGTAATAAAAAGACTTCCAGGCGATAAAGTCCGCAATGTCAAAAACGACAGAAACGAAGAAAGAGAGCGAGGAAAAGTTTGACATTGCGATAAAGCGGATTCTTTCGAAAGCGGTGATATCGGATAGGATTATAGACATCTTTGAAGCTGCGGGGATACGGAAACCCGAGCTATCCATTCTGTCTGAGGGTTTTCTCGCTGAAGTGAAGGAGATGCCTCAGAAGAACCTGGCGTTCGAGACCCTCAAGAAACTGCTAAACCATGAGATCAGATTCATCTCCAAGAAGAACATCGTTCAGGGAAAATCGTTCATGGACATGCTGGATAAGACGATCAAGAGGTACACCAACAGGAGCGTGGAAGCCGCCCAAGTTATCGAAGAGCTAATCGGAAGAAGAGTATTTCGAACTTGATTTTGGAAAGTGCAGCTTGATGACTGGTATTTGCGACTTCAACATCGCGTAATACACGACAACTGACTGGAACCATTCTCAAGGGGTCCGCAGAACACTCTCCTGTTCGCGCTTCCGCTTTCGCACAATTTCGAGGCTCTTCTGCAGCCTAAGCTCCACCATCAGTCTTTCGACGCCATTCAGCTCCCTGTTCGTGTCAGTGTAGCCCAACTTCTTCCAAAGATACCTGACACGATCCTCGCCCTTCCCGGTTATTGCGTATGCGTACTCGCCTGATTGCCATCTCCGCATAAGCAGGCCATCGTGGGCATACCTCGCGAGGCGCATCTGGATGGCTCTTGAGTTTGGATCTGCTGAGTAGATGTCCGCAAGAGAAGGGTCTTTCATGAGCGCTCTTGCTGAGTACCAGCCTTCATGGAAGACAAAGAACTCGAGTGTGTTAACCTTCACCCTCCCAGAGGTGTCAGGCCGGACCCAGGGTACCCGATAGTCTTTTCGCTTCGACATCATCTCCTTTCCTCACGCCTCCCAAGAGGATAAGCCTTTAAAGGTGACATAAGCACCTCTAGGTGTTACGATGAGATGATAAGCGAGAGAACATCAGAATCGAACGCTGCTTGACCAAGTCAAGGAGGCGAGAGCTAGGCAGTTGATTGCGAAGTACAATCTTGAGGCGGAAGAACTGAGTCGGCAGTTGGAGGCGATGTACCAATCGGAGCTGGAAAGAATTAGGCGAGAGCTCGAAGACCTGAAGCACCCCAAAACAAAACCGCAAGTCAAAAGAGCGAGTAATTTCACTCCGATTGAGCTTCTCTCGTAGAGCTTCGAGTCGGTGAGCTCGTGAGACATCCGCACCTTTGCAACTCTCGACAGCTCGGCGTTGAAAGTCGCGAGTCCTCTCGTCTCGTTTGAGCCCCTGATTGAAGACTTTGGAAAGGCGCAACTTCTATAAGATGCCGACCGAGCGGGCAACAAGCAGAAATCGAGAGTTCTCACCCCGTGCAGAATCATCACCTTCTTCCCAGAAACAGGTATGTGCTCGTAGCCTCGTTCGTCACATTAGGCCTCTGTGTTCTGGAGATCTTCGAGCTTGTCGAGTTGTCGTTCGAAAGTGTGTTGAGTAGCGTCTCCTCCTCGACCTACTTCTTCTCACTTAACATTCTGTCGCTACTGACCAGCTACGGCTATGTGAGCCTGTTCGTTCTCATGCTGCTCGAGAGCGCCTCCCTACCCATACCTAGTGAAATCATACTACCATTCGCTGGGTACCTCGTCTATTCAGGACTCATGACGTACGCTGAGGCATTGGTTGTCAGCACAACCGCGCTCATGGTTGGTGCCTTGATCGATTACTACATGGGGTTGAAGATCGGTAGGCCCGTCCTGGTTGTGCTGCTCAGGTGGTTCGGGGTCAACCCGGAGCACGCCAGAAGAGCCGAGGATTGGGTCAGCAACAGGGGTGCCTGGACAGTCTTCCTGGCAAGGTTCGTTCCGGGCGTCCGGTCGATCATCTCGATACCTGCCGGGATGTTGAGGATGAAACCGAGCTATTTCATCCTCACGACCTTTCTTGGTTCGGTACTATGGTCGGCGTTGTTGATCTACCTTGGCTATTCCGCGGGTTCCCTCTGGAAGACGGCACTGAGTTCGCTCTCCATCTTCTTCAACCAGATCATCGTATTCGCGATCGCAGCCGCTTCAATCTTCTACATAGTTTACTACCTGGCGTCGGTAAGAGACGGGCAGAGCGGTGGAGATTCGATCAGCTAAGCTCGCGAGGCTCGACCACGGTCGGAATCTCGGCTATGCCAAGAAGTCGCGTGGCCTCCGACTAGTGCTGACATCCGTGTATTCCCGGCTGCGTCACTTGGCAGTGCGCTCGGTCAAACCTATACGTGGCACGGACCCGGATTGCTGACGCCAACAGGAAACACGTTCCCGGCGCTGTCCACATTTAGCTGGATCCTGGGAAGCGAGGCGACTGCAGGGCCGGAGACCACTTGACCAGAGAGATCAAAGACGGACCCATGGCACGGACACCGGATCGCCTTCGAGGTGCCGTCGTAGGACACAGGGCAGCACACGTGCGTACAGAGTAGACTCAATGCCGTGAGAGACCCGTCTGCGTTCTTCATGAGGATATTGGGGTACCCAGTCGGATAGTCAAAGTACACTGGCTGGCCGACCTGGATGCTATTCGTGTTCGCAATCGCCCCTTTCGACACGCCAGTTTGAGTCGTTGTCGAGGTCTGGGAGCCGGTGGATACGGATGCCGGAAGCTTGACAGACCCTACAACAACGCCAATTCCAATGAGGCCCGCGATTGCGGCAATCGCCCTCGCGAAGCTCCGCCTGGAGTAGTTCAGCTCGGGCCCCCGTCGTGTCTTCACCCTTGCGAGATATTGCGCGTAGGGTCTCCCTGCTACCCCCAGAACAATCACCACAGCCTGCAGCACAAGAAGGACGTCAAAGGCCCAGAGGCCGAAGAGATAGGAAGCGAAATGCGAAATGCTCATCTTGTACTGGGGGGCTGTGGAGAGGTCACCGAGCTGAAGAACCAGACCCAGCACTGCGACCGCAATGCCCGGCAGGTAGCCTTTCTTGGATGACGAGATGCTAAGGAGCCCGAGGGCTGTGTCAATTGCAACAATCACTATCAGCCCCACCGCGTGGGAAAAAGCTAGCAACCAAAGGGAACGGTCGGTGGCGAGGAGGTAGGCTCCAGATCCAGCTGAAGCCAGGAGCGACAAGCCCATAGCTGTCTGCTGTCTCCTGAGGCCCCTTCTGGCCTGTTCTTTGGTAATCCCCGCCTCCAATGTAGCTTCCGGTTCTGGAGTCCCTGGGCCGCGACTGGACCCGACGGCGGACAATTGGGCGCAATTCCTGCACGCCTTCAACGGACGCCGATTGCACTTCATTGAGGAACGCGATGAATCTTCATTGGCTGTGGTGGGAAAAGCTTGAATGCCTAGGTCGCCGCTTGGTATTGCAGCAAGATCGGGGTTGATAAGTACTGCGGACGTACGAATGCAATGAAGCAGGAAATGAAAGCTCAGGCTGGGCCCGGACGGATTCGAACCCAGGCTCCGATTACGTTAGACTGGGCATACAGCTGGATGGTCCCACGGCGACCAGCTCACTACTCCACCGCTCGTCGCAAATACGGTTCGTGCCAACACCGTCAGGGCAAGCAACTCACCCTAACCCATAAGGGTAAGTTTATAACATTGTATTTTCCGCCCTGTTCGCCATGCGCAAGGCTCCAATCTTCCTGCTCCTGGTTCGAGAGGCGAATTCTTGAACTACAAGGCAATCTCGGCTGTTTTCGTTGTTCTCGCGGTAATACTTGCAGCGTCTACCGGATACCTCCTTGCGTCGCCGAACACCATAACTCAGACTCAAACTGTCACGCAAACATCTACGTTGAGTATAACTACGTCGAGCGCCTCTAACACCGCTGTACACGCAGGTTCGATTGCCAACACCGTGAACATAGCGTACAAGGCTTCTCTCGGCTTTTATCTCGTGAATGGATCGGGTTTCACATTGTATCTGTACACGAAAGACACTCCCAACAGCGGCTTAAGCACCTGCTACGGACAATGTGCAACATTCTGGCCTCCGTTCTATTCTCCCGCTGGCAGTCTCTTACTACCTCCGGGCCTAAATGCCTCCAGCTTCGGCACGATAACTCGAACTGATGGAAGCAAACAGATAACCTACGAGGGCTGGCCTCTCTACACTTATGCACCTGACAAGAGCGCTGGGCAGACTACAGGCCAAGGACAACAAAATGTCTGGTATGTAATTAACTTCCCCACGATAAAGATTCCAAACACAGCTACGACAAGTACTGCTACAACTCCAGGATACTAGCCTAGAACGGGCTAGTTACCTCTCTCCGACAGAATCTGAGTTCCAAACACGAATACGAGTGTGAGACAAGTTTGAAGACGAACACCATCTTGGCTCGAGTCGGAGGTGTCCTGATGCTGGGCGTTTTCGCAATCAATTTGTACATAGCGCTATATGACATCAACCTGTCACAGCTCAGTCCTTTGCATAGTGAACTAAACTGGATAATTGCCATTGTCGACTTGGTTGCTGCAGTGTTTTTGCTCGTTAAACCGGCGAGTGTCCTCTGGAAATCCTTCGCCGGCATAGTCTGGCCAATCGTCTACCTAGGCAGCCTGGTTCTTGACGTAGAAACTAGGTTGTGTCTTGGCACCAGTGTATCTACATGCTCTCCCACGGTTTCGGATGCTTACAATTACTTGATACTGGGAAGCAGCGCCGAGGATTGGGTTCTGTGGCCGTACACTGTGCGATTAGCAATCGGTCTAGTAGTTATCGTCATGATTCTTTCAGTGATGTCATTGGCGTTGCACGTTAGAGAATCGAGATAACTCGAAGTCTTGGAGAAGCTGGACGGCAATCCGCCATGAGCAATATAGATGCACCGCCTTGCTGTGACCGTGTAGGTAACGGTCCGTAGCACGAAGCCAATACAAATGTTAATTAGCGAGACAGGCTCACTATCGTATGACTTGACTTCTGAATCAGGGGGGAGTGGAGATACCGAAGAAGGAAGCACCGCCCAAGGCGGAGCACCCGTACAGCCGAGTGAACAGGCGGCTCAGGCACCGGAAGCTGGCGTAACCCCGCAAGTGGGGCCTCGAGTTGAGGGAAAGCGTACCCAGCTCAGGATTGTGAGAGAGAACATCGAATCCCTTTCAAGGGATGTTGGAAGATTCATGAAGAGTCACGAAGCAAGTGCCAAGAGGCTAGAAGCGCAGATCGCATCGTTTCGAAAGGAGTTCACGGCACACGCACGTTCGAAGGATCTCGGTAACCACGTCAAGAGTCACGAAGCAGGTAGCAAGAGATTAGAGACGCAGGTCGCTACGCTTCGAAATGAGTTGGCTGCGCTGAAGAGCCACATCGCAAAGGAGACAGCCATAAGCAGAGCAAGGGAAGAAGCTGCGCTCTCAAGAATCCTGGCAAAGGTTAGCGCGAAGCCATCAAAGCCCGCAAAACACTCAAAGAAACGGTAGCGTCTGCCAGAGTGAGTCACCGCTCCGTCCGGATTGACATCGTGCCATATCGAGCGGTTCGTTTACGGAAACATGGCTACGAAAGGTCTCCGGAGTGTCGGTCAGGAACAGAATCTTCTGTGCGCGGAAGAACGTCGATAATAGCCATCGCGACTCTCGTCTTCCCGGTTCCTGTGACCTGCACCAGCAGGAACTTCCGTCTACCTTTCTCGATACCCTCCAGAACTCGCTTTACTGCCTCTATCTGGTAGGTCCTGTCGACAATTCCCTCATTTATGGAAATATCAGCAAAGTCCTTCCTTTACCCATGTGAGCCTGATATAAGTTCCATCGATCACCTCTCGGTGCCCATCGGAGGTTTATGCCACTTACCCATACGAGGCTTGGTTATCCTCACTATCGTTCCTCCGGTATCTTGTTAACGGGGTCTTCCTGCGCTTAACTTATCGAGGCTCTTGCCCTCATAACAGATGACGCAGCCTACCCGGTTAACCACGATAGGGTCTCTTCTCCTTGAGGACCCAGTACACTATCTTCAGGAGCTTGGCCGATGCGGCGACGATGGCCTTGGAGTCGCCCTTCTTTGCCGCAAGCCTACCATAGAACATCGCTATCGTTCCTTCAGGCTCGCTCCTAATGTTCACTCTGGCGCACTGGTTGAGGATCCACCTGAGGTAGGTGCTCCCTTGCTTGGTTATCCGACCATGGTACGAACTCCCTCCAGATGAGTGGGTGGATGGGGCCAGCCCAGCATAGGCGACGAGATGGCTCGAGTCTGAGAACCTGTTGATATCCCCTACCTCGCTGGCTATCAACAGGGAGGAGTAGAACGATATTCCCGGGATCGTCATGAGGAGCTTCGCATCCTCGTTGTTCATGGCCTCCCTCGATATCGTGCTGGAGGCCGCGTGGATCTCTGCATCGACTGCCTCGATTATCCTCAGGTAGCCCTGCACCCTCGCGTCTCCAGTCTCCTTCAGCTCCTCGACGAACCCCTTGGTGAATGGCTTCGCAGTTATCCTGATGTTGTTCATGAGAAGGTAAGCGTGAATCCTGTTCTTCAGCTGGTTCCTCTGTCTGACAAGGTTCGCTCTATACCTGACCAGCTCCCTCAGGTCCATAATCGGGCGGGGAGGTATGTAACACTCGGCTATGTAGCCTCCCCGCAGCAGATTGACCAGGGTGAGAGCGTCGATGCGGTCCGTCTTTATCTTCGCAGACGCGATCGCTTTGGTCTTGACTGGATTCGATAGGACGACCTTGTGCCTCTTCGAGAGTATCTTATACGCCCAGTACCACGTAGAAGAGGATTCGATTACGACCTCGGTTCCTGCGGGTAGGTCATTCGAGAAGGCCTCGAGATTCTCTGGCGTGTTCTCTATTCTCTCCTCTTTCTGGACCACACCATCACCATCCATTACAGCAGCCTGAGAGTAGACCTTGTGGAGATCCAATGATGCATACATGCGTGTAACATCGTCTGAATGGCTAATACGTCTCCCTCGGCTCACATACGACTAACTTGTTTGGCCGCGCGCCGCGATGAACTTCTTCGCCAGAGCGATCCCTTCAGCTCGGTAATCCGCGATGCGGTCCCGGTCGGCTTCGGCGAGTGCTCGTTTCAAGGCAGCGGCGTTCAGATCTCTGCAGTAGGCCGGTGTACCGGGCTGCTGCCGCCAAGAGTCTTCCATCCCTCCGGCATCTACGGCGTCGAAGCCGAGATCATCGATGAGACGAAGCACGACCGCTCGCGCTTCCATCGGATCTCCGGCGGCTGAGAGCGCAATCCGTCCAGGCGTGCGCGGCGGAACGCCCCTTTTGCGGAGGCTATGCGCGCCCATGTTATTGAACGCCTTGATCACGGGACGGCCCAATTGCTGCGCAACCCACTGGCTGTCAAGCATGCCCGCCTCGATCGCATCGATGGGTTTGTCGCGAAGCTCTGGGTAATAGTTTCCCGTGTCGATCACGACGACACTGTCCGACACGTTCGCGAATAGCCCTGGTGGAAGATCTGCGACCGCCGGCAACGGTATCGAGACGATGACGATTTCTCCGGCGCGGACGGCGTCTTGCACGGAGACGGCAGTGGCTCCGATTTCCGCTGCGAACGCTGCCAGGCTCTCGGGTCCTCTTGAGTTCGCAATAAAGACTTGGTGGCCAAGCTTGGCGAGGTGGCGAGCGAGCGTACCGCCGATGTTTCCGGCTCCGATAATTCCAATTTTCATTCTAGCGCCCTACCTTAAACCAATTGGTCGTTTCTTCGGCTAATCGTCTGCCAACCCGCCTTCAAATGCGTATTCCCACTAATAAGAGGATATCCAATAGTCCTGGCAGGCCTTCCGAAGGGACTCCCTTTACTCTATCACAAGATTGACGTCATTGAGTCGGCGTTGCTCGTCTGCCGAGGACATTCCTAGCCCGAGTGCCCATGAGAGATTTTACTTGAGTAATGAGAGGGAGGAGTTGCAAGCGCTGGCCGATGGCTTGCCCTGCCAGCCCAAAGACGATGTTGAAGGCTATTAGAGAGAGAAAGATTAGCATCACCTTATCGAACTTGACACCTTGCTTCTCAAATCGCGGTTCTCCCTCAAGGAAGGGCGCTTATAATACACGGATTAAGCCCGGCCAGGGCGTCCACCAGAAGTGCCCACTCAGCGCGGCTGTTTACGTGAAGATATCAGTTGCTTCGTACGAAGAAGGATGGCTACTGGGCTATTCCGAGGGTATTGCCAATTCCAGCCAGCAGGACTTTCTCTCCGACCTTCGTCTTCTCTTCAATGATTCTGGCGATGCGGCTAACGACGGTCTCGGCCGCGTCGGAGATCTCTTTCTTCATCGCAGAAATGGCCTCGACTTCGCTCTGCTTCACGAGTATCGCGTACACTGGTATCTCGTGTTTTGAGGACAGCTCCTCTATCTTGTACTTATCAACACCTATCCCACCTATGGCCGCCCCAACTCCCTCGGCCACCTCGCCAGTCTTCTCGCCCTCGAACTTGAGCGCGGCGTCGACCATGATGATGTCGTTTATCGAGATGCCCATCTCCTCGACGATCCGCTTCATTCCTTCACCCGGTTCTCCAACGTATCCCATCGGACCTTCGGCCTTCAGCACAAAGAGTGTCCTGCCTTTGTAGTCTGTCTGGCCAACCACCGTGTCCTTGGCCACTGTTTGGGCTGGGAGATTGGTCATGAACCGCGATGCGACCAGCGGACCTATGCCGTCTCCAATTGGTTGTGCCTGCTTGATTGCATCAACAGCACCAACAAGCGCCTCCGCCTCCTTGAGTATCTGAGGCATGCTCATCTGAAGCTGAACAAGCGTGAGATAGGAATTCGTCTTCTTTGCGAGGAGATAGTAGTGCCTGGCAATCTTGTGAATTTGATGCAAAGCGCTGGCGATTTCCAGCATGTTTTCCCCGATCGAAATCGAGGTTCGGTCCGCACCTTTCAAGAGTCCACTCACCTCAGCTCTCAGCACGTCGCTGCCCGTGTTCGTGATGTGCTCCAGCTTGCCAACTATTCCTTTCGGGTCCATACTCTCAGGCATGATTGTTACGTAGTCGAGGACTCTGCTGATTCTGTCTGGGAGACCCTGTGCCGTCGAACCTTTGTCGCTGAAGTATCGAAGCGCCTCCTTGCTCGCTGTATTCTTCATTACCTCGAGACGATTCAGGGACTTACGGAGGCCGTTGGCCATGAGGGTCAACTGAATTCTCTGGCCGTAAATTATGAAGACGAAGAAGAACATGTATGATGCCACGTTGAGCAAACTCATCAGATCAATCCCGGACTGAGTCGAACTCAAGGCGAATCTGGAACCCCCAATCTGGCCACGACCTTAATCGGTCATGTATAAATAGTTGGTAGTCTCTCACTACCAAGTAGGTAAGGCTAACCGGAGCTAGTCAAGCTTCCAGACTGCTTGGTCAGCCAGACTCACCTCTTCAGGTGCGATTCCTCGCGTCTTTCGCGCAGCAATTCCACCACCTCTTCGTCCGCAGTCGCAGGGAATTCTTCGTAGAACTGACCAATAGCGAAGAATGGTTCGGGTAGCTCGGGGCAGATTACTCTATCAGCTTCCTTCTTCAACCTCACGAAGGTCTCGATGGGGGCGACTGGGGTCGCGGCAATTACTTCCTTCGCTCCTTGTCTCTTGACCCACCTTATTGCAGTAATCATTGTCGCGCCGGTTGCCACTCCGTCGTCGACGATTATCACCGATCTATCTTGGAGTCTGGGATATGGTCTGTCGCCACGATAGACCTGAAGACGCCGTCTAGCCTCGTCTATCTGGCGCTCGGTCTCTTCCTCAACATACCCACGCGACGCACCCACGTAGCTCGCCACTTCTTCGTTCATGAAGACCGTGCCGTCATGCATCACCGCACCCATGGCCAGCTCCGGCTGGCCCGGTGACCCGAGCTTCCTTGAGACGACTATGTCAAGCTCGGCATCTATTTCCGTTGCGAGCACGAAGCCTGTTACCACGCCACCTCTTGGAATCGCGAGGATGATTGGATCAGAGAGATGGATGCCCCTGAACTCCCTCGCCAATCTCGCTGCGCCCTCCCTCCTGTCTTTGTAGAGACTGGGCATTGCTTTGTTCCTAGGCAGGCTATCTTTTAAGCGATGTTTCCTGGAACGTGGTGTGGCGCGCAACATACAGGTCTCCGTAATCGGTTATGACGAAGAACTATGCACGAGGTCCGCATATGAAACTGCTCGCCTACTAGGTCAGGAGATAGCTAAAGCCGGGCTCATCCTTGTCACCGGCGGTCGACAGGGAGTCATGAAAGCGGCTTCCCAAGGAGCCAAAGAGATTGGCGGAATGACACTTGGTATAGTGCCGTGGGATAGTACCGAGAAAGCTAACGAATACTGCGATGCCGTGGTCGCTACCGGTGTAGGTCAAGTGCGCAACTTTTTCGTGGTCTACTCTGGTGATGCTGTAATTATCGTGGGCGGTGGTGCGGGGACGATGATAGAGGCTGCTGCTGCTTATCTGAAGGGCAAACCCATCATCGCCATTAGGGGTACTGGGGGAGTGGCTGACAGACTTGCAGGTCGGTACATCGATGAGAGGAATGTGGTGAAGGTCAAAGGGGTCAGCAACCCTTCAAGAGCTGTCGAGAAGGTCCTACAGCTACTTCACCACAACACTCCGCGTCCGAAAGCTTCCCGGAAAAGTAAGTGATCCTTCCAGTCCCCCAGAGCGTTTCTGGGAACGGGGCGAGGTGTTCTCCTGTGGTCGGTGGCAATGCACCAAAGAATTCAAGTGGGGTGATGCTTGAGTACACGCCATGAAAATAGACGTATCACTCAGTCCAGATTCCCTCGGCGAAACGTCCATCCTCTCCAAGAGAGCCGAAGAGGATGGATTTGATGGAATCTGGGTCAGTGAGACGAGTCACGATCCGTTCCTGCAACTCGCGCTCATGGCTGAACATACGAATAGGATCCAGATCGGCACAGCCATTGCACTCGCCTTTACGAGAAGTCCGACAGTCCTCGCGCAGACCGCATGGGATATCCAGAAGATGTCGAATGGAAGGCTACTACTTGGCTTAGGTAGTCAGGTAAGGGGCCACGTTCAGAGGCGTTTCTCCGAAGAGTGGTTTCCCCCTGTTGAGAGGATGCGGGAAGTCATTACCCTACTGAGGGCAATCTGGAAGAACTGGCAGAGTGGGGAAAAGTTGGACTTCAAGGGGAGATACTATACCGTGAATCTGATGAGCCCTTTCTTTTCTCCGGGACCGATAGAGAAGTCCGAAATTCCAATCTACTTAGCTGCTGTGAATCGTAAAATGTGTTCTCTCGCAGGGGAGCTGTGCCAGGGTGTCCACGTCCATCCGCTGCACACCGTCAGATACATCAAGGAAGTTATGCTGCCCGCCGTCGAAGATGGAATGCGACGCGGGGGAAGAAGCAGGAGGGATCTGAATATTGTCGTCCCGGTCTTCGTGGCGATTGGAGAAAATGATGAGGAAATCATGAGCGCGAAGAATGTGTTGCGCCAGCAGATTGCCTTCTACGCCTCGACCAAGGTCTATCGGGGTGTGATGGACCTCCATGGCTGGGGGGACGCCTCCCGCAGGCTGTACGAAAGATCGGTGAGTGGTGATTGGGCAGGCATGTCCGAGGAGATTTCAAGTGCGATGATGGATGAATTCGTAGTTGGGGGGAGGTGGCCTGATATCGCACAATTGCTCGAACAGAGGTACCGCGGCATTGCTGACAGAGTGTATCTTTACATTCCCTACGATGCCTCCAGCCATTGGAGGAGTGTCGCGTGAGCGTTTTGTGGTTAGAGGAGTGTTCAGATGGTTATCCCGAATGCGAAGCGTATTACTGTTCCTAGGATGTACAGAGCGAGCGTCGCACCGAACATGATTGCAACTATCTCCAAGAAGTCTCTCCTGAAAGGTTTGCTTGCAATCACTGAGCTGTAGAAGATGATGAACGCTATGAGAAACACCGCGAGCGTAAGCGATGTTGACAAGGCGGTCACCATGACCTCGGTTACGAAGTACGGACTTGCCAGGATTACCGCAGCGCCGAAGTATGAGATGCCCGTGTACGTGGCCGAAAGTGATGCAGAGCCGGCGAAGCCCTGCTTCGCCTGCGCGTAGGCGGCAGAAGCCATTGCCAACGACGCAGCGGCTCCAGCGACTACCCCCGCGAGTCCCGCAAGTCTGGTCGAATCGTAGATGCCGAGAGAACCTGCGTGGATGCCCGCTATCTCAACAACAGCGTCGGCCAGTCCCAGCACTACGAAGGAGATGTATCTGATGGAAGCTCCTTCTATCCTCGACTCCAAACTCCTCTCGTGAGACTCTTCCTCCTCCACCATCTCCTCGAATTTCGTTTTGTCCTCGACCGGAACAAGATGCTCGATAGACTTGTAGGTCTTGATGGTCTTGATTTCGTGGCGCTCGAGGTACCTTACGGCGAACGTGGTTCCCAAAACAACTCTGAAGAGGAGCGTCAAGTAGAGCTTCGCTCTGTCAACTGTAATTCTTCTTTCTGGAATATACTTCATCCAGAAATCGTAGTGTTTTTGTTCTACGACCGCGAGTTCCGACAACGAATGCTTGAATTCATGATTCCTCTCGACCCCGAGTTCAGAGAGCCTCCTGTAGCACGTGGAGTCTGTGAGCTCGTCTCTGCACCTTTCCGCGGCTACCTTCATCAGTGGAGAATCGCTCAAACAGGTCCGATTTTTCGCGGCGACATCTCCTGTATATAGCTTGAGCCACCGCATTATTCGTGCGTTCGGTGGTCAGAGTTTTGTCCAATTGCAGAACAAAAATCGTCTTGCAACGTTTATACACCATTCGAGTCTGGCGCTGACAAGGTGAACCGAATTCGACAACGGCATTCTGTGTGAAATGTAAGACGAAGAGAGAAATAAAGGACCCAAAGAACGTGACTATGAAGAATGGGAAGAAAGCCCTCCAAGGCACCTGCCCTGTGTGCGGCACGAAGCTATTCCGTATTGGGGGCTAGAGGAGACCAGAGAGGATCTCTCTCCTCTCCTTCCTATTTTTCTAGCCAAGTGGTTATCGCAGCCTGATCGGGGCTCATGCGGTTAAGATCTGAAATCTTCAGGCCCACGAGTCTCACCTTCTTCTTCGAAGTGCTGAACTCCTTCAGGAGGGCTAGCGCATCCTTCTGCAGCGCATCGGGTTCGACCTGGGATTTGCGCATCATCTCTCGCGTGTGTGTCTCGAAGCCCTCGAACCTAATCTTGATTCCGACCCTCTTGAAGGTGAGGTGCGCACTCTTTGCTCTTTCCACCAGCTCGGAAGAGAGGTCTTTGATGGTCTCTTCCACGGCATTCCAGTCGGAGGTGTCCTGACTGAAAGTTCGTTCCGTGCTCAGGGATTTGATAGCGTGTTCCTGGACCTCGTCGTGTTCGAGTCCGTTCGCGACCTCCCATAACCATACTCCAGTCTTGCCAAGATGACTCCTCAACAGCTGCTGATCGCAGCGTTGCAGGTCCCCAATTGTCTTCAGTCCGAGATTGGTCAACAGAAGCTCTGTCTTGAGCCCCACTCCTGGGATGTTTCTGATCGGGAGTGGAGCGAGGAACTCTGGCAACCTGCCTGGTTCGACGGTAGTTATGCCGTCCGGCTTGTTGAGATCTGTTGCTATCTTTGCTGCTGACTTGTCCTCTGCGAGTCCTACGGAGCATGTTAAGCCCGTCTTTTCGAGTAGCTCCTTCTTGAGGTCGGTTATCCATAGTTTCGCGTCGTCGATGGAGGATAATGAGCTTGAGAGATCGACGAAGGCCTCGTCTATGCTCACCTGTTCAAACCTCGCCGACCCGTTTCGAATTATCTGCATCACTCTGTCGGAGAGAAGGTCGTAGTATTCGAAGTCTGGCTTGAGATAGACGCCCTGTGGGCAGAGGTTCCAGGCTTGAGAGATGGGCATCGCCGACCGCACACCATATTTCCTTGCATCATAGTTGCACGCGACCACCACCCCTCTTCCCTTTCCCTCCCTTGGGTCGGCACCGATAATTACTGGTTTCTCCCTGAGTGACCCGTCCCTCACCATCTCTGCAGACGCGTAGAAGGAATCCATGTCGATGTGAGCAATCAGTCGTCTTTGATGGTTCAACTCACTCGACACCCCTCAGCCTTGCTGTTGCCATGTAGGGCAGTTCGGCTGAGATACTTGGATGGAGAGTAGTGTTGCTTATAACCGCAGAGGTGTTAGTTACTTTGCCACAACTGGAATCGACTGACTTTCGGTCACACCGTATCTCTTGACTTTCTCGATGTCAAGTCCGCGCTTCTTGCAGATTGACTCGATGAGGTGCAGGAGACCGTAGCTACCAGTATTAAGAACAAACGAGATGAGGGCCTTTCGCACTAAGTTCCCATGCGCGTCCCTCATTGAGTCTCTCATTGTTATCTTGGTCAGATGCCTGTAGCACGCGTAGTAGACCGCGAGCTGAGACTCGTCGAGTATCTTGGATGAGAAGTCCTGGCTCTTCATTACGCCAAGAAGGACGTTCTGCATCGGTATTATGGTGAACTCCGACGATCGGCCTCCGGCATTCATGCTGCTTAGCTTGTTGATCAGGGCGACGGTCTCCCAGTTGTCTTCGGGAGTCTCATCAAGCTGCCCCACCTGGACCGTGAACGCTGGTCTCCAGTAGGACTTGTTCATGTTGACTACACCCTGCATCACGATGTCGTGCCAGGAACCGTCTGGTCCTATCTTAAGAGGCAGTGTCTTGTTGGACATGTGAATATTGGCGAGCCTTTCGCTGCCAGTTTCGACGCCCACCTGGCACCCAATCCAGTGATCTGGACCCGCCCTAGTAATGGCCGAGACATCTCGAGCTATCTCCGGATATCCGGCTGGAATGGATATTCTTCCGTGGGTTGGGTTTGAGTGCTCAATCCCCTTGACACTCATAACTGTCCTGAAGAGTTCGCCAATCGCGTCTCTGTTCGGAGTGAAGTGGGGGCCGTGCTCGTACGCAAAAATCTCGTCGCTGTGAAGCCAAGCGTTGGTGGTACCGGCAGACGCGTTTATGCTGACCTCCTTAGCCACCTGCTCTGGTCTGCAGCAACGGAGGGATCTGAGGGTCACCTCACAGAAGTCGCAACCGATCCCGCAGCCTCGCATGACTTCGACCAGGCCCTTTATCGAGGGACCCCGAATAAGCGGAATTTCATCGAGTGTTGGGAACTGCTTCCTTGACTCCCTACGTGTAATGAACTTGTCGTGTGTCACCCACACTCTGTGGAAGCCTTCGTCGAACGACTGAAATCCTCGGAAGTAGTCATCGTTGTATACCGACCCATCTGCCAAGTCCTGCAGGAGTTCATTGATTATGTCATCAGCTTCACCTTGAAAGGCAAAGTCTATTCCGAGCCTATCCATCATCTCCGGCATACTGGCGAGTTCCCAGACTCCGGCCCCCCCGATAACGAGCTTTGCCTTAGTGCCTTTCCTGGCGCGGTTGAGCCTAGCAATGAGTTTCTCGAATTCAATCCTAGACCATGGCTTCGATGCATCATTGAAGAGCGTCGCGTATGACAGGCTCAGCGGAGCAATGCCAAGTGGATCCATTGTGTATACACCAATTATTTCTGTATCCTGTTTGATGAAGTGCTCCACGTAGTCTTCGTGGGCAATCACCACCTCTTCTGGTGTGTGTTGCTGTAGGAGTGCGGCCTCGAGCTTACGCAGGGCGTAGGGAGAGGAAACTGCTCTCCCGCTTGCGGTTGCAAACGCTTTCCCCTTTAGGAAATCATAGATCAACCTCGGAACCATGCCGGATGGAGCACAGGGTAGAAAATCGAGAAGAGGGAAGTTGCTGTACTCACGGGAGAGAGTAGTGTCGGAGATGAAGACATACCTCGCCATGATGTGTTCTCACGGACTGAATGTTGTTTATAGCCTTGTCGCACAGTTGCCGGATTGACCGTTAGAAATCATTCTAATGACGACGCTGGAGAGAGTCGAACCTGAAGGATTGGAGTTTCCTTCTCTGATAGGCGAAGTAGACCCACTTCGAGTGATGCAGATACCTCAGTTGCTACTCCAAGAGAAATGCTGGTTTGAACGGTAGGGCGTCCTTCGCCTTGTTGGCCGGGTCATGAATTCCGTGCTGGCCAGCCCTTGCGACGCTCACCTGCACTCCCAGCTCCTTGGAAAGGAACAGGGACGCTTCCGCGAGAACGTTGTATTCGTCGATGTTCTGCGTGTTTGAGATCTTGGCTACCAAATCGTCGCCGAGATCGTGTTGCAGCTTGATTATTCTTTCTGGTCTTGTTCCCTGCTTTGAGAATTTCTTGATGACTTCCCCTCTCTTGTCTCGCTCCGAGCGTGTCTTAGCCATCTCCATGAAGAATTGGCTTGCTTGGTCAGAGGCTGTATAGATGTTGAGTTTGCTCTTGGACTCCTTGACTATCTTGAGCAGATTCCTGGCGTCCTCGATGACCCTAGTGACGAGGAGCTCTGATACCTCGGCCGAATTGTCTACTGCAAAGTCGGAGGGCGAGGGCCACGCGGCGATGCTTATGAGACCCCTATTTCCCATCGCCCTGTTCAGCTCCTCCGATGCAAATGGGATGAATGGCGAGAGTAGTCTTATCCATGCTTCGAAGACCGCCCTGAGAGTCTGCCGACGGGGCTTAACGGAGCGTCTCAGGTACCACCTGACGTCGTTCCATGTGTCGAGCAGCGCCACAGCAAGGGCTCGCCTAACCTTCATCTCCTCTAGAGAAGCCGTGACTTCTGCAATACGAGTGTTCATCACCGAGATGAGCCATCGGTCGAGACGGTCTGGCGCCCTCGTCTCCGATTCCGCAAGGTTCCTTTCGATAAAGGGAAAGAGCGACTCTATCTTCTGCTTCATGTCCTCGGCGTTCTTTGCCTGCCAGTTTGCATCATCCATTCCGCTGGCGGCAAGGGCGAGAGTAGCCCTCATTGCATCCGCGCCGTACTTCTCCAACGCATCGCGCCACGTCACAAAGATCAGCTTCGACTTGCTCATCTGTTTGCCCTCAAGCTGTATCATTCCGTTAACACTGAATATCTTCGGCCAGTGTTGTTTGGGGAAGAGTGCTGCGTGATGGAAGGCGAAAAATGTTAGGTGGTTAGGAATTAGCTCCTTGGCAGAGTTTCTCAGGTCTACAGGATACCAATAGAGGAATTCGTTTCTCATTGACGAAAGTAACTTCATCTCGATTCCTGAACCCTTGGACAGGTGAGCCAGAGACCCCTTACCGTGCACTATGTAATCGAAGATTTCAGGGGAGAGCTGTTCCGGCTTCACCCTCCCGTTGTTGACGTAGTTGCTGATGGTGTAAAAGGTCATGTAGATTGTGGAGTCGCTCAGGGTCTCGACGATCCATTCCTTGTCCCAGGGAAGCTTCGTACCCATCCCAGCTCTTCTCGCACACGGCCAATTCTTCAACCAGTCAATGGTGGAGTAGTACCACTCAAGTGATTCAGGCGGAAAGACCTTCGCCTGCGCTATCAATTCCTTGGTGACGTTCTTCCACTTCTCGTCCGCGTAGTTCAAGAACCACTGGTTTTCCAGTATCTTGACGTAACATCTGGTTCCACACTTGCAGGAGACTCGCTGTGGTAGCTCGAACATTGTGGCCAGCCAGTTCTCCTTCTTCATCTCCTCGATGACAAGTGCCTTTGATTCGCTGACTTTGGTGCCTGCAAAGTCGCCGCAGTTCGCCTTCATGACTCCCGTGTGGAACTCCGCCTTGTAGACCACTGCAGTAGCATCCTCCAGCCGTGGGTCAGACGAATCCTTGATGCCGAATTTCTTGATCGCATCTTCGGCAGGAAAGTCACTGTAGCCCCGCACGGAAATGATCGAGATAGCCTTAAGCTTCTCTGCCAGGGCCTTCGTTTCAGCTGAGACTTTCAGACGCCCTGCACGAATGTCCTCCAGTCCCATGTAGTCGTATGGGGCGTGCGCAGGGACACTGTAGACCACGCCGGTGGCGAGTTCGGTATCGACGAAGGACGACGGAAGTATTGGTAGCCGAGCCTGGGTCTTGGGTGCGACCACCTCCTTACCGATCAGATCGGAACCTCTGAATGATTTCAGCTCGACGACCTTGTGCTGCTGTTCAGTCAGTCTCTTGGCCGCCGACGAGCTCACTATCCACGGTTCGCCGTCGATCATGATATGGCTGTACATTCCATCAGGATTAACCCAGACGTTTGTTGCTCCGAAGATTGTCTCCGGGCGCAGTGTGCCTGCCACCAGCCACTTGTCGTCGAACCAGAACTTCACCAGATTGAACTCCTCAGGTGAGACGCCGGACCCTTCGAGTCTATCATGGTCTCCTGTCGGACTCTCGTCCCGGCTGCACCAGACCACGGGATGCGTGCCCTGCACGACGTATCCCAACTCGCGCAGCCTCAGGTACTGCCACTCGACGAATCTCTTGAACGCTGGATCGACTGATCTGAACTCCCTTCTCCAGTCGACCGAGAAGCCCGTGTCTTTGACGGCATCCCTGCTCACTCTTGTGTAGTACGATGCGAGATACTCGGGGTCTACGAACTTCGCGACCTCCGTCTCTGGAACGTGATCGATTTCTATGAAGGCACGCCTTACACCCTCGTCCCCCTGCTGGAGTCTGTAGCTCTGCCCTGGGATGCTCTCACCGGTCCAGTGCCAGGCCCAGGGGAAGAGCACGTTGAAGCCCTGCATTCTCTTGAAGCGGGCATAGATATCGCACCTTGTTGAAGTGAAACAGTGACCGATGTGTAGCGGACCCTGCATGTACGCAAACGGAAATGTGACGAATGTCTTGCTCTTTCCTGGTCTGGGATCGGCCTCAAAGATTCGCTTATCCTGCCAGACCTTCAGCCAGTACTTCTCGTACTTCGGCAATTGTGGTCTAACCTCTTACCACTGATGATATTTGCTCCACAGCAAGCTTCTGTGCCTCAGGAATCCTATCTTGGAGGGGACCACCACCCTGGGCAAAGTCCGCTGACCCTCCGCCTGAACCTCCAAGAAGCTTCGCGATTGTCCTTACCAAAGAATTCGCCGAAACACCGAGTTCCTTCGCCTTGCTTCCAACGAAACAGATTACTCGAGCGGAAGTTCCACGAGGATGCACACTGAGGTAGACGACACTGGGTTCAGATCTTATGGCACTCTGACCCTGAGCAATAATCAGTTCCTCACCCAACTCTCCTTCGTTTGTGAGATAAAGTTTTACCCCCTTTACGTTCACAGATCTTGAGACTATCCCCGGGATTGAAAGTTCCACCAGCTGCAGGCCGAGACCTTTCTCTCTCTTCTTGGAGTCCTCAAGCTCTTCCTTCATGGAGTCCACAACCTTGACCACGTTCTCACGCTGAGTCGCGAGCAGTGATGAGATGCTGCCTATTGTTGAGTACATCTCCTGGACATACTTGACCGCCGAGTCTCCCGCCACGAAGTGAAGCCTTTCAACACCATCTTGAATCCTTTCGGTCTTCACGATCTTGATGAACCCCACCTCACCCGTAGCCCTTGTGTGAGTTCCGCCGCATGCCTGCACATTCCAGTCCCCGATGTTGACAATCCTGAGCTTTCGTGTGGGAACCACACCGCCTTGGTATAGCCTGAACCCATACTTCTCTTCCGCCTCTTTTCTGGGCAGGAAGGCCGTAGTTACCGGAAGGTTCCTCATCACTACTTGGTTTGAAAGGTTCTCTATCTTCTGAACCTCTTCATCAGTGAGATGCGCGAAATGTGTTATATCGATTCTACCATAGTCTTCCTCCTTGAAAGCCGAGTGTTGCCAAACCCAACTTCCCAGTATCTCGCGCGAGGCACCATTGATCATGTGAGTCGCCGTATGAATCCGACTGATCTTCTCCCGCCGCCTCGAGTCTACCTCCGCATTCACCACTGTGCCTACCTTCGGAAGTGAGCCTCCAATTCTGTGAAGAACTATGCCCCCGTACTTCTCTACGTCGATCACATCCGCGCCATTCAATCGGCCGTGGTCAGGTTCTTGACCACCGCCTCGCGGATAGAATGCGGTCTTGTCGAGAACGGCGTAGCCTCCCTCGAACGTGCGTAGCACCTTGGCTTCAAACTGGAAAAGACTGTCATCCTCATAGAAGAGTAGTCTCGTCTCTGGAAGACCAGAGACGTCGAACTTTGGACCATTCTCTTCCTGCTTCTGGAGAGAATGGCGTGACAGCACTCTTTCGTAAAAGTCATCGGGAACCGACGTCTTCACTCCGGCTGTGGTCAACTGCTCTGGCGTAATTCCGTCCGAGTCGTAGAGCTTGACAAGATCTTCTGTGCTCAGTTCCTTTCTTGAGGATGCAAGGGATGCTATCACCTTCGCTGTACGCTGCGACGAGGCAGAGTACCTGTCGCTCTCGATTTCGAGAACTTGGGCCACATCATCGTGATGCTCATCCAGCTCCGGATACATCTTCGAAAGGTAGTCGATGTGCCACCCGACCACGTCCTGTATTGTCAGTCCGAAGTTGTGTCGTTTGATGAATGATTCTGCGCGCCTGTAAAGCACGCGGAGGTTGTAACCCCCGCCAACGTTGCTGGGCAACAATCCATCCGATATCGCAAAGAGCAGAGTTTGTGCGTGATCAGCGATTGCATATAGCGCTTCAAGGGGAGCCAGGCTCTCTGACAATCGGGTGACACCGACATTCAGATGGGCGGCCATTGCCTTTCGCGCATCGGTGAGGTTGGGGAAATCATCCAGGTTCATCATACCTGCGAGTTTGGCGTATCTTAAGAAGAGGTCCTCATCGTACTCTATCTTGCAGACTTCTTTCATCTTTCCCAGCGCGTGGGAGAAGAGGCTGTCATAATCGGTTGGAGTACCCTGCGTTATCCAGGTGAAGCGCTGAAGACCGGCGCCCATGTCGACCACTTTTTCTTTCAGCTCGGTGTAATTCACCGGATCTCCTTCAAATGCGGTGAAAACAGCGTTACCAAGTTCGAGGCCTCTCACAAAGTATTCGAGGGAGTAGCCGAAGGCTCCGTAGCCCAGCCAGACCTGCTCAATGAAGGAGACTTCTTCCTCAGGAATGCCAAATTCCTTCGTGACAAGCTCGAAGTCGAGGTCTATGCATCTGTCCTTCCAATACCCTTCTTTGTTCGCTATCGCATGCTGTCCCACCATGCAGTAGGAAGTGTAGTGCTTCCCGCTCACACCCACGCTTGGAATGTCATTGAAGCGGAGGACCATTTGGGGAACGACCAGAGGATTCGCTGGTAGCTCGAAAACAACCTTTCCCCCCTCGATCCGCTGAAAATCAATTATTGACGCGACCGTGAAGAACAGATCAGGCCTCCACCTGCTTACCACAGGGTACCGTTTCACGCTGGTGTGTCCGTGCTTGACGAAGAAGTTCTCGACAGTCTTCCACGAGTCGATGAAATCAAGCTTCTTATTGCCCGGCGGATTCCCGATGAAGGAGTACGGGGAGCATGGCTGATCGTCGCACCTAGTGGCCTTCTCTCTGAGAGTCCAGAAGTACTTCCCGCAGTTTTCGCATTTTTTCCTTGTGAAGCCGCGACGCTTGAACAGGTCGACCAGATAGTATTTCTTGTAATCGGAGGAGAACTTCTCCCTAAGGATGTCCTTCTGTTTATCCAAGCGGTGACACTCGTCGAATCAAACTTCTCAGTCTACAGTAAATAAACGGTTCCCCGTTTGATACTAACACCTCTAGTGGTCGGCTTCGGTGGATTTCCAATCTGGGGTTGACACCACACTATGCGGGAGTAATGAAATCGGTAGCTTCTGATGCAAGGAGACGCTCTAGGAAGTTAGTTCTTCAAAGTAATACTCATCTGGCCCTCTCTCCCTATTTTGCTTGGATTCCACTTCTTTCGCTCTCAACTCAATTCTCCTTATCTTTCCGCTGCTAGTTTTTGGTAGCTCGGCAGTGAACTCGAGTATCCTCGGTGCCTTGTAGTGAGCGAGTCTCTCCCTTGAAAAGTTGAAGATTTCGTGGGCAAGTTCCTCAGAAGGAACATGGTTCTGCTGCAACACCACGAAGGCCTTGACCATGTTCCCGCGCAGTGCATGGGGGCTTCCCACCACCGCTGCCTCGGCTACGGCAGGATGCTCGATGAGCACGCTCTCAACCTCGAATGGGCCTATCCGGTAATCTGACGCCTTTATGACATCGTCCGACCTGCCGACGAACCAGAGCCTTCCCTCGTTGTCCCTGTACGCCTTGTCTCCGGTGTAATACAGACCGCCGCGAATCGACCTGGAAACGGTATCTTTCGGAACCCCAATGTAACTTGTGAAGAGCCCGATCGGCCTCGATTGCAGCTTGACTGCTATGTTGCCTTCCCGGTTAGGTGGCACCTCCTTGCCTTCATCATCAACTATTGTAATGTCGTAGAGAAAGGTGGGCCTTCCCATTGAGCCAAGCTTGACATCGGTCTCGGGTAGATTTCCGACCATAAGGGTACTCTCTGTCTGACCGTAGCCATCGCGTATCGTCAGACCGGTCTTCTCCCTCCATGAAACAATCACCTCAGGGTTCAAAGGTTCACCGGCACTTACGACCTCTCGCAGTTTGAAATTGTACCTGGACAGGTCCTCAAGAATCAACATCCTCCACACCGTTGGGGGAGCGCAGAAAGTTGTGACTTGATTCTTCTGGAGAACCTCCAGATGCTCTCTGGCGACAAACCGCCCTAGGTAGTGGTAACCGACGGTCGTCGCACCCACATTCCAAGGCGCGAAGAATGAGCTCCAAGCGAACTTGGCCCAGCCTGGCTGGCTCATGTTGTAGTGAGTATCACTGGACTTGATACCTATCCAGGCGGCGGTAGTGAGATGCCCCACCGGATAGCTCACGTGGGTGTGCAGAACCATCTTCGGGGGCCCCGTGGTACCCGACGTGAAGAATATGAACAGCCTGTCGTCTGACCTTGTCCTCCCAGCCTCAGCCTCATCGCTGCAATCCTTTGCGTCGTCGAAATTAATCCATCCACTCCGGGCCCGCCCAACGATTATCTTTGTTGTTACTTCTCTGCCCGCGGCCCTTTCCGCAGCCTCTATCGTCGCAGCACTTGCACTATCAGCCACTACGGCAGAAGGAGGGAGTTGCCCGAACCGGTATTCGATGTCTCGTTCGGTGAGAGTCATGGCGGCTGGAACCAAGACGAAACCTCCCTTGATAGCCGCGAAATAGCTGAGCCAGACCTCTGGATAAACGGGAACCATAACGAAGATGGGGTCGCCCTTTCGTAATCCTGCTCTGCGGAGCAGGTTCAGGAACCTGTTGCCCCTAGATACAAAATCCCCAAATGTAAACGCCCTCTCATTTCCCTGTTGGTCGGCCCATAGAAGCGCTGTCTTCGAAGAGTGCCTTTTAACGTGCACCGACTCGAATACTTCACGAGCCCAGTTGAAGTGTTCAGGGATGTCTATCTTGACTCCTTCCAGCTTATTGTAATCCCTGTTCTCGACAAGAGTGATTGCTTCTGTTAGGAGCACGACTTGTAGGCGATGCCTCCCTATTTTAGTGTACGAGGTAATTCTCACGATTGGGAATTGGTTTGGGGAGCCCCGACCATTAGTTCAGTCACGTGAGGTTGAAGACGCGCAGATAAAGACAGGCGCCGACTGCAGGGTCGGGACTCTGTCGTGCGTTGGTGCCATTCCGAGCAAGCTGCTCGGCAATGGACTTGCTGATTATCCTCGCCACATCATGATCGGACCCTATGACATCAACTGAAGGTGATGTAGTTGTTGTTCACTTCAACTCGCACGAAGAAAACGTTGTCATGTCGTTGCGAATACGTGTACGTTTCTTCGGACCGTCTGCTACTTCCGATTTGCACCTAGTCTGCTTTCAAAGAACCAAGATGATGGCTTTCTGGCAACCCTAGACCACTTTTCGCAAGCTTCCTGTTTTCACGTCGTAGACCAAGCCAGAGACTGGAATGCCCTTCAGGAAAGGTGAGGATTCGATCTTCTTCACTTGGTCCCTCAGGTTCTCCTCGAGGTTTGTGAAGGCGTGAAAGGCTATCCCGCCAGCATTGTGTTTGTACTTCTTCGAGAGCCTTGATTGAAGTTCTTGATCCC
Source organism: uncultured Nitrososphaerota archaeon (assembly GCA_963836465.1). GTDB lineage: Archaea > Thermoproteota > Nitrososphaeria > Nitrososphaerales > Gagatemarchaeaceae > CAWIJZ01. The sequence continues at coordinate 70,679 of CAWIJZ010000023.1, forward strand.
TGAAGGTGAGCATGCCACAGCCAGTGTGGCTTATTACGAGGAATTCCTGTGTGCCCACTAGTTCGTGTGATATGATTAGCGAACGAATAACGTCTTCCGTGACCAGACCTCCTGCATTCCTTATGATGTGGGCATCCCCCACGCTCAGTCCCAAGAAGTCCTCTACCGACAGCCTCGAGTCCTGGCACGTGACAATGGCGAGTTTTCTTGCTGGTGTAATCGGAAGACCTTCGTACTTGAAATCTCTCCTGTACGTCACGTTTGCCTCCAGTATCTTTGGTAGTTCGCTCATGCGCACACGCTGCGCCAGGTGGTTATAAGAAATCTTAAGAAATGCGGTCGCAAGAGAACGCCGAGCGCGTCGCTTCATCGCGACAGGGAACAAGCCATCTGAATTCGCCTGTGATGGCAGTTTCAACGCGGGTGTGGGACAAAACTCGTCCCGCCATTCCTAGCATGGTCTCTCGGTCCTCGGTTATCTGCTGCCGCATCGTGATGTGAATGCAACCTTGTCCGCACGGTCTCACATCCGCGGTTAAATCTGAACCTCGCGGCTCGTCCTCCCATCGTATGATCAGGGACGAGGACATCCGTGACAAGCTGAAGGAGATAGACGAGCACGTCAGGAAGGAGTACATCGAGAGCCACCCCAAGAAGGAGAGGGACTGGAGGACCTACGAGCAGCAATTCTCCCTGAGGATCAAGGAGGCGATGAAGGCCCTCGACCCGCTCGTCCACGAGGCCGTCTCCACGATACGGGTCGAGCCGAAGACCGGGAGGCCCGACTCGCTAACCCTGGAGCAGAAGGTGAAGCTCCTGCTCATCAAGCAGCTCGTGGGAGAGTCGAACAGGATGTACGCGAACATGCTCGACGTCTTCTCGATGGTCTCCGGGATTGACGTCTCGTACAAGACCATAGAGAGGCTGTACTCGGACGAGGAGGTGGTGATGGCCCTCCACAACCTGCACGCCCTCCTCCTGAAGAAGAGGGGGATCGAGAAGAGCGACGCGTCTGGCGATGGGACGGGTTATTCGCTCACCATCTCGAGGCACTACGAGAGCGTCGCAAAGGAGCTGAAGGAGAAGGCGAAGGAGCAGGATTCGGCGGCGTCGCAACCATCATCGTCACCGACGGGGACGAACGACGACGGCCCGAAGAGGCGAGCCTTCGCCTACGTCTTCAGGCTGATGGACCTCTCCACGAAGATGTACCTCGCATACGGCTCCAGCATGAAGTCTGAGAAGGATGCGTATGAGAGGGCAATGAAGATGCTCTCCGTGCTCGACGTGACGCTCGATAGCGCCAGGCTCGACAGGTACTACAGCACTCCTGGCTACGTCGATGAGTTCGGAGATGCGAAGGTCTTCGTGATTCCGAAGAAGAACGCCACGATGAACGGTTCGTGGAAGTGGAAGGAGACGATGAAGGAGTTCGTGACGAACACCATCCAGTACCTGGAGCGGTACTACGAGAGGGAGAACTCAGAATCAGGATTCGCAGCCGACAAGAAGATGCTCGGATGGTCGATCGCTCAGAGGAAGGATGACAGGATAGACTGCGCCCAGTTCTGCACGGGACTGTGGCACAACCTGTTCAACCTTGCAACTCTGTAGAGTTTTGTCCCACACCCTTTCAACGCGGCGTAGTCCCATAACTACATTTTACCTGATTGTCAGGGGCTCTTGTCCTCGAAGCTGATGGGTTCTCCCTCTCGACAGCGTAGATTGAGATAATATGAGCAAAGGAAGCTATCTGGTATACGAGAGATCTTCAAGAGACGAAGAGAGACTCTTCTTCGATACAGCCAAGGAGATCGTCAACGAGATAGAGGAGCCGAGAGACTGGAAGAAGCGGGACCCAAAAAGGCATCCGGGAGGTAGGCCGTTCACCTATCCCTTCAGGAGCATGCTCCTGATACTCCTGCTCATGGTCTATCATCGAAAGGAGTATCGGGAGATGGAGGCTCACCTGAACAACAACCCACACCTTCTGAAGGAGCTGGGACTGAAGAGGTCGCCAGGCAAGTCAACGATGCAGAGAGCGTGTGCGAAGATGGGCATCGACACCCTGGTGAGGGTGAATGATGCCGTTACGGCCAGGTTCAAAAAAAGCTAGGTTCAGCTCGGAAGAAGCACGTCGCGATAGATTCCTCTGGCCTGGGAATAAGGAGGAGGAGCGTCTGGTACACCATCAGGACTCACTCGAATCCGTCGAAGAGGAGAGACTTTCGGAAACTTCATCTCGCGAGCGAGTGCAGAGGGAAGGAGAAGCCGATCTACTCCTGGATCCTCACATCGGCTCTGAGGCACGACTCGCCCAGATTCAGAACACTCCTTAGAAGGATACATGGTAGGATAGGTGATGTGTGCGGAGACAAGGCCTACTCCTGCAGGGAGAACGCCAGGGAGGTCGCGTCTCGCGGAGGAAGGCCGTTCCTCATGCCGAAGGAGAATGCGTCGAGCAAGGCGAAAGGATGCCAGGCCTGGAAGGAGATGATGAACTACAGGAAGAACCATCCAAGGAAGTTCAAGAACAGATACCACAAGAGGAGCAACGCAGAATCGACGAACTCATCGCTCAAGGGGAAGTATGGAGAATTCCTGTACAGTCGAAGATGGCACACGCAGAAGAGAGAAGCAGGGCTGAAGGTCGTGACATACAATGTCAGGCAGCTCATAAGATACAGAATCAGGCAGGAGGTAGAGATATGGGACTAAGCCTTTCAACGCGAAAACTATAAAAGATGTAGAATGATGTCGAGCTCGGAAAAATGACCGATTCGTACATGTATGCAGCGCTTCTGCTTCACAAAGTAGGCAAGCCCATAAACGAGGAGAATCTAACCAACGTGGTAAAGGCAGCTGGTGTAGAGCCGGAGGTGGTAAAGGTAAAGGCGTTAGCTTCTGCCTTGAGCGAGGTCAACATTGATGAGGCTTTGAAGAGTGCGGCCACTATGGCTGTTGCTCCTGCAGCTCCCGCGGCACAAGCTGCACCCGCAGCTAAGCCTGAAGAGAAGCCGAAAGAGGAAGAGAAGAAGGAAGAAGAAGCTCTGGCGGGCCTCGCGTCCCTCTTCGGTTAGTTAAAGAGCTGAGTTGACCCGGAAAGAAAAGCTGAGCCTAGCGTAAGCTGATTACTGGTAACCCTTCTCTCTGGCCTTGGCGAGGAGTGCGGTTGCCTCCGCCTGGACCCTCGACAGCACGAGCGGAGCGGCCTCTGGTGTCAGTTCACCAATCTCCACGGCCAACGCGAGTGCCTCCCTGTATGCCTTCGCGATGATGTCCGGAGTTGTTTCTTTGGTGTAGTATCCAACGTGAATGGCCAGGAGGCGTGAGGAGGTGTAGCCCTCCAGAAGGCTCTGGGTGTACTTCGCTATGTCGATGGCGACCACATCAGAGCCATAGATGAGGCCGTTTTCGTAGGCCAAGGCAATCGAGAGACCTGCTCTGATTGGTTTTAGTCCGAGTTTGGAGAAGAGACTAGCGAGCTTGGGAGATATCTCGATCCCTGCCTTGGCAGCTACTGAATCCTTGATCACCCATATGCTCCCTGATTCTATCTTGGTCTTGATTCCAACTTCCCTGAATTCACTGAGCACTGGACCAGCTGGCTGACCCGTATTTCCAGCGGGGACGATAATGTCGGATGGGGCCGTGTCTCCGGCCCTGGCCGGTAGGCTAACCTTGTTCTTCTCGAGCAGCAAGTAGAGCTTGAACGGGTCAGCCTTCGAGAAGAGTAGCGCGTTCTGCCCGGTGAGGTGTTCCATCAGAGCCTGTGCGTTCTTTATCCCCGCCTTCTTCAGCCCGAAGATCGCCAACTGGTTCTTCACGACGAGGAGTTCTGCCTGACCGCGCAGAACTTTCCTTATCACCATGAGCTGAGCAGACCTCACCTTGGAGAGCTGCGTTACGGCGATGACTGGATACGTCTTGGCAAGACTGGCTACCTTCTCCACAATGGCGACTTTCTTTGGCCTTGGTTCTCGCTGAACTCGGACCTGTTTGCTCATTGCTACTCGATTCCCTTGCTTATCGGTTTGCCCATCGACGTCTTTACCATGATGGTGCGCAGATTCTTTTCGCCACCAGGCAACTTCCTTTGAATGGTCTGCACCATTGCCAGGATGTTCTCAGCGATGTCAGTGTCGGATTGTTTCCTGTCACCTACCCTGCCAGCCACTGCCAGTGCGGCTCTGCTCCTTACTCTGATCGCAGTTTTCATCCTCTGCAACATAGCTTCAATCGGTGCATTAGGGGGGACGGGAGAGGGAATCCTTCCCCTCGGACCGAGATACTGTCCGAGTATCCTACCGATCCTGGGCATCAGAGCCGTGTCTGCCAGGAAGAAATCGTATTCTCTTGCGAGTTTCTTTGCCTCCTTCTTGTTCCCGGCGAACGCCTCAAGCTGTGCAGGCTCGAGTGTTGTGTCAGCGCCCGAGTTTTTTGCTCGGAGCAGAAAATCACCCGAACCTATGAAACAGATTTTTGGACGATGAGCGCTCGGATGAGGAAGGTAGACCACTTCGTTTATGTTTAGGTCAGTCTTTTTGGGGTCGACGTCCTTGAAGGTTAGAATCGCCTCTACGGACTCGTTGAATTTTCTCTCCTTTGAGTCCTCTTTCCCCTTCTTGACTAGCTCCGCGATTTGGGTATTGGTCAGCAATTGAACCTACTTCTTCGGGCGCAGACCGACTCAAATACCAATTATTAATATTCCTTTGGGTAACTAAAACCTCTTGAAACAGTCGTGATTTTGTAGAATCTGTTCAAGATTCTCTCGGTGCTTTCTATCGATAACAGAGGAGTATGGGGCGGGCGATTATCTTAGGAATAATTGCTATTTCCTCATATTCCAGTTGTGATGTTAGTTATCCCTCGAACGAGTGCAGCGCATGTGAACCTTAAACTTCCGTCAAGGAAGCGTAGGCCGGAGTCGGAAGACTGAGGAACTAACACAGAATCAAAGAGTGCTACTTTTTGCTCCTGTAAAGAGCCATGACTGTGAAGGGCTTGTCAGGATGCTTCTTGAGGTATCCCTTCACCGCCTTGTTGATTCTATCAAGCAAGGCTTCTCCATCTTCGCCCTCCACTCCCAAATACTGAACCACGACATTATCGTGTATTCTCGGGGCGGTCTTGAAGTTGGCGAGAACGCTTTCTGCTCTTTGGGCATGGGGTAGGATTTGTCTCCCAGAATCGGTAAGCTCATATCTGCCGTCTTCCATCTTTCGAATCCATCCGAGTTTTTGGAGTCCTTTGAGGTGCTTTGTCAGTCCAGCATCGCTAATCCCAATAGGCTTCTTGAGGTCAGAGAACCGTTGTGGCTCCTCGCAGAGCTGAATTACCTTAGGCATTTTTGACATCTTGACTTGATGCCGGTGCGGGGGGAAATCGGATGAGTCAATTGGAGCATGTGGCCTATGCTGTTGTCGTGACTGTTGTCGTTGTGAATAATGTGGTTATGGCTTGGCAACTGGTCACCGTGACGATTTGTGAGCCGTAGTTCGTGTCTGTCTGCGTCACCGTTGTGGTAGCTGTGAAGTTGCCAATCAATGTGACTGTTATCGTGGTTGTGATGAAGCAGTCCGTAATGGTTGTGGTTGCTGTTCCAGCAGGATAATTGACCGTCGTCGTTACGGTGACGGTTTCCGTCCCTGTTGTGGCTGGCTGAGAAGTAGCTGTTGTGAGTATTGTCGAGGACCCTTGAAACGTTGAAGTGCCAGTTGGTGTCAAGATGGTAGCTGTTGTGGTCGCTGTCGTCGTGGTCGAACCTGTCGTCTTAATACCAGTCTGCAGAATGTAACCTGCAGCCACCAACACTACCAATATCACCACCAATCCACTAATGACAATACTCTTGTTCATGGCGCTCTTCTAGCACTTGAGATTTCATTACGCATTAATAGTCCTACGGGTTAGAACAGCTACTTATTTCAAGACCATTCAGTCGAAGGAAGAGTTTAGAAGCTCTTGAGCAGGAATATGGCCATTTTTTGATCAAGTCAGAGGGAAATTGGAAGCCCAAATGACATTCAGGAAGAGCGATAACTTCGAATTACTCTGCAGAAACTGGATGGTGCCCAAGACCAAAGGAGAGTCGATAATCAACGAGCGCCTTGTCAACCAGCCCTGAAAGGCCTCAGACCTTGAGCGCCCTGGTCATGAAGACGAGCTCCGGTCCCGTGGTCAAGTCACCGACTATTGCGTTCGTTGAGTTTGCGACAAGGCCAGAGGAGATGTAAGGAACCCCACCGTTCACCGAAACGGGGTATGCTTCGACACCTAATGCTCTACCTATCCTCTCGGTTTCTGCCGTGGTCACGCCGGGGTAGACTGCCGCGCCACTGTTTGTAGCAACGACCAGCGAACCTACCTGCGTGAATCCTTTGATCGACATCACCTCCACGTCCGTTCCCATGACGTCTTTGACCTGTTTGACAGCCTCTGGACTAAGGATGGGTGATGCAATAGCTCCTCTGTCATTCCCGACTACGAGGTTGCCCACGGCCGTAAATCTAGAATTGAACCGCTCAACATTCAGCCCTGTTCCTGTCGTCATTTCACTTATTTCGTAGTCCTCGATCATTCTCGACACTAGAATCCCGTTATTGTTCATGGAAATAAGTGGTCCGAGTAGTCTCGAACCCGCGACCGACGTGTAGTGGGCAGGAACTTGAAGACCGTCGGTCAACTTGCTGGTCTTTGTCAGAGCAAGCCCCTTAGGAATGAAGATGAACTTGTCGTTTGCCTTGAGGAAGATCCCTATGTTGGGACTGCGATAGATCTCTACTAGATGGAGACCCAATTCAGGAGACTACTACTCCGATTTGGGGGCCAGTTTCACGGAGACCACCCCGTCCTCGTCCTTGTCCATCAAGAGCGACAGGCGCCTAGGAGGATTCCCTATCCCTCGCGACCAGAGTAGTTCGTTAACGCTTTCCTCCAGTTTGACTTCAGTGGCTTTCATGTGCCGAGTGGCAAACTCTCGAATTATCCTCACGGCAACCTTGGTTCTCCTGTATTTTGGAGCCTCGAATGCCCTTCGCAGGGGAACTACGTATTTTCTGCTGACTGGTTGTGTCTTAGATGACATACGTCGTCACTTCAATCGTAGCTTCTGGCTTCTCCATTGTCTGTGCTTCGGGTTGGACCTGACACTCCTTTTTGTTCGCATGATCACCCATGTTGGCACAGACCTGTTCTTCTTACCAGCCTTCACCAATCTATTCTTTTTGGATGTGTTCTTTTTACTTCCCATGATTCAAAGACCCCTAAATTCGCCTTATCTTAAACTCCCTGTGCTGCTTCTCAGCCATCGAACCTAGGAGCGTCTTCAATTTGTCGTCGTCTATGACTGATGTTAGCTTCCCGCTCGATGCGAGCTGAATCACGTACTCCTCTATGGTCTTAGCGAGCTCGGGCTTGACCATCCTGACATTTGTGAGACGCTGCCTGGCCTCAGAAGTGAAAGCCATACGTATTATGTTCTCTCTCATTGATCTACGGGCGGCTTCATCTTCGGCAGCTTTGTTTGATTGGTTGCCTCTTGGCTCATATGTCATTGGCGTCACCCGTACCTTGCCAATGCCTGATTCTCTTGCACAAGTTTCTTAAATATCTCGTTGCTTAACTTGTCGACAAGAGCCACTCCCTTCGGCGTCAGAATTCTACCCTTGTTACCCTGTTTCGTGACAAGCTGGGCCTGCTCGAGCTGGTGCAGAATGTGTCTTATCGCCGAGCTTCCGACGTCTCGGTGGTGTTTTGGATAATAACCGACTGCCTTGCTCCCGCCGTAGGCCACTTCGAACTCGGTTATGCCCACTGGAGCGTGGAGATAGATCTTCCTAAGGATTGACGCGCCCCTCTTCTGCCACCAGTTTGCATTCTGCGGTGGTCTATCTGCGTGCGATCCGGTCTTCGCGTAGAGGGCCCATGATGGTGCCTCAAGCTCCGGGAGCCGCTTCAGGTGCTCCGCTAGAGCCTCGATGAGTTTATTGGCTGGAACGTCATAGGCTTTTACCATTTTCTTTCCTGTACCGTGAGAAGGTCTGCCCTCGCTTCTAGATATTTAAGCCTGCCTTCCTATTACCATCCTGTTAACATGGCCGCATCCGATACAAGTTAGGCGGATGATCGTCGTTCCATGGCCGAGGCGCACTCGAGTGTTTACTCCAGGGATAATCAATTGCTTGCAGCCATGACAGTAGTACTTCTTCAGTCTCCCGTCGAACCTTAGGTTGAACTTCAGGAGTAGCCGCCTCGCCAGTCCGGCCTGCTTCTTGGCGAGTTCCAGGTTCGAACCAGAGTTCTCTATTGCAAGGTCTAGCAGTTCCCGGGCTATCCTCGATGCCTCCGCCTTCGCTTCTCTGTTCTTCATTTGTCTGAAAAGCAATTTATCATAGATGCGGCACAATATATGGATTGAAACTTAACGTTATCATCGCGGAGTCAGCCCTTGAGCTCGTGCCCGATGAAATCCAGAAACATCCTGCGGTTTCTGGTGATGGAAAGAGACGAGGAATTCACACTTCTAGGATACTGCTGGACAGGAGCATTCATCACGCAGCTATGCGGCGATTGGAGAATCAGTTCAAACGAGGCAGGCCAGACCTCCTTTACCTCACGCTACTGAGCATAACAAGCGCGCCAATGTACCAGGACGGTTCGGCGAAGATTTTTGTGCATACACTCAACCACACCGTACTCGAAATCGAGGAGAAGACTCGCCCACCCAGAAGTTACTCGAGATTCAGGAATCTGTTCGAGTCAGTGCTCTACGAAAAACCGAAGGTTGGACTGATAAAGGTGTACGGTTCGACTGTTCGTTCGCTGGTGAGGGAGACTATACACGCTGATGATGTTGTTGGTTTGTCTGTTCTCGGGAAATGGCGGCCCCTTGAGGATCTCGCGACTGAGGTACTTGGCAAGAAGAATCCTGCCGTGGTGATCGGTGGTTTTCCAAAGGGCCACTTCTCGCCTGAGACACTAAAGGCTTTTGATGAATTCGTGAGAATAGATGAAAGACCGCTTGATGCGCATGTCGTTGCCTCGCGGTTAGTCTACGAAATCGAGAAATTGTACAAGGACAAATAATCATAAAGGAGAAGCTGCAGCGTCTGACTCAGTGCGGTCGTCGTCCAGTCTGGTCTAGGACATCAGCCCTCCAAGCTGGTAACCCGGGTCCAAATCCCGGCGACCGCACCTTATTTTGACCAAAGGACCCAATTTCAAGGTTTTCGATTTCGGTAGGTCGTTTCAGCAAAACTGTAATGCCGTAATGGTCTATCCAATTACGCATCTGCGGGCTATATGACGCAAACTTTACAGTCTGAGCCAGCTCTCGCCCCTTTCTCTCAATCTTCTTCCTTATCCTACATTCCAACACACGTCTATAATTCGGATTACCGCTAAGTTCCAACCTCCCCATCAGATACAGCCTCTCGCTGTTGCTGAGCAAACTACCAGCATCTGCTTTGGAATTATTACTACTACCCCCTAGTTGAGTTTGCTCAGTAGCCTGACCAGCACTATTGTCATCCCCGGCTTCCTTTCTGCTTTCCGGGATGCCTGTATTGTGCGGTTGAGCACTTGTTGGTTCTAGCGCCCTTAGCATGACTTGCTTTCACCACTCCCGCCACCTCGCGTATGGTTCCTTCTTGTTCGTCGTTTCACTGCTAACTTCATACTAGAATCTCTCACCCCTCCCCATCCTCCTAACCTTCTTTCGTGTAGACGTCTAGCGCGACGTCTGGAACATCGTACAGATTCGACCAATACTCGAACAACTCTGGCATCTCGGGGTGTTCCTTGAATGTGGCCATCAATTCCAGGAATTCATCTGCCCGACGATCCTTTACCGATTCTGCGAGGTCTGGGAGAAGACAATCGCCAACATGAGAGGAAGGAGGACTACACACGCAGGTGCCGGTGCCGAAGGCTTCGCGGATTAGGATCAGGTGGGCGCGGGGAGGCGAGAGCCTGAACGTCGACGCACCCCTGACGGTCTTCAGCCTCGGAGTGAGAGGAGGTAGGAAGAGCGCCTTCCTTGAGGCCCTGGGTGAGCACTATCTCGCAAAAGGCCATAATATCCTCGACCTCTTCGGGGCGTCCTCCGGTGAAGGTCTGGCCTGGCTCCGCTCGCCCTGGGTGCGGGAGATGAAGCTACCCGTGCTCCTGATCAAGGGAAACAGGCCTGTTTCGTGCCCCTGGCCCGTGAAGCCGTGGGGCGATGTCGGACTCGAGGACTTTGAGGAGAACCGGATAGTCATCAGCGCGACCCCGCTTTACGAGGGCAAGGACGAGGAGTTCAGGGCGGCCGGGAGGATCCTCGACCTGCTCTTCAACCGCTTCGGATGGTCGAGGTTCGTCTACCTCCTAATCCGGGAGTCTTCCAACCTCTTTTATTCGAGGGTGAAACTCAGGAAGGACCAACTCGAGAGCAAGGCTGAGGGCATCTACCTTATCCGCGAGGCCCGCCATCACGGCCTGGCCTTCGGCATGGACTCGCAGAAGAACACCTCGATCGACCTAGATTTCCGGTCGCTCCTCGATTACGTCATCTTTAAGCGCCAGGGATTCTTCGCTCCCTGCCGACTATCGCTGGCTCTACGGATATCTCGACCCCGTATGGCTTCGAAACATGAAGCTCGACCAGTTCGGGATAATCTCCAGGCGAGGGTCTATCGGAGTCGGGCTCAACGACTGCCCAGCGTGGCACAAAAGGGAGAGGGAGCACCTGGTCAACGCCCTCGGGATTGGACTCGGACTCTAGGCCGTACTGCCTGCCTTCTCAGGGTCCACGAATTGCTTCAGATCTGCGGTTGCGACTACGTTTACCATGTTCAGTCTGCTGCGAGGCGTAGTTACTTGCCTCTCCTTCGTATCGGTTCGGTTCGTGCAGATTTTATTCGCTCTAACAAGGCTGTTGCGGGTTCGTCGTTGGAATCTTGTTGGACCAGTTCTCCGCGAAATGCCTTCGCCAACACTGCCTGCTCCAATCGGCTCGCACTTCTTACCGAGCTCTCCACAGACCTCTCGACCCCATCTGCTATTGAGAATAGTTTCTTTATCTCGAATACGATTCTGGCCTGCTCGGCGACCGGGCTGAGTGGGATTACAAAATTCTTCATTTCTTTCAGCCCGAGGTCAGGGACACCTATGCTTCTTCGTTTCTCCATTGCTTGTCTAACAACGTCGTCGGTTTGTAGGAGGTACCACAACCATTGGTTATCAATGTCACTTGATACTGGCCTCATTATTGCCAAACTGTAGGAGATTCCGAATTCTTTGTTGGGAGCTATTCGGACTTTGCCCACAGTCCCGATCCTCGAATAAAGCAAATCTCCAGGCCTTACTCTGCATTTCTTTGACATATGTTGGAAGTCGACCACTGAAATAGTCTTGGCGCCCTCGAAGTCTATCTGATTGTTTCCCCTGAAGTCTTTGGGCGAAATCAGTGGAACTCCAATACTCGCAGCCTTTGGCATCTTGTGATCTACATCCATGACTTCTGCTATTTGTTGCAGCCTAACCCAAACCCAATTTTCAGGCAATTCGACTAAACCGTCACTATTGGGTTTCTCAGGTTCGACGTACTTGTATTTCCTCGAATCTTTTCCTTGGGCTCTAATCTCTTCCTCCCATTTCGTTTGTCGTACTTGCTGGATTCTTTCGAGCAGTTTCTCGGCTGGCTCGTCGTTTGGATCGCGCTCCGTCAGCTCTCCGCGAAATGCGTTCGATAGGATAGACTGATGGAATTGCTTCATTAGAGAAGGAACTTTCCGGAGTGCCTGCCCCGCCGTTGTGAGTTCTTGGAAGAGTTCTTCAATTTTTGCAGTAATGCGTGTTTGTTCATTCTGGGGTGCGAGAGGAACTGGAATTCGTTGCGCATTTCCTTGATTGAGCTTTAATCGTGTAGTCCCACTTACAAATGGCATTAGATTCATCGAATTCAGAGCGAAATGTACGTACCTGAGATCGATTCCAGTAAGAGGTTTCAACACGTGGGCATGATTATTTACCCAAGTCCTTCCCGCAACCTCGTACGCAACTCTGCCAAGAGTCTCAAAAAAACCCCCATCCTCTGCCAGCAAAACTAACGGTTCATCGAACAGATAATCATCAATCCACCCCACCTGACCGTTTGCACCATAGTATGGAAAGAGTTCACCTTCCGATTTTCCAGCTATGCGCTCTTCTCGTTCCTTTTCATTCACCGGCACTCGCTTACTATCTAGGAATTCGACGATCTCTCCAAGGCTGGTCCATTCCCATCCATGAGGCAACTCTGATGCGTTTGCGTCGCTCATGGTGCCGTCTCCCCGGTGGAGTTCCCCAATTTCATTACTAGTTCGTTAAGAGAATCGAGTGCAGTCTCGAGTTGTGTCACTGCTTCACTTGCTAGGTCAGAAGGATCAGGAAGATTGCTAGGGTCTTGAGCCGACTCATCCCTAAGCCAGAGGATGTCCAAATTGTAATCACGTCTCTTTATGTCGTCAATAGACCATCGCCTGAACCTTTCCGTCTCCTTACGAGGATTTGCGCGGAAGCAATCCTCAAAGTCCTTGAAGTAATCCGCGTTCAATGGATGACGAATTGCGACCTTCTCAACATTTGTTCGATTGTCGTAGACCCAAACCTCTTTCGTTGACAACCCTTTGCGGAAGAATAAGATGTTCGCTTTGACCCCTGGAGAATAAGGCGTGAATGTCCCAATCGGTAATCTGAGGATTGTATGAAGTTCGCAGTCCGTGAGGAGAAGTTTTCTTACATCTTTTCCAGCATGTTCTTCGAAAAGAACGTTGTCAGGCAGAACGATTGCAGCCCTTCCACCAGGTTTCAGAATGCTCATCACATGTTGCAGAAAGTTCAGCTGTTTGTTTGAAGTCCTGACTGTAAAATCATCTCTCAAAGGAGCTTGACCTGCGCCTTTCGTGCCAAAAGGCGGGTTTGTCATCACCACGTCATATCGCTTTGAGGTGTGTGGTCCTTCCGCCAGCGAGTCGCCGAAGTAGATGTCAGCTTCAATCTCATGTAAGTAGAGGTTCATCAGAGCAAGTCGTCTCGTGTCTAGAACGATTTCGCCACCAGAGAATGTATGATCTTGCAGCTTCTCGCGCTCCTCCCGTGATAGTGTCGCTCCTTCCTTGGTTTGCTTCATCATCCATTCATATGCTCCGATGAGGAAACCAGCCGTACCGACCGCCGGATCATGAATTGAGAAATCCGGCTTTCCCCTAATGTCGGGTTTGATGCATCTCACGACGCACCTTATCGCTTCGCGTGGAGTGAAGTACTGGCCTGCCCCCTTTTCTTCCTCGGCATACTTTTCCAGCAATCCCTCGTAAGCATTCGCCTTGATGTCAACATCGAGCGCCGTCCATTGAGTCTCATCTATCATTGCAATCAGTTTCTTGAGATTAACGGGTTCCCTGAACTTGGAGAGCGAGCCGGCGAATATGTCGCCAAGCATTCCTTTCTGGCGAGACAGGGTTCGAAGCATGTCGATGTACGTATCGAGCAATTCAGTGCCGGATTTCGCTTTGAGGTTCTCCCACGAACATCCATTCGGGAGCTTGACGCCTTTTTCCTGAGCCAGCTTAAGGAACAACAAGTAGGTCAGCTGCTCAATGTAATCTCCGTAACCTATCCCATCGTGTCGGAGAGTATTGCAGAAGCCCCAGAGCTTGTTTACTACTTCGCTCATATTGTCACCATCTCAACATTGATTGTCTTAAGCAAGGGCTCCAATTTCCCTTGAAAGACTTGGTTCGCTTTCATCCATCCGCCGTGTCTGGAAAACGGAATGTAGCTGAAGTCTTGCTGTTCTATGACCATATTCCTCACAAGGTGGTCGCGGATGTATTGAAGCCACTGCTCCTGCTCCGGTGTGAACTTCTTGCCCTCCTTGACTTTCTCTATTGCACGATCTACACTCTCATCAGCGGATAGGAGAGGCTCTCCATTGACAGCATATCGGATAATTGAAATGATGTCTGCCAACTCGTTGTGATATGCCCGCCTGAGATTTTCTTCAGTGAATTTTTCTGGTCTCGCAGCAAGCTTTTTCCTGAGCTCAGTCAGTTCTTTGGTGCGAAATTCAGAAGGCTTGGTCAAAAGAATGCTCAGAGCCTCGATGTGGTCTGGATTCTCCTTCACAAATTGTTCGAACGAAACCAAGTAGTCTTGCGGCTTCAACTCCTTACCGTCGGTTGTTCTGAAGACATATTCTGATATGACGACGTCCTCTGCCTCGTACGCCACGACGAAGGTCTTCGGAGCGCGTGGATAGTCTTCCATTAAGTCTTGGAATTTCTGGTCCTTCAGTATTCTCATCGCCCCAGCCCAGTCCTTGCTCAGCCGCGACGGCAGCATTTCTGCGAAATCGCCAATGTCACCTTCAGGAATAAACCTGCTAAAAAGGTCGCGCCCTTCAGACGAGATATTCTTCTCGATTCTCCCCAGTCTCTTCACTAGCACCCTGGTGTTATAGTCCCTGTCGACATTGTTGTAGATGGCTCCGACTATGTCGGATATTGTTCGCGTTGGTTTTGTTGGCGGATCGGTAGTGAAGTCAGTTGCCTTTCTGAAATATCTCAATAGCGTTCCTCCAAAGCAATCAAAAACGGTGAAGTGTGTCTTGTTCAGTTCGTCACACCTGCGCGTTCCCCTCCCCATCATCTGGACAAAGAGTATCCTTGATTTCACTGGCCTGAGGAAAACTAGATTCTCAATGCGGGGAATATCCACACCCGTTGTTAGCATGTCGACTGTTACCACTATCGATGGAAGCGGTCTGTTTCTGAATTCCCTTATTCTTTGAAGCGGTCTGTCGACCGTCGGACTTCCGGTAATCTTCTGGACGAATGCGTCGCCACGCCCGAACTCCTCCCTCAGCATGTCGACCAGCTGGTCCGAATGAGAAACATGCTTCAGGTCGTTGATTGCGAAAACAAGCGTCTTTGGAAACCTACCCAACTCCTTCTCCTGTTCCAGAGCATATCGGGCGAATTCTTTCACGATCTTCCTGTTACGGTCCGGCGCCGTTGCATCCTGTTCTAGGTCTCCTATGTTGTAATCCCTTTCGTCTTCCAGAACATCGAATGACTCCCTCCCGGTCTCCCTGTCAATTAAGCCGACTTCCTCCCCCTCCTTCAGGAAGAGCCCTTTCATTGTAATGTCAGACTCTATCGACACAGCATCGTAATCGACGAGATATCCTTCTTCGACAGCACGTTCAAGCTCATACCGATAGACGATATCTTTGAAGTAAGAAGTCGTGTGGGCTGCTGGAGTAGCGGTTAGTCCAATCTTGATGGCGTCGAAATGATCTAGCACCTGTCGCCATTTTCCTTCTTCAGTTGAAGTGTAACCACGATGGCACTCGTCAGCGATTATTAGAATCGAAAGCATTCATCGGAATGTCTAGTTTCTCTGCGTCCTCCTCGACCTCTGTCTCTCCTGTAGTCTCGGAGAACATACCTTCCCTTCCGAAGAGGTTGATTCTCATCCGTTGGATTGTGCAGACGTAAACGAAGGTATGTTGGGGCTGTGGGTTAGTCAGATATTCAGGGGGCAGAACGTTTGGGTCGAATTTGAACTCTTCAGGCATATCCTCTCGTCTGAAACGCTGGCTGTAGACTTCGTAAATCCTGTCGAACTTCAACCCTGGCTCCGGTTCGAAATTCGAGAACGCACCGACTGCCTGAGCGGCCAGTGCCCTCCTGTCCACAAGAAACAGGATGCGTCGTGCTACTCCCGATTTCAGTAGTCTGTAGATTGATGAGACGGCAACGAATGTCTTTCCAGTTCCAGTTGCCATCGCTACGAGCATGCGTCGTTTGCTACGTTCGAGCGACTGTTCGATTGCCTCAATGGCTTCTCTTTGATAGGGCCTGAGAAACTGATTGTCGTTAGGGGTTCTTCTCAGCAGCTCAAGGGACTTAGTCACGTCGACCGAAAACATCTCCTGTAAGGCTTCAGGTGTGTGGAACTTTGCAACCTGTCTGGAGCGACTGGTTTGATCTCGAAGAGTCTTGGAACCAGAAGAGCTCCCCATTGGTTGAGTAGATGAATGGAAGTCGGAATTCGCCGAAGCGAAACTTGCCATCTTCGAACCCCCTGGCGTACCGTTGAGCTTGTGAGAGGACGTTCTGGGGTCCAAGCGCAAGTTTCTTGGCCTCTACTGCCGCGAGGGCTTCGCCCTTGCAATACAAGAGGTAATCAGCGGGACCTGTCTTTGTTGGATACTCACGGACTGCAACTGTGTCGTAAGTCTGCGCTTCACGATAATCTGTAATGTCCCAACCAGTTTCACGTAGGGCCTTGTCTACGAGTTTCTTGCGAGTCTGATCCTCGTCCACCCAGATTGACCTCGAGTCTCCTTAGACTGTTCTGGCTTCGCTTAAGCATTCCTCAAGTGCCACGAGAGGGACGCAAAGCATCAATGGAGCTCTGGAGGAGTGCTCGGATTAGCTCGTGTCCCTTCTCGCTGTCGAAGGGGACGAACTCAGGCACATGCCCAAAGACCAGTCCTGAGATCACTAAGAATGTGCAATGCAAGAATCTTTCATTGCCAGCAGAAGTCCTAAGTTCCTCGCCTAACATCTTGAGACACTCATCATTGCTATTACACAGGGCGCTCAATGACATCGAAAGTAGACGTGCTTCTGGATTGGAGGAGCCCCTCGTCCTCGCTGTTTCGAGCAAGATTTTGGTCGCATTTACCTCGCTGCGAATCTTCCTCTGGGATAGCTGCTCCAAAGCCGGCAGTAATAGGAATGCATTTGGACCACTGGCTCCCTCAGAAACATCCTGGACTAGCTGAAGAAGTTGATCTTCAGTCCACTGTTCGTCAGGGAATTCCCCGGTACTCAATGAGTCAAACTCCAGCTAGTTGACTGATTAATGTCTTAACGAGAACGCGAGGATTAACCCCGTACATGCGACAGACTTGGGCGTCCCTTCTCTCACACTTGCGATCTGGGCGCCAGGTGCCCCGTCGAGGGGAAGCTGTCGGTGTACTGCCTCGAGGGTTGCTTCGTGAAATCTTAGCTAAATCCTGCCAGCCCTGCCCCGGGTACTATTCCGATAGCTTAGTCGAGCGACGCCTAACCATTAATCAGGATCAGAAGCACAACGTTGATTCCCATCCGCCGATCTCCATCAGGCGCCCCTTGGTCTTTCGACAGGTATCCTGGCGTATGGACCTGATAGCGGGCGGCATTCGAAGGTAGGGTGCCGTACGAAGATTTCAAGCCAAAGGATGGGGAAGTATGTCGGCAGAGCCCAGAGTATCGCAAAGGGTACCTAAAGTAGAACCAGGGCCAGCCAGGCCGGCCCTAGTCGACAGGCTGTGGTCCTAGTAAAGAATCGGTCCCTCCGCACATACAAGATACAATAATAGATCTGGATTTTTCGACCATACCCGACGATACCTCGCCATACTCGGCCTTACCTTACCCTACGTCGATATCCCCAGACAATACCCGGTCATACCCTTCCCGTCCACTCCCCATACCAGGGCACCCACCTCGGCCTACCCAGAACCGAGCCGCACTTTGGGCACTTCGCCAGCAGACCTCTGGCGACATCCCGGTACATCTCTTCGACGCCTTTCGCCACCACGACCGTCCCCCTGCACTTCGGGCAACGCATCGGAAGGTGGACAAGCTCTCCTCCCTGTGCGACGGCATGGATGTACTTCTCGTCTGGCGGGATCCCCAGCAGCCAGTCCCGCTCGAGACGGGTCTTGACGTAGATGGCGATAGCCCTCTTCCTGTCCTCGGGAAGCGAGCCGAAGACCTTCAGGAACGCCTTGACATAATCGGGGTACTCGGGGAAGTTCAGGTAGGTGGTCCAGTCCGGGGTAGGGCGCCTCAGGGTACTGACGCTGCGGTAGAGCACCCCTAACTGAAAGAATTCCGTGAGAACCTCCACGCCCCTGCTCCCTAGCATTTCAGTCATCACGTCGAAATCGAAGTCGGTGAACATGTTCCCGGTCTTGCAGTACTTGATTATGAAATCCAGGATGACCTGTCTTGCCCGCTCCCTCGTCGGTCTTTCCGAGTCGCCAAGGAGAAGGAACGAAGCAATCATCCTCTCTGAAATCCAGAAGTGGTGGAGACTTTAGGTAGCATCTTCAGTTAGATTCCACGAACACGCTCTAGAAGGCGTGATGTCCTTCCGAACTTAGATTAGGTTGAGTTCGTGATCCCGACAATCCAACCGGATGGTACTTTTCGAAGAACTCCATGTACTCATCTTCTATGGCCGAGATGGGCACAACAGGCCTGATCAGCAGGAATGGGGCTACCTCAGACATGCTCTTCCCCAACCGCCTGCAAGCCTCAACAGTTTTCTGGTCCAGCCCCTTGACGAACTCCAGCATGGCTTTCAAACCCGCTTTCGCAGTGGGCGATTCCTCGACAGAGATGTCGCTTCTGAGGTCTGTGAGAACCTCTCTAGCGTCGTAGTAGAAAAGGTACGTCTTGATGCCAATAGCGTAATCGTCTCTCAGGATCGTGTCGGACCATTGGAGCGTCTGAGGATCGAGAGGTTCAGCCTCCGCAATCTTTCGTATCTTTTCAGCAGCGAGATCTACTTCCCCCAGGACCTTATCAACGAGGACTCGGTCATCCTCCCTCAGTCTTTTCAGCGCAGCCCTTTCACCTATCTTGAACAACAGGATTCTAGTCTTGACAATGCTGTCAACAAGTTGAGAACGATCCTCTGCGGTCATCTGGTCGCTAAGATCTTTGAAGTCAGCACTCGAGAACAGGGCCTCCGTCGCTATTTCGTCGGGAACGGGACCGAACATTCTCTTCTCCAGAACTTCGAGAATGCCCATCAGGGACAGCATTCGGGTGAAGGGCGTGACCAGAGTCAGGTCAGGATTGCTTATCTCCTGCGGATTCAGCTGAGCCCGAACCACGCCGACATCGACCAGTCTAGTGACGGTCTCTTTGAAGCCAGGGTAGGAAGCCTTCTTCTCCCTCTTGACCGTTTTCCAGAGATTCACCCAAGAGATTGTGGCCCTCTCTCGGGAAGCTAGAACGCCGAGAATGTCGAGGGTGGTTCGCCTTCGGGCCTCTGCGGGAGATATACCCTTAACCTTGACCATGAATGCTCAACAATTAAGCACTATACTTAATCGTTTCTTCCGGCATGCTTGCGGACGACTTACAATGTCAACCAGCACGACACGACTCGAAGATGTGGTTCGCGAGCTACAGGAGCTTGCGAAGGCGAGGCCCTTGAAGGGGGCGGCGAAGGTCCGTGGGCGCCAGCTGATGGCCCAGCTAAAGAAGTGGGGGTTCACGAATCAGGAGATAGTCGAGCTCACGCGGAAGGCGTGGTCAGAGCAGTCCATCAAACAAGAATATACTCGGGGGGCCAGCGTTGAGGACACGTCCGTGAAGCAGAGGGCTCTCGAGCTTCTTTCCGAAGTCGTAGCTAGGCACCTCGCACTTGACGATGTCGAGGAGGCTGTGGCTATGAGCTCCGACCTGGCCGACAGGGAGGTGACCTATGATCAGGTGGGGTCCCTCCTCCAAGAAGTGGGCAAGTCGAACGTGACCGTTCCCGACCTGATTCGGCTGTACGTAGACACAAGGCGCGCCAGCATGAGCCTCGCAAACTTGGCGGAGCTCCGCACTTACAAGACGAAGCTCGACGCAGAGGGCTTGACCTTGGACAGGTTGACGCAGATCAACAAAGCTTTGGAGACCTCCAAGAATCCTGATGAGGTTCTCAGGGGAATAATAGCATACAAAACGATTGCCGCTATCGACGCCCAGATCCGAGAGCTTTCAAGCAAGGAGAAGCAGTATGAGAGTTCAATTGCTGAACTGACTGCCAAAGGCGCGAAACTCAGGGCGGAGCAGCAACACATCCAAGGGAGACTCGACCTAGCCGACCGCTTGGCCGCTGAAGGTTTCGACGAATCAACTTTGAACGGACTGGCAGAGTCATCGGCGAAGTTCGGGGGCGCGGCTGGCGTCATAACGGCCATCAACGCTTTCTCAGACCTGTCGGAGATCAAGGCGGAGATCGAGGAGCAAGAGAAGAAACAGTCTGAAGCTGAGACGAACCTCAAACAGGCGAAGGCAGACTGGTCCCACCAGTCCTCTGTGATCCGAATGGCAGAAGCCCTGCTCTATGAACTGAAGTTCTCTCCCGAGGCTATCACAAGGATGTACAAGATCGCGCGGTTATACGGCGAGCCTCTCGAGGTCTTAAACGCTCTCGGCAAGTACGGCAGCATGAAAGAGTTGAGAGCCAGCATCGACGAACTTGAATCCAGAAGGTCCGCTGTCGAAGCGAGGCTCAAGGAACTCGAAATGGAACTGCAGCGCGTCCGCGGATTCACGCAGGAGCTAACGGGCGCCACCGAGGATGCCTTGAAGCCGATCGCCGCCAGCGTGAAGAAGGCGATCGAGGACATCAACTCAGAATTCAGGGAGGGAGCCGAGAAGCTGGGTGCCCTCAAGAAAGAGGCCGAGCATCTAGGTTCAGAGGTCAGGTTGGCCCAAATAATTCTTACTGTCGACAAGTTCCCGAACGAAGCCAAGAACCTCTCTGCCGACTACGCTCTCCTGCTTCTTGGAGGTGTCAGGAAGCTTCTCAGGGCCAAGGGCCTGAACCCCAAGTTCAAGATACCGGTGGAACTCTCCAAGAAGTACTGGTCTTACACAGACAGGGAATTCGAGACCCTCAATCTAATCGATTGGCTCTACATGGGCCTTAACAGCACGCTGGGGACGTAGCATGTCGTTCGACGAAGTCAAGGACGAACTCAGGGACCTAGAAGCCCTCAAGAACTACGAACGGGTGAAGGAAGACCTTGACAAGTGCATGGAGAATAATAGAAACATGCTCGAGCAGCTTGAGACGCAGAAAGAGGAGAACAGTGACCTTGAATTTACACTTCGCGGTCGCAATATAGAGATACGGGATCTCAACATGAGCATCGAGACCCTCGAAGGACAGCTGAAAACGTGTGAACAAAGAGCAGGCGACTTGAACACCGAGAAGGAGAAGCTACGGGTACGCGTCGACCGCCTTGAGAAGCTGAAAGCTACAGTGGAAGGGAAGACATTGCCGGATGTGGAGGCGGCTACCATCAAAGCTCAGGACGCAGAGATTGAGAGGAGAGCCAGCGATCGCCTGAAGACCTTGACAACTAAATGGGAAGAGGAAGAGAAGCCGAAGCTGTTGAGAGAGGCTGTCGTGCAGGTGCTAGGGGAAATACTGGGAAGCCTTCACAGGAGTGGGGGGTGGAGTCTTCAATCAAGATGTGACCAGGGCTGGGTTGCCCGGTTTGCTGACAGAGGTTCTTGAGAACGAGGTGAAGAAGAGAATGAATAATGAAATCAAACTGAGGATAGAGAGCGAGGCGAAGGAGATGGCCAAAGCGAACTTGGCTCAGCTGGTGACGGAAGCATGGCCAAGGTTCGTAAAGGAGAGTGTTGAGCCCATAGTCCAGCGCATAATCGCCGAGCTGGGGACAAGCCTCCCGAGATTCCTTGCCGAGGAGATGACCGTGGTCTGCGACAAGTGTGGGAATAGATGGCAACACATGTTGGATCCAGAGCGCATCGGCGAATTGATTACCCGAGGAGAAACGAAGGTGACCTGCCCCGATCGATCATGCAAAGACGTCTGGTGGCGACACGAGATCCCATTATGGCTATCGGATTGGATTGCAGCCCACCTAGGAGTGAACCAACAACCCGGACCAACTTAATCAATACCAATTCACCGTACCGCTCCGGGGCAAGAACCTGCGACATGGCCCGTAAGTAGTAGAATAAATTATAGAATGATCTCTCCCAGGGATCTTTTCACCGCGACGGAGAGACTCAAGCGGGCAATTTCATCGGGGGAGTACGACGACAACCTGACGGTCAGTGTAGAATTCGCGATCTACGAGAGCCTCAGGGTGGGTCAAGGGTTGCCATCGCCATAGCAGAGGCATCAAACCAGTACGAGATGGTGATTGTAGGTCAACTACACGACTTAGATTTGTCTAACTATTTCACGATGAAGATAGAGTAGCATCATGAATTATCACTTGGCTGTTGACTGCTCTGGCATTCGCCTGTCAGCCCTCTTTCCTATGACCTCCCGCGCGAATACTGGAATTAGGGTGTATGGCACTCGAGCCCTCAGTGAGAGTAGCTGAGAGACTAGCATGACTGCAACAAAAGCAGTCAACACCAGCTCGATTGTTGCGACGGCCATCACCTCCTTAGTGATTCCCAACGAAGTTAAGCATTAGCGACAAGTGACCAATGTAGCTTCCGATGACATCACAGCAGCTGCCTGAACGTTCATAACGGTCTATTGGCGACATGGGTCAACTGATACGCGTGGTCGCAAGCGAGACAGTCTTCCTCCTCGACCTAGGAGTCTTGACGGCTGCCGCTCTCGCGCTTAGCTTGCTCTTCGTGAGGATTAGGTTGCCAGTAGTCTCTGCGCAAGTCCTGGCAGGGATGCTTGTTGGCCCCTACGTTCTAGGATGGGTTGTCGACCCTACCACTATCAGCCAGATTTCCTCAGTCGGAATCGTCCTTCTGCTTTTCATCCTCGGCCTGGAGCTAGACCCTTTGGAGTTGCGAAAGGCGGTAAAGGAGATTGCTTTCTTCGCCTTCATCGAGGTGGGTGTAGCGTTTGGTTTCGGCCTGGTGGCTTCATACGTTTTGGAAAAAGAGCAAATATTAGGCCTCAAAGTCGAGCTGATGGATGATGAAATCAGAATTCGGTATTAACCTCCCTGTGTCTGGTCGCTCATACTCTCGGCTACAGCCTCAGCTGAACTTTGAAGTTATGAAAGAAATTGCATTAATTGCTGACAGTGGTGGGTATAGTTCTATCGGGATTCACGATCATCTCCTCAATCCTCAGGGCTCATCTCCCGGGGGAAAGGAAATGCCTGAGAGGTTTGGACAAGGAGTCCTTGAAGGATGGACGAGTCTCTCAGCTCTGTCGACCATTACATCCAGAGCTAGGTTGACCAACGTCGTACTGTGCAACCTTTTTCGATACCCATCCGTGCTTGCGAAGATGGCGTCGACGCTTGACGTCATATCGAATGGTAGGCTGAATCTTGCTATAGGAGTGGGATGGTTCAGAGCTGAGTGCACGGCCTATGGAATACCCTGGAAGCCTTACAAGATAAGATTGGAGATGCTGAGGGAAAGCATTCAATTAATCAAGAAACTCTGGACAGAGCAAGAAGTAACCTTCGTAGGGAAACATTATCAGCTTGAGAAGGCAGTACTGAATCCCAAACCCGTTCAGAAGCCCCATCCACCCATCATAGTTGGAGGGTCATCTGAAAATGTGATGAGACTTGTAGTCGAAGAAGCTGATGGCTGGGACGTTGACACCGGCGTGTGCCCATTCGAGATGTTCAAGCAGAGGCTTGTTCGTTTGGAGGATTATTGCAGTGAAGTAGGCAGGAATTTAAGGTCTGTCAGGATATCCATCAACGCTACGCCATTTCTTGCTCAGAGTGTTTCAGAGGCTAAGAAGCTGGCAGCAATCTGGGCTGAATATATAGGAAGCAATCCAGAAGAGTATGTGTCAAGTAAAGCTGTATGGTTGGGTACAGCTGAGGACATGGTCTCTTCGGCGGAGAAATGGTTTGAAGCAGGAGTCAACCAGATTAATTTCCTCATGCCTCATGATGTAGGGTATGTTCGTGAGTTTACGAGGGAAATGGCTGGGACACTACACTAACCCGTCATTCGGAAGCCGTGAATTGTGCATGTCCTGTCTGAACTGACTCGAAATTGTGAGTCAAAACGTATAATTGAGTAGAAATAACCGCGTTACTCACATTCTGTTGCTTGCCAGCTCCCTGGTCGTAGCTCCAACTCGCGCCTTGGTCTCCGCCCTGACCGCCAGTCGGTCCTTCCACGTACAGCTGATCTGTCACCTTGATAGTGAGACCCGACTCCAATCCCAGCTTGCCAACGGTATCCCTGATCTCGGTCAAAAACTCCCTGATAGACGACCGACTGTGATTGTGAAGAGTGTAAATAGAACCATAAAGATGGCTCCGGCGAATGGAAGCAGATGAACGAGAGGCGAGGTCGCCGCGCGGGGCGAGGCTCGTCTGGGTTCTTCTTGGGATTATAGTCCTAATCGCGGTCCTGAGTGTTGCGTGGGTTATCCTTCAGTGGACCATCAACGAATCCGTCTTCTCCGCAAAAGCAGGTCTGGATTGGTTCGGCATCAATTTCTATCACGACTACCTGTTTGTTGCCGCTGCCCTTTTCTCCCTTTTCCTGATTAACCCGAAGGTGGGTCAAAGCGATCTCTGGACACTCTTTGGGACTCTGGGAAAGATCTTTCAGGCGGGTACAGGGGGGACAGTACGAGTTCGAAGAACCTGAGCCAGAATCAAAGCGCAAGATGAACACCTGGCTCTGGATACTCTGGCAGGTAGTAAAGTGGGCGACTGGGTTCTACTTTTTCGTAAGCCTGCACGCCTTTCCCTTCCTCGGCGAGATAATGAACGCCATCATGATGATGACTTATGGCTTCGGAAACTTCGGAGCCGTCCTGAGGATATTCGCACTTCCGGTGCTCCCTGCCTCGGGCCAAGAGTTGGTAACACTCATGCCCTCGCTCGAGGTTCAGTACAGACTCCTGTCGTACGTTGGCACAGCCCTCCTTCTGGTATTTGCAGCCAGAATGGCGCTCAGGCTTGTGGCGCACCTGACAACACGCGGCAGCAACGTATGGCTGAGGAACTTGCTCGCGATTGTTGCAGCAGTCAGCTTGTCCGTCATACTCGGGGCTCCGTATTGGCTGATGAACATAGCCACTCCCTATGCTTACGGTTTCGTATGGACTGTATTCGTGTTCACGTTACTCGGGATGCTCTACGTGTCGAGAATGCGCTCACCGACCACTAGACTGGGCGTCCTCAAGGCAATCGCGATCTTGCTCGCGGTTGTGCTCATAGTACAGGTCGGAGCTGGTGCGTACTATTATTTCAATTGGAATAACAACTATCTTAACTATCAATGGTCCCCTCAGACTCAGAAGCAGATTACGGTCACGAGATGGGCCGCGGGTCTGAATAGAATACAGAACGGCTCCCTGCTGAACTTGCCCACGAGCAACAGTTCCACGATTCTCAACCTCGTGAGGCAGTGGGACCAGCAGGCTGCAGCGGTAACGAACACCAAGGAGATAGGAGCCTACAACTGGATGGGCCTCGCGAGTTCGGAGATAGTCTTTTACCACAACACAGAGTACTGGGTTTCTCCAACCACGCCAGCATTTCCTTCGACGGATTGGATAAGTGAGCACCTGATCTATACACACACGACCAGAGTCCTCGTGATAAACACGCACAATGGCTCGGTGATACCTACCACCAAGACGTACGGTATTCCCTCGGAACCTCTCATCTACTATGGAGAGGGTGGCGGTTTCAACCAGACCGTTTACGTGCATGTCCCGGGCTATGATGAGGTCCAGAACGCTTCATACCCAGCACAACCGGACTATGTGCTGAGCGGCTGGCAGAAGGCAATGTGGTTCACGTTCGCGGAGGGGCAGTTAGGCTTCGCTTTCTCCGGCCAACCAATAGACATGTTATGGAACAGAAACATCTTCAACAGAGTGGGCAGCATATTGATTCCGGGGCTTGTAGAGGATCCGTCGGCGTACATCGCGTCCGACGGCAGCAATCTCTACTACGTTGTGCAGGTTTACATGAACTACCCGCTCCAATCGGGCTTCTCAGTCAGTCCGTACCTGAGATTCTTCGGAGTCGTCTTGGTGAATGTTCAGAATGGTTCGATGCAAGGATACAAGGTGTCGAGTCTCATCGGCCAGAACAACACGGATTTCATCACGAAGTACTACGAAGACTACTACAGTAGCTGGGGTAGCCCTCCTGCTTGGCTGATACCACAGCTAAGGTATCCGGAGCAGCTGCTCGGAACTCCCAGCGTGTCAGGTCAGCTCGATTACGATTTCGTGTACCACGTCAGCGACCCCTTCGTGTTCAGGTCGGGAACGCAGTTCTACGAAAGGCCAGCGAACAACACCGTGCAGTACATCCCCTGGGCGGTGGGGAACGAAACGTACTTTGTTGGTATGCAGCTGGTGCACTATCAGAGTGCAGTAAGCAAGAACCTTGCTGGACTCTACATCGCGTACGGAGGAGACAAACTGGGACAGATCGACCTGTATCAGAATCCGTCGGAGTCTACTCCCATGATTGGACCTTCGGCGGCCGAGAATGCGCTGACGACAAACAGTCAGGTAAGGACGCAGTTGACCTTGCTTCCCAACTATAGATTTGGTTCGTATCTGTTGTATTCAGTGGGCGGGCAGCTCACCTACTTCGTAGCAGTCTACACGAACCCCGGTACGTCGGGAGTCGTCACCCAGCTACCATTCATGACAGCTGTGAATCCGACCACCAGCATTGTGGGAGTAGGATCTAATGCCGCTGCGGCATTCTATAGCCTGGGTGTGAGCAACCAGACGCGGCCCACACTCCCAGCAAACTGCAACTGATAAAGGCGGTTACAGACTTGATCGCGTCGGGTGGGTATACCCTCGCAAATGTGACCTCCATCAATCCTACCGTGTGGCTGAACGTGGGTACCGTGTCGCTCAGTGCTGTGGGTGTTAACAAGACAGCTGGAGAGGTTGGATACCTTCTTCAGAACTACGGGCAGGGGGGCGTTGCCAACGCGGTCTACGCGTGGACGGATAGCTCTGGAAACCTCAACTTCGGAATCCTAAAGGTTCAGGCGCAGGGAGTGACAGAGCTGTACTATGTCACTATCAAGACATAGAAAACGGAGTTCTTTCTAACGCCTGGCAAGCAGAATGACGGTTGCGAGTATGATGACTACCAAGAGGATTACCACGATTCGTAGAACGCCGTTCCGTTCCCAGATCATCACATTCGCATTAATCTGAGTGAATGGATTCTTCGAGTTGAGCATTTTAACCAGCTGCAAAGCCTCCTCGTAAACGAAACGACCCCCGTCGACCCTGATCATGTTATCGCGCTCCATGACGAAAGAGTGCCCATTCACCGCGAGGGGAAGATGTGAACCTCTCCTCACCCACTCACGAAACTGTTCTTCGCTCAACTTCTCACACAGACACTATCTAGGATGATATTATTCCTTTTCGCTGGAGGTCTGAAGTGCTAGTATTTGTTCTGGGAAGCGCGCTGCAGTGGTTCTAGCCGTATGTCGTTGTTTCCACGAATCTATCTGACTTGCTGCAGGCTTGACTTGTAGTCTTTCTCCAGATACCTTGCGAAGATCTTCCATTCCTGCTGCACTTCCTTCTCCCACTCGCGCCTGCTAGTAACCTCTTCTCCCTTGTCGTAGGTTACGCTAAAGACCATGTCGAGCCTAGTCTTGGTCTTTCCCTTTGATGTCAGTTTGTAATCTCCGACCTCTCTGCCATCCCCGCACGTATCTAGGTGCCACGCGTCAGGAGGCCTAAGCCACACCGCTCTGATTCCCTCTTTCTGCTTGTTGTTCTCCCTGTACGTTGCTGCCCACACTATTCTCTTGTCTGTTCTCTCAAGAAAAGTGCGCTTCGCCTTTGAACTAATCATCTTTCCGTCGTCCTCCCTGAAGTCTGTGCACCAGTTGAAGACAAAGTCAAGGGGAGCGTTGAAGGTTTGTGATAGTTCGTAGGTTTTGACCGTTACTTTTGCCAAGAAGTCCCACGAGTATTATTGATTGTCTTAAAGTTTCCTTAGGAGAAATTCTTAAGTGGGTTCTCAATCTGTCATCTCCTTTGGTGCCAAGGTAGCTCAGCCTGGGAGAGAGCCTACAACCTCTATCACTCGGCTGAAGACCGAGAGCGACCATCGAAGTGGTGCTCGCCGGAAACTGTCGCAGGTTCAACTCCTGCCCTTGGCACTCATGTGCATGCTCACGCAGAGAACACCCCCGTCATGGTAGAGGGAGCACAGTGCGTCTGCGCGATGTCAGGCCAGACTGGAGGCTCTGTACCACCTTTGGTGCGTACCCCATTGTTGTACGCTGACAAATACACTCGTCAGCCCAAGTGAAGCATTACCACCCTCAGAACGGAGCAAAACCCGGAATCTGGGTAGAAAGTCTTTAAGCATGAAAAGCAGTCTCTTAGATACTCGTGTTGCACGGATGAACGGAGCTCTGGATACAGCTGCGAGGTTCGACAGGATCTCAGAGATCTATGATGAAACCCGAGAACCACTGGCAAAGGAAGCGCTCGACAGGGCAGCTCTCATCCTCTCAGGTGACGGTTGCAAGCGGATCCCCGAGGTTGGTGTAGGCACCGGTCGTATTGCTAAGCCCCTGCAGCAGCGAGATTTTGAGATTGTAGGCGTCGACCTCTCGAGAGGAATGCTGGCGAAGGCGCAGCACAAGGGGATTGAAAGTCTTGTTATGGCCGACGCGAATCACTTACCGTTTGAGGACAAGACATTCGACGCAGTGGTGCTAGCTCACGTGATCCACCTCCTCGAGAATCCTGCTGAGACATTCGGAAAGGTCGCTAGGGTCGCGAGAAACGAGATAGTTGCCTTTCTCAGGAAGCGTCACGATGCCGCCTTCCTCGCCAGCGATGAAAGAGACGTTCTCCGCGAGACCTTCAGAAAAGTCGCCGAAGAGATGGGTTATACACTTCCATCGCGTCTTGGGAAGTGGAGCGAAAGGTTCAGAAACGAGATGAATTTCCTGTCCTCATTCCCGCCGAGTGAGCTAATTACAATCCAGGATTCACTCGTCGTCACGACCCTCGGCGAACGTCTCTCGTCTCTCGAGAAGCGTGCTTACGGATACCCAGTTAGCATCCCAGACGACGTATTCCACAAGATGATAGAGAAAGTGAGGTCATCCATAGACGCCGATAAAGAGATCCGCCGTCACAGGGTGGAGCAGATGGGAATATGGCGGCTACCACATTAAGATAACGACGGAGCGAGAACTGTGCGCATGGCGACCTGCTAAGGCCTAAAGCCATTGGAAGACAGTCTCTAAGGCCTGGACCTCCATTTTTGTTTGCTGGCCGGAACCTTAGTGGCTCGAACTATCGACGCCACTGCAACCAGTGCGAGCAGTGATCCTGTGGTTGGTGTCGCAAAGTTTTTTGTCTGGTCCAGAGGAAGGGCAGGTCGGCATGGCACAGTCGGAGCCGAGTCGCGGAGTGCATCAAATCCCTGACATGGGATTCTCGAACGCATACCTCGTGGAACTCGACGGTCAGAGCCTAGCCTTAATCGACACGGGGACGCCAGGCAAGAATGTGAAGGTGCTCGCCTACCTTGCCAGCGTAGGTAGGAAGGCCGGCGACGTCTCCTACATTATCCTCACGCATGCGGACGCCGACCACTCCGGGAGTGCAGCCACCCTTAAGAGGCTGACGGGCGCCAGGCTAGCCATTGGGGAGCTTGATGCCCCGAGGCTCTCGGGAGACAAGAAGCTCAAGGAAGCGGGCGGCATGATGGTTGGCCTCTTCGGCTTGTTCATGAAGGTCGAGAGGGTGAAGCCTGACCTGGAATTGAAGGACGGATTGATGATCGGTCCCCTCACCATCGTTGAAACGCCGGGGCACACGGACGGTAGTATCTCTGTCTACAAACCGAAAGAGGCCATATTCGTCGGGGACCTGCTCAGGACTGATGGCTCGGGGAGCCTGAGGCTCCCCTCCGCCAGCATGAGCAGGGACATGGAGCAGGTGAGGCGCTCCGTCGAGAAGATATCTAGGCTGGAGTTCCAGATGTTGCTGCCGGGACACGGGAAGCCGATAGAGGAGGACGCGTCGAGGAAGCTGAGGGAGTTCGTCGGGAACGGCTTCAAATGAGAATATGACTCGACAGGTCAGGCTGGAGGAGGGTAGTCCCTCTCCAGCTCGCTCTTGTCTTCGTCCGACATCCTCCAGCCAACGGCCCAGCTACTCTCCTTGACATATACAAACTACACAAGATTCACGGATAGTAAGCTGAGCGGTCGTAATCTGTGTCTTCTTAAGGACAATCTGGGATCCATTAGCCTTCTTATCTAGCGACTCAGATTCGATGACTGACGGGAGAGAGTCATGGAGAAGCTCGTCCTTGTGGCTTTTGGGGACAGCCTCACAGTGGGCTATCACTCACCGACACGGGAGGACGAGTGGCCGCAGCCTACTCCGTACACGAGATTCTTGAAGGAGAAAACGGAGAAAATGCTTGACCACAGGGGAGCACTCGGTCTCAGGGTCGAGTTTCTCAACCGGGGAATCGTGGGCGAGCTCACCGAGGACATGATCAACCGTTTCGACCGCGATGTCGTGGGGTCTCAACCCAACGTGGTGATAATCCTGGGGGGCTCAAACGACTTGGGGTGGGGATTCGAACCGCCATCCGTGGCCAGAAACCTCGCGAAGATGTATGACGAAGCGCTCATACATGGAATACAGCCAGTCGCATGCACGGTTCCATCGGTACTCGGTTACGACGAAGGCATCCAACCGAGATTGCAACTGAACCAGCTCATCAAGAAATATAGTGCAGAGCGCAGTATCATCTGTGTAGACCTCTTCTCCGCCACTGGTGACTCCTTGACGGGGAGGCTAAAAGAAGAGTATTCGAACGACGGGCTACATTTGAATCCATTAGGTTACGAAGCCATGGCTGAATCGATATTCTCAGGCGCAGTAAGCGCAATAGTCTCGAAGCGTCTGGGAGACGTGAAGACGTCATCGAATAGCAACGCTTAGCCACGATCACATCAACGATAGCGATCATGATATCGCATGAAACTCGCACAGTAAAGCTATATCTCGTTGTTGCTCATTCTCGGGAAGAACGAGATTATGAAGATGTATGGCGGAATTGAGGCCGGCGGTTCAAAGTTCGTTTGTGTCGTTTCAAGCAGCCCGACTAACGATCCGGTTTCCACGCTCAAAGTGGATACCACCACACCGGACGAGACTTTAGGGAGGGCAATCGACTTTTTCAAACAGCACGATGTGAAAGCGCTCGGCATCGCGTCCTTTGGTCCGATCGAGTTGCGCCGCGAATCGCCGACCTACGGTTACATCACTGCTACGCCCAAACCGGGTTGGAGATATACCAGCATGGCCCAGCTTTTCCAGCGAACGTTTGGTGTTCCGACGGGTTTTGACACTGACGTAAACGCTGCGGCACTGGCTGAAGTGCGCTATGGCGCGGCGCAGGGGCTGAGTCATGCGATCTATGTCACTGTCGGGACGGGGATCGGCGGCGGGGCGGTGATTAACGGTGAGCCAGTACATGGTCTGGTACATCCTGAAATGGGACATTTACCAGTTCCTCGCCATTCCCGCGATACCTACGCCGGACACTGTATCTTTCACCGCGATTGCCTGGAGGGAATGGCAAGCGGCCCTGCGATTGAGGACCACTGGAAGAAACCAGCCAGCGCTTTGCCCCTCGATCATGAGGCGTGGGAATTTGAAGCGTATTACTTGGCGCGGGCGATCTGCGCGATGATCTATACGATTTCGCCACAGCGTATTATATGTGGGGGCGGCGTGATGCGTCACCAGCAGTTGTTTCCTCTGATACGGCGACAAGTGGTCGAGATGCTTAACGGCTATATTCGGAGCGAAACGATTATCGATCAGATTGACACGTTTATCGTGCCCCCGGGTCTGGGCGATCAATCAGGGACCGTCGGAGCCCTGGAATTGGCACAGCGTGCAGAAGCCGATCCGCGCAAGACCATGATGTGACTCCGATTGAGTTCCAAAGCCTTGGGCACCATCGTCTTCGCCAGAGATACCTGTCCTTCCGGCTCACTTTCAGAATAGCTCGTGCTCTGCGCGCTTGAACATGCGTATGCATGTTTACATCTGCCCTTGGCACTCTTTTGTGAGTTCAAGCGGCGGGAAGTTACAGTATTTGCGTCAAAGAGAACTATTAGGCGTATGACGCAGGCTAACGACAGCTTCCCATCAAGATGCGTCTCCAGAAGCTAGACGTTCAGCCCGTCATCGTACGGTCCTAACCTGTGGGTTAGCCGATCCTGAGAATCGAAGAACGCCAACGGGTAAGGCCGTTCGGGCGTTCGCGAAGTAGAACGGAGTGTTCTGTGGGTTGGTCTTTAATCCCCCGCCTGGATATACATTGGCTCATGCAGAGGACCACCGAAGTCGGTTCCGGGCGCAGGGAAGCGGCAATCTTCGTGATAGCAATCATAGGGGTGGCGGCTGGGATAGCAGCACTATCCTTTTCATCGCCGGTGGTAGCATCCCGTCAGGCAGTTCAACAGCGAATGTAGTGGCGCAGGGGCTCGACTCCTTCCGGAGTTACTCTCAGCTCCAAGACTTCATGGCAGCGAACGCAAAGAGCGCCCAACAGTACAATAGGCAAGGAACTTGGCTCGGTGGCCCACTGAAGGCGTTCGGGGGCATGACCGCCACCGCCACTTTCGCGGCCAACGTCGCCACGCCCTCAGGCCCCGCGACGCCCACGTTCACTGGCACTAACGTCCAAGTCCAAGGCGTCGACGAACCCGACAGGGTGAAGACCGACGGAACGCACCTCTTCGTCTCGACGGGCAACGCCGTTGACGATCATAAACGCCTACCCGCCCAACTCCACGTCGACCCTTTCGACTATAGCCTTCCAGAACGCCAACGTCCTGGGGATAGAGATCTCCCAGAACCGCCTGATGGTCATCGACCAGCGGAATTCCAACGCCACGTACGTCGACCTCCTGCTCTACAACACCTCGAACCTCTCCTCGCCGAGGCTGATGGAGAACATGAGCGTCGCGGGGACCTACGTGGCTGCACGCCTCGCCCAGGGTTACTTCTACGCCGTAATCCAGCAGCCCTCCTACCAGTTCAACAACAGTGGCAACGCGACCGGCGTGATGCCGGTCGTCATCGAGAACGGCGCGACTACGACCCTTCCGCCCACTTCGGTCTACTACGCCCCCAACAGGGTCCAAATCAGCTACTACACCATGGTAGTCAGCATGAGCATGTCCACCGGGAAGGAGAGCACCCTTTCTGTCCTCACCGGCCCGTCTTCGACGGTCTACGTTTCAACGTCAAACATCTACGTCGTCTACACCAACTACCAGGAGTTCTACGCCGACAGCATTCCGGGAGACATCTACACCGGCGGCGTCATATCTTCTACCGCCGTCGCAGCAGGGACAGAACAGCACGATCTTCCGCGCATCGTACTCGAACGGTACCGTAGCCGTGAAGGCAGTTGGTACCGTCCCCGGAACGGTCCTGAACCAGTTCTCCTTGGACGAATACAACGGCTACTTCAGGGTGGCTACGAGCCGATTCGCCACGATTGGGGGCGCTACCACGCGCAGCGACGACGTCTACGTACTGAGCCAGAACATGAGCCAGGTTTCAGCCCTTCGAAACATCGCGCCGGGAGAGAACATCTACGCGGTCCGCTTCGTGGGCGACATGGGCTACGTGGTCACATTCGAGCAGATCGACCCGCTCTTCGCGATCTCCTTCAAGGACGTGACCAATCCGGTCATCCTCAGCGCCCTGAAGGTCACTGGCTATTCGGACTACCTTCACCCGCTCCCCGGCGGCTACCTGATCGGGGTCGGGAAGGACGCAGTCCCGTCCTCGACTGGAAACTTCGCCTGGTACCTCGGGCTGAAGCTCTCCCTCTTCCGGGTCTTCGACAACGGCACTTCGACCCAGGTCTCGAAGTACCTGATCGGGGACCGGGGACGGATTCTCCCGGTGCTGAACGACCACCTGGCATTCACCTTCGACTCGTCGAGGAACATAACGGTGATTCCGGTCATGCTCGCGAAGGTGAGCGGGAACCAGACCTACGACCCGAGCAGCCCGCCCCCCTACGGCGACTACGTCTGGCAGGGTGTCTACGTCTTCAAGGTGACCGCCGCAGGCTTCACCCTCCTCGGGAGGGTGTCCCAGTACCCTCCGGGTCAGAACTACGGCGACTCGCCGAACAACAGCCTGCAGATTGACAGGAGCGTCATCATAGGGAACTACCTCTACACGGTCTCGCAGGGCGAGGTCATGGTCAGCGACCTGTCCTCCTTCTCGACACTGGCGACTGTTTTGCTGCCCGGAAGCTAGATGAACAACACGAAGAACACCGCGAAGGTCAGAGTACACTGGGTTCCATCAGCAGGAGTGTGTCGTTCTTGGTCACGAGTAAATGATCGAGTCAGATAAACTTCTTCGGGTTCATGCTTTCCTCAGGATCTAGCGCGGCCTTTATTTTTCGCAGGAGCTCCAGAGAAGTCTCTCTCCCAGCGAGACCCGCCTTGAGAATCCCGACCCCGTGGTGGTGGGATATGGTGGCGCCATGTCTCTGTGTTATCTTTCCAAGGGTGTTCCACACGCTGTAGTAGAGAGCTTTCTCCGGCTTGAGTATTATGGTGAAGTAAGCGCAGGCACCTTGGTGGTAGAGATGAGACAGGTGTGCTCCAACCGCCTGCACACCCTTCATGGCTTGGAGCTCCGTCATCACGTCCTCGTACATGTCGAAGACTCTCGGCCACTTCGCTGCGAGTTCCGCGGTGTCTACTATGTATCCCATCTTCTTCATGGCCTCCAGCTGCTCTCGATAGGCAAACCTCTGTTCCATCCACTTGTCAATGAGTGCCGGGTCCCCAGGTGTCCCTTCAACCTGCAACAGCTCCTGCACCTCGTCTGCAACAGATTTCATGACGGATGCACTCGCGAAATGATAGACCAGGAGGACCAGGGGTTTCGCATCACCGAACTGATAACTCGATTCGACCTCGTTGTACACCCGACACACGGCTGGTTGCACATCAAGGTCCAAGAGCCTTCTCGCCAGATTAGCCGCAGAGACAAAATCCTCGAAGAAGTACGATCCCTTCCATACGTGATTGGGGCGCTTGTGGAGTTTCATCTGCACCGCCGAGACCACACCAAAGACTCCTTCGGCGCCTATGAACAGTTGCGCTAGATCCGGTCCGACGGACGACCTCGGAGCGTCGTTCTTGCGCGTCCAGATGACTTCGCCATCGGGCAGAACAACCTGTAACCTCAAGATAGAATCCTCGATCCCGCCGTACAGCGTACTGTATTGGCCTGTCCCCATGGTTGAGGCGTAGCCTCCCACCGTGGCGAGATCGAAGGACTGGGGGACTTGGCCGGTGGTGAAACCCTTCGCGTTGACCTTGGCCTCGAGCTCGTTGAGCTTAATTCCCGCCTGCACTGTCACCGTTCTGGCTGTTTCATCCATATCGAGCACGTCCTTCATCCCGGTAAGGTCCATCACTATGCCTCCCATGGGAACAGACGAGCCCGTGACAGAACTACCGCCTCCCCTGCAGACCAGGGCAACTTTGTTGGATGTCGCGAATCTCACCACCCTAGAAACCTCATCCACGTTGAGTGGTTTTACCGCAACGAGGGCGTTTCCACCCTCCTCTTGGATGGAGAAGAGGGGCCACCAGTCCTTCAGGTATCCCCCTACGTCGCTGACGACCCTGCCGGGGACTACGTTCGAAAGTTCTTCAGCGACTCTGCCATCCTCTTCCATGCCTCATACTCACCCTCGTTGATGAGCTGCTCTTTTTCAACGATAACCTCTACCTCCCTCCTCGTACCCTCTATCTCCTCCAGCTTTATCATATCGCAACCTAGCGCTTGGAGTATCGCCAGCCCCCGGAGTGTTCCGTCGGTGTCCTTCTGCCTCTCTACAGGAAGTCCTGTCGCTGCCGACATGAGCCTCAGCAACATCGTGGACTTGGAGAGGTTTCCGTTCGCCCGCAGGATTCCTACGTGTCTACCCGAGGTCTCAAGCACCAACTTTGCGCTGAAAGCTATGGACATGAGCAGACTGTGAATGAGAGCGTTCCTGTCCGTGGACATGTCAAGGCCATAAATCAGCCCCTTTCCCTGTGGCACCTTTGGTATCTGCAAGCCAGCTAGTGCTGGGACGAATAACACACCCTTCTTGGACGCGCCTTCTGTCTCTAGCTCCGAGTAGTCCCTCAGTACCCCGAGCTTGATCAGGCTGTCCACCGCGGTGCCGGACGTAGGCAGGTACCCTTCTAAACCGTAGTGCGTCGAACCCCTGTGTTTCAGCAGTATCACAGGAACCAGACCCTTGATCGTCGAATAGCGATCGACCGGCACGTCGACAAACGTCCCAGTTCCGTTCGTCACCTTGGCTACATCGCCTCGAATGACCCCTTCGGCCAAGCAGGCCGCCTGCTGGTCCGCGATAATCGCCGCGAGTTCCATCCCGTCAACAGTTCCGATGGGCTCGCTGTTCTCAACTACCTCAGGAATTGGCATCTTCATCCCGAAGATGGAGCTGACCAAGCCGATTTGCTTTAGGCTCTTGGGATGAATCAACCCGGTCAGGGTCGCGCTCGTTGCGTCGGAGACGAACTTCCCGGTAAGCCTGTAAGCGAGATATGATTCGAGCGTCCAAGCCATACAGTTCTGCGAAGCGAGCATCGCTCTGACATCGGGATTGATTTCGTGCAGCCTGAGTAGCCTCAGAATTGGCGAGTAGGGTGAGATAATTAGGTCGAATGGTGGAATCCTTGCCATGGCTTTCACGAAGAGCGGTTGCTTCCGGTAGGTTTCAGCCGCCTGTGTGTTCATCCAGGTCACTATTGGTGTGAGTGGAGTCCCGTCCTTCTTCCATGCTACGACCGATGCTCTGTACGTCGCGAGACCAACCGACTTGGCGCCTAGGTCCTTGCCGCGCTTAATCAGCTGTCTGACAGCCTGAAAGACAAGTTCGGGGTCGTGAAGTCCGTCGGAGGTCACTGGCACGGTGACGGATTCGGCATGGAGTCTCGCAAGGTCCCTGTCGTACACGGCGAGCTTGATCTTTGTTGTCCCTACATCGACGCAACAGTACATTCTCGCGTCTAGCCTCCCGTCACTCCCAGCTTCTCGGCTACGATCTTCGCGATTGCCGGAGCGGATGTAAGCCCCGGCGATTCTATCCCCACCAGGTTAATCACCCTCTTGGACTCGGAAAAATCAATTACAAAGTCACGCGTGGGCGACATTGGTCTCACTCCAGCGAAGAGTCTAATCAAGTTACCCTGGCTCTTCAGTAGAGGTCCGAACTTCTCAAGAAGAACATGCAGGTCGTTCTCATCGGCGGACCAACCTTCCTTGGCCTTAATCTCTCGCAGGGTGGGACCTATGACGGTTGTGCCTCTCGTCGTTGGGATTATTGCGCCTCCCTTGGTTCTCGCTCCAGGGCTTATGGGAAGTGGCGCCAGGATGCTCTTTACAGGTAGGTCGGCGAACTCCGCCATCACGCCAAGCCCGGGGGTGTGCTCTCCAAGGTCCGTCCCCAGGTTTCTCGCCATTTCATCTGAATAGAGGCCTGCAGCGTTCACAACGTACCGGCAGACTACCTCACCCGCAGATGTCTCCAGTACGACTCTATCGTTATCGCTCTTACCTCCGAGAACTTCGGTATTGAACCTGAACTCGACACCTTCAGACTCTAAGTGTTCCACTAGTTTCTTCACAAGTTGTTTGGAATCTACGACGCCATACCCATGCACGACTATCCCGCCCGTTACCGAGTCGGATAGCTCTGGCTCGATTTCTTGTAGCTTCGACCTCCCTCGAAGTTCCAGATGAAAGTCGTTGCCTAGCTCCCATCTTAGGTACAGGTAGACGAATGGCAGAACCAGGAGCTCGAACCAGCCCCTCACTACCAAGAGGGCCGGCACCCTCAGCAGACTGACACCGAGCTCCTTGCACATACCGTCGTATTCCTTGTTTCCAAGCCGTGCCAGCCTGCTCTTCAGTGAGCTGAACGGTAGCTGAACTACATGAATCACCTCTGCCTGCTCGCCTGTAACTCCCGTACCAGCCTCGCCTTTCTTTTCGACGACCAGTAGCTTCAATCCGTGCCCGTCAAGCTTGTACGCTACGTTGAGTCCGACTACTCCTGCCCCAATGATGGTAACATCGTAGGTTGGGCCACTGGAACTCTGGGAGGACAACTCATTTCACCCCGATTTGGGTTCCTGCGGAGCTTGGTCTTGGCTTAGACGCTTCCTCTGAGAGAGCGAGACCTTCAGGTGCGTGGAAGGATGTGGCCCAAACAAGCTTCACAGTCTGGCTTTCGTTCCCTGTGAGCCTCAACGATTCAAGAGGGAAACGGTTTCACTTAAGTGTTGTAGCAAACACAAGTCTCGCCATTTCAAACTGATGATTAAGCAGATAACCTTCGCTGGCTCACCAAAGGAGCATTGAGGATCCCTTGAACACGCGTAGACTTGGTCCCAATCAGCCTTTTGCGACTGACGAGATGTGTAGTCGCGACTAACTATAACCTTGCAAGTGCCTGGGAGAGATCCTCTTCGAGGTCTTCAACGTCTTCCAAGCCGATGGCTAGTCTGAGGAGGTTCTCGGTTATCCCGAGTTCTTTCCTGACGGCTGGGGATATGGTCTTGGAAGCGCTTGTAATCGGGTAATTTAGAAGCGATTCGGTGCCTCCCAGACTCGGCGAGGGTTTGATTATCTGAACTTTCCTCAGGACTTCCAGTGCTCCGCTCTTGCCTCCGCGCACCTTGAAACTCAGTACACCGCCGTAAAGCTTGGAATCGAACAACCGCTCTGCGTTCTTATGGTACGGGTTGTCTCTGATGCCCGGATAGTACACCTGCTCAACCTTCGGATGGTCTTTCAAGAACTCGGCTATGGTTTGGGCATTCTTGCACTGTGTTTCGAACCGTACTCTGAGCGTGCTTACTCCTCTAAGCGCGAGGAACGCCTCAAACGGACTCATGATAGAGCCCAGACGCCTGCGGAACTCCCAGAGATCAATTAAGTCCATTGAATTGTTCAGCACAAAGGCGCCAGCCACTATGTCGTTATGTCCTGAGAGGTACTTTGTGACGCTGTGTAGGGCAATCCATGCTCCATCCTGGAGGGGCCTGTAGAGCAAAGGCGTTGCAAATGTGTTGTCGACGACGAGTTTGACTCCGGCTTCCTTGCATCTCTTTGCAATCTCTCGGATGTTCGCCACTCTCACAAGGGGATTTGTGATCGTCTCCACTAGAACAAGGGACACACCTGGTCGGATCTTCTCAATGAAATCCTCTGTCTCTGGGCCAGCCAGGGTTGTCTTAACGCCAAACTTGGAGAGATTGAGCGCAAGGTCCTGAGTGGTACCATAACATTCCTTTGTAATCACGATGTTATCACCCGACTTCAGTGTGGAGAAGTAAACTGCTGCTATGCTCGCCATTCCGCTGCTAAACGCCAGCGAGTGTGAACCCTTCTCCAGCTTCGCAATCACTCTTTCGAACGAGCGCACTGTTGGGTTCTCCTCACGCGAGTACTTCTGCTCGAAACCCCTATCGCTTTTCCTCGCCTCTCCTGTCCTCCTGTCAGGATGCTCGAAAATCGCGGACAGGTACAGGGGAACCTTGAAGGCTCCCGTCTCGATATCGTAGTAGTCGTGTCCGTGAATGCTCTCTGTCGAGGCTTTCGGCATCTTCTAGGTTTTTCGGAGTCGCAGTTCATAAACTTGAGGAATAAAAAATCCTTAGAGAATAGGATCTTAGTAGATCTGTACTGTAGGATCTATTTCTTCAGCCCAGGCCTTGATGCCTCCTCTCAGGTTCTTGACCTTCTTGAACCCAAAGTCATTGAGGAATTTGACGGCCTGAGCACTTCTCACGCCTGTATGGCAGTAAACCACGATTTGGTCGGCGGTGTTGAGCTCGTTCACTCGCTCCGGAAGCTTTCCGAGGGGGATGAGTTTGGAGCCCTGCAGATGGCATATTTCATACTCGAATGGTTCCCGTACATCTAGAGTGAGTATGTCTTTCTTCTGGTCCTGCCACTGCTTGAGCGTCTGCACTGTGATCTCCAGCTCCGGGTTCATCTCCTCCGTGATTCCACAGAAGGCTTCATAATCGATTAGTTTCTTCACCGTCGGGTTCGGACCACACACCGGGCAGTCTGGATTCTTCTTGAGTTTCAGTTCTTTGAACTTCATGTCGAGAGCGTTGAAGAGTAGTAGTCTGCCTATCAACGGGTCGCCTCTCCCGAGGAGCATTGTTATGGCCTGGGCGGCCTGAATGCTCCCCATTATCCCTGGCAGCACTCCGAGCACTCCACCCTCAGCACATGAGGGAACTAGCCCCGGAGGGGGAGGTTCTGGATACAGGCATCTGTAGCATGGTCCTTCCTTTGCATAGAAAACGGAGGCTTGACCCTCGAACCTGAAAATACTCGCGTAGACGTACGGCTTCCCGAGCAGGACGCATGCATCATTGATGAGATAACGGGTGGGAAAGTTGTCCGTGCCGTCGACAATCAGATCGTAGTCCTTTAGAATTTCTAGGGCATTTGAGGAGTCCAGCTTCACTTTGTAGAGTTCTATGTTGACATTAGGGTTCACCCGCTGCAACCTCTCTTTTGCCACTTCAGCCTTACTCCTTCCCAGGTCCTGTTCCGAGTAGAGAAACTGGCGCTGGAGATTGCTTTTCTCAATCGTGTCAAAATCAACTATGCCCAATCTTCCCACACCTGCAGCCACAAGGTAGGTAGCCGCCGGCGTTCCAAGGCCACCAGCTCCGACGATTAGCGCGCTAGAAGCTTTCAGTCTCCTCTGACCTTCCATTCCGACCTCTGGCATGATGATATGTCGACCGTATCGACTGATTTCACCCGAATTGAGAATTGGAAGCTTCCCGGCCTGAGTGGACGAAACGCCACCTGCAACCGATGGTATTATCATCAGTGTGTCACCATCATTCATGATTGTTTGCTCACCGTTCAGGTATCTTATGTCCTCCTCGTTGAGGTAGATGCTGATGAAACTCCTCAGCTTCTCTCCGTCGGAGTAAAGGTACCTCTTAAGATTGGGATAGATGGTGGTGAGCTGCCTGAGTGCATCGTTGACTGTTCCTGCATTCAGTTCTATCTCGTCTTTGTTGTTCGTCTGCTGCTTAAGTGTGGTTGGAATGATGATCTTGATTGGCATGGTTACGCATCTCCAAGAATATCTATTTGCTCCTCGCTCGTTGTAGTCCTGCCTTCGTTCGGGAGCCATGATTTGAAGTCTTTGACCTTCCCGCTCGAGACTGACATCACGAGATACGAGTACCAAGGAAATGAGTGTTCCAAGTCGAAACTCGAGAGAGAAGTTGGGTAGTCGGGGTGAGAGTGATAGATTCCTGCAATGTATAGCCCCCTCTGCCCGGCTGCTCTATCCGCCCTGTAGAATTCGAGAGGATCGATGTGATATCTGTCGTGCTTTGAGCCCTGGTAGGCATTTTTCGTTCTCATGGCCTCGACCACCTTCTTCCCATCGGTCGCGATCAATAGCCCACAGCACTCCTCAGGATAGGCTTCTTCGGCATGCGACCGAATCTCCTCAAGCACTTTCTCTCTAATCACAAGGACCATCTGGGGCCCCTTCGAGAGCGGGACGACATCCTACAAGACCCACTGGGCACGTCACGAACCGAAGCCGTGAACGGCCACATATTCATAAACATAACTACAGAAATATTCCGCTATGAATGGAGTAGGTGGTCAGACCAGCGAAGAGCGAGCCCCTTGAGGCTAACTACATCCCGGGCGGACCTTGAAGTCCTGGAGGTGGGTTCTCATGAGCTGACTTTGACCTGTTCGTGGCTATTACATCGTCTATGCGCAGGATCATGCATGCGACTTCTGTGGCGGCTTTGAGAATCTGAGTCTTTACCACGAGGGGTTCGATCACGGATCTCGTCCACATGTTGGTCACTTTCCCGGTGGTTGCGTCTACCCCGAACCATTTCTCTCCCTTGCCATGTCTCGCCCTAAGATCTACCTGCGTGTCGATCGGGTCCATGCCGGCGTTCTCTGCGAGTACCATCGTGATTGATTCGACCGCATCAGCGTATTTGAGCGCGGCGAGCTGTTCTCTACCCGAGAGTTTTTGAGCCCATTCCCTCACACGGTAGGATGTCTCGGCCTCTGGCGCGCCTCCTCCAGCGACGATTGCGGGGTGCTCCACCACGTCCTTTGTGACCATGATGGCATCATGAAGTGCCCTCTCGGCCTCATCCACAACTCGCTGCGAACCGCCGCGGATCAGCAACGTCACAGCCTTTGGATTCTTGCAACCTTCGACGAAGACCCACTTGTCCTCCTCGATTTTCCTTTCCTCGACCAGTTTGGCGCTCCCTAGGTCCTTCGCGGTAAGGTCGTCGAGATTCGTAACCATCCTTGCTCCGGTGGCCTTTGAGAGCTTCGTCATGTCACTCTCTTTGACCCTTCTCACCGCAAGAATACCGTTCTTAGCCAAGAAGTGTTGGGCTAGGTCGTCGATTCCCTTCTGGCAAATCAGTACGTTTGCCCCCGATTCCTTGACCTTCTCAACCATCCCCTTGAGCATTGAGCTCTCCTCATCTAGGAACTTCTGCATTTGGGTGGGGTCAGAGATTCTTATCTCCGCGCTGAACTCCGTCTTCTCAATCTCAAGTGGTGAGTTCACAAGTGCGATCTTGGCGTTCTCCACTGACTTCGGCATTCCCGAATGGACGACTTCCTTGTCGAGCGCGATGCCGGAGATCATCTTTGTATCCAATAGCGAACCTCCAGGTTTCTTCTCTACCTTGATATTGTCGATGTCAACTTTGTAGACGCCGTCAGTAGGTTCGGCTACCTGCCTTACGGCATCGACGACAAGCTCAGCGAGGTACGGAGCGTCCTCGGACACGAGCTTCGTCATCATGCTCGTTGTGGCGACTTTGAGCAGGTCGGTCTTCGAATCTGGGCTGATCTTCTCGGCCATCTCTTCAAGAACCTGCTGAGCCTTCTCTGCGGCCTTCTGATAACCATCTACTATCACCGTGGGATGGACCTCCTTGCTCACCAGTTCCTCGGCCTTCTCAAGAAGGGCTCCAGCAATGATCACTGCGGAGGTGGTACCGTCACCAACTTCGTTGTCGGTAGCCTTGCTAATCTCGACCATCATCTTTGCGGCAGGATGCTGCACGTCTATCTCCTTGAGCATGGTTGCGCCGTCGTTTGTAATGGTAACGTCCCCAAGTGAATCGACAAGCATCTTGTCCATTCCTCTGGGACCGAGAGAGGATCTAACGACCTCTGAAATGAGCTTCGCAGCCATTATGTTGTTTCGCTGCGCGTCTCTTCCCTTTGATTCAGACGTTCCTTCTCTTAGTATTAGGACTGGTTGACCTTGTGCGGACATATATATCTACCAGCTGGTATACAACTAGTAGTTGTATATAATACTTGCTCTCGAGTCCCGACCTCTCCCTCCCTCCCTCCCTCGTGCGGAAGGTTTGGATTTCTGGCTTGATTGATGAGACTGGTAGATGTCTGTAACTCTGAGCGATTTGACGGGGGATATCTCGCTCTTGAGCTCCCTCGCTGTGATCATTGGGGCGTTATTTGTCGCGGTGCAACTCACTCAGAACAATCGTCTCATAAGGGTCGTTGCGATGAGAAATTTCACATTCTCAAT
The DNA here is from genome assembly GCA_963836465.1 of uncultured Nitrososphaerota archaeon. Lineage (GTDB taxonomy): Archaea > Thermoproteota > Nitrososphaeria > Nitrososphaerales > Gagatemarchaeaceae > CAWIJZ01. The sequence goes on from CAWIJZ010000023.1 coordinate 114,156, forward strand.
GCGATAGTCCGTCAGTTGGCAAGACATTAAACGCAGAAATCTTGTGCGAATGGTTTGTGATATATTATATATTTGTGACATAGCATGAGAAGAAGGACAGTAGAATGACGAGCGCAGAACATCTCAAGCTGGAGAAGCAATGCCTAGAAACCGCGAGACGCGGCGTGGAATGGTTGTTGAGTCAGCAGAGCCCCGACGGAAGCTGGAAGCCGCTGGACAAGGCTCCGATAGACGCCTACTACAAAGCAGCGTGGGCTTTCAACATTACGGGCGAATCTACAGCTGCAGAACGAGTGCTCAACTATGTGAAACAGAACCTATTGCAGCCTGATGGCGATCTCTTGCCGCGCAACGACCCATGGTACATCAACGTCCACTATCAATACTCTAACGGATGGGTAGTAACCGGCGCCCAAAAGCAAGGTCGGTACGACATCTCTATGCCAGCTCTCAAGTTCCTCTTAACCCAACAGGACTCGTCTCATGGAGGGTTCTATTCACAGAGAGCAAATGTCGGCGAGAAGAAACGCTCAGACACAATGTCCAGCGGCATATCAGGCATTGCTTGTCTAGCGACGGGACAGATGGATGCAGCGCGAAAGCTAGCCAGTTACTTCCAAAGGATCATAGAGTTACAGCCAGAACCGAAGACTCAGTTCTACCTAACTGTTGAGGCAGATGGTCGCTTAGGCACAGAATTCTCCAGTGAAGAGGCATTCTGGCGCGTGATCGACTCTGAACAGAAGGATCAATGCTGGTACGCTGTCGGCTTGCCTTTTACATTCGCGACTCTCTTGCAGCAAGTGACAGGCGAAAAACGCTATGCCGATCTTGCCAAATGGTTCTTCGACTTTCAGTCAAGATGCGTTAACCCGTGGGACGGGGGTTCAAGCGGCAAGGCAGGATGGGGATGCAGCATGCTCTACCGCATAACAGGCGAGGAACGCTACCGCGATATTGCATTGCAAGTTGCCAATAACCAAATGAATTGTCAGCTGCCAGACGGATCCTTCCAATGGAAGACCCCTGGTCAGGCGGGTTACGGAGCCACCGCTCCAAGCGGCCAGCAAAGGAAACTTACAAACGACGACTTCGACATAACATGCGAGTTCGTTGTCTGGCTAAGCCTCATAGGTTCAAACCTGCTTGCGCGTGACACAGGCTAAAGCGTAAGGAGATACCAAAGGCTACATTCTCGTCGTTTGTGCTGATAATGTGTTGTGACAAAATGGAGAACCAATACCGAGTAGTTATCGAGAAAAATGTTCCGTGTCGAATGAGAGACGGAACGACTCTCTACTCCGATATGTACCGTCCTGACGTCGAAGGCAGATTCCCAGTTCTCCTCCATCGAACACCCTACAATAAGGACGATGTGGCGCTGGGAATCGGACTCCAAGTACACCCTGTTCATGCAGCTAACCGGGGATATGTCGTGATTGTTCAAGATGTAAGAGGAAGATATGCCTCCCAGGGAGAGTTTGACCCTTTCACCAACGAAGCTAGCGATGGATATGATACGGTTGAATGGGCAGCAAACCTTCCGTTTTCCAATGGCAAAGTGGGCATGTTCGGCGGCTCCTACACAGGGGTCACCCAAATTCAGGCAACTTCGGCTCGTCCACCACATCTAGTTGCCATTTCACCTAGGGAGACCGGGTCGAATTATTACGAGGGTTGGACCTACCAAGGCGGAGCATTCTTGCTCGGCTTCAACTTTCTATGGTCTGCGCTGCTCGCCATGGATGAAGCGGAGCGCCGAGATTTCGCCGACGAGAAGAAAGAGACAATCTTCAAAGAGCTTGCTAGCGCTGCTGACAACTTACAGGAAACTTGCTCGAAGATACCCTTGGAGAAAATATCGATTTTTCGGAAATATCAGCTAGCCCGATACTTCTATGATTGGTTAAGGCATGAAAAATATGACGAATTTTGGAAGAAGATTGATGCGAAAAGACATTATGGCCAAATGAACGTAGCCGGACTGCATATTGCGGGTTGGTATGATATCTTTCTGAAAGGATCGATAGAAAACTATGTTGGCCTGGCAAGTCGCAAAAATTCAAGACGAAAGCAGAGACTGATAATTGGGCCTTGGGTGCATGGAACAGAATTTCCGAGCTTGGTCGGAGAATGGAATTTTGGCTTGCTCTCTGAGGGTGGAATGCTGCCTATTGAGGAAATGCAGTTCGAATGGTTCGAATACTGGTTGAAAGGCGCGAAAACTAATGTGTTGAATGAAGCGCCAGTAATGATTTTCGTCATGGGAGAGAACAAATGGCGGACAGAGAGTGAATGGCCACTCGCGAGGACACAATACACAGATTTCTATCTTCACAGTGGGGGAAGCGCTAACACATTTCGCGGCGACGGAACCTTAACAACAAGCCTGCCACAGAATGAGATTCCTGATTCATATGTGTATGATTCTTTGAATCCTGTCCCAACGCGAGGTGGAGCGACCACCGGGGCTTATCATGCAGAGCTACTCGATGGAGTTTACGACCAAAGACAGGTAGAATCAAGAGGTGACGTACTGGTCTATACTAGCCAAAAAATGGATGAGGACTGGGAGGTAACGGGGCCAGTCCGGCTCTTGTTATGGGCAAGTTCTTCTGCCCTTGACACGGATTTCACTGCAAAACTAGTTGATGTTCATCCCGATGGGTACGCCAGAAACTTGTGTGACGGGATTATCCGTGCTCGCCATAGAAATTTACTGCAAGAGCCCGAGCTCCTGGAACCAGGCGTAACGTACAAGTTCAATGTTGACCTGACAGCAACGTCGAATGTCTTCAAGAAGGGCCATAGGCTCAGAGTTGAAGTTTCCAGCAGTAACTTTCCAAGGTTTGATCGGAATTTCAATACGGATCACACGCATGGCGCAGACGTAACACCCAAGGAAGCGAAGCAGACTATTTATCATGACATCCGGCGACCGTCCCATCTAGTACTTCCAATCGTACCTCCGCATTCTTGATTCCCACGCTCAATTGCCGATTTCTTGATCTGAGGGAGCGTTTTCTGATATCAGTGCCAAGTCTCGAACAAATAGCTTTCATGACTTCGAGCTTATGATTTGAGCCCAAAAAAGAGGCCGCGGGTGGGATTTGAACCCACGATCTAAGGCTTTCCGCACTCTCGATCATCATGGGGAGTTCCACAGGCCCCTATGTTAACCAAGCTACACCACCGCGGCCACGCAATTTGGACTGCAGTCAAACACCATTTAAGTTCTTTTCAGCTCTGCGACTCATAACAGTAATATGGCAGACCACCGTTAACGTGGTCGACCGCCCATTCCACAACGCGATCGGATATCTCACGCCATTTCCTGTTCCATTCTATGTCGCGAATGGCCTCGACTTTTTCTTCTGGATTGGTCTTCGAGGGCGTGTAAGACCAGATCGCCTTACCATAGAATGGTTTCACAATTCGTACGTTCCACCTGTGACACATGGTCTTCCTTTCCTCCTTTGCATAGAACTTGCAGCTCGTGCAGAATCTTGAAAGCCAGATTATTTCTCTGGTTCGTTTGACCGACCTGCCAAGCTCCTCAAGGAGTCGCTCGGATTCCTTCCTGATCATCTCTGCGAGTTCTTTCCTGCCCTCTTCGGTGTCCATGTAGTAGGCTGGGTCTTCCGCGAGTGCTTCCTGCCAGCTGAGCGGTTCCTCTACGTCACTCAAGACACTCTTGTGGGTTGAGGACGCCGCAATAAAAACCCAGTCTGGGTTGTGCATAGGGTGCCAGAAACGCAGCTAATGTGCGTCTGACCATTTTGAAGGATAATATGCTCGGCAGGAACAGTATCGAGTGACGCGTGGCGCGTTTATTGTTCTACGCGGTCGAAACGCACCCAGAGAACCGATAGGCCCGCTGTCCTATTCAGACTGTGTGAAAATTCTTTTCTGTTGGCAAAGGTAGACGGAAGGTTATATTCCAATCCCATGATTCGGTGTCATGTCCAAGGATTACGTTGCTGGAGAGAAGAGAGACCAATCGATTCTCTTTCCTGATACCCTTGATGAATATGTCAGCGAGGAGAATCCTGTCCGCTTCATAGAAGCATTCGTTGACAGCCTCGATCTAGAGCAACTTGGATTCAGGCACTCGAAGCTCGATGGAGGCGCTGGAAGGCCCCCACACAATCCCTCCGACCTGCTGAAGCTCTACATCTACGGATACCTCAATCAGATAAGGTCCAGCAGGAGGCTCGAGAAGGCGTGCGTCTCGAACCTCGAGGTGATGTGGCTGATGAAGAAGCTCGCTCCAGACTTCAACCATGACCAGCTATAACCCTATCTTGCGATTTTTCAGCTCACCTTCCCCAAGAGGCTGGCAGCCAACCATTCGAGGATAGACCTCATATTCCTGATTCGCCCCTACGAGGTGCGTCCTTATTCAAGACACGAGGATTGCCTCATGAAGTCTGCCAAGGAGACAGCTCCTCGTAGGTTATTTTCCTCTTGAGCATCCAAAAGGCGTATGACACGAGCTTCCTCGCGACGGCTATGATCGCCTTATTCTCTCCACGCTTGTGCTTCAGCCTAGTGTAGAACTCCCTCAGCTGCGCGTCCTTCCGCACCGCCACCCTGGCGCATTCCACCAGGTTCCTCCTCAGATACTTGTCGCCCTTCTTCGTTATGTGGCCGAGGTGTGTCACGTCGGCGCTCTCGTCCAGCCAGGGGACGAGCCCGAGGTACGCGCAGGCGTGCTTAGAGTCTGGGAAGCGATCTACGTCGTCGAGCACGGATGCGAGGTAAAGGGCCGTGTAAGCTGCAACGCCAGGAATGGTGTCAACGAGCTCTGCGCTCTCATCCCTGGAGACGATATCGCGGATTTGACCGTCGAGCCTCTCTACTATCGACTCGACCGTCTCGAGCTCATCTAGCCTGTTCTCAATCTCCTGCAGATGAAGCTCCCTGAGCCTCTTCCTTCCTTCGATTGTGAAGGGAGACTTTACCTCGATGCCTCTCCTCTTGAGCAACCACCTTATCGAGCCTCTCAGCTCGCCGCTCCTCACTCCGTATCTCACTCTGTCCTTTATCACGAAGAGCTTCTCTCTGGTCTGCTCGTCACGCATGTGCGCCACGGGCAGGTAGTTCGTCCTGAGCAGGTCCCCTAATTTTCTTGCGTCAGACCTATCATTCTTCGTGCTCGATTTTGATATCAGATGCAGCTTGTTCGGGTTAGCCACGGTAACGTGACAGTCCTCTACGGATGACAGCTTGTCATAGATGGGATAGATGAAGCCCACCGCCTCCATCGCTACATGTTTCTCTCCGGGAAGAGACGAAAGAAACTCACGAAGTTCTTTGGTGGGCAACCTCTTCTCCGCGAGGAGAGAGCCTCCAGGTTCCAGGACTGCTATCTGTGATTCCCTCTCGTGCACATCAACTCCAACGTACAGCGTGTCTATGCTCATGTCCTTGCGCCGAGTATGCTTCTTCATTAGTGCTGGTCATAGGGTCAAGACGATAGCAGACTTTCGGAAGGACAACATCGACTGCATCAAGCCAGTCTTCAAGGAGTTCATCTACCTCTGCAGGTCTCTTGACCTCTTCGGTGCTGAGCTCGTCGCTGTAGACGGGAGCAAGTTCAAGGCAGTCAACTCGACGAAGAGGAACCTGAACGAAAGGACTCTCGCTGAGAGGCTGAAGCGCGTCGAGGAGAGGATAGCCCAATACCTGAAGGAGCTGGAAGAGAATGATGAAGCTGAACGCGATAAGAAGGAGGATGACGATGAGGGCGCTGCTAAGGTCGAGAAGCTCAAGGAGAAATTAAACAGACTCGAGGAGAAGAGACAGGAGTACATCCAAGCCCAGAATTTGATGAGGGAGACTGGTCAGAAGGAGGTCTCCCTGACCGACCCTGACAGCAGGCTGATGAGGGTCGGCAGCCAGAAGCTCGATGTCTGTTACAACGTCGAATCCGCCGTGGATTCGAAGAACTATCTCGCGGTCGATTATGACGTCACGAACATCTCGGACGACCACAACCAGCTCGCCAGCATGGCCGAAATGGCGAAGGACACCCTCGAAGTTGAGAGGCTGGATGTCACGGCGGACAAGGGATTCTATACCGGGAGGGAGCTGAAGAAGTGTGAAGAGAACGGGATAACGACGTACGTCTCCATACCGGAAGAGACGATGCCAAACAAGAGCCTAGGCGTACCTGAGCCTGAATTCTATTCTCAAAGATTCGCGTACGATCCTCTAAGAAATGTATACGTCTGCCCTGCCAATCAGGAGATGGGCTTCTGGAAGCTGAGCTCGGATGGGAGAGGGAAGAACCGCGGCAGGCTCTACAGGACCGGAGCATGCATGGCCTGTCCTCTCAGGAGCAGGTGCACGAGGAACAAGCTCGGCAGAATCATCTTCAGGTCCGAGTACCAGGATGTCGTCGACAGGCTCAGGGCGAGGCTCAAGAGCGGTGATGGACTCGATAAGCTCAACAAGAGAAAGGAGATCGTGGAGCATCCATTCGGTACGATGAAGAGGGCGTTCAACCAGGGCTATCTGCTCCTCAAAGGGTTGAGGAAGGTGAACGGAGAGGTTGGATTTACGATGCTGGCTTACAACATGAGGCGAGCGATCAACATCCTGGGGACCAGGAAGCTGATAAGCTCGATTGGGGCCATAATGTAAGACAGAATGACATGTTTTGACCCGTCTCGCTAGGCCCGATTCTCACACGGTCTGCTATTTTCTGCGGCTCACAGACTTTATAGCAACGATTCGCCCAAAGCACAATACCGGTGGGAAGGGTAGTAATGCGCTTCGAAGCATTTTCCTTTGGCTCCATCAGCATTGACGGGATCACATACGAGCACGACGTCGTGATCGATCACGGGCAGGTTCGCAAGCGTAAGAAAAAACCATCCAAGAAATTCCGAGACGCCTTTGGACACACACCGCTATCCATCGAGGAGAAGATACCCTGGAGAAAGTGCAGTCGGCTGGTGATCGGTACCGGGACAGGGGCGTTGCCAGTCATGGAAGAAGTGAAGAGCGAAGCTCGACACCGCAAGATCAACTTGGTCATCCTGCCGACAGTAGAAGCCATCGAGGAGTTGAGGAAAAATCCTCGCGAAACAAACGCCATCCTGCACGTGACGTGCTGAGCACTAAGTTAAGTCCGTAAATTCGTTCTATGTTGTCTGAGGAATTGTGCCGTATGCCTGTCAACCTCGTCCATGCTTTTGTATGAGCGGTTCGAGCAGACCACGGACTTGAGTGGCCTGTTCACCACCCATTCCGTAGGGTTCAGCTTTGGAGCCCTCTTCGGTAGCAGCTTTGATTTGAGGACCCCATGCCTGCGGATGAACCTTCTCACGTTCTTCGTCTTGTGGCACGGGGCATGGTCGATGAAGAGTATGAGCTTCTTCACGCCCTGCCTCTTCGCGTGCTGGAGAACGTTCGAGAGATGAAGCTTGAATTCCCTGCTCCTCCTCTTCTCGAACCTGTTCCAGATGAATCCGTACCTCTTCGGCCAGAGGAGCGTTACGAAGACGTTCCTCCTCTTGTTATAGCCAGGAGTGAGTATCCTCTCCTGCTGACCCTTCTTCATCCACTTGGCTTCGATGCGAGGGTAGAGCTCTGTCCAGGTCTCGTCTTCGAATGCGACCATGACCCCTTTTTTGCTAATGCGGATGCGGCTTGCTTGTAGTTCCTGACCTCCTTTGCCTTCCTGTAGTAATTCGGGTCGTCACTCTTCACTTCAAGCTTCGGCCTCTTGTACGTGAGGCCGAGCTCCCTGAGCATGTCATGCACGTAGGAGCGGCTGACCTTGATACCCTCAGCTGAGAGGGCCCTGGCTATATCGCGAACGACCCACCTGCCCTTCAGGAATCCGAATGCCTGGGGGTCCTGCTTCAGCAGCTCCTTCATCCTCGTCTCGGCAGGCTTCCTCTTCTCCGGAGGCCTGCCGGAGGGCTTCCTTGCCTTGATACCCTCGATGCGATGCATCCTGTATGCCCTGAGCCACCTCTCGACAGCGTCAATCGAGACGTTCAGCTCCCTTGCTATATCGATCACCCTCTTCTTCTGAGCCCGCATCAATACCCCGAGGGCTCGTCTGTACTCCTTCTTGTCCTGCGTTACCGAGAGGAGCCTCTTCAGCTCCCTCTTCTCCTTCCTGTCGAGTCTTAGCTTCATGAGAAATTGAGATTCTCATGCACTCAAGGATACGGAGATCAAACGGATATGACAGATTCGTGAAAGAAGGTTAGATTAGCTTACTGGACTTGACTTAATGTCGTTCTTTGTCTCTTCCTTCTGCTCGAACTGGTGCTCTTTCGTGATCCGAGGGCCAAACTGGTTGATTTGGGGGATTACAACACTATTGTTGGCCCCAACAATTCGGGAAAAACGAACATATTCAGGGCACTCTCGTTCGTCGCGGAATCCCTAAATTGCCTCATAGCATTGTCGACCCTATGGCGGTCTCAACATGTTCAGCTGCACGACGGAAGTCACTACGGCGAATCAGACGGCTTGAGAGGTGAGCGCGTTGACCACCTTGGAACGGAGCAGGGAACGATGGAAATACATCATCGCTCTCGTCGTTCTTCTTCTCGTCGGCACGATGGTGGCAATCATTTCCTACAACCCAACGAGCTCGGAAACTCATAGCCAAACCAGCAGTACAAAATCAATAAATTCCTCGACCAGCTCACAGTCCAGCTATCCTGACGGGCAAGCTTACCTGAACGTACCAAAGGTATACTCTGACCTCGGCTATCCAAAAATAAGGTATACCGACTACTCTCCCTACCTTTCGAGCAAACCAAACTATACGATGGAGTACCAGACCAAGAACGTGAGCTTCCAAGTTGGTTCAGTAGGAGGCGATGTGATTAGTCTTGACCAGGCCGTGGGTCTCGCCGCCGAGAAAGTAGGCCTCAATCCATCGAACTACAGCCTGGCCTACGCAGCCTTCTACCCCGGAACCATCGTCAACGACACGCTCACGATTCATCCGACATGGTACCTTTTCTTCGCTAGGGCCTATGATAGTTTTTGGCTCTTTGGTAGCTATGGTAATGGCGCATTCTCGGTTGAGGTCGACGTTGACGTATTCAACGGCACGATTCGGGGCACGAATATTGGGCTTGACCTGTCTAACTTGCCCAATTCAGGAAGCTATCAACTGGAGGTCAATTCGTCCCGCGCCCTTGAGACCGTACGCGCGAGCAGTGTAACTGGAGTACCGCCCGCCCTGACGGAGAATGGTACCGTGTCCTCCGTGGAACCGAGGATTGTGCTCCTTGGGCCATCTTCTAACAATGAGGCATTTCAGAACCCCTTGAATGCTTCCCTCTCGGGAGAGAAGAGACTATGCTGGATCATCCAACTCTATTCACCTACTCCGCAATATGGTTACCAGGGCACTTTCGCTGTGGACGCTGAGACAGGGGAACTCGTCTCGGGATGGGCCCAGGCTCTCTACCCAAGCATGCACATTGAATACGTAAATGGCGTCCCTGATTTCTCAAGCGGAAAGCAGCTTGCTGTCTCTCAAGAGACCTTCCAAATGAATGGGAGCGTGGTAGGCAGGTCCGGATCGGTGCCGGTCGATGTTCCGAATGTGGTGATAGTCAGACCTAGCTCCACGGCGAGCATTGATCTGAACTTCTCTTCCACACTGACAAAGGACGTGAACGCGACCATGTCGTTCTCGAATCCCCTTCCAGGCTTTCAAACCCTGTCTTCAAACGGACTTCCCGACGGAGTGTCAATCCAATTTTCAAGAGGGACTTTCATCGTTCCCGGTAACGGTTCAAGGGCAACCACCCTCTTGATCTCGGTCGACGGGAGTGCCCCATCGGGAACGTACTTGATTAGAGTGAATGCTACACTATTCAATCCGCAGTGGGCAGGGGAAGACGAAGTCATGTTCTTCCTCAGTGTGTGGGATGGTACTGGGCAATGGCCGCCTCCTCCTATCATAAAGTAGTTCAAACCCGATGGATCTCGTTCGTCCAAACACGGCAGGACAGACGGCATTTCCGGTAGCCACGTAGTTGAGCATGGTAAAGTTCTACTGTAGTCTCCTCTACCGAGCATTGATGACCATGGGCCTACAATACCGTTCTAATATCGTGGGGGCGGCTCTCTTTCTGGCCTGCTTCAGTTATTCTGATGAACTCAGCATTCCGCCACAGTTCAGCAACAGTCCTCGCGCCACAATAACTCATTCCCGAGCGCAGTCCACCGACGAGTTGCGAGACGACATCCTCGACCTTCCCTTTGAATGGGATCAGCCCCTCCACACCCTCGGGTATCGTCTCCCCCGCGATCTCCTCCGTTGTCTCGAGCACTTCAGCCCGCGAGGCAGGACCTGCCTCTCTGACTCTTCTGTCGATCATCGCGGTTAGCGAGGCCATTCCCCGCGTAAGCTTGTACCTAACGTCCCCCCTCAGAATCGTCGGTCCGGGACTCTCCTCGGTACCCGCGAACAGGCTTCCTACCATGACGGTTGAGGCACCAGCGGCCAGCGCCTTGGTGACATCACCCGGGTTCCTAATGCCGCCATCGGCGATCAGAGGCGTGTTGTGTTCCCTTGCCGCTTTGGCACCTTCAAGCACCGCAGTGAGCTGGGGCACCCCTACACCCGTGACGACCCTGGTAACGCACACGCTTCCGGAGCCTACGCCCACTTTTACGGCATCAGCGCCCGCCCTTATCAGGTCTGCAGTTCCCTTCGCAGTAGCGACGTTTCCCGCTATCAATTCGATGTCTCCAAACTTTCTCCTGATCATCCTGGTTGCGTCCACTGCATTGGCGGAATGGCCGTGCGCTATGTCAACGACAAGCACGTCAACCTGGGCGTCAAGTAGCTTCTCGGCCCGCTCCAGATAGTCTCCCGTGACCCCTATCGCCGCACCAACGCGTAGCCTTCCTTTGTTGTCTTTGGCTGCAGCCGGGAACCGTTTTCTCTTCATGATGTCCTTGGCGGTAACGAGTCCGGCGAGCCTGCCCTGCTTGTCAAGAATCGGGAGCTTTTCAATCTTATTCTCGCGGAGAATATCTTGCGCCTCCTCAATTCCTATTCCCAGCGGGGCGCTAATCAGATCCCCGGCAGTCATCACGTCTCGAACCTTACGATTCGGTCTCTCCTCGAAAATTATGTCCCTCGTCGTGACTATTCCGACGACTTTTCGACTACCGTCAACGACTACAATGCCTCCTATTTCCCTGCTTTTCATCAGCTCCGAGGCTTCTCTGATCGTGCTGAGCGGGGAGAGCGTTAACGGGTTCTCGATAAGTATTCCTTCGGAGCGTTTCACCTTGGATACCTCAGCGACCTGGTCCTCCACCGGAAGGAACCGATGGATGATTCCTATCCCGCCCAGTCTAGCGAGGGCAATCGCCATCGCGGACTCGGTTACCGTGTCCATGTTTGCGCTTACGATTGGTATGTTGAGCGAGATGTTCTTAGAAAGTCTTGTCTTGGTGACCACGTCCTTCCGGGACTTGACTGAGGAATACTTTGGGAGAAGGAGCACGTCATCGTAAGCGAGCGCCAATCTGGGCTGCCCAGCTGGATCGTTCATCTGGTCACCACACTGAATGGAAGACAGTCATTGCGTTTATAGACGTTTGGAGTTCTTGGTTCACCAACTCCACCCCCTACTGTATCACTCCGGACTTGCGTACGGCACCGATTTGCCCACTGAAGAAATTCAACGGCTTATAAAAGCGGGGAACCTCTAATCAGAGCAGGTTACCATGCCGTAACCTATGTCGTAATAAAGGTTCGGCAGATTCGAGTATGATGGTTACAGGATGGCAGAACTCAAGACATCTTTCCACAGAACAGAGGGTTTCGCTAGGTCGAATCATTGTATTACGCCTTTTCGAAACTTAATCGAGAATCGAGCTGTTCAATCATTAGCGTATCCTGAACACTTCAATCGCCTGAGTAAAACTCCTGCGCTCGGTGTCCACGAGTTCTTCCCAGTTCTTCTTTCCCTGGGCCACCTTCTCCATGTCGGATTCAACCCTAGCCGTGAACTGTGGCGAGATGTAGTCTCCCCAGGGCTTTTCTATACTCGCGATGAACTTCATTCCTCTTTCGGTGGGGAAGATGGCATGCCTCTGGATGCGCACGTATGCGCGGCGTTTCAACGTATCAATCATCAGAGGGCGGGTACTCTTGGTCCCTATCCCCTGCCGCTCCATTTCTGCGAGTAGAGTTGCCTCGAAGTATCTCGGCGGAGGGGCCGTCTTCTTCTCTGCGATGTCTATGCGCTTGATCTCATATGTCGTATTCGGCTTGAAGAATTGATAGATCGGCCTTTCCTTCGGCGGATAGTAGTATATCCTGTAGAATCCAGGGTCAATCAACCTCCTTCCATCTGCGTGGAACGGCTCGTTCTTGACGATCGCTTTCACGCTGCTGTCGACGAACCTGGCCGCTGGACCGAAGATGGAGAGGTAATGGCGCAGGACCAGTTCGTAGAGCCTGTAGCCCAGCGGGTCCCTGAACTCGGTAATCGCAGCTATGGGAGTGATCGGCTCGTGGTCTTCCGAAAACCTCCCCCTCGTTGGATTCGTGAGATTTCTTTCCAGGAGAGATTTCGCGTACTCCCCGAACTTTGTGTCCACGAGCTTCCCGAGGTTGGCCTTGTGGTCGAATGAGCCGGTGTACGTCTGATTATCGACTCTGGGGTAAGTTATCTTCCCTTCAAGGTAGAGCTTTTCCGCAAGCGAGAGCACCTTGCTTGGAGAGAGGTGCAATAGGTTCGAGCCCGCACGAAGAAGTTCGGCGGTGTTGAGGGGCTTCGGAGGCTGACCGTACTCTGTCTCCTCGTGAACGTCGGTGCAGAGCATCTCTCTTTCGTCTTTAATCCTCTCGTAGATCTCGAGCGCGTGTTCCCTGTCAAAGATAGGACACTCTGAGTGGATGAACTTGGTGTTCTCCACGTCCGCGGTAATCTCCCAGTACACCTTCGGAACGAAGGACTGGACCTCTCTTTCCCTCAGAACGACAATCCAGAGGGTCGATGTCTGAACCCTTCCAAAGCTCAAAACGCCCCTGCCACCAGCCACCGAGAATTTCAGGCTCAGGGTGAGCTCCCTTGTTCCGGCGAAGCCCACTATGGCGTCTATCTTCCGCCTCGCCTCCACTGAAAGAGCCAGGTCTCGGTTGAACTCCCTCAAGCTTGAGAAGGCTCTTCGAATGTCCGAAGGGACCGTGGTGGTGAGCCAGAGCCGCCTGATCGGCTTCGAAAAACCTCCCAGTATCTCCGTGACCTCCAACCCTATGTTCTCGCCCTCCTCGTCGGAGTCTGTGGCTATGATTACTTCAGATGACCCCTCCGCGAGGTTCCTTATCGCGGAGTAGTAGCCGCCGCTGGAGACGACCTTTACTAGGCTTTTCGGGTCATTCAGTATCCTGTCGACCGAATTGTGTGACCAACGCTCCAGCTCCCTTCGGGTTACGTAGTTCATTATGTGACCACGGAGCGGCAGGATGACGATGGGTTGGCCTCCTTCGGTTGCTGTCACGTCGTACGTGTTTATCCTGCCCCTCCTCCCGCTAGAGGCGCCGAGCGATCGCTTTGAGTAGCTACCGAGAGCCTTGGCTATGTTCAGAGCCATCCTCTCCTTCTCGGTGATGACTAATTTCGTCATTGGTCTCGATCACGTATATGGAATGGCGTCGTTCTGCGTCCAGAATCAATACCTACCAATCACGGTTGGCACCAGCAGGGGTACTGAGAAACACGAATTTATTGGCTTATTGGACGACTGCTTGATGACGTTGATCTTGTTTACGAGAACCCATATGAATGGTCTTAAGACCAAAATAGCCGAACAGCCATCCGGAGGGTTCAGGTCTCTTTCGCCGTTTGGGAATCAAACAGAAGACTTGGCGGTAGAATTGGAATGCGTTCGAATCTGGGGGCGGGCTAAGCATTAGGACAAGAATCCCTGCCCATCTTTACGCCTGTCAAAACGCCTGGCGTGCTTATTATCCTACGCAGTCAAAGCGGATGGAGTCTTCCTAGACTGAGCTATACAATGGTCAGGCATCAGAGTCGGAGGGGACTCGCACGATTATTCGCATGGGTCTTAGGCCATTGAAGTCCAGACCCGTTGCTCGTAATTGCATCTACGAGCCTGAAATGAAAAGACCACGATCTTCGCTTCAGTGGACTAGGTGAGTAATGGCTCTGGTCTGGTAGGATTGGTCAAATACTTTAGAGCTATTTATTTCCAACGGTAAAAAGAGAATCCTGTCCCCATAGTAGGCCAAATCTCCGCTGTCAGGTTCGGTTCCTAATCTTCCGTAAGCCGAAGTGCGCAATATACAGAATGCCTCGGAATGTGCCAGTTCTGTCAAGAACCCGTCACCCGTGACCGAGTCTTAGGGGCGTCAAGATTCGTCACCTATGCAGTCTCATCCACATACCAACCCTCACGTTTGCCGAGATATTGCGGAGGGCATTGTATCTCTCTGTCTAACCTAAACTTGAACCAGACTTTATCTTCAGTCTTCTTTTTCCCAAAGATTTCTCCCTCCCAGCACCTCACAGGGAGTCCTATTCTGTTGGTCTTGATGAAGATAGTAGGCGTATGGTCAACTATCCGATCTGGATTCATTATGATTCCCCGCAGCATTGAATAGGAAAAGAAAGTCTTGTTCGCTACATTATCCCAATGATTCGGGAAACTCGTAATCATGACGTATTTCAAAAGCTCACACTTATCACACCTCTCGCTCTGGCTCTCTTAACCCTTAGGCATCTGACAGTAGGACATCCTCCCCCTGTCGCAACGTTCTTGAAACGCCATGTTTGATGTTTAGCTCGGCAACAAGGTTTGAAGCAAGATAGTAAACGTAGTATCTACAGCCGACCTCAAGCAAAACGTTGACCTTGTCCTTCTGAACAAGTAAGAGTGGGGGTTGTATGATCTCGACATTTACCCTGCTGGATACGTGAAGGACGGTTCGATTCGTGGCAAAGTTACAATCTTCCACACAGGTAAGTTAATCAGTGTTGGAGCTAACAACATCCTCTTGTCATTCCATAACTTAGATCATGCCAAAGAGCTGCTTGTCTCCGCTGAAATGGTGGGAGATATTCGCTTGAAACCTCAAGTTCGAAACATTGTCGCGACTGCTGATGTGGGGCATGAAGTCGATTTGCCCAAATTAGCGAGACGGGTGCCAAATACCATGTACGAACCAGACCAATTTCAACCTCAATCGGGCCTGATTTCAAATCCTTCGCGGTCTTCAGGAGAGTTGGGTTCAATACGACATAAGCTCCGCTGCGGTGACGAATCCTTCCATGTGACTCATTCAGGAACTGATTGAAGTGACTTAGGGCGCTTCGCCACAATTGCCAGATAGAATGGCAGTGCCGTTGCGGCACGTGACGTAGGCACTAACTGACGCCGAAATCTTGACGGCGGCAGATAAGCCAACCTGATCAGATTGTTGCGTTACGGTCTGGGTGATGGTATGGGTGTGAGTCGGCAAGCCCGCTCCTGAAGTCAGCAGCTGGTAGTCATCGCGAATCACACCTGGGAGGGATAGTACGCCGCTAAAAGTGCTCAACATCCCAGTTATGATAATAATAGCGGCGCATAACTTGAACCACTTGCTCTTTCGCACGCGCCTCTTGACCATATTCTTGAATAATCCGCCATCGAATATTCCTTCCGATAAGTAAAAGAGTGCTTTGACATGGTAGTCCAAGGGACGCGTGGCGTGCTTCGACGGGCGATCTCGACTGACAGCGTGTCAGGATGAAGACAACACTGCCACGCGTCAGCCTAAAGCATCAAGAGTGATTTCTTGTTGTGGCTCGCGTCGCGAATTATCTCGTACGACGTACCCACCAGCGCCCCTGCAGCCAGCATCTTTTCTAGGGCTTTTGAAGAGTCGTTCCGTTTGAGGTTCACGCCCTTTACACAATCGTTCAACACCGTGACCTCGAAGCCATTTTTCAATGCATCAAGTACTGTGTTCTTGACGCAGTAGTCGGCTGCTAAACCTCCGATGAAAAGTCGAGACACTTTCATTCTCTTCAGTGTAGTTGCTAAACTCGTGCCTTCGAACCCTGAGTACGCCTGTCTGTCCGCTTCTGTTCCCTTGCTTACGATAACAGCTTCCCTAGGAACCAGGAGCGCTGGTTGGAATTCCGCGCCGTGTGTGTTCTGTACGCAATGCGGCGGCCACGGTCCACCACGCTCCTTGAAAGAACAGTGGTTCTTCGGATGCCAGTCTCGTGTAAAGAAGATCGGTAACTGATTCTTGGTGAAAGTCTCTATGATTTGATTGAGTGGTTCAACAACTCTGTCGCCTTCCTTCACTGGCAGCGCCCCTCCCGGGCAGAAGTCGCGCTGCACATCCACCACTAGGAGTGTCTCTCTCCTGCTTTCTTCTCTCAACTGATTCACTTCCAAGATAGACGGGGTTGTGCCTCGCTCACTGCTCTGAGTTCTCTGAGTACTCTTCGCCTGATTGACTTCACAGCTTCGAAATCACGCACTATCTTGCCTCGCTTTATGAGAGGTTTCAGCAGCGGTACCGACCCTTCTGGGGGCGAGTCACCTTCCAAGGTTATTGTGTCATGGAACCCCCTGGACCTGTAGAGAGCCTTTCTTCCTCCGAGCCCGCCCCTTTTAGCTCTGAAGACCTTCTTGCCTTGCTCGGTAACCTCCACTATCTTTGCGCTGAAGTCTATCGAAGGGGGGTAGGAGACCGCTGTTCCAATGCCGAAACCATCGACATAATTCCTCAGCTGCTTTACACTGTCCTCACTGAGCCTCCCTGAGATTATTATCTTCACCTTCCGTCCGCCTCTTATGTTCAATTCCCACCTAACCTCCTCTATTATTTTGCGAAAATCACCCCTCCTCGAACTCGGTGTATCAAGCCTGACCGCATCGAGGTGCTCCCCGAAGACCTCCAACGCCTTTATCGCTTCCACTTTCTCATCCCAGAATGTGTCGATCAGGGCCGTTCTGGGAACTTTCTTCGGAATTGTCCTGTCAAACATCTTCCAAGCTTTCTCTTGGTCACCAACCACCTGCATTAGAGCGTGAGGCATTGTTCCAACAGGTTTGATCCCAAGCATTTTCGCTCCTAGGATGTTGGACACGGCGTCGAAGCCTGCGATGTAACACGCTCGCTCAACAAGCGGGGCAAGTGTGGGATGAACTCGTCGCGTTCCAAAACTCATCAAGGTCTTGTCTCCTGCTGCGACCCTAAACCTAGCAGCCCTGGTGGATATGCTCGTAGAGGAGGACAGGAGTCCGAGTAGTGGGTTTTCATATTCTACGAAATCCCTGTACCTCCCGCTGATTATCATTAGAGGTTCGCAAAACGCTGTCGAGCCATCCGCGAGAAAGACCAATCCCTCATCCACAGACCACACGTCAACCTGAAGTCCTTCCAGCAGCTTCGCGACCTCGTAGACCCCTGTGAGCACACCCCAGATGTCAGGATATGGGAGCTCTCTGGCGAAGACCTCCATGGCAACTTCCGAGTCAATGTGCTCCTTGTCCAAGACGTTCTTCGTGTTCAGGAAGTAGATGTCTGTAGTCTTCGAACTCTTGATCTCGGACTCTGTCGCCAGCCAGAATAGGCGGTCTTTGAGGTCATGGTGTGCCATGGCGCATCGAGAGAATCCGCTGCATAGAAAAAGTATTTCTCTCTATGGTAAGCGACCAGCAGGAACATTGCTGAGAGTCGAGCTGGACCTGAATGACGTGAAACTGAGGATAGGTTCATTCATCATGAGAAAGGTGACTCAGTCTGGGGCGGACGGAGTTGTAGTCGGCCTTAGTGGCGGCGTAGACTCGACTGTTGTCGCTTACATGTGTGTTGATGCTGTCGGAAGTCGTAGAGTGTTGGGGTTGATAATGCCGGATCTCCGGGTGACGCCCGAGGAAGATGTCAAGGATGCCCAGATGATCGCGGATGAGCTTTGCATAGAGCGAAGAATGATAAACATCGCTCCAATTCACAGGTCCTTCGTCAAGAACCTTCAACCAAACAAGCTCGCCGAAGGGAACCTGAGAGCGAGAATAAGGATGTCACTACTTTACTATCACGCGAACGTGACGAACAGATTGGTAGCGGGTACCGGAGATAGGTCTGAACTTCTGCTCGGCTATTTCACAAAGTTCGGGGATGGGGGAGTAGACATGCTACCAATAGCCGACATGTACAAGACTGAAGTGAGAAGGCTTGGGGAGATACTCGGCATAAAGAGAAGGATAATCTCGAAGCGAAGTAGTCCCAGACTGTGGTCTGGGCAGCTGGCGGAGACGGAAATCGGCCTTCCGTATGATGTGATAGATAATGTGCTGAAACTTCATTTCGACAGCGGAACTAACGTGAAGACAATTTGTTCAAGGCTCAAGGTCAAGCGGAGTTTGGTGGAGAGTCTCTTGGCCCGCTCTGATGTCACCAGTCACAAAAGGATGTTACCTGACATCTGTCGTTTAAGGTAGAAGGTTTTATTATCGCAGGTTGGGTTACTCGTTCAATCAAGCCGGGCCGGTAGTTCAGCGGTACGATCTGCGAGACAGGTATACACGCCCGCCTCGCACGCGGGAGAGAGTAATGCAGCTCCTCGAGGTCGGGGGTTCAAATCCCCCCCGGTCCACTTGGGTTTCTTCTGTAACGAGTCTATTTTTCGTGCCATGAGGTGACGAAGGAACCAAGGAGGATGAATACGATGGCTAGTACTCCTATTACCACAAAATCTGAAAGAGCGATTACTGTGTTTCCGGTAACCATCGCCGCTCGCAGGCCGTCTGAGAAGTAGTAGAGCGGAAGAACCCTCGCGAAACTCTGGAGGTAGGAGGGCATTATGTCAATCGGCCAGAACGATCCAGAAAGGAACATCATTGGGAAGGCGATTGCATTTCCCAGCCCGGTGGCGGCCTCCGGGTCCTTCACCAATCCGGCCAAGAGCATGCCTATTCCAGAGAAGAGAACTGCTCCTGCGAATATGATAATCGCCGAGTAGAAATCGATGGTGGTCGTCACTCCGAAGATGAGTCGGCCTGCGAGAATCATGACCACGGTTAGTGCGACTGCGAGCACGGTCTGGCTCAGAATGTTTCCCACTATCCATTCGAATCTTGAGAGGGGTGTTGCACTGAGGCGTTTCAGTACGCCCCGTCTCTTGAACTCTGTTGCAACACTGGTCAGACCTATAACACCGTTGGTCATTACAAAGGCGCCTATCAAGCCGGGAACATAGTAGTCAACTGAATTCAATTGTTTGACCACAAGCGATTGGTCCAAGAAGGTGATGACTGGCGTGGCCCCGACCAGTCTATAGTTGAAGGAATCGGCAACAGTGGCAATGATCTGCTTGACTATCTGACCCCCGGAGTCGGATGGATCAGAGTAGTAGAGGAGCGATACGTTTCCTCCCGGGAAGGCGGCCGCTGTAGAATTGAGCGCGGCGATTCCTGTTTCGATTCCTTGTCTTTGACTGGGGGATATGAACTGGCTGAAGTTCTTCGCAAGGAACGATAGTGTTGTGGACGTGACGATCAGCCTCACCTTCGTCGTTCCGTTCAACAGGTTGTTCTGGAAGCCTTCGGGAATGACCAGAATGCGACTGGATTGACTTCCAAAGAAGTTAGCTTTACTTTGAGCGTATGTCCTCGGATCTGCTGAGGGTGGAATCGATGAGATGCTAAGGGTCTTCGTCTGGTTCAGCGTGCTGATGAACGCGAGTGAGAGTGTTGAAGGGCTACCACTGGGTGTCACGTCTCTGTTCTGAATCTGAATGCTATAACTTGCCGTTGAGCTTCCACTGAAAACAGCGCCAAAGACCAGCAGAAGCATAAGGGGAAAGAGAAGAGTGAAGAAGAGGCCGGAACGACTCCGGAGCCAGTTTCTCGTCACCGCTATGAAAATTGCGGGAATTCGACTCATGCGGCTTCGCCTCCGGCAGTGATGGTAAAGCCGGTCAGCTTCAGGAAGACGTCCTCTATGCTGGGAGACTTGACTTCCACCTCAGAGGAGAGACCTCGATGCGCGAGTATGGAGAGAGCTTCTTGTATTTCGACGGTTTGGGAGAAGGGGAGAATGACGGTATTCCCTATCATGGACACATCATCAGAAATTGTCTTAAGCGCTCCGAAAACTCGGTCACCACCGTCCTTGAAGATCATCATCTTTTGGCCTCCGAATTTCCCCATGAGCTCTGCTGGGGTACCTAACGCTGCAATCCTCCCTTTGACGATGATTCCAATCCTGTCAGCAAGTGCTTGAGCTTCGTCCATGTAGTGTGTGGTGAGGAAGATGGTCTTCCCGGAGCGCTTGAGTCCGTTGATGATGCTCCAGGTCGTTCTCCGGACCTCTGGATCGAGGCCAGTGGTGGGTTCGTCAAGGAAGACCAGATCTGGGTCGTTGACCAGAGCTGCTGCAACTCCAACTCTCTGTTTGAGGCCTCCTGAGAGATGCCCGAACCGCGTTTTCGACTTTTCCGACAGGCCCAGAAGATCTATCAGTTCGTCTAGGTTGCTCGACTTTGCGTACATACTTGCGAAGAGAGCTAGATTCTCCCTGACAGTAAGCCTGTCAAGGGCACTGAAGTCTTGTGGCAGGACACCTATCCTTTCCTTAATCTTCGCAACAGCGCGGACATCGGTGGTGTCATGCCCCAGCACGCTGACTGAACCCTGTGTGAGTGGGCGTAGGCACTCAATGATCTCCACCGTTGTCGGTCTTTCCTGCTCCGTTTGGACCTAGGAACGCGAATATCTCACCGCGATTGATGTTGAATGATACGTGGTCCACCGCGAAAAGTTCTCCATACTTCTTCACCAAGTTCTCCACGGTGATCACTGTCTCGGCCACGCTAGGTCACAATCATGTCGACCTTCCGCGTAATGAATATATGCTTCTCATCTATTGAACGCGTTTTTCTACTCTAGTACGAATTATGTTGAAGCGAGTTAAGGTCTCGATCTATCTATGCGTTTGTGTTCGGCTTTCTGCTGAGTTTCGTTCCGCAGATATTGCACACAGTGGTCTTCGAGTCCATGAACTCTTTACCACAACCCTTGCAGTACGTAGTCCATGTTATCTTCTTCCATTCTCCCCTTATGGAGGTCTCCGAGAGGTTGATTCCAAGAGCTTCCCCCACGTTACGGACTGCAAAGTCATCGGTGACAAGGATTATCTGCTCGTTCATCCTTGACGAGGTCATGTCTAGGGCCGTAGCTAGGATTGATGTATCAGCATCTGATAGAGAAGAAATGTCGCCCGTTCTTCTCGCGGCAATCTTAACTCGCTGAATCGATTCTCTTGACGGCTCCACGACCTGGACCCTTGTGTGTATGAGAGGAGTGGCTATACTGTGGTGTTTGGTCTCATCGAGTACGAGATATGTGGTGTAATATCTTCCATCGCCTTGAAACGGGAAACCACTGTAGAAGGCTGTGGAATCAAGGATGTAGATGCTTTCTATCAAGCCATGGTTTCACTGTTTGAAGGGTCCCTGAATTGTTGAATGATTCGATAGACGAATTGAGCGTGCTCCCAATCGACTCCATCCCTGACCCGGGGAGATGATATTAGGGTTCGCCCTGGAAGACTTCGTGGTTGACATTATCCTGTCAAGGCTTAATTAGTGTGGGAATAAAAAGCGAAGCGCGTAGTTATCTTGAGTAGGCCGGCAGACCTCGGAAGTGTGAAGGAAGGTAGTTATGTCATCATAGATGGAGAACCTTGTAAAGTTGTAGAGAGTGAGAAGAGCAAGCCAGGAAAGCATGGAAGCGCAAAGATTAGGCTCACTGCAATCGCGGTGTTCACGGGCTCAAAGAAGAGTTACATTGGAACCTCCGAGGCTCATATTGAAGTTCCCATGATTGACAAGCGTAGCGCTCAAATAATCTCGACCACGGCAACGACTGTTCAACTGATGGATCTACAGTCTTTCGAAGTCTTTGAATCCCCTACGCCGACTGAGGCTGAATTCCAGGGGAAGCTTCAACCTGGGACAGAAGTGGAGTTTTGGAACGTCCTCGGCAAGAACAAGGTAATGAGAATCAAGGGCTCCGGTTAAGCAGTGGTCTATCTGAATTGGATCTCGTCATCGGGGAATCCTCAGACGGCTCTTCCGATTCGTTCATCTAGACCAAATGCGAAAGTTCGTAGGCTGGATTTAATTCTTCCTAAGTCCAGAATACCCAGCAAAGGATGAGTTTCCGCAGGATCTGACCAAGTTTCGAGAAGATTCTCAACCTATCTCCAAGATCGGACTACTCTGGGGACCACGTCAGGGGAAGGGTGAGTAGCGCACGTGATCCACGCCTGCATCGGTTCTTCGTGAAGTATGATTCCTCCGCTTGGTTGTGGTGACGGACTTTCACTTCGGAACGAGTCTGGCTTGCTTAATGGAAAGGTATCCTGAATCGCCCCTCCAAACCTTCTCAGTGGAGGTCACTTCGATTCGCTTGTGGAAGATCGGACAGTCGAGCACAAATGTTTCGCCTTCACCACCCTCTAGATCTATGTGTACTCCGTACCTTCTGTGTAACTCTAAGAGTTCCTTGACCATCTCTTCGTCGAAGTGACGCCCGAGCCATCGCTGGTCCAGCCCCAAAGCTGCAACGCCGATCATGATGACATCGAACTTCTCTTCGAGGAGTCTTCGTAGGTGCGTTTCTGGATTCATGTGCCACAGTGGAGAAACTGTTCTTAGCTGCAGCTCTGAGCAGACTCTCTCTACTCTGGACTTCTGGTATTCACTGGCGAGTGCCCCGGTGTAGACGCCCTCAATTGAGTAACTCTTCTTTGCCAAGTCAAGTGCCCTCTTCAAATCGTCCAATTCCTTTTCCTTTTGACCCTCCGTCTCCATTGTA
Organism: uncultured Nitrososphaerota archaeon; assembly: GCA_963836465.1. Classification (GTDB taxonomy): domain Archaea; phylum Thermoproteota; class Nitrososphaeria; order Nitrososphaerales; family Gagatemarchaeaceae; genus CAWIJZ01. The sequence goes on from CAWIJZ010000023.1 coordinate 137,016, forward strand.
ATCTGGGGCAGTTCCAAGGCTTCAGCCTGCAATTTGGTCCATGTGATGTTGGGAAAGTGAAACATCCAAGAATCATCCCTCGCGGGAATGAGTGTGATGAGGCATACCAGTTCTTCGGTTTTCTTTGCCATTAATGCGGCATATGTACTGTCCTTGCCTCCGCTGTAAAGCACCGCAACTCTCAAACCTTGGGTATGAACAAATACGTGGATTAATCTCTTCGCATACCGGAGAAAATTCAGTCCTTTTCTGGGTGGGGTCGCGCCCATTGTTAAGAAAGAAGACGTTTGAACACAATTGTGAGGGCTCCAAGCGCTCATCGTCCGTACAAATATCAAGAAAGTTGTCCTTCGTTCCTGAATCAGTCAGGACAGAAGGGGCTAAATAACTAGCAGGACTGCGCTCTCTTCGTATGCTGGATTCTCTTCGGAGCGGTCTACGGAGCGCTCTGCAAAGGTTACTAGGTAGTGCAGTTGTTGATGAGGCCACCATCAAGGAGTTTGTTAGAGACTTGCAGCGGTCGCTAATACAGGCGGACGTTAACGTTAAGCTTGTGCTGAGTGTTACAGAGAGTGTCCAGAAGCGAGCTTTAGAGGAGAGGCCGCCAGCAGGAATGACTAGAAAAGACCAGATTGTGAAGATTCTCTATGAAGAGCTACAGAAGACTCTGGGAGGGGATCGGGCGTTCGGGCTAGGAAAAGACAGGGTAAATGTTGCTATCATGCTTGGGATTCAAGGTTCAGGGAAGACTACGACCGTAGCGAAGCTCGCAAGGTTCTACGTCAAACGAGGTTTCAGGGTCGGTGTAGTGGCAGCGGACACATTCAGACCCGGGGCTGTAACCCAGCTGAAGACGCTGTGTCAGCCAATTGGTGTTGAAGTGTTCGCTGAGGAGAAAGAAAGCGATTCCGTGAAGGTCGCACTAGATGGCAGGCTTCACTTTGAGAGGAGTAGGAACCTCATAATCATAGATACTGCTGGTAGGCATAAAGAGGAGAAAGGTCTTCTAGACGAAATGAACAGAATAGTTTCGAAGGTAAGACCAGACTACACAATCTTGGTGGTGGATGGTACCATTGGGCAGCAGTGCTACAATCAAGCACTGGCGTTCCATCAAACCGCCCCCGTTGGTGGAATAATCATAACGAAGCTAGACGGGGCTGCAAAGGGAGGTGGGGCCCTTGCCGCAGCCTCAGCAACAGGCGCCCGTGTTTTCTTCATAGGAACTGGAGAAAGGATAGATGATCTCGAGGAATTTGTTCCAACGAGGTTTGTCGGCAGACTCCTGGGGATGGGAGACCTGAAGGCTTTGATGGACATGGCAAGGGAATTGGAGGGAGGTGTGGACCAGAAGGTTATGCAGAGAATAACCAGTGGCAGACTCACAATGAATGATTTCCTATATCAGTTCGAGCAGGTGAATAAGATGGGGTCGTTGAAGAAGATTGTTGATCTAATTCCAGGGGTTTCCGGGAAGGTGAAAGGTGAGGACCTTGAGAAGACAGAGGCCAGCATCAAGGTTTGGAAGAGCATCATACTGTCGATGTCCAAAGAGGAGCGCGAGGCCCCAGACAAACTCAATGCTTCAAGAGTAAGACGAATTGCGGAAGGATCGGGAAGGAGAGAGAAGGAGGTTAGAGAACTACTCGCCAGATACAGGCAGACCAAGACCATGATGAAGGCGAGCAAAGGAAGGGAGTTCAGGCAGCTTCTGAGAAGAATGGGTGGGCAGACGAATAGTGCATGAATCTAGTGGGTTCTCCCTGTGTGAACTATGCGCTCAGCGGCAGGGCCCCACCCATCAATTCAGACTGGTCGCCCGCAGAAAGTGCTTCATCTGCCATGGCACAACTGCGAGAATAGTACCTCTTGGGCGGAAAGCGCTCCGCGCAATCCGCAGGCAACAGTGGTCAACCTTCTCCGTAGGGATAATCATGCCTGCAGAGATTCAGGAAAGGGAGGACGAATTGCGCTCAGAACTTAAGATAAGAGGGCGAGAGACGGTGAAATCGCAATTCTCGAGAATGATTTCTGAGGCGGTGGGGATTCAGACAGATAAGAAAGTGAATAGGTTCAAGCCCGACGTAACTATCTTGGTCAACGCCGGCACCTCAGCTGTGGAGTTGCAGGCAAGACCACTCTTCATTTACGGCAGATACAGTAAGCCCCGGAACATCCCTCAGAGGAGGTCCTTCTGCCCGAATTGCAACGGTCGTGGGTGCCACCAGTGCGCCGGAACTGGATATGTGCAGACACCAAACGTGGAATCTATTGTGGGATCGAAGCTCTGTAAGTTGATGGGGGCCAATCGAGCGAAGTTCACTTGGTTTGGCAGTGAAGATCCCGATAGTCGGGTTCTGCCGCCTGGTCGTCCGTTTGTGCTTGAACTAAAGAACCCACGGAAGAGAATCCCTCCCCGAAGGCTGAATCTTGTCACTGGAAGAGGAGCCATACGTCTATTAGGTCTTCGGGCACTCGTGGATCGACCCATCAAATTGCCTAGTTTCGTATTCAAGACCAGAGTTGTCATGAAAGCCTCCGTGAAGATTGCCAAAGATGGGTTAAGAGAGTTGAGAAAGATGAACGGAGCGACGATCCGATTTGATAGTGGAAGGGGGAGAGTTGTCTACAAGAAAGTCTACTCGGTAAGGACGAAAGTTAGGGGCATGAGGGTTATTTCGGACATCAGGATGGATGGAGGTTTGCCAGTCAAGAGACTTGTGAGTGGGGAGGATGTCTCTCCGTCAATTTCAGAACTCTTAAAAACACCTCTCGAATGTGAGCGCTTCGACATACTGAGGGTTTGGGAGAGAGGAGAGTTCCAATTTGGCTAGGTCGAGAGGATATCGCAGAAGAACGCGTTCACTACTGAAGAAGAAGGAGACCACTGGACTCAATAGGGTGCTTAGAGATTACACTGAGAACCAGAAGGTGGTGATCAAGCTTGACGCGTCGCAGGTCAAGGGGATGCCCCACAGGAGGTTCAACGGATTGGTCGGGGTCATCAGCGAAGTCGGAAGGAGAGCTCTTACAATCCGTGTTAATGTTGGAGGAAAGGTGAAGACAGTCATTGCTAGAAAGGAGCATGTTGTTCCCCTGGAGGGTTCTTGATTGCCAGAGCAGGAGAAGAAGGAGATTCTAAGTCTGGCAGAAGCCCAGCAGATCATGCAGAAGATAGATATTGAGAAGGCTGATCAGATTCAGAAGAGGACGCTTGATTATGTGGCCAAGTTTTCCAAGACCACAGCGGAAGCCAGCAAGAAGATGAGGAAACAGCTTGAAGGGGATTGTGGACTGGGCTCTGAAGAATCGGCTGAGGTAGTTAACGCCATGCCGAAGAGCATTGAGGAGCTAAGAACGTTCACCGCAGGATGGAAGAAGTTACTTCCAACAGAAACGTTAGAGAAGATTCTGAAGATACTGAATTCTGGTAGAAGTCGCTAAGAGGGTGTGGGACAAAACTCTACAGAGTTGCAAGGTTGAACAGGTTGTGCCACAGTCCCGTGCAGAACTGGGCGCAGTCTATCCTGTCATCCTTCCTCTGAGCGATCGACCATCCGAGCATCTTCTTGTCGGCTGCGAATCCTGATTCTGAGTTCTCCCTCTCGTAGTACCGCTCCAGGTACTGGATGGTGTTCGTCACGAACTCCTTCATCGTCTCCTTCCACTTCCACGAACCGTTCATCGTGGCGTTCTTCTTCGGAATCACGAAGACCTTCGCATCTCCGAACTCATCGACGTAGCCAGGAGTGCTGTAGTACCTGTCGAGCCTGGCGCTATCGAGCGTCACGTCGAGCACGGAGAGCATCTTCATTGCCCTCTCATACGCATCCTTCTCAGACTTCATGCTGGAGCCGTATGCGAGGTACATCTTCGTGGAGAGGTCCATCAGCCTGAAGACGTAGGCGAAGGCTCGCCTCTTCGGGCCGTCGTCGTTCGTCCCCGTCGGTGACGATGATGGTTGCGACGCCGCCGAATCCTGCTCCTTCGCCTTCTCCTTCAGCTCCTTTGCGACGCTCTCGTAGTGCCTCGAGATGGTGAGCGAATAACCCGTCCCATCGCCAGACGCGTCGCTCTTCTCGATCCCCCTCTTCTTCAGGAGGAGGGCGTGCAGGTTGTGGAGGGCCATCACCACCTCCTCGTCCGAGTACAGCCTCTCTATGGTCTTGTACAAGACGTCAATCCCGGAGACCATCGAGAAGACGTCGAGCATGTTCGCGTACATCCTGTTCGACTCTCCCACGAGCTGCTTGATGAGCAGGAGCTTCACCTTCTGCTCCAGGGTTAGCGAGTCGGGCCTCCCGGTCTTCGGCTCGACCCGTATCGTGGAGACGGCCTCGTGGACGAGCGGGTCGAGGGCCTTCATCGCCTCCTTGATCCTCAGGGAGAATTGCTGCTCGTAGGTCCTCCAGTCCCTCTCCTTCTTGGGGTGGCTCTCGATGTACTCCTTCCTGACGTGCTCGTCTATCTCCTTCAGCTTGTCACGGATGTCCTCGTCCCTGATCATACGATGGAAGGACGAGCCGCGAGGTTCAGATTTAACCGCGGATGTGAGACCGTGCGGACAAGGTTGCATTCACATCACGATGCGGCAGCAGATAACCGAGGACCGAGAGACCATGCTAGGAATGGCGGGACGAGTTTTGTCCCACACCCTCGCTAAGAGTCACTCTTAAATAGCAAGAACGTTACTTAAGGGTAGCGAGTTTCGAGAAGGTATGGTAGTTAACCGATTGCCGCGGTCGGGTTCTTCGCTGCTGTCCCACTTTGCGCCCTAAATGATTGTTGAGTGAGGTTCGTTCTGAAAGATGTTGACCAGTGACAAGAGGTACGAGGAAAACGCCTACGTCCTAGATTTTCTCCCGCGAGGGAAATCTGTGGTTATAAGAGGAAGAGAAGGGCCGATTGTGCAGGCGATAGGCGAGGAGAGGTTGACTCTACTCGAGCTCTTGGGCATGGAGAACCAAAACTTTGAGGGTGGCGAGAAGCTCAAGATTGGAAGGGAGGGGCGAGACAAAATAGTCAGCGTTCTAGGTAAGCTGACTTATGATGAACTGACGCAGGAGAGCAAGAATGAACTCATCGACGTATGTGAAATCATGGTCAGGTCGAACGAGGAGAAATATGTTTCCTATTTCAACGAACTCCAACCGCTGACTCCGCGTCTGCATGGATTGGAGCTGATACCTGGAATTGGCAAGACATTCATGAGGCAGATTGTCGAAGCCAGAGAGAAGAAGCGGTTCACGTCTTTTGAAGACATCCAGAGTCGCATAGGGTTAAGGGAACCAGCAAAGCTTATCGCAAAGAGGGTGGTTGAGGAACTCTCGGGCGGATCCCGTATCAATATCTTTGTTAAGAAATGAATAGAAGGAAGAGATTAGGTCAACATTACCTGGTTGACCGAGGTGTGATTGAGGAGGTCGTTCGGCTTGTCCCAGTTGGAAGAAAGCAGAGGACCTTGGAAATTGGTACAGGAAGAGGGGCTCTAACGTCTGAGCTCTGCAGGATAAGTACCAATCTGGAAGCCTACGAAATCGACCCCGATAACTACGAAACGACAAAGCAACTGACCAAAGAATTTCCCTCGGTCGAGTTGAAACTCGCCGACGCGTTCGAGCAGGAATCAAGGTTTGATGTTGTAGTTTCGAGTCTTCCGTACTCAGAATCATCAAGATTCATCGAATGGTTAGTCACCAAGCGATACCAGAAGGCAATTGTGATTCTGCAAGAAGACTTTGTCAAGAAGATAATGGCTCATCCAGGTCAGAGAAATTACAGAGCAATATCCGTCATAACTCAGTGCTCATCACGCATAGAGATTGTGAGACGTGTTTTGAGATCCTCATTTGAGCCACCACCAAACGTTAACTCTGTTCTAATCGTGATTCGCCCTAGATTGAAACTGAGCCGTGGTGCAATCGTGATGATAAAGAAGCTCTTCTCCGTTAGGAGAAGGAAGATCAGTGGCGCTCTAAAGATACTAGGAATGAGGCACGAACTCAAGCCCGCAGAGAAAGATTTGAGAGTGTATCAGATGGATCCCGATAGGTTGCTGGAGGTAGCGAAGGCCTAGGCTCTTTCTAGTACCTTTTCTATGATAATCAAAATCCAATTAAGAAGGAATTAGCTCGCACCCATGATGAATCGGAACCTGTCATTGACGCTGGTTGGCCCAGAGTATCCCGTAAACGTGGGGTATACGGCTAGGTTGATGAAGAATTTTGACATACCGAAGCTATTTCTCGTTGAGCCCAAGATTGATTTGCGAATCGCGTCGATCTATGCTTCGCATGGCCGTGACCTGATTGAAAATGCGGAGATTGTCGGGTTTGAAGAAGTAAGAAGGCGGCACGATTTGCTCGTGGCCACGACGGCAGTTCGGGCGAAAAGGAAAGGGAACATCACAAGAACAACCGTAAGGCCCGAAGAGGTGGTCAATTACATGGCCGGGAGCAAGTCGGTTTCACTGGTCTTCGGTAGAGACACTACTGGCCTTAGAAACGAGGAAATCGAACAGTGTGACATAGTCACGTCTCTCGAAACTGGGACGGAGTACAGAACACTGAATCTGAGTCACGCTGCCGCCATAATACTTTATCTCATTTCGAAGAGCAAGAAACGCGAGAGAGTGTTTCAGTCATTTGGTGCGAGAAAGATGCTCGTCCACTATGCATATGAGGTCGCCCTAGCATCGGGGCTCCAAGAACATCGGGCAAAGAAAGTCAAGGAAATAGCCAAGAGGATTGCCTTGAAGTCAGAGTTGAACGATAGAGAAATCAGTTCGTTTTTGTCACTCTTGCGGAAAGTTAAGCAGGCACTGAGCACTAAGGACGATGCAATTCATAGTCGTTCATAGACGTAGAGCCGTCTGTCTACCCACCTAGTGCTTCCTGACCCTATCCTGACGGGGTAATTCGTGGCAGCGTCTGTAAAGACCTGGGCTGGCCTAAATCCCGAATCCGTAAGATCTTCGAGTATGAGTGAGACATCTTTTCCCTCTGATGTTCGTATGCTTGGAACCACGATCACGAGTCTACCACCCCGTCGTATGACGTTCTTCACAGAATAGAGGAAGTTCGAGTAGGTAGCACTGGCGTTCTTTACCATACTACTGGCCGCCTTCAAACCTGGTGTTGATGTCAACCTTGGAAGAAGTATAGGTTCCGTTACCACAGAGTCGACATACCTACCTTGGAGTACGTGTTTTAGATCAGTGGCGTCACCCACAATCGTCTCAAATGTGCCCAATCCACGTGAGTTTGAGCGGTTTACAACCCATTCGAGGTTTCTGTTGGTGTTGGCGATGCATTGTTGCCTCCTGTCTACTCCTATGCAATTAACCCCCTTCAGAACTGCCTCAATCAGAATTGTTCCCGAACCACAGAATGGATCGAGCAACACACTTCTTGGAGAAGCCTGACTTAGGTTTACGAGGATTCTCGCGAGTCGCGGTGATAGAGATATTTCTGAGCTCACAACTGGGCGTTTGGTGGCTCTTTCCTTGAATTCCTCCGTAAGGGGGATGAAGAACGTAACGCCGATTTGGTAACCCTTTGACGTCTTGAAAGCAAGAAAGTCAATAGCTTGACGCGAAAGAACCTCCTTGCCGTGTATTTCATATCCTGAATGAGGTCGAATAAGGTGTGCCTTTCTGAGGCCGTGTTGACGAACTATCGAAAGCAGTCCAGACGCCAGGAAATCGTAATCGTCATGGTCTACTCCGCCACAGTACAGACTCAGGCAAAAGTTCTGTTTATCGCCGAAGTAACCAAGGAATCTGCTGATCTCATTCTCAATGGTCTCGAATTCGAAATCGACCACTTCACCAATTGGTATTCCGAGTTTGTGAATTCCGTCAAGTTTTGTGATTCTGTCTAGCTCTGGTTTCGCTAATTCCATTTCAGCGATTTCCTCGCAGATAATCCTCGATCTTTCCACGCCTTGCGCGAGTGTGGAACACGCTTCCAGGTAGGATAGTTCTCCGTACGCCAGCGTGAGAAAGATTTGTCTTGAATCTATAGCACTTGGAGGGAAGAGAAATGGCAAGTCAAAGAAGAAACACGGAAGTTGAAGATTAATTAAGGCTACGCGGAGCTTTGTAGGAACGCGATACCTGATAGGGGAGGGAACAGTTCTCCTTCGGCGAGCACCGGACTGGAATCAACTCAATTTCACTGTTTAGCAGTTTGTCCGGTTGCGCTGGAACCCTGTCTATCATCCCTTTCCCGTGATTTGTTGCTATGGATATGCGAGAGTCTTCACCGTGGCTTTTTCGATCTCGTCCCAATCGACTTCTACGCCAAGTCCAGGCTTAGTCGGCGCATCAATCTGCCCATCCTTGTTAATCCTGATGTGATCTACAAAACCACGGTCGAATATGCCCGCTGGAACCGAGAGCTCAAAGAAATCACAATTTCTGACTGCCAACATAACGTGAAGCGCTGCCGCCTGTCTTAGTGAATTTCCCCAGCTGACTATTTCGCATTTCATTCCAAACGCTTCTGCGAGGTTCGCAATCGCTAACATTGGAGTTATTCCGCCAACGTTGACATCCCAACACCTGAGTGAATCTGCAGCATGCCTTCGGATGTATTCGGTATAACCCCGCACATCCTGCGTATGTTCGCCCATCAGTACTCTGATGTCCAGACTCCTGCAGAGGTCGGCCAGACCATCAACATCTGTCGGCAATATTGGATCTTCGAACCAGTAGAAGTTGAGTTTCTCAACTTCCCTACCGACTCGTAGTGCTTGTTCCCTTGAGTAAGCGTTAAGCGGATCAAGCATGAGAGTCATTTCGTCGCCCACCGCCTTTCTTACAGCCCTACACACTAGGATGTCTTTCTCCCAGTTCCGCGTAGGATGAATCTTCATTGCCCTGTAGCCCTCGCTTTTCAGCTTCTCAGCAAGGCTGACGTATTCTTCTTCCTTCTCGTAGAATTGTGTACTTGCGTACGCAGGTATCTTTTCCCGATGGGCCCCGATTAATTTGTAGATTGGAAGCTTCAACGCTTTTCCGGCGATATCCCACAAACATTCATTGAACACGCATGAGGCGGGGTTGTTTATGGGGCTCCAGAAGTACTGCGACCGCCACGAGTCTTCCATTCTCTCCCTAGACAATGGATCTGCCCCAATCAGTTTTTCGAGTCGCTCCTCGCCAATATTCCACGCTCCAGCAAGGTAAGTACTACTTCCAGCCGCAAACCGTCTCACAAGTTCTTCGGCGTAGACGCTCTCAATCAGACAATTCCCTTCTATGTTTTCATCGGTCAAGATTCTAACAAGGCTCTCATTTGGGAAAGCCTCAGATTCAGATTTCAGAACATGTACTTTTACGCCTGTTATTTTCATGTATATTCTGCAACTTCTCGAGCTATGTGGAATATTTGAGGCTTCCTGGGACCAACATGGAATCACGATGCATGATGATTTTCTGTCGAGGGAACTTTCTCGGCGGGTGTGTTTTGCACAAGAATAGCGCATGAAATGCCTGAATATAGGACCGAGACGCGAAGTGGTGTATTGGCGCTGAATGTGATGCTGAGTCGCTCTCTCAGAGTTAGCGTCAAGTTGACTTTAGTAGTAGTGTAGAACTAGTCAGAATCTTTCACTTCGAACGTGCTTAAGGCTTAATAGGGGTCTCACTAGGGACGGAAATTCGTGCACGGGAAGAACTATCGCGAGATCAAGGGGATGGCATACACCCGCAAAGAGTTTGCACCAGGAGCTCCCAACCCCAAAGTGGCTCGATTCACGACGGGAAAGGCTAGTGACGATTACGATTACAGTATACGTTTGGTATCCGAGGGAAGGGTTCAGATACGGCACAACGCTCTGGAGGCCGCTAGAGTGGCGGCCAACAAGAAATTGACACCCCTTGGCGAGGAGAACTATTTCCTCGTTGTCAAAGTTTTTCCACACATCATCCTGCGAGAGAACAAGATGATCGCGACTGCTGGAGCGGACCGACTTCAGGAAGGCATGAGAAAGGCATTTGGAAAACCTATCGGACGCGCCGCTAGAGTTGCCATCGACCAAACAATTCTGGAACTTGGTACCAAGGCAGAAAACTTGGCGAAAGGCAAAGAAGCCATGGAGGCGGCATCGTCAAAACTACCGATGAAGACGCGTGTTGACGTGGTTCCACTCGCCAAGATGGCTGGCAATTGACTGTCAGGATCGACCGGCAGAGTGTATTCACCCTAATTGAGAAGAAGAGACCAAAGAGCATCGTTGTGAGCGCTCCGGGTGGACTGCTGAGGCAGACCCGAGAGCTCATGGAGGAGATCAGGTCAACCTATGGCGTCCGATGCCAGTTGATAGGGGACACGTGTTATGGTATTTGCGACACGGTTGACGAAGATGTTAGGAAGCTAGAAGCTGATCTTGCAATCAACATCGGACATAACGCAACCGTGAAGAGAGCCGGCCAATACACCTATTTCATCGAGGCAGCTGATGATATTAAGTTCGATGCTGTTGTGGAGAAAGCGATTTCATTCTTGTCTCCATTCAAAAGACTGGGGCTGGCGACCTTCAGTCAACACCTTCATGAGTTGGAACGTGTGGGAAACAAACTCCGGGAGGCAGGATTGCAGGTGCACACCGGAGAGAGAAACAACCTGCTACTCGAGAGTCAGATTTTCGGATGCGATTTCTCGACAGTGTATCCTCTCAAGGATGTGGTGGATGCGTTCTGCTTCTTAGGAGAGAGCGAATTCCACGCGGTAGGGTTGGCGCTGGCTACGGACAAACCCGTATACATGTTGGATCCATATCTCGACGAAGTTAGAGACATGAGGAAGGAAAGCGAAGAAAGGAAGAAACGTGCTATCTTGGCTGTCTACAAGGCGCTCGACGCCCAAGTCTTTGGGGTAATAACAGGCCTCAAGGAGGGGCAGAAGATGTTGGGCAGAACGCGTTGGATAACCAAGCGACTCGAGGTGCATGGACGCAAAGTGCTGCAATTGGCCATGCGAGATATCACTCCCGAAAGGCTTATGCCTTACAGAGATGTTGAAGCCTTTATCCAGACAGCGTGCCCGAGAATCTCGATTGATGGTTTCGTATTTGACAGACCCGTGCTCTCCATTCCTCAAGCCGACGCGCTGGTCAGATTGCTGGAGGGAAAGGAGATAGGAGAGTTCCTGGAAAGACCTAAGTGGATAGAACTTATGGTTGGGTTGGAGAGGAGGTCGCAGTAATTGACCAAGAATCTGAAGACGACCGCAATTCCAGGAGATAGCGTTGCTGTTCCTGAGGAGTTCTTGCCTGGGAGAAACGTGTACGAAAGTAATGGTTCGATAAGGTCATTACTTGTCGGAAACGTGATTAGGGACCTGAAAAGTATGGAAATTGGTGTGGAGCCGCTGGTGGGCTGGAGAATCCCTATCGTCGGAGACTACGTGACTGGTCAGGTGGAGTCGGTTCAGAGTAGCTCTGCGAACATGAAGATCTACTACCTTAACGGCAAACAGACGTTGGGTGGTTTCTCTGGAACAATCTTCCTTAGGAGTGAAAGATCTGGTCGTGATGAAAGGAGAACTCTGCTCAAACTGGGAGATATTACTAGAGGGAAAGTGGTAAGCACACTTAACGCGATCATTCAGCTCTCGATTGATGACCACCACTGTGGGGTGATCTTCTCACTCTGTAGTAACTGCGGAAGACCAGTGAGCCGAGCGGATAGTCGGGGAAGATGCCTGGAGTGTGGAAGCATTGAGGACAGGAAGTTCGCAGATGATTTTGGCAGAGAGCCGCTTGAACCCTGACTTTGGTGTTATCTTTATTAACTCAACACAGTGGCCCGCAGTAGGAAAAAATTGCAAGTTCAGATGTCCCACGGAGACGAGCGACTCTTCACAGTAGAACTTGTCGGTGAGGATTATTCACTCGCAGATGTTGTTCACCACGAACTGCTTGACGAGAAGAACGTCACGTTTGCTGGAGTGGTTCCGCCACACCCACTCATAAAGAAACTCGTATTGAAAGTGAGGGTCCAGAGGATCAAACCGGAGAAAGCATTCTTGGCTAGTGTGGAGAGAGCCGAGAACAATACTCATGAACTGCATGAAGCAGTGCAAAAAGCTCTGAGTGGAGTGACAGAATGAAGTTCTGTCCAAAGTGTGAGACGAGGCTCAAACTCAAACAAGTAAAGTCGGAAAATGGGACATTAGTTACCCTTGTTTGTGACAACTGTGGATATTCCGACAAGGCAGAGAAGAGTATTACGAAACCCACTGAAGAGGAGTTGGTCGAGGCACCGACCATCAAAGTGGTCGGTGAGAAGGAATCAAAACTTTCGACACTTCCTACGATAAAGGTCGACTGTCCAAAGTGTGGTCATGGCGAAGCCAATTGGTGGTTTCTACAAACGAGGAGCGGTGACGAACCACCAACCCAATTCTACAGATGCCTCAATTGCAACCACACATGGCGAAGTTACTCCTAGCGATTTCACTCTGATACGATCGCGGCGTCACCGTTTGCTATGAAGACGTCTGCGTTGGCAGTAGGAATGATACCGACATCATGCCGCTTGAAAGGTCCGTAACGCTTAAGGTCGAAACCTATTATTTCTCCAACTGAATTTAGAAATCTAACTGTTACCTGCTTGGACATTTCATTCTTGTGTGCCACTGCAAAGAATGAAGGCTGGCCGTTCACGATTGCGCCGATGAATCGTTGTTGGCGCTTCCTGAACTCCATGTAGAGCCCTGAGACGTGTTTCTCTTCCGGGAGCAAGTCCTCTGTACTCGCTCCTGAAATCATTTTTTCCATGCGTGTCTTCAGCCACTGATCTATGATTCCTTCCAGCAGGGAGATCTGTTTCCTTGTGAGCCTACTCGTTAGGTCGCCACCGTTAATTGTTGTAGCTCTACGAAGATGCTGACAGTAGATAGCCAACTTGGAGTAGATGTCGCCCGGTAGTTTTATGATCCGATCTGAACTATGTTCGATGTCAAGGTATCTTTTCACAAGTTCGAGTGTACCTTCTTCTGTCTTGCTCATGACACTCTCGCCAGTCCTTTGGTCAGCAAGAAGGTCGCTGCATACGTCGGCAAATCTGTAACAATGGAATTGTAGGGTCCAAACTGTTCACCCTTCAACCCAAACTGTGGAGAATACTCTATGTATACTTTGACTCTTTCATCATTAAGAACAACTGGCCCGACGGTGGGATCAAAGTCATCCAGTGAAGTAACTTTCATCTTCAGCAAACCGGAGTTGCCGTGTACAGTCCCAGGCATCCGAAAGATTCTGTGAATGTCAGTGGTGACTGATTGATCTATCAATGCGGCGTTCATCTGTATGGCTTTCACAAGTCTCTGAGAATCTCTGAGGCTCTTCCTACCAGCAAGTTCTGTTGTCGCACTAGCGAAAAGCCGCACTCTTTCAGGCCATCCGTATTCTTTGTGCTGGGTGCTGCTCTTTGTGTATGACTTCTGTACCAGAACTCCGTCGCCGCGGATGTAGTTAGCTATCTCGGCCCTAGACTGAGAAGTTAGAGGGTCGAATCGCTCATCCTGAACCTGAACGTGATACCCGCGACTCCCGGAAAAGTAAATCCTAATTTTCTTTTCTGATACGCCGAAGTCTTTTCTCAGGAAATCTACGAGTCTGCGAGTGTGCTCTCTTGTGGCGTCAAGACATTCAGGGCAAGTCCAGCGCACTTCGATTGGGTTGGCTTCATGACAATATGAGCATGCGACGGGACGAGGTACCATGCCTTCCGTGTGACAGCTCCTGCAGTACCATCGGTTGTGCTTTGCTTTACATGATGTTGGGATAGAATCTGCATCAATGTCGAAGATAAGGTCCGCTCCCATCCAGCCCTTCTCTTCCATAGGAAGTTTCGGAAGAGAGTATCTCGCATTCGAGCAATAGACCGATGATGGCGCCTGTCTGACCAGCTCTGCGATAAGTTCTCCTGAATTTGCGAATGCGAGATGGCGTATCATCGATCCGTCGAAAGGGATGTAGCCAAACTCTCTCTCTTCAATCTTCGTCGGGACTTCGATATTACTGGGATTGTTGAAGTAATACTCCCTGTACACTTTTCTGAGGAATCTTACGGTGGCTTCGTCCATAGTTTGAAGTGTCTTGTCAGAGTTAAAGAAGTATTTGTCCGAGTATTTATGGGTAGTAAACAGCCTCTCTGGCCTATCTGTAGTGGTTGAGTAGCCGGTTATCCGAGTCCCAACCTGCTCTTGTCAAAACTACGGGATGCCCCGGGCGAGTTGGAGTCCGGACCCGTGGCGCGGCTACTTGATGATCCGGAGACCGGCGCTGAGGAAGGTTGCTTCGACTCCGGCAACTCCGAATAGACCCCCTCCTTTGTTCGGTAAGCTGCTATTCTTGCGACAGTCTTCCAGTCGCCCTGCATCCTTCTGATCTGAACGGTTATGACTTCATCCTCCGGATTCGACTTTCCCGGCCACACAGCCAGCTGAAGGTAATCCCCGTTGTCAAGCCTCTTCGAGGAGCGGAATCTCGGTTGTCTACTCTGCTGCTGCGACATGCATCATCTTACACGCAGTGTCGATGATAAAAGCACTGTCTGTGTGTTTGGAAGGCCTAAACAAAGGGCTCTAGAAGTGGTGCAAGCTTTAGCTTCAGCGTCGCAAGCAATGACCACCGTATTCCCTTCGACAGAACTTCACTCGGAACTGGGAGCGGGTGGCCATCCTGCTGCTTCTCGTACGCGAGGTTCTTCACGACCACCACGGGTACGCCCTCCGACGTCTGCCCCGTCAGCAGTGCGGCAGCTCCCGCCAGCTCGTCAACCACGACATCGGCGCCCCCAAACTTTTCGCGCCCGAATCTGTCCTTCGATCCGAACAGCCGCGAAACTGGATGTATCCCGGAGAATCCCACCGCGATGTCCAGACTCCCGTAGAGGTGGGTGAATGACACCTCTGTGTCGGTGATTACGATCGCTACGTCAGCGCCGCAGATCTCTGACAGTCGGACCCGGATGGCGCTCGCCGATCGGCTTGCATTGGTAGGCAAGACTGTGCACCTCCCAGAAGGACTGTTCGAGTAATCGAGCCCCGCGTCTGTTGACATGAGACCGCCCATCGTAGTAGTGACGAGGAAAGCTGGCTCTTCGGCAAGGAGTCGCCCCACATTGTTTCTGTCCCTGGCCATTGAACCGAAGACCTCCGGGAAGTTGTCCGCAATCTTCTTGACTGGAATGACCGCCCTGATGTCTTTCGATTCTCGCAGAACTATCTCAACCTCCACGGGGTCCTTGCCCGTGATTCTGGCGATGGCCCTCGCTCTTCTGCTGGGCTTTATCTCGCGAAGGTTGATTGTCCGACCCTCAGCCTTAGAGACTATCTTCGATGTTATCATGACGACATCTCCGGTCATCAGCTGAATCTGCTCGCGAGTGCAAGCGTCGTGTATCAATGTGGCAATGTCATCTCCTTCCTTCACCTCTGGTATCGTTTCAAGACCGTGAAGGCTAATCGACTTCAAGGCTAAGGGAAGGGAATCATTGAAGAACCGAATAAGTCTGTTTGTCTGGAGATGCCACACCGGGCCCAACAGGGCTGGAAGAGGTAGCATTCATTACACCTGTGCGTGATGTGAACGAGACCCTGTCAGACGTATGCCGTCTGATATCGGTCAGCTGACGCCCGTCAGCCAGAGTGGGTCACCCCCTTGCAAAAGTAACTCTGAGGCCAGGGTTGCTTTTTGGGGAGGGTGGGTACACCTGAACATGCGTACGACTGAATGAAGGGAGAAAACACGTCCTTCATTGTGCTCCGGGTGAGTTCTTTGGTGTGTGCTGGCCGAATCTAATCGAAGCATCCATTCGAGAATCAGGGCTTGAGTAAAGTCTCGGGAGAGCACTTAGAGCTTTGGGTGCAAGGCCCCAAATTCGTTCTTAAGCTCACATGGCACCCTTTTCGAAGCGAACTCTCACAAAGAAGATACGTTATTTTACGTCGCCCAGCACGCGTAGCGTGTTTATTATACTACGCGGTAAAAACACAAGGAATACACAATACCGTTCACAGATCAAGGGTTCGGGCCTGGGATTCGGTATATAGCGTTAAAATCATCAGATTATGTTCCTGCTCGCCCGCATGCCACGCAACATTGCTTCACTGGCTCAGGACCGAGGCTCTGACTATTCGTCTTCGAAATCAATACCTAGTTGTTTCAATGTCTCTTTGATTTTGTTCACGTAATCTTCCTCGGAAATCAAGCCCTCAGTCGCCTTGACCGAGATACGTAGGTCTTGGAACTTGCTCTGGAGAAAACTCATCATTCCCATCAGCTGTGAGACTTTCCCTCTCGGAACCTCGAATTCAAGTGTCACGTGGTCCTTCATTTTGACCGTTGCCTGCTTCGACGTAATCCCAGGGACAGGCGCCTCAGTAGGCCCCGTTTTTCCAACCGGAAATGGAATCGGTGTTGATTCTCCCAGTTGCTTTTGCACCAGACAAATAGTATCTTTCACTATCACTTCTGTCTCGCCTAGCTCGACGGTGGCATCTTCCTTGAAGTACCTGCATGTCACTGAGCTACCGTCGTCGCTTAGCTCTCCGAGTCCAAATAGTCCCTGTTTGACCCCTTGAACTATTGCTTCCTCAATAGCCGTAGGATTAACTATTCTCCGTTCGCCAGGAGTCTTCAGCATCGAATCGTGGATAAGCTGGACCTTAACGAAGTCCTTGTCCCTCAGGTACTTCTCCTTAAGAACAAGCGGTGCTATCCTTTCGAGTATCTTCTGTTCGGCCTTTAGCTGCTCATAGACCTCTTGATCCAATCCTCTCTTTTCGCCGTAGGTCGGGATTCCTAGGTCAATCTCCTCGAGTCCGTCTTTTCCCGCTGCAAAGGCCAGTCTGTAGCATCTCTTCACAGCATCTTTGAGATTGTCATCTTCCTTTCGAAGATTCGTCGTGACTTCGTGTTTCTGCTCTTCTGATAGCTTAAGTGTTTTATCGGTCTGTATTTGCGCGTACGCTGTCTTTCTCTTGATGAGATTTTGGAAGGTGGCTTTTTCCGCATCTGATGGGCAAAGAAAGAAAATTGTATTCCTGTTCACCCGAGGAGTCTCCCCCTTCGTTTCCAGAACTCTCTTCATGAATGTCTCATCTTTCTCAGGCATGATTACGAGCTTCAAATCTTCCGTATCCGGAACGTCTTTCGGCTTGTCGGGCCAGAGGAATACCTTGAGCTTCCCTCCATAGATTTGCTCCCTGAGTATCTCCTTCTCGGATTCCACCACATCCCTGTCCTTGATGTTCTCCATCTTCGTAAGGAGTATTCTGTTCATGTTAGGCTGGTTGAGGAAGAAGTACTTCTCGTTCTGCGATTGCAGATAGAATAGTTTACCCTTAAGCTGTTCGACGGCTTCAGCGACTACACTCGACGGATTCTCTGTTGTCGTCGCGGACCTCTTTATCTCGCCAATGTGCGCTCCTTTCTCTTGCCCTCCTGAGAACGAGTACAGGAACATGCATGTTGCCGACCTAGTTCCGAGTAGCAAGCCCCGAAATGATTTCCCAATCGAATTGTCAATCTTCTTGGCGCCCGAATCTGTGTCAGTGATGTCAGCGGCTATGACGCTATCGAACTCCGGTCCGATGTGCTTCACGAGTTCACGCCTCACCTCGGCATTGGCAAGGTCGAAATCTGAAAGTGTGATGTATGGCCGACTGCTCTGCTTTAGAGAATATATCACAAGTGAGAGTAGCCTCAGGACTCCTCTTGTTCTCTGAAAAGTTGGAAAGCTTCCCCACCTATGATACAGTACTTCCACTACTTCAGGCACGAAAGGATAAGAGTCAAGAAAGCGGTCCCGAAATTCAGAAAATTCCTTCCCGGCAGGCAGAATGCCTTCCTTCTCTGCATACTCCAAGAATTCCGAGACTGTTTTTCTGGCTTGGTCATCGTCTACGGATGAGAAGAGTCTTCTACGGATTATCTTTGTAATCTCGTTCTCTTGGACAGGCGTGTAGATTTTTTCGACTCTGCCAGCAACCTTCTGCAACTGTTGAAACAGTTTTTCGGCCTTCTCGTCGTAATGCTCCAAGATGCTTGAAGGCAACGTAACAACAACACAGACTTTCTCTAGAGTTCCAGCTACCTCGGTAAGCTCCTGCATGAATGCAGTTGTTTGAGAAGCGAGACTGTTCTCCCCTACAGAAACTCCCGCGGCTTTTGTAGTATATTCAAGGACTTCGTCCATCAAGATCAGAACTGGTTCGTGCTTTGCCAATACCTTCCTTAGTGCTTCGCGGCCTGGTGCAACATTTCCAGTTAGCGTTCTATTGGTGCCAGTAAGTTGCCTTTCAAGTACACCCCACAGCGTCTCCTCCTTCGGATTCAAAGCCGTGCCTACGATTACAACAGGATTTGCTTTCCATTGTCTTGCGCGATGATACATTGCGATAAGGGCGTGTGTTTTCCCGCCGCCGAATGGAGTCTGAATTTGTATAACTGGATCGCCTCCTAATCCTTTCAATCTCTTTTCAACAACGTCGAGTAAATTCTTCAGACCTTGAGTCAGGTATGTTTTCTTGAAGAAGAGTTCAGCGTCTTTGTATTCCGCGGGCGCACGCCTCAGATGAGTTTCCCACAAATCGGCGGCAAAGACGTCCATCGTGAGTTTGCCTTCGAGTATGTCTCGATGAGGAACTGCTATCATGTGGAAAGGTTTCATTCGAACAACCTCGTCTGCCCTATTTCCTGTCCAAGGTCTTTCGTAATTCTCCTCTGCCTGCAAGGAAACCCTCAAGCAATTTCCTTTCCTTACTTTGATTCGGCAAGGACTCAGATACAGCTTGAGCAATTCTATAAAACGTGTCGCTCCTACCGTAACCTGATTCCCGTAATACCTTAGTCACGTCATCTGGCTTGCCCATCTTCCACAACAACAAGACTTGATGCAAGACGTCGATAAGTTCCGTGGAGCCTTCCAGTTCGTCTAGAGTTCTCCTGTCTGGCCCGACTAACTCAATGAACTCTTTGTCCTTGCGGATGAATCCTTTATTCCATTCCTGTGCGATGTCAATTCCAACGCTCTGGCCTAGCTTACGGGCATCATCGAAATCGACAATCGTATCGCCGTAAGCCCACCTCCAAAGAACATACAATCGTGTCATTGGCTTTATCTCAGCCGAGAACCCATTGTGAAGTACTTGCTTGACTGCGTAATCAGTAACGATCTTCCGGACGTCATCGAGCATCCTCTCGGCGGTAATTGTGTTCCCCTCGTCATCCAGGATTCTTTCGTACTTACCATAGATTTCAATCGACGTTCCCATCGCGGCAACAAGGAAGTCAGCTCCCGAGATTCCTTCCATCCATAGTTTGTCGAGTCTTTCGCTGACAAATGTAGTCAGCCGATCCTTGATCTCGGTGTAAAATCCTGTAGATTCCTTGTCCAACTTTCTAGCAATTATGTATATGGATGATGCCAAAGATGCGGTTTCCATCGCGTTCAGTCTGGCCTTCATCTCTGTGTGGATAGGCCACGCACCGCTAACCACGAGACCAGAGCTCAACAGAGAGTTCACTAAGGCTTCCCATCCAGAAGCCGACTTGTGGGCGTAGACTATAATTGAAACTCCGCTTGGCTTGAGAACTCGTCTTATCTCAGAGAAGGATTTCGCTAGCGTATCCTCGAAGAATCTCCTTGCGTTCTCAGCACTACCTTGCCTTACGGGATTGGAAACTATCTCTTCCGACTTGGGAACAAGTGGGGTAGCAAAGAGGTCTGGGTACAGGTGTCCAACGGTTCTCTTTAGCCATACGTAGAAGAAATCAGAAAGTTCAGCATAGTTAACGTTGTCATAGTACGGTGGATCGGTCAGGACAGCATCGAAGTAATCATTTGGGAAGGACAGAGAAACTGCAGAAGATTGCGTCACATTGGCTGAAGAAGGAAGTTGGATTACACTTTCCAATCCCTCGGCTATGGTCTCAACTGCGTTTATCCAGCTTGTACTTACGTCTCCCAAGCAATTAACCTCAAAGTAATCAAAAACCATGGGAAAAGCGTTCCTGCCACTGAATATCGGTATGTTCTGCTCTGTTCCGCTTTTCCAACGACACAGAGTAGTTGAAAAAGATGCTAGTCGGTCCACAGCAAAAGCCAGATAGGTCGTTAGCACTCTGGCGTACTCTTCCTCGTACCCTTCTTCGATCATCTTCCGGTAAGCGAGATTGACCTTCTCCACAAAAGTGATTAGAGTCAGTTTTTGTCTAGAGTTGAATAAGTCACCCCACTTCGTCATTCCATAAAGCCACAGCGTTCGCTGTTTAGCAGAGTCAGGATCAATCGGTTCGTCTGGAACCGGGTCGTACCCCCATTCAGCAGTAAGTGAGTTTCTTTTCTCGCCAAGGTAATGTTCGGCCTCCTCGAAGATGCTTTGATCCTTGGCCGTCGCTAGAGAATAGAACTTCCCGATCTTTCCCCTTCGATGCAGAACTAATGAGACCATCCTTTGACTCCCTTTGTTACCAGCAAAGAGTTTCCTAATTGTCGCGTCATCGACTAGTGAACCACAAAATGGACACTCCGCTACCGCCTTTGAAATTGTGCCCTTGCCTGGCTCAAATCCCTTGGGCATTTCTTCGTATCCTGTTCCTACGATCTTGAAGTTCACCTGCCTTCGTCTTACGAAAGGATATACTGCGATTCTTCTTCTGCTCCTGTTAGCCATCCAGTATTGCTTCATCAGCGGGATATCAGCACCGCAAGAGGGATTCTGGCAGGGGACGGTCTTGGCCCATATGTATCCTACAGGAGTGGAACCTCCGGACGCTTCGGGATAAAACCTGGCCAGCTCTCTTTTCGCATCGTCAAGAATTTGCTTTCCCCATATTCTCAAGTCGCCCAAGAGTTGACTCTTCTCATGATCTGACAGCAACCCAGACGCACGGACTGATCCACGATATTTCTGAGGATATTCCAGAGTGCATTTCAGAATCAACGTTGCAACCGGGTTGTAGTCGCTTGCATACGTCTCACAACCCAGCCGAAGGGCCTCCAAGGGTATTGACCCACCTCCTGCAAATGGGTCGAGAACTCTCGGCGGTGTACCTCCGTTTGCCTTCAATATATTCAACTGTGCCTTGTTTATCAAGTCATGATTGAATGCGCTTTCTGTTTCTGATAGTTTTGCGATGAATTTCCGCTCCTTATACGACTCTTCCCTTGTTTTGGGAGTTGGAACTAATGCTCCATAACAAGTCGCCCGAGAAGACGAGAGAGGCCTCCTGGCCCACCACATGTGCAAAGTTGACAAAGTACCATGTCTAATGTCCTTCTCCTTGGCTGATTCCTCGCTAACTTCCTTAACTGGAAAAGTCTCCTCAATGAATCTCTTGTCGACCATTTCAATTTGCCTTCTGCTCTATTTCGCTCACAGGAACTATGTATCGAACAATCTCGACTTTCTGGTCGACACTGAGATTAGCTACTGGATTCTGAACGATTAACGGCTTTGCGTCGGGTTCCCTGCCAGCATTCCATACAACATAGAGATAGTAATCATCTGCTAGACGCTGAGCCTTGAACCATTCATTCTGAGTAAGTGCGACAGGGCCCACTTGCGCACGCGCCTTGACTTCGATGTATCTTGTATTGCCTTCTGTATCTTTCGATCTGATATCGAATCCGAGATTCTCTTTTGACACGTCTTCGGGCTCGCGACCAGACTCTCTTTCGAAGCGCATTACTACTTCCATTCCAATTCTTTCGACCTCCTCGTCTCTGTGCATGCCGTCTCCGACCTGTGCCGTTGGAAGAACCCGAACGATACCAATGAATGTTGGCATGCTCATGGTCAGATTCTTCTCTTTCATGATCAAGTCCTCGAGTTCTCGCTTGCTGGTATCGTACTTCTTCTTCTGGTCCTCCTTGTTTCTGATTACGATATCTACATTCTCGCCTCTCTCCTTCCGGTCATAAAGGTCAATGAGTTCCCCATCGAGTTTTAGCGAAAGCTCGTCGAGAGACCTCACGCCATACTTCATCTTGATCTCGGCTTGTCTTAGCCTGTCCACCTGCAGCTTCGTCAGGTACTCACTGAGGCCTGAAATCACGTTGGAAAGGACCTTGGTCTTCAGCTCGTCAACATCGACTAGCACCTGTGCATCAGGCTTGCCCTCAGCCAAATCCCACATGATAGTTGGGGAAATGCTCTTCACATCACCATCGTTCGGATTGTAGAAAGAGGCAAACAGCGACTTCCCAGCTACCGAACCTGTTCCGTCTTTGACCTCACCCTCGTAGAACAGGATGTATCCATCCAGCCTCCCCTCCGGGTCCACGAATACTGAACCTCTTTGCAGCTCAGGACTAATCTCCCTCTCTACCCAACCAAGGACCGCTTCAAACAGCGGATGACCGAACGACACGAATTCCGAGTCAGGTGTTCTAAACCCAACATCCTTGTCAAACGTGACTTTAGGGTATGCTCGCAACATTGGGCCGTACCTCTTCTTGAAACTGTCTTCGTTAGCAATGTTCCTGATGCCAAAGGGAATAGAATCTATCGCAAGGAACCTATCTTTGCGATCTCGTAGTCTGCCATCTGCCTTCGTAAACGCTTTCTTGAAGAAAGCCTCCGTGTACTCAGGAATGAGCCTGTTTTCCTTCGCTTTTTCAGCCATCTCCTTAAGTCGCGTGTAGTCTATGTATCTTGTGGCAAGACTTTCCCCAAGGTTTTCTCTGACACGCTTAATGTAATCCTCGTCGACTTTGATGTCAATCTCCTTCAGGATTTCGTCTATGTCTCTCGCGCTTGCTGCGGCTTCGATCAATAGCTGAGAAAGATTCGTTCCATACAGAACCTCGCTAATTACGTCGAATACCTTCTCGCTCTGAAGCGCCTCCTTGATTTCCTCTAGCTTTTCGAACAGCCTGGAGAGAACTCTTCCTTCGCGGGTGTCCGAAGCGATAAGATTGAAGACGAATACTTCGCGTGTCTGTCCATACCTATGTATTCTGCCCATTCGCTGTTCGAGTCTGTTCGGATTCCACGGAATATCGTAGTTTATCATGAGATTGCAGAATTGTAGATTGATTCCTTCTCCGGCTGCTTCCGTCGCAACTAGGACTTGGGTTTCGTTCTTGAATATCTTCTCCGCTTCGACTCTTTCTTCAAGTTTCATTTCGCCGTGAATCACGTTCACGGAGTAACCCCATGAGCGGATTTTCCTCTCGAGGTAGTCTAGTGTGTCCTTAGCTTCGGTGAAGATTAGGATCTTGGTGTTGGGAGACTTCTTGCTCAAGTCGTCCATCGTCTTCTTCAGTTCGTTGATCTTTACTTCAGATTCCTTCTGAATGATTAACTTGGCCTGTTCTATCAACTCACCCAGGGTGTCAATCTCACCGACTAGCTCTTGGCGATTCTCGGCGACGCTTAGCGTTTCCCAAAGTGCTTCAGCTTTCCATCTGTCTTCCTCGCTCATGTCTTCTACGTCTTCGAAATCGAAGGCGCGTTCGGGTGCCGCTGGTTTCTCCACTCCTTTGAGAAGTTCTGTGAGTCTCTCTTGTCTTCGTTCGAGCGACTTCAGGATTGCGTAAGTGCTTGATGCCAAGCGCCTTTGTAGAATGACTAATGCGAAAGCAACATTCCGTCTCTTGTCCGTCCTTAACGCTTTGTTGTACTGCTCCGTCACATAGCGAGAAACGTCATTGTAAAGTGTCTTTTCCTCCACAGAGAGTCTGAATCCCACAGTCTTGACGTATCTTGGTAGGAAGAGTGGCTTCCCCTCGAAGTCCTTCAGGTCTTCCTTCATCCTTCGAATAAATAATGGATTGTCTTGATTTCGGATGGATTCCTGCAACATCTCCGCGGTGGCGAAGAAGCCGGGTTCGAGAAGGTCAATGAACAATTGAAAGTTTTCAGGATCTCCCTTGTGAGGCGTTGCCGTTAAGAAGAGCAAATGTGGGTCGGCGACTCTAGAGAGAACCTCTCCGAGCCGGTATCTGTTTGTCTTCACCGTCTTGTCGCCATACCTGTACGCGCTCATCTTGTGAGCTTCGTCAACTATCACCAGGTCAAACCTGGCCGAGCCGAGAGATGGCAGTACGTCCTCCCTTTTTGCGAAGTCCATTGAGGTTATGATTTGGTTTTCCCGCTCCCACACATTTTCGGCATAGTGAGCATCGAGCAATCCTCGGTCAATAACAACGAAGGTCTCCTCAAAACGGTCCTTGAGCTCTCTTCTCCATTGGTCCTTGAGGTGCCCTGGGACGACGATTAGGATTCTCTTCACGAGATTCCTTAATTTGAGCTCTTTGACGATGAGCCCTGCCATGATAGTCTTCCCAGCTCCAGGGTCATCTGCGATGAGAAATCGAATTCGAGGGAGTTTCAGGACATACCCATACACAGCTTCAATCTGATGTGGAAGCGGGTCGACCTTCGAAGCGTTCATCGCAAGCAGAGGGTCGTATAGAGAGGCAAACCTGTACCTTTTGGTCTCCAAAGCCAAGAAGCTCTTGAGGGGTTCGATTCCAAAATCAGTCTTAATCACGCTGACTGAAATCTGAGAGAAATCTGCGACCGGAATGAGCTGGTCTATGTGTTGCCGCGTGATGGTAGTCGAACCGACTATGTGCACGTATTTGCCACTGTTCTCGGTTTTCTTGATTTCAATGGGTTCAGGCCATTTCGGACCTGTTACGACTATTCCAGGCTTGAGTTCGGAAATCTCCACAACAATCCGCTCTTCCCATACGAGAACTCGGCTATTAAAAGCACCACGACTTCCAAGACGAAAGCAGCTACTATTGTCTGAAACCACGACCACAGCGATTACAGTGCCAGAGGGAGACCGTATCCTCTCGCAAAGTCGGGTTGAAGAGATAATTCTGGCCATGTCCTCGCGACCGAAGTAGATGTCGCCGATCTTCACCACATCTCTTCAGAGATGAAGGAAGGCAAGCGAGCGGCGAGTTGAGCGTATGCAGAGTTGTCTCAGTCGACCGAATACATCCAGCTACAGCTTCTCGTCGCTCTTCATAGTATATCCAGGTGAACCCACCTACAACAAGAAGTAACCCTGGCCCCAGGGTTACTTTCCCAGGGGGATGACCCACTCTGGCTGGCGAGCATGCGTCAGCATATGAGGCTCGAAAAGACATGGTGTTCCATGCCCTGTTGGCTACTAGCGAATCCCTACGTGACCGAAATGGCGGTTCGCTCGACACGGAGCATCATAGGAACCTCTTATCCTTCGTCAACGGAACAGAGAGTACAGGAAGGCCAATACTACCAGGATTGCCAGCACGATCAAAACCACGATAACATCGGTTCCGAATCCCGACAGCGCGTCGCCTGCCTGCGACACTGGCCCGCTGTCTACTGCTTGCCCTATGGCTGATGCAACATGTCCAAAGCCCAACAAGATCGCCCCTGCGATTCCAAGGGCGA
Source organism: uncultured Nitrososphaerota archaeon (assembly GCA_963836465.1). Lineage (GTDB taxonomy): Archaea > Thermoproteota > Nitrososphaeria > Nitrososphaerales > Gagatemarchaeaceae > CAWIJZ01. Next base: position 162,434 of record CAWIJZ010000023.1, read on the forward strand.
TGAAGACTCCGGCGACCCCTACTATAACCACCTTGGCATCGAGCATCTTGAATGATCACCAGGAGTTCCTGCTCCAGATGTAGAGGAGCACGACGACCAATATGGATACACCAACAGCCACAGCAGCAATTGGCCCCCAATCAATGGCACCGCCAGCTTGTTGTTCGATGACCTGCACCGGGGTCACATAGAGCAAGAATGAGGTGGAGGCCTTGTCACTAGGGGAGTCGAACGGCAATCTGGCCCCGAACAGACCTGCAGGGGTTGAATAGCTCTGAGTCTGTACTGTCACGTTATACCTGTTCCCAACAGGAGCTTCGGAAGGTGTTGTTACCAGAAACTGAATTTGCCTTGCATCTCCTTCATTAAGTAGGCCCCAAGTGTAGCTGTTGCCTGAACCTAGGTTATTGCTAATTGACAGGTCTTGGCCGGTAACTGTAATCTGGAGGTCGTACACCGATTGGAGGACATTGAAGATTATGGTGACAGTCGTGGCACTGCCAGAGGGTTGGTTCGGGTTGGTCCCCGAGACGGAAGCTGTCCAGGCTCTTGTATTAAGAGTCGAGCTCTGGGCGTGTACCACCGGCAAGTTCGACGCTGTTGCCAGAAGAGCTGCCACCAAGAAAAGTGCTCCAATACGCGTCGTTGCCCGACATGTGTCAATCAACAGGTTCAATCGATTAAACCAGAAACTTCTACTATAAAAACCTGCCGCATAAATCAATCGAAGGGTTGAAGTATACCCAAGTCTGGAGCAGAACTTATGCCTGAATCCGCGGTAGTGCTGGTCGAGAACGACAGGGTCAGGGTATTCGGGAAAAGGATTGAACAGCTTCCGGCAGACGACACTCGTGCTAAGATCATCCTCGCCCTCAGAAGGGAAAAGGATGGATTGACGGGTTCTCAGTTGGCAAGGGAGCTGGACGTCTCTCAAACTATGGTCGCCAAGGCTGCGGAAGTGCTGAAGGACCTGGGAATAGTTAGGAAGGAGCCACTGAAGCTGGCTAAGAACGTCAAAGTGTACTATCTCGCCACGCGGATAATCGACGATGAGGAGATTGCTGAAATGAAGAAGAGAGTGCCTCCGATGCTGCAAGAGTTAATGTCAAAGAGATTCAAAGGCCAGGAGCATGTCGGGCTCGTCTTCGCCGATCAAGTTATGAGATTCTTAGGAAGTCTGAAAGCTTCCGAGAGGCCCGAGGTCTTCTCTGAATACATGCGGCTTACGGGGGAAGAGAAAAACGAGAATTCCATATGACGTTGGCGACTTCGAGCATCTACGGTTTACGATAAGCAGCATCGAAAGCGATCCGAGGAGATTGCGGAACGAGGAACGGAAGGCACGCTTTCCCTACTTCGACGTCTTGGGGGTCATTGGGGGGGTGGGCGCCAAAACGTATCGTAGCCAACGTAGCACTGATTGCCTGTTGTGCTGTTTTCCTGTCGTACCTAGGGCTTTGGGAGAGCCTGTTGTTCATCAGCTTCTTCCTGACTTACGGGACTGAGACTGGGCGTAAGGCTGCGTTTATGGCGAGGGACGTGTCCAGAGTTTTCAGGGCCGAATCGAGGGAGCGATTGACAAAGATGGCCGAAATCATTTGCTCACACGAACAGTACTTTGTTGACGCGGTTTCGACTCCCACCAAGGTTGGGAGTCATTTCAAGCACGTCAGGTTCATGAATGTGGTTGAAAGAGTCATTACAAACCTTCCGGTCGCCCTCTATGGCACTGGGCTTGGGTCCTTGATTTCATTCAACTTGGCTAAGCAGCTGGCTTTGGTATACTTGGGCATTGGTTTGATTATCTGCGCACTGCTTGTTTTCCCGATATCAATCGCCGTGACAGTGCGAGCCGACCGCATCAGACGGAGTATCCCACCTATCCTGCGGCAAGAAGACGTGGAAGTTGCAATCACTGACAAAGACGATTCCAACTCAACAGAGGGCTGAAAATCACATCCTGACAGGCTAAACAAATACACTACCTGCTGTGGGAGATAGGTCGCAAGCTCTCGGCATCTACAACTATTTCGGGGCGTAGACCGGGCTACTACATCATCTGCGAATCCCTGCGTGATCGAAATCAACTGGCTCAGCGTCGATTCACTAGAGGAATGTCCCTGGGGCATTCCGGCTAGCCTATCCCACTGACCTATCAGAACAGGACCATTAGGATCGTCCATGGGCGCTCGGGACCAGAAACGAATTGAACAATGCAGTTAGTGAACGAATCATACAAGCATCGATTGCTTGCTCCGTTGCCCACTCCCCAGGTACCCCCATATCCTACGGCCGTCTTGCTTCCGCCTCCCCGACGCTTCCCCGCCGTTGTCCCGTCGATGGACGACCGTACGGCGGGTCCTCTCCCTTGCGTAGTTCAACCGTAGATTGACCGACCGGCCACCGAGTGTATGCCGTTTCTTGCTTTTATTGTCTGATGATATGATCAATGACAGACACGATCAAGTTCCGGGAAGACGGTACGGTGGAGGCCCTTCTCCCGAAGGAGCTCTACATGGCAATCGTGAGGGTGCAGGCGGCCGAGAACCTAGACTGGGAGCACGCATGTGTCAGGGTAACCGAGCTGTGCGACTCCGGGTCCGAGAAGTTCACAAAGCGTGTGAAGGAGGAAGCGAGAAGGCTCCACAACCGAGAACTGATGACCCAGCTCAACAAGGGTAGAGCGACAATCGAGAGCAACGCCATGGAGCTGGGAAAGGGCTATGCCAAAATCTTGTACCCGTGCTCCATCTGCCGTAAAGACATGACCTTCAATCTCCTTGATGCAGAGGATAAGAAGAAGATCATGGAAATGCTGAAGCAAGGTGGAATAGACAACTGGCGGCATACAACATGTCGAACACCGACATCATAGCAGCGGTGTCCCGAGCGTGGTGCAGCTCGATATTCCTCCACGATGGGTTATTGCTGCCGCAAAGAAGACGATGAAGGAGACGAGCCGGTGGAGCGATTGTTTCGACTTCCTCGCGGCGTACTATGATGTGCCGAAGGTGACCGCGAGGGTAGATCCAAGCAGAGTGTCATCCAATGCGATCGCCTGCTACATGAAGCAGCGACCAGGACAGGACCCAATGATCTATACTGCAGAGGACCGCATGTCGCCGGATAGCGCATTTCACGAGTTCGCACACCATCTGCACGCCACCCTTCTGAAGGGAAGGCTCACGCAGAAGGCTAACGAGCACTTCGCCGATGCATACGCAGAAGCCATGGTGAGAATCTGGGAGAGCGTGTGAATCGAGGGATAACGGGCCCGGTCGGGCCCAGTATCTGATATCGGGCCCAGTTCCGTCAATAGGCGTCGGCATCCTCACTTCGGCCTCCTTCTTTCTCTACTAAGGTCTCCAATCAAAGGACCGAGGTAAGCATGGTCCTTCAGCACCTCGTGCACTCTCTGGCCCAGGTCAGTTTTGACGTACTGTGTTTTTCCTTCGATGACCTCTGCCCTTATCAGATTACATCGAGTAAGATATTCCACCCAGTCATTCAGAATCTCCTCATTCCCTGCGATTCGGAGAAAATCCATCCTCTTCGCCCTGCCCAATCCCGTGTCTATGCTGGTTAGGTACTGAAGGATCTTAGCAGATACGCGAGGTAGCGAAGACGAAGGCGTCGAATTCAACGCCCCGAGCTAACTAAGCTTCTTCGCTGTCTCATACAGCTCTGAATATTTCTTCCTGAGCGAGTAATACTTCCGCCTGTAGTGTACTCCAGCCAAAGTAGTGACGGCCCCCAGACCAAGCATGAACACCCCAATCAGAGCGAGGTCGGTGAAGAACGAAGTGAGTTCATTCAAAAAACCAGGGGCAGCAATAATCAGATGTATAGCGCGCGATGCGCCCCAGAGGAATAGTAGCCCCAAAATGAATGCGATTATCGCAATCCCAAACAATATGCGCGCGGTCGATCTCCATAGTGTCACCCCGTCTAGCAGGTCGTAGAGCATATCCTTCGCGTCCCGCTTCAACATCCCGTACACTTCACTCAACTCTGCAATCTCAGATACATCGATGGGCTTTTCGGCCATGACAACGGCGACATCCGTCACAAATATACGGCGTGCGGATGTTATCCCCACCTAATGTCCAGATATTATTAGTCGGACTCCGCGGAGTGAGCTCCTCATCGCCATCAGCGCAAGTTGCTGGCTTCGAAGTAGTCATAGGGCTGGTAGCCTTGGGCCGGGGTTCTACCCGGGCTATAGAGGCGTGTCCGGACGTCGGAATCCGACCTGCCGACGTAGACAACGTTATCTCTGCGACATAGGACATATACACCAGGATAGCCGGAATCAACCTTGTAGACTTCTGCGACAGAATAAGGCCCGTCGAAGCCTCTCTCCCTGAATTGCATTACTCTCGCGTTCCGTCGAGGCAGAACCGCAGTGGCGCATTTATACCGATTGTTCGGTCTTAGTGCGTTACAATAATCTCACGCACATTCTGAATAGGGCATAACGGGCCCGGTGGGGTCCGTTAGGAAGATCCCTTGCGGTCTGCATCCGATAGTTACCATGATGAAGACACGGTTCGAATCACGGATAAGTTACGGTCGAAATACGGTGTAGTGACGGTCCGATTACGGTGAAGTTTCGGCCCAAGTCACGGTCAAGTTGCGGGTGAAGAGCGAGGAAGTGACGGGAGACTGGGTAAGAATCATGATTTCTATGATATAATAGCACAGTGAGTGCTACGGGATTGATTGTACTCCGCAATTAGCCAAAGCAGGCTGGATCGCAAGAGAGGACACGTGTCGTTCATCGCCTCTGCCAAGAGCTTTACCCTTGACAGAATGTTCTTTCTGTGTGGGGCATGTGAGGTTGTCACTTACCGGGAGCTTGAAGATGCGATGGTTCGTACGGCTGTTAGGACTCTGACTGATACACTCTCAAAATGACAACACCAACAAAACAGGCAGGCTTGCCTCAGGCATCAGTCCTCAGGATTTCACCTTTTGGCCAAGCGGAATCGAGTGAGAGGTACAACTAGACCTGGACAGGATCATGGGGACAAAATGGTCAGGATGAGTTCGCGGCGAGCTCTGCTTCAACTGAGGCGGACGATAGATTCCGTTTCGACCGGGATAGAATGTGCGATGAGACAGATGGAGCCCATAATTGTTCGAGGGTTGTACGACAAGGTCGCGAGAGGTCCTGACTACGTACTGGCGAGAGCGACGTACCCGGGGTATCTGGCTAACTTCAAGGAGGTCGCGAGGATGAGCGCCGGGCTCGACTCCCTCGAGAAAAGGAGCTAGAGAGCCGAAAGCGGGAATACCTCGCACTGTCTCTGTAACGATGGCTATCGTAGACTGCGTTCGGCATCGAAGAGAGTGGAATCAAGTCTGATTTATCGTTGAGCTTACAATCTGCAAGCAATCTTCCGACCTTCCGAAAGCCCAATGAAGTAGGCTCCTGCTGTTGGGAAGTACTAACATGGTAGACGAAGCGCCTGTGAGAAAGGAAGAATACGCACAGGAGATTCCGAAACTCAAAGAGAAAGTACTGACCTTTGCCTCCAGTCACAACCGTTCTGATGTTATACTAGCGCTATTGAGTCTGGAGGACGCCTACGACAACTTGGCCAACAAGCTCCTCCCGATGACTCTGTTCCCTGAGAAACTCCCCGCCGAAACCACTCATGCCGAACAGCTAGCTCTACAGAATCATGTCCATCTCAAGAAGGCTCTCGTCGAAGGAGGATTGCGGTTTGCCTTGGAGTACGGAAAACGCCGCATGAAGACAATCGATATGATGCCTGCCATTGAAGTAGGCGTGAGTGGAGAAGATCCGGATGCCTTCTTGGAAAAAAGCATACAGAATGGCCGCGTCGGGCCGGCTGATTCTTGGAGAGTAGACAGGTTCAGGCTACTTGGCTATGCCGAAGGCTCCGAAATCGTCATAATCGAAGACGCCAAAGATACCCCACTCGAAGACATCATATTGGATACGCTCCTGTGGCTTGAAGACATCTATCGAGTGAGCTTCTTCAGTACCGCTATGCAACGTAATCTTGTTCTTTCAAAAATCCAAGGAAAGACTGGATCCTATGTGTACAACGCTACCACCCCTGACCCAGAACTGATAGAACGAGTCAAGGAATCGCTGATTCTCAACCACTTTGACCCTTCCGCTTCTGCGGTGACCTGGAGTTCGGATTTCCAAGATGCGTCGATGGACACAATATTGCACACGGTGGATAAGGGGCTGGGCAGCAAAGAGAATCAGGATGCTATGCAAAGAGAGAACGACGAAGCCTACAAAGGGTTCACTTCCTTCGAAGGGTACTCATCATCCTTCAAAGAACGATTTGGATACTCAGTTGAGGAGTTCAAGAACGTTTGCCAATCACTGAAAGACTTGGCGAGAGCAAGGCCCCCGCATTCGATATGGTACGGCGCTCCAAACAAACTGACGTCGCGCATAGAGAAGGACACAAGGATTGGCAAGAGGTCAGTCCGACTTATCCTTGATTCGATGATTTGGGATCACAATCTTCCTCCGTTTCTATTCCCGATGTACAGGCTAGAGTCTTTCTTCGTATTCTCACTCTGGAGAGTTATGCTCGCGGAGGCTTCTCGCCTTGAACTGCATTTTGCAGATTCGGTGAACAACGACGTCAAAGGGAAAGCATTCGAGAGAGCCTGTAGGACTCTGCTTTCTAAGCATGGGTTCCTGGTCTTGCCTGAACGACTTCCTGTGAACGGGGAGTACCTCCCACGTGAAGTTTCAATGAACTTATGGGGACGGGTCAAGAATCAAACCGACATAGATGTGGTAGGACAGAAGGGAAGATTCATTCTGGTTCTCGAGTGCAAAGAAACTAAGAGACCGGATGTCAAAATGCTGAAGAAGGTTCACTTTCTCGAGAAGTGCGCTGAAGAACTGTCGTACAAGACAAAATGGATGATTGAACAGTACAAGTCGGCCAAACCGACTGACACGAGGGAGAAAGCATTGCCTCAACTCGAAGTAGGGAAGTGGGTTGTCCCAATAGTGATTAGCACCTTCGTGTTGGGGATTGAGAAGTTCTAACGCGGCTATTTTGACCTACGCCGAATTCGAAAGACTTTGCGATTCGCTCGGGACCCTCAAGATTGAGCCACAAGGAGAATCCTTCGTTTTGGACATAGGGAGTGTTATCGATAGAAGCGGAGTCAAGTCCTTTGTGTTTGTCATGACCGACAAAGATTTATGATTATGGAGAAAGCATCTATAATTTGAAAGGGTGTTCGGATGACAAAGTACGCAAGTACTTTTGATCGTGTATGCATGGACATCGAAGATAAGTATAGAATGGGGAAGATACAGATTTACAGTGAATACACTCTGGCAGACCTCCTTCACTCGGGGTGCCAAACGAAGCTAGGTGAAGACGTAAGTGTCAAGAACAAAAAAACCTGGGGCCATGATATTGAGATATACAAGGGCCGCGAACCTAAGTTATTTGCAGAAGTTAAGATAACAAGCAATGCCTCGGAAAGATATGCAACAAGAAAACCGAAATATTTTGACGCCATAGAGCGAATAAGGAAAGGAAATATTGCAACAAAACAGCGACAGGGTAGATTCGTCATATTTGACAGGACAAATTCAATCAAGGGTACCAGGCTCGAACGTGACGTACGCAAAAAGTGCGAGCAGAGTGGTGTTAAGCTCATTATCCTGAGAGGCAATCGAGTGTCGGCCGAATAACCATCAATCCGATACTTCGAATACGTGGGATTGGGTGGGATGGCCAGTGAGCAAGGAAATGGGTGGGTGACAAAGGGAGCGGCGTAGGGCCGCAATCGCCAAGGGGTCTTCAATTGTTCTTCTCCAGGTTGCCATCAAGGGAGCTTTCAGGTCGCTCCAGAGCAGCGGGGTGAGCGTGAAAATCGATATCGTGGACGGCGTGCCAGTCATTTCTTCAGAGGAACTCGTAAGCTACATTCCGATGCAGAAGATGATGAGTTTATCTGAGATGGAGACTGCACCGTTCTTCAGGTTCGCCGACGCAACTGAACAACGTGAAACCTTCGATTGCATGATTGCACACTGCGACGTGAGTAGTCTGATCAGTCTTCTCACAGTTCTAGTCAGGAGTTGAGCACGAAGGATTTCCTGTCTGTTCTTGGGACCTAGCGAAAGACCGTCCGAATCGGACACCATGGGTTCTGTGACGTAGTGGTGGCTAGGGATGCAGCAGACGAACAAAGCGAGGGGGACGATACACTTTTGCTACTATAATACCCATGACTACCTACGGATTGACTTCTACAAACTCGAGATCGAAAGCCACCGAAGATGGCGTGGATGCTTTTGCTCCGCTGTACGTCATCCTCACGGCCTCCGTCCCAGATAGACTCCTGAACACTCGAGGCATCCTCTTCTCCACATCATCTCCCATGGCTAGATCCCTCGCTCCCCAGGATTCTGAATGTCTTGCCATCGTTGGCGTACTGGAAGTGAACCGTGAGCTTAGGACCACTCGTCAGTCGTGGCCGCACTTTGAGATGCATGCCCTTCGGGATCCCGATTATATCTTCACTGCCTACACTGATGTCAGCGCTTAAAGTGAATGTGCCTGATGCAGCGCTCGTCTGTCCGTAAGCAGTAACGGCTTCTCTGGCTGGCGCATCTAGTCTACTCTCAGGTCTCATATCAGAAATAATCATCTCTTCGACGTTGCTCCGTCTAGACCCGTACGAACCGGCGACCACGTTCCCAGCATATGGCACCTCGTTTCGGTCAAGAACTTCGAAATTTCGACCAGCTAAGATTCTAAGTATGCGCGTTAATCGTTCCTCAACAAGTTTGTAATCGTCTTCTCCTGGGTAAATGTTGATCTTTATCCTACTATTCATTCTCTTCTTTCTGCTTACTTGGAACGACTTGCCGACCAGCCCGCAGCTATCATCCGAAAAGCGGAAGCTAAACCTGTTCCTTTTTGAACCATAAGACTGGAGTTCCACTCCGGGAATACTCATCACGCGATGATCGATAATCTTCTGCATCTCCTCACCATTAAGGTCTGTAGTTAGCACGATAAGCTGGACTCTCCTCTGACTGACATCCGGAGTCATAGAGGTCGATAGAGGGGGTCTCAAGACCTCTTAAACTATATTGATGAACGACCAACCTACGTCAAAGACATACGCTACACTCTGGTGCAGCGTAAAGAAAGACATAGCTAGCAAAATCAGGAAACTTGCCAGCGCACAGGGAATCACCATCAGCGAGTATCTTCGAAAGCTGGTGATTCAGGACCTCGACGGAAGAACCGTCTTCACCGACCAGCTGAAGGAAGCTGTCGGGGATGATGGAACTTCCTCTGCCAGCGGCCAGCCCGTACCACAAAAATCGCCAGGAGGTGACTAGAGCTTGAGCTTCATCCGCAAGCAAGTACCACCACCGGCCCTCAAGGAAGGCGACTTACTGGAAGCAGAGATCGTCGACATGGCGTACCCAGTCGAGATTAAGAACTTCAAGGCACCACAGATCCAGATTACGGCACGACTGCCAAATGGCTACAGTACCAGGACGCGAATCACGTATTATGAGCATCCCTCTGAGAAGAGCGAACTGGCGAAGGTGTGCCTTCAGCTCCTCAGAATCAAGGGTGGGGACTTTGCCGACGTTAATGAGGCCCTAAAGGCGCTCAAGGAACATGGCAAAGTCTTCCTCAAGTGCTCCGGGCACTGGGAGCGAAACGGGACTAACTTTCCGAACTTCCAGCTTGTAACTGATAAGCTGCCTGACGTACAGGGTAAGTTCCCCGAAGACAATCCATCAACTAATGCTGCGGCCATCGCTAACACCGCCAGTACCACGTCCTCTACCCCGACATCGCCGGTAACGACGGCCCAGCAGACAGTCGCAGCCCCCCCTCCCATCATATCTGCCAACACGACCACCGGCGGAAGTGCAGCGATGACGACGTGCAAGAGCTGCAGTGCGTACCTCCAGCCACGCATGAAGTTCTGCCCGCACTGCGGAGCTCAGGTGACCACCTGAGCTCCCTTCACCTTTTTGCTTCCTGTACTGAGAGATGAGATAGAATGAGCCAGGTGGACCCACCGTCTTCAAAAAGCCACTCTGCGCCCCAGAGTTACTTTTCCGAGGAGGTGACCCACTCTGACGAGCCCATACTGCTCATGGTCAACCTGGTCCTGCAGACCGCCTTCCTGAAGTCCTGCAACAAGCCGATCTCCCTCCTTCTGATCGGGAAGCCTGGGGTCGGGAAGAACCGTCTGCTCTCCCCGCTCTCCAGGCTGGACTTCGTGAGCTATGTGAACGACATCACGCCGAAGTACCTGATCGAGTTCCTGCATAGGGTGAGGACGAAGGAGAAGAAGTTCCTGGTGGTCCCGGACTTCACCAACTGCCTTAGCCACGGGAAGACCACGAGGACGACCCTCTTGGCCATACTGAGGAACATGACCGAGGAAGGCGTTGTGGACCTGTCGGACTACCACTTGGAGTTCAAGGCGAGCACCCCGGTGAGGGCGGGCCTCATCACGGCCACGACCAACGCATCCTACAGAGACTTCAGGACTTCGTGGAGGAACACCGGATTCCTCTCGAGGTTGTTGCCATTCTCCTTCAGCCATTCGGTGGAGACTACGAGCAGGATAATGGATGCAATCGATGCCAAACAGCCCGACCCCATAGACAGGGTGAACCTTAGGATCGCGAAGAAGCCGAAGGAGATACACTGCCCCCGTCACCTTCTCCGACAGCTGAGGGCATACGAAGAGCTCCTCTCCAGGTCGACGGGCTCGTTGCCGTACAGGCACCAGATTCAGCTCAATGCGATAACGGAGTCCCACGCGATTCTGAGGGGCGACGCTGAGATCAGGCAGGAGGACATCGACGCAATAGCGCGGCTCTCGAACTGGATGAACTACGACTTCAAGGAGATCTGATGGTGATGACTGGCGACCGGCTTAAGGGCGCAGTAACACTATCACGCACTTTCAATCTCGGGAACTTCCGGAGTATCAGGCTGGAGTTCTCGAAGGAGTTCTACCTAGAAGAGACCACGCATGAAGAGGTTCTTGGCGAGCTGGAGAGAAAAATCTCGGAAGCGATGCAGAGCACAGTGCTGAAGGAGGCGCAGTGAACCATGCAGAGACTTCCTGAGTCCGCCGCGAGGCGATCTGCTTTGCCTAACCACCCTGAAGTTTCCCCGGGAAACTCTCTCGACGCCCTCGACTGCACCTGCGGCGCTCACTCGCAGCACCGCACACTGCGGGCAAGGTGGGATAACCCCACCGCAAGTCTCCGGCAGACAGCCAAGGACCTCGGGATGAACTACTGGACATGCGCCAAGCTGTGGGAGAGGTGCCGCAAGAGACGAGACTTCTCCAGGCTGTGCCCAGTCTGCTTTCAACCAAAGAGAGTCGGGCTGCAGTGTCACGGCTGCGGGACGGAGCTTGATTCCATCAGCTCGGTCGAAATCGACTTCGACTCCCAATACCCGGTACATCGGATTCAGCCCCTTGGCGGCCTCGGAAGCATGACCAGTTACGGTTTAGTAAGCAGAAGGATGAAACTGAATAACACGGGGGCCATCCTGAAGCAACGCGCGGAACATGACTCACCTTCGCCTTTTCAGGCAGCGAAGAAGCAGATGCTGCAGTGGTTGAAGGGATTCACACCCAGTGAGGATATCACGGATGCGGCCTATCGGCTCCTCTCAAGGGAGTTCTCCGAGTTCGAGAATCGATACCCCAACGTAAGGATCAACCCCCAAATTCGAACCCAACTCCTGAACAACGCAGAGCAACGGTTGGCACTGGCATACCCCCAGGTCAGCGTCCAAACGTCCACGCCTGATGAGAGTGATGAGGTGCCGTGAGCGAGCCGGCAGAAGCAGAGGGTTATGTCATGGTTCCAAAGGCTGAATTGCTCGCGATCCTCAGGCGTCTCGAGGCGCTTGAGAACTCAATCCGGCGAGCCGGGCAACTTCCTGCCTCAGAGACGCAATCTCAGAGATCCAGCTCTTCCTCTCCTCATCGAACCTCTCCGTCATGACCGTCTCCGTGCAGTCGAGCGAGACGTGTGGTTCGAGCTTCTTGTAGGCCTCGATGAAGTCCTGTTCGTGAACTTCATCGCGGTTGTCGTAGACCTGCGCGATGCCGCCGCTGTGCCCCATCCAGAACTCGGCGATTCCGCTCTTAATCCCGGCGTGCTCGCTCTCCGTCTTGAAGCTGTGGCGGAGCATGTGGCTGTGCCAGCTCCCTGCAGAGTCATTCTCCACCAGGCCCTGCCTAGCCATCTTGAGTGCCGTCGACTTGAACTGTGCGTTTATCCATGCGAGTTCCATGCCTTTCCGCCTCTTACCCATGAAGACCAAGTCGTCTGGTTGAGGTGGTCTGCCAACCAACTCTTCCCACTTTTCGCGCCACAGTTTCAGGTGGTGGATGGCATCGCGGCCCAGAAACGTGTAGTACTGCTTCCGATGCCTCTTCCTCCCGTAGAACGAAAGCTGCAGAGGATACTCTCCCCGCTTCAGTCCCTCCAGGTCCTTCCACCTGAGAGCCAGCACCCTGTTGATCTCGCAGCTCGACTGCCACACGCAGAGCAGCGGTGTCCTGATTGCCAGCGGCAGAGCCCGAAGGACCTGACGTATGTCCTCGGCGCTGAGCGCCCTGTCGGGCACGACTGCCTGCTGCGCGGCTACGCTGACCTTCCCGAATAAGGGGCTGTCGCTGTGCTCGTAGTAGCCCTTGACCGCGGCCATCGCCAGTCTCCTGTGCGACTCCGAGTAATGGCCCAGCTCCTGATTCAGGTAATCCTCAAGCAGAGCCCGGTGCTTCCTCTTGGTGGCAACGTCTTCCGGCTCAGACCTGTAGATGCATCGGAGATTGTCGACGACAAGCTCATCAGGGGACATGTTGACTCCGTTCTTCTTGAGCCATCGGAAGTACAGGAGCAGGTGAAAGGCATAGACCTTCTGGACTCTCACCTTTGCGTAGCACTGTAAGAACCGTCGTACGCACTCGCTCCGGCCGATCTCCCGCACGTATCTTTCGACGCAACGAGCAGCTACCGCTTCTACGCTCGGAATTACTGTTGCGGTCATCATTCCATTAAAAGCGCGGTTTATTGCGGTCATTTCCCACTCCAATGAAGTATTTATTGTTCGCTCGAACTGTGGTCTCGAGGAATGCCGCCGCTGGTCTTCCGAATCTTTTCCGACCCAGTTACGAAACAACCCCCGCGTAGCTATCATGATAAACTCGACTTGGATCACTCCATGGTCAAGCAACTCAATGAGAAAGCGAAGCCGCACTCCTCCACATCGATTAAAATAATGTGGTTTTATCGACGAAAAGTTACGTTTCTGAGATACGAGGAGCCAAAAAGTATCTTATTTCTGCACCTTGAGCGTTAAGGCGCCATTGGAGGCGCACGGGCTTCTTGGGTGAGAACTCGCATACAACCGTGTCTGACGCGCTTCCGATCGCCTTCGAGATATTCAGAAGATAGTCAATATTGTACGTGGCCTTCCCCTCCTCCTTCACCTCAAGCTCGAGAACGTCGGCACCGCCCTTCTCCAGTTGTATCGTCGCTGCGCCGATGTCGCTCTTTCCGGAGAACAAAACGACCTCTTTGGAAGCGTGAATTGTCACTTGGTCAGCCACAACTGAGACATCGCTCAATATCTTCTCAAATACGTTCTTGCTGAGCTGCAACTTCACGTCGAACTCAAGCTTCGGAAGCGGCGCAGTGCCCGTTGTGCTTTCGATGAGATGTACCCTGTACTCGCGCCTGTAACCATTCATGAGCTTGAAGATGAGCGCATCTTCTTCTGTCGATGAGATCTCGACGCTGTCTTTGCTGTCACTTCTTCCAATTAGCTTGACGAAATCCTCAACCCTGACGCTGAATTTGAACGGCTTATCACATTCATAGCGCTCGAAGGCTATATTCGGCCAGTTGAGGTCAACCAGGGCGATGTGAGAAGGATCCATGGCTCTAAATATCAAGCTTTCATTACTTGCCTCGAAACTCGCTTCCTCCACTAGTGTCTTGATTGCGGAAGCTACCGCCCGCCACTCTGAGTTTGTTGCCGTCTTGGCGAAGAACAACGAAGATGTTCAGCAAGGTTTAATCTCGGGAGGTAAATAAGTTTGGGGGCTGCCCGGAATAGTCAGAAGTCATGACCCTAACCACAATGCATAAATTGGCTAGTCCAATGCTCGCCCTGAAAACAGGATGAAAATCCCAAAGGAAATAACTACTAACTGTGTTCACTGCAAGAAGCACACAATTCATACCGTATCAATTTACAAGAAGGGAAAAGAAAGAGCGTCTTCTTGGGGTGCGAGACGTCAGGCTAGACGAAAGAGGGGGTACGGTGGCCAGAAGTTTCCTGAACTTGTAAGAACCGCCAAGACGACCAAGAAACAAACTCTCAGGTTGAAATGCAAGGATTGTGGTAAGGAAGCCATGCGTAAGGGTATTAGGCTCAGGAAGGCGGAGATAGTACAATGAAGAGAGAGCGAGAATCCATCCCGAAACCGCGGAGCAGTTTCTTTCTAATCAAATGTCCTGATTGTGGTGAGGAAAGGGTGCTGTTCTCAGCTTCAACGAGGAAGCTTACGTGTAAAGGTTGTGGAAGAGAGCTGGCGGAGACGAGTGGTGGGAAGGTAAAGCTACAGGCTCCTATCGTCAAGAGGTTAGACTAAGGCAAGCCGGTATCTCCGAATGTCTGACTCACCCAAGGTAGAATCGATTTCATTTCCAGAGTTTGGTGAGATAGTCCTTTGTACCGTGAGGGAGATCACGCCTCATGGTATCTATGTGGTATCTTGATGAGTATGCCAGCATAAGAGGTTTCTTGCACATTTCTGAGATATCTACTGGTTGGGTAAGGAATATTGAGAAAGTAGCCAAACAGCAGCAGAAACTGGTGCTGAAGGTCATCCGGGCAGACAGGTCGCGTAGAGAGATCGATTTGTCACTAAGACAGGTTGTAAATGAAGAGAGACGGAACAAGCTCATTGAGTGGAAGAAGAAGGAGCGAGCGGTCACTATCATGAACATGGTAAAGAAGAAGCTCAATCTACAAGACAGAGAATTTGACGAGCTTGTCTCCAAATTACTTGATAAGTTTGCATCTTTGTACGAGGCACTCGAAGCCGGGGCAAAGCGAGGGGAGAAAGCCTTTGCTGCTTTGGAAATACCGCTAGCGATAGCTACTGAAATCGCTGAACAGGCGAGGGAAAAGATTGTGCCTCCGAGATATGAGGTAGGAGCTATCGTTGAAGTGACATCACGATCTCCTGATGGGGTTCAGGAGCTCAAGAAGGTACTCACCTCAGCGATCCACACTTCTTCGAACGCTGAAGTAAGTATGACTTGTGTTGGGGCTCCCAAGTATCGTCTCCGTGTTGTCGCTGGTGATTACAAGCAAGCTGACAAAGTGATGAGCGCTGTGCTTGAAAAGGTGAAAGAGGGCATCGGTAAGCGTGGAACATTCAATTTCAAGAAGGAAATGTCAAGAAAGTATGGTGGCACGGCCTGAGAAACCTTCTCATGAAATGCCAGAACTGCAACACCTATTCCATGAAGAGTATTTGTTCGAAATGCGGAAGGCAAACCGTGGTAGCGCATCCAGCAAAGTTTTCGCCGGATGATAGGTACGCGAGATACAGAAGCCCCTTGGCCTATAGAAATTAGACCACTTGGTATATGAGGACCGTCGTGAAGCAACTCACGCTGGTTGCACATTGAGTTGGATTCGAAAGACTAGACGAGTAGAACGCAATTCTGAATGGAGTGCTGGTCTGGTTGAACTGGAAACTGTATGGTGCGTAGAATAACTGTAGCGGTGGGGCACCATTCGTGTCAAGGTAGTACTGCGTAGTTATACTCGCACTTGAATTAGACGTGTCGTAGTAACCAGCGAATGTGAAGGGAAGAAGTTTGGCGAAGAGTGTGTTCTGCAAGGCGTTCGGGGTCAAATTGAAATCATCTGGCGATGGTTGAAGGAACTGACTTTCGTTTAGACCTCCTATTCGTATGAACCATTGCTTCTTGCTCTCGTCGCCGCCCCCTGCGGTGAAGCCAGAGCCGGAGGGTACCTGTAGAGTATAGAATTGTTGAGACCCCGACTGGCCAATTTCGCTTCCCGTAATGAAGATCAGCACATAGGCCGGCCGACCGTGCGCCATTTCCTTGGCCATTTTCGCTGCTACTGTGGTGTTAGACATGAACATCCGGCCAATTTCAGCTATCCGTGTGCCGTTAAGTGTGGCGTTGTCGGCTACGGTGGTTCTGTTGCTCATGACGTTAACCCAGTATCCGTAGTCCCACCATGATATGATGACGGCGTTAGTCGGTGTGTTGTCTTTAATCCACTGCAGTGCTTGTACCCAATCATTGAGTTGTGACCGAGCGAAGACTGTACCTCCGTTCGACAAGCTCACTCCCGTATCCGCTGGGCTCTGGTCGCAGAAGATGTTGCCACTGGTGCATGTCACAGGATTTGGTATCCAGAACACTGTAGCGGGAAGTGCAATCAATATTATCAATGCGATGGAGTAAACTGTGCGCATTTCACTCCGTGTGGAATATGTTGGTTTCCGTTTTGTTAGTGCTGGGGCACTCGGCTTCACCAGCGAGAAAGTGAGTTCCGCAAAACCAATGGCACCAAGCATCGCAAGACCAATTGATGAGTATACGAGGAGACGAGAATAGGCAGCCGAGGTGTAAAGCAACGCGATACCCAGCACGAGAGCATAAGCTACTGCAATGTTCTTTCTCCTGAATGCTACGATAATTCCGAAGATACTGAGGGACAGTAGAATTGCGTAGGCTGAGAAATAGTCAGCGCCGGTGGGTATGGCTTGTTCTGCGACAGACTGAACAAGTGGGTTATTGCTTCTGGCACCCGGAAGAATTACAGAAAGATACCTTGCGCTCAAAGACGAAATGAATCCGAAACTGAAAATTACCAAGCCCGCCAGAACAAAGCCAACAAGGACCTTCGCCATGGTCCACCGATACTCGCTTTGCTTGGTCCAGGAACGTACCCAGCTCGCTATTGCAACGAAGATTGTTCCACCGATAAGCGCTATTCCTTCAGGGCTGGTCACGATTTGGACCCCTGGCCTAGGAAAGATGGAGCTCGCAAGGATATCTGCTGATGTGAAAAGTAACGCGGTAATTGTCAGCTTTGACATGTCGGTGTTCGAGAAGGCTATGACGACTAGATAGAGGGCTATTCCCACGTCGAAGTAGAGTGCCCCACCCCATGACGTATTTGCGTACCCAAGCAGAAAACCTGCAAACAGAGAACGAATAATGCGCTGTCTGGAACCCAGATTTGTGTCTAGCAAAGTGAGGAGAAGGTAACTCGTGCACGCGAAGAGAAACAAGGCTAGCGGTTCAGATTTGAACCACCCAAGATTTCCTCGCTCGATAAGGGGAGGTGACACGGCTACGATTAGGGCAGCAAACATGCCTCCGGCTTCGCCTGCGATTCTCTTTACAAGGAAGTAGAAGACTATGCACGTTAGTGATCCAAGAAAGACTGGGAAAAGCACAAGAAAATCGTACAGGCTCATTTGTAGCCCTAAGACATTTCTAAAGAAGATGTAGAGAAGTGCGCCAGCGAACTGAAGTCCGTCTTGCGAGGTGGCCGCAACATTACGACCTTCGGGGAACCATGTTGTGTAATCGATCCAAGAGAAGTACTTGAGGAGGCCAGGAAAACCTCCGGCTCCAGACTTCCAGCTTTGATCAAATGAAGTGACAATGAAGTTTGCGGCTTTGTAGTCATAGTATGGATCGAATTCATTGAGGAAGAAACCATACTTGGCGGAGAACGACCTTATCAGCAGAGCAATTGAAAACACACTGACTAAGACAAGCGTTATGATTGCACTGCGTCTGGTGAGGGTCGGACGCCTCATCAGTGTCCGAAGAAATCCTACCGGACTACTCAAATTTCGGAATAGACTCCTTTGGGACCGCCTAATAGTGTTTCTCTTCACTTGAGCGAATTGATGTGCCTCGCATACTCAGCAGCATTGAGCAAGTTCTTTTTCTCCACTTCGAAGTTCTTGGAACTGATCTCCACGAGCCAACCATTACCATATGGAGACTGATTGACTAGTTCTGGATGAGTCCCAAGTTCGCTGTTTACCCTGCTCACGGTACCAGAGCACGGCGAATACAGCTCTGAGACTGCTTTTATTGACTCTACAGTACCAAAAGAGGCAAGTTGCTGTAGGACTTGCCCCAACGAAGGGAGGGATACATAGACTATGTCGTTCAGGGTCTTAGCCGCATATTCGGTTATGCCGACGACTACAACCTGCCCTTGAATCCTTGCCCATTCGTGTTCCTTGGTGTAGAGCAAGTCTTCTGGAACGTCGTAGTTCTTGATTTTCAAGGAATATTCACTGGACTCCTTGTAGTAGCTATTTACCCTTATCTCTCTTCCAGCCGTATCTATGCTCATCGTAAAATGGTGGTTTGACAATATCTGCGTCAGCATACGCCCCCCGTATATTCACCTTAACGCGGTTGGTCATTTGTGATTGGTCAAGTTTGATATATGCCAATGCTATGCCTTTCTTAAGAATCGGAGAAAATGTGCCGCTGGTTACTGTGCCTATCGTCTCCCCAGCGGAGTTTGTGACTTCGAAGCCACTGCGTGCAATTCTCTCGTGAAGGAGCAACCCCCTTCTCAGCCTCAGAGGTTGCTGCATTGCCAGTTCGCTCAGCCTTTGGCTCCCGAGGAAATTCTTCTTGTCCTTTGAGAGGACCCAGGAGAGGTTGGCTTCGATAGGATTTGTGCTCTCGTCAATATCGGAGCCGTAAAGTGGCAGACCGGCCTCCAGCCTGAGCGAGTCTCTCGCTCCAAGACCGCATGGTTTCGAAGTTCGTGCAAGCTCGGTCCAGATTTTTATTGTGTTGTGATTGTCATCTGGTCCCGAATCATATAGGATTACCTCGTATCCGTCCTCGCCGGTATAACCCGTTCTTGTTATTGCCGCTCGACAATTACCGACCTTAGATTCTGTATTCCTGAACCGTTTGAGCTCGGTCAGGTTAGCGGATGTGTGTGGTTGGAGAATTCGAGTTGCGTCCGGTCCTTGTACAGCCACCATCGTCGTGGATTCTGTTATGTTTTGCACAGTTATGTCAAACCCGCTGGATGTTCTGTTGATGTGGTTCAAGTCTTTCGAGGCTGTTGCTGCGTTTATTACAAGTAGATAGTCGTCTTCGTTTCTCTTGATGACTATGAGATCATCGATTATACCCGCTCTTTCATTGAGTAGTAGCGTATAGAATGATTTGCCTGAAGGTTGATTGGAAGCTTGTGTTGGTACAAGGTAATCTACGAACCTACCGGCATCAGGACCTTTTATTATGACACGACCCATATGGGAAACATCAAAGATGCCAGACCTGTTTCTTACTGCTAGGTGTTCTTCAGTTATGTTTGTGTACCATATTGGCATCTCGTAACCCGCAAATTCAACCATTTTCGCGTTGTTCCTATGATACTCGAAAAGTGATGTGTGTTTCAAATTAAGAATTGTCACAACCCTTCTATTTGAGTGAAACCCCATAGGGACATGTTGATAACGTTTACTCCGGTCAAGACTGAGAGAAAGAGTTCTTCATTTGCTCTCGCAAGATCTTGTAGATGAATTGATTGGTAGTAGTTTGAAAAACGGAGATGTCCTCGTAAATTTGTTGTTGTTTCGAAAGGAAGAGTTGTACCCCTTGAAGCTGTTAGATTTGGTGGGCGTGCTCTTGAACTGTCGAAGAAGTATGACATTCCACTGAACTCTGTGAACTTGTGACAAGGGAATCGGATGAGATCATTGGCGGAGTTCTGGGGTTTACTTTGACCCTTAAGGATGGATTGTTGGCAACCAACGCTGGAATAGCCAAGTCAAACATCGAATATGGTAAGGTTGTTTTGTACCCACGAAGAGCGGTGGAATCAGCGGAAGTCATCGTAGAAGCGATCAAATTTTGACGTGGATTGGAAATTGGAGTTGTTGTTATAGATAGCAGATTGATGCCCACAAGAAGGGGAACGGTGGGGGTGGCCATATCAGCCGTCGGGCTTGAGGCGATTGTAGACTTGAGGGGCCGAATTGATTTGTTCGGAAACGCGCTTCGGGTGACTAGTCAGACCATCGCTGATGACCTCTGTTCAGGAGCGCAACTAGTCATGGGCGAAGCTGATGATGGTGTTCTTTTGGTTATAGTTAGGGGTTTGAGTGGAAGTCTGTTAAGGAGGACGGTGTATTCGTCCAGGAACTTCTCCATACCGCCTGAACAGTGTTTGTATCTTCGAAGCCTAGGATACACGCCTACACAAAGGGTCCTTCGAGCCTCTTGATATCAACTTTGAAGTTAGTTAAAGAGAGCTTAACACCACACTTCCTGCATTTATTTTCGGTTGATTTTAGGATATCGTGTGGAGATTTCAGGTCTATTCCTGAATATATTGTGTGCCCACACTTGGAGCAGATGATTTCGTAGGTCAAGATGTTTCATGGTGTGTTTAATCATCTTAAAAAGATTGCAATGTTATATGGCTGAATTAGTTGAATGGACGATACAACGGCGTGAAGTATACATTATGCTTGTTCCGATCTCACGTGGTTACAGTATCTGGCCAAGCTTAAACAGCTAAAAGGCACTGGAGAATGGGTCAAGGAAGTAATAGAGTTCGAGATGAAGAAAGAACGTGATTAGAAGAAGATTCGAATCAGGTATTGATGCTATCAATTCTCGCTTGGGCCGGGCGCTTGGTGGAAACGGTAACATTCTGTCATTCATTAAGACATGGTGGATTGAAACGCTCTACATCCTTGCAATCATTGCTATGGCATCTGGTGTTGTGAATGCTGTTGTACAGCCAGTGAATTTCGGATATACCATCTTTCCCGGTCAAGGTTCTCAATCGGTTTCAGAAACAGTCATTAACGCGTTTGCCCTTATACTCGGAGCTACGGGTATCTATCTTTCGTATTTGAGTGGCAGACAGACGACCAAGCCTCGGTTGGTCAATTTCTATCTGGTATTGGGGCTCTTGCTGATGCTGATGGGTGTTTACATTGGAATCTATGTGTACAGCTACAAGGCTTAGATCCTTGCTGAGAAAGTATTACTTGGCCATGCTCTACCGTGGTTACAGGTGAACTGAATCACAGAATCTTTAGTCTTTGTTGCCACTGAAAGATCTCCAATCCTGAAAAGAGATCGCTGACCAAGCCTTGTGAATTGTTCCTTGGACGAGTAAACCGTCAGAATTACTGTAGTTCGGTTTTCCTTGCAGAAGTACGACAGTATTTTTGACACTGAGACTAGTTTCTGAATGGCTGATTTGTCTTCCAACGATAGTATGTGATAAATGGTGTTGAGGTCATCCACTAACAAGATTTCATACGAAGAGGAAGCAGGATTGGTTAGTAGTGCTTGAATTGAGTTATTAGCCGGAATCCAGAGAGTGATATTCTCGAGACAATCGCGAGTCAGTTGACTTGTAAGTATCCTGCTGTGTGACGCATAAATCGCGTCTACATCTACCACAATTGCCTTTTTCTTAGTCCTACAAATGCATTCTAGGATGAACTCCGCAAAACGTGCGTGTGATTCTCTTCCATCTACCGTGATGATCGTGACTCTTTGTCTCAGAGGTGCAAAGAATTCATTCGCTTGATGATAAGACGTAAGACTCAATAATATAGATAGCAGAATTGGATTATAAATATGGAAGTGGTTTGTGTTTCAACGTCAGATAGCCGCGCGTACTATTCTATTATGACGAGGCTTGGAAATACGAATCTGAAGTTTGCTAGTGTTACACCAGGCGAAGCAGTAAGGAAAGAATGTAGTCTAATCATAACCACAAATGCTGAACTTGGATTATTCAAAGGTCAAGCTATTGCAATCGAAGAACTTGATGATAATTCTCTCATCATGGAGGGGCAAATCCTGTCGAGAATGCATGATCGAAGGAATCGTACAATCTTGATAGGAATTGACCCCGGATCGCGAATCGGACTGGCAGTTTATTATGGAGACGACCAGCTCGCTGGACTCACATTCAACTCGCTTGACAATTTGAGAGGGTTTATTGTCAAAATGGTGAAAGCTATTCCTAATTCCGGTGCAGTAATCAAGATAGGCGATGGTTCGCCAGAGCTGTGTAAGCTCATTGCAGACATGATGATCAATACTGTTCCACCCGTCAGGATTGAGATTGTGGATGAAAAGGGGACTTCTTTGGGCAAACCAGGTAGTGGAGGTCTCACGCGAGATCAGAGTGCAGCGGCGAGAATAGCTTTACGCAGGGGTGTACAGTACAGAATTCATTGACTTGAATTGAGTTTCTTAATCATTTGTGGGCTGCGGGAAGAGTTCCGCACGACACCGCCGCAGTTTTTCCGAATGCACTCGTCGTCTCCACCACAAAACGATTTCCATTTGCGGACGCTTCCTGTACTACCGTAGCTAACTGAAGAACTTAGTTGGATATTCTTGATAGAGGTCCGTTGTTATGAAAAAGCGATTCCATCGCTCTGGTTACTCTTGGTCTGTTATTGGATGTGGTATAGACCCTGAGTATGTCCATGAAACCGGCTATTGACCCGACGAGGGGAAGTGTACCTATGGGGACTCGTTCAGGGTGTTTCCCGCGATGGTCAGGATGAAGAAGTGTTATTGAGCTCATTTCTTCGTTGGCGTAGGTATAGGGTACGGAAGGTGTTGTAGGGACGTCTATGTATACGCTTTCTACGCTGACGTTCGCTTCCTTCGCGATATCATACGCAAGTTTCTGCCTGAATTCTTGATGATTGAAGATTCTATCTACAAATCGGTCTTTTCTCTGCATTAGTTTTTCGAAGGTACACTTCAGTAGTCGCCTATCACTGTAGTTTTGAGCGAGTTGTCTGGCCATACGTAAGCTCTTGGATTGTTCTGGTAGATTGATCAGTTGTTCAAAGACAATCTCATCCGTGAGTTTGAGGTATCGGTTTATGTCGGAGAGATTTGTGAGTTCTAATAGTTCGTCAGCTAGTGACATAGCATGAACCAACAGAAGTTCCGCGGCTCTCACGGTTCTGTGGAAGTATACAGCTTTGAACATCTCGTACCTAGCGATGAGTAGTGCTTCGAACGCGTAAAGAGCTGCCTGGTCAAGCGCCAGATGATTGTTTACGACATCCAGTGAGTTAATTATCCTATGAATGTCCACTTTTCCGTATTCAACCCCAGTGAAATACGAATCTCTCAAAAGGTAGTCCATCATATCTGCACTTAATCCACCTGCAATGATCTCGTTTAGGAATGGTTTGTCGTTGATCTTTCCGACGCAGAAATTGGAGATTCTTTTCGACGAAAAACCGTTCTTCTCAATTGTATCTTTGATGGTGGTCTCTTTTACTATCCGTTGTGAGACATCTTCGTGTGTGAGGTTTGTCTTCTCGAGTATCTCTTCGAAAAGGTGTGAAAATGGACCGTGACCCACGTCGTGAAGAAGTGCAGCGAGTCTTATCTCCTGAATAAGGTCTTGTTCGAGGTGCGTCTTGTTGGTGAGAGATTCTGCAATCAAGCCGGCGACATGCATTGTGCCTAAGACATGCTCAAAACGCGTGTGTACACCACCAGGGTATACGAGATATGCACCAGCGAGCTGATGAATTCGTCGAAGTCTTTGTATGAATGGGTTATCGATAAGTTCTCTTTCTAACTGCGTAATTTTGATATAACCGTGTACTGGATCACGGATTTCTGTAACCGATTTCAGTATCATAGCTACTCTGGCTCCATTGATAGTTTCTTTGAAACCAAAGTGGTTATTTGCTGATGAATGTCCTTTACATTTGCTGCTGCATTAACAACCGCCCACTGATATCGGAACGCAAGTCTACGGTACGCTGTATTAGCCTTCTCTTGAAGCTTGTAATCAGCCTCATATATGTCTCTGGATGCTGGGCGTCTGGACCGGAAGACTGGGGAAGGAGCGTCAAGAAGAATAACAAGATCAGCCTTCGGTAAACCTGTTTCGAGAAGAGTTAGCCAACGCAGACTCAGCCCATTAGCAGTTCCGTAGGCGAGATTTGACTCTGTATACCTATTCACTATCAAAACCTTGTTTGTTTTCAAGTAACTATTGAGTTGCTCGAGTTTTTCCCAACGATTTGCTGCAAAGAGAATATGCTTCAGTTCAATGGGATATTGCCGCTTACCTGTCAGGAATGCTTTGATCTCCTGTCCTATGTGTGTTGTGTAATCTGGAAATGATAACATTACGGTGCTTCGTTTCTTTCGTTGTAGCCAACACGACAATAGACGACTCTGGGTCAGTTTGCCTGCTGCGTCAATACCTTCGATGCCTATTAGCCATCCTCTCGTCTTGAATGCTCTAGTCATCTTCTCAATCGGGTACTTGCTTAATGAACCTTCAAAAAAGAATTGCTATTGTGATTACCGCTAACATAAGCGGGATTGCCCACTTTGCGAAAGTCTTCGAAAAACTAATTGCTCTGTTTGTTATGGTCACGAAGTCATGAAGTGATTCTCTTCCTATTAGTGGAACCTTCATTGGGAAGCTCGCTATTGCGAAACCATTTGTTTCGATTCGGGTGTCCGCAATATCGACGAGTTTACTTACTAAGTTGACAATGCTCGAAATTGGCGTGGCTTCGCCAAGAGCGAAGTATCCCCGTTTTACAAGGTTTCGTGCGGCTAGGTTGTGTGTATCCGAGGTGCAGAGCTCCATCAATATTAGGCCCCTGTTCTTCAGCTCTCTTGCGATTTCCTCCCTCAAACCAGTGATTGCATTGTTAGCGTCTGCTATGACTAAGACTTTCTTGGATTCATCGTCTTTGAAGATTAGTACACCAATTCCTCCCTCGCTAACGTCAATATTATGAACGAACTCCACCTCAGATGAGTGTGCGTAGCCTAGTTCTAACTTGTGTTCTTTCGCTAAGCTTGTCTTTTGAAACAAATCTAACCATTGTTTCGTTGTCGCTTTCGGTCCTGGTACTTCGCTTGCTCCGATGCAGTTGTGTGCGTCGACAACTGAGATTTTTAAATGTTGGTTCTCAGAAGCGACTCCAATATCTGAAATGATCTGTGTGTCCAGATCATCGGAGTTGTATGGCGCACTAGATGTGGTTAGCAGAGCCTCGTGGTCAAAGATTGTGCAAGTGACTGTATTCTGTCCGACATTCGTCAGAAGTGGGCCTTTGACCCAGTACGTTGCTGGGGTGGTCTCTATTGACTCAACGAATCTTTTCAGTTCTTCACCATATTGATTGGTGTAGTAATTTGAGGGGAGGTTCCTTTCATGTCCTCCAACACCGTGTAATACAAAGGGTATGAAGTGGTCTTTGTGCAGCTTCTCGTAAATGACTTCCGAGAGGTTATAGCTGCCTACTGGATAAAATGGTCCGGGATGGATATCAGGGAGAATTAATATGACTCCTTTGCTTGAAGTAGTGAATTTGAATATTCTCGTCAGGGTTTGCTGAGGAGAAGAGTAAGCGGTGAAGTACTCTTCCAGTTCTTGTGGGCTCTTTGAGACCCAGGTCTTGAGGAATGCTTGTAGTAGTTTGAGAGAGGGTATCTCGTGTTGTGCAGTCCTAAAGTGTTTGACCCTCAGCAGAAAGGAAAGGACCAGTATAATTGTGATGGAGCCGCCGATGACAGGAAGAATGTGAGTTTCGATCCTAATTGAAGGAATCACTAGTGAGAGGATTATGAGTGGGTGCATCAGTGATAAGATCAGGCTCCAACCTGTACTAGTGATGAAGACTCCATTTATCACGAGAAGTTCGAGTGCTACGGCAAAAAATCCTCCCAACAGGAAGCTGTTGATACTTGGAGTAAGGTTTTGAGAGAGTAAGGAGTAGCAAACTCCACTGAGGTATATTATCAACCATATCAGGGAAGCTACGAAGTAAACTCCGAGCACACGTCGTACTGATACGATTGAACTGCTGTTTATGAATCGCACCAAAACTACTAGTACAGCTGCTGCTACGAAAACTGAAGCAAAACCGATCGTTGTTATTTGTGCTGGAATACTGTTCAGTATTGAAAGTACTTCGAGCAGAACTATGTTGCAAAAAGCGAGTAAAAGTAACAATATGGGGAAAGATGGCAGTGTAAACAGATGTCTGTATCTACGTGACAAGTCCTCAGTGGAGCTACTCTGCAGTTAAGTGCACCAGAACTATTTGAAGAACAAGTTAATTATGATTGATGTTACTATGAGGGCGACTGTCGCAATGAGGACGATCTCCGGGCGTACTTTTACTCCCTCGGTTTCGTCTTCAAAGAAACGTAACAGTCCTGCGCTTGAAGCTGGTAATCTCCCCTCACTCTTCTTCTTGCTACTCAATTTGTTTTGTCCTTTCTCGAGAGGCTAACTTCCGCTTTAAAATACGTTGCGGAGTGATTGTAGTATCAGAATGTCTGTTTCGTTCCAGCGACTGATTCTGTCAAATCACCTGAATTTGGACAGACTGATTCTACACTAGGACTTCACGAGAGGTCCAATCTCTAGACAAGCGCGATCCAGAGCTGCACAAAGATGGATGATTCAATCATCGGTTTTGAAGCTTGCACCTCCCTCTTCGAGCCTCATCCATCTTGGATGCACGCCCATCGTCCATTCTCGACCGTAGTCGTTCCGCCTTTGCTAAGTGTAGGCAGACAGAATCAATTGGTTATTGTCAGCTCAAAATCGAAGTGGTGGAGCTGGTGTTGAGCTAGATCCCACAGCCGTGGCACTAGAAATAGTCCAAAGATATAATTGTCCGAATATTTATTTGTAGTAAATAGCCCGTGCGCCCTATCTGCAGCGGCGTAATTCCAGTTCGAACTTCTCAAGACGGGGGTTGCTCCCAAAACCGTTGATGTGATCAGGGTGGGCGCTCAAGAGGCACTCTCAGCTTGGGGTTATTTCTGACCGGCCTCAACCCACTCGGTTTCGTCGTTTAGTGATGGGAAGAATCCTACGCGGCTTTAGCCGATAGTCTCCTAGACCGTTCTTATCTATCAAGTTCGCGCATCCGGCCGCGGGCCCCTTCGGGGCCTCCTGGTCGGCCGACGAGGAGGAGGCATTGGTACAATGCAACTGGTCAGCGTCGGCTCTAGCCGTGGAGAATCGAACTTTCACCTGATCTTCACGCCCAAGTATCGGAGGGATATGTTCGCGGAAGAGGAGGTGAGGAGGGTATGCCTGGAGAGCTTCGCGGAGACGTGTTACGTTCTGGGCGTCAAGATGGAGGCGTGTGAGTTTGGTCCGGACCACGTTCACCTCTTCGTGAGCAGGTGCAAGAACTACTCCGTCCCGTACATGGTGCAGAGGTTCAAGGGCGCCTCGTCGCACAGGGTCAGGCAGGAGCTGTGGGAGAGGGTGAAGGGGAAGTTGTGGGGCGATTCGTTTTGGAGCGACGGATACTTCTACAGGTCCGTCGGGTCCACGACATCGGAAGCAGTCCAGTACTATGTCCAGAACAGCCAGAGGAAGCACTGGATGTGATACGACTACGAGACAGAAGCCCGGGAGAGGGCGCAGGCGAGGCTCACGGATTTTCTAGACCCTTCGGCCTTCAGGCCGAGGTAGTTCAGGCAAATATTCCTGCCAGGACAAGTATCGTTCTCGGGGAGACTACTAGGAAATCAAAGCGGGCGCTGCTGATACAATTCGCTCAAAGGCGCAAAACGAAATTGCCTTCGAAGCTAGGTTCTTCTTGTGTTAGTCTTAAATAAGTCGGGGTGGTATTTCCCCGATGAGCAATCCCTTGAAGAATCTGTCTCAAGCCGACCCTGAACTGGCAGGATTCGTTCGCAGAGAGATCGACAGGCAGGAATTTGGATTAGAAATGATTCCTTCTGAGAACTACGTAAGCATGGCCGTGCTTGAAGCCATGGGGACGGTCCTTACCAACAAGTATTCTGAAGGCTATCCAAACCGTAGGTACTACGGAGGCAATCAATACATTGACCTTGTGGAACAGTTGGCGATAGACAGGGCAAAGGCAGCCTTTGGAGTTCCTCACGCCAACGTTCAACCGTATTCAGGATCTCCGGCGAATCAGGCGGTCTACTTGGCTACTTGCAATCTGGGGGACGTCATAATGGGACAAAGTCTACCGGATGGTGGTCATCTCACGCACGGATGGAACACGAGTTTCTCAGGTATCAATTACAAGAGCGTGCAATACCATGTCAAACCCGACGGATATATCGACCTCGAAGAGGTAAAGAGACTCGCCACAGAGCACAAGCCGAAACTGATTTGGATCGGAGCGAGTGCTTATTCCAGAGAGTTACCCTTCGAAGAATTCTCTGAGGTGGCCGAAGAAGTCGGCGCATTCCTTGCGGCAGACGTTGCCCATGTCGCTGGGCTGATAGTGGCCGGAGTCCACAAGGACCCCGCCCCATACGTGCACATCATTACAACAACGACTCACAAGACCCTAAGGGGTCCACGAGGTGCAATCGTAATGGTCACCAAGAAGGGGCTTGATCATGATCCTGACCTCGGGAACAAGATCGACAAGGCCGTCTTTCCTGGGCTCCAAGGCGGACCACACGACCACACTATTGCAGCTATCGCGGTGGCTCTCGGCGAGGCGTTGAAACCAGAATTCAAAGAATACTGCACGTCAGATTGTGCGAAACGCCAAGGCGTTATCGCGCAGTTGATCAACAACGGAGTCAGAATAGTCTCGAATGGAACGGACAATCACCTCATGCTCTTGGACTTGACACCCTTGGGCAACGGAAAAGGGGTTTTTGTTCAGGACGCCTTGGAGGGCGCTGCCATTACAGTAAACAAGAACACTATTCCCGCTGATCCGTCGTCGGCCTTCTATCCATCCGGGGTAAGACTTGGCACGCCAGCCGTGACGACCAGGGGAATGAAGGAGCCTGAGATGCAAACCATAGGGGACTGGATATCATCTGTAATCAATGAGACCAGATGGGAGGAGTTGCCAGAAGACAAGCTTGAGAGAAGAGAGGCGGTGAGTAGATTTCGGGCAAGTGTGAAGACAAACGTTAGGATAGCCCGGGTCAAAGAGCAGGTGATTGACTTGTGTAAACAGTACCCACTTTACCCGGAACTGAAAGCGTCATGAATCGTCGGTCCTTTCCCCAATGATCGACATAGATCACCTTCGCTCTTTCGTTCATTTTACAAGCCAATTTTTATGCCTTTGTTATGTCGTAGAAGGTAATACTCAGCTCACGCACGATGCAGATGGGATTAGCACTTGGCACTATCGACTGAAAAATTAAAGGAAGCCACACCACGCATTCATAATCTACGAAGAAATTACCAGAGAGTACATTACACGTTCAAGGAATCGTCTGCGTACTTCTACAAGTAGATAATTGAGGCATGGGCATAATTCCATACCCTTTACAACTTACGAAATTTGATTGAGATAGGATGCTAAGGGTCTTCATCCCCGAAGATTCATTTGCCCATGATCCACAAGGGAAGAAGATTCCTTAGCAGGATACTCCGCTCGGAATCGTTTCTTATTGGGATTCTGCGTTTAATCGGCTTGATTCCTTGGCCAAGAGTTGTTACCAAGAAGCGTGGAAGGCCATACGTCTACCCTCCAACCGTGATGCTGAGGTGCTTCATCATGAGGATATGGCTCAGGATTCCGAGCAACAACGCGCTTCACTCCTTCCTCTCAATCGATAATCCGTACAACGCGAGGGTGATGACGGCCTGTGGTCTAGTCAGGGTTCCTGACAGGAGGACGTTCGACAGGAGGTTCGAGGCAACCTCTCTTGACCTGAGGTCGAGGGTTGACTCGATGGGTGAGCTGTTCGTCGGGGAGAAGCTGGTCGACCCGTACATCGTCTCCGTGGACAGCTCCTTCTGAAGGCGAAGGGCCACATCTGGCACAAGACCAGCATGGAGAAGGGGATCGTCCCCTACTCCGGGATAGACACGGATGCGAGGTGGGGCAAGAGCAGGACCAAAGGGTGGGTCTTCGGGTACAAGCTCCACGTCGTGAGCAGCACCGGCTCGCTGATCGTCCCGCTCTCCGCGGATTTCACGACTGCGAACATTCCCGACAGCAAGGTCTATGGGAGGGTGACTGCGTCTCTGCGCGGTGTGAGATATGCGGACGGGGATCAGGGCTACGATGTCGACGACCTCTACGAACTGAGCAGGGAGAGGGGGTTCGACCTCGTCTGTCCGATAGGGAGGTACGAGAATACCCATCCGGAGAGGCTCGAGCTCATCTTCTTCTACGAGTCCGAGCTGGGGCAGATGGTATACTCGTGGAGAAGCAAATCGGTGGAGCCGCTCTTCGAGCAGGTCAAGGACGTCTTCGGCATCGACCCTTTGTCCATCAGAGGGTTCAAGGCGGCGGAGAGCATCGTGCTCCTCTCCGTGTTGCTGTACCAGCTTATGGTGTACTACAACCATCTACAGGAAGACCATCGAGGGCGCTCAAGCACATGCTCGGAAGCTAGAAAGACACGATTCTTCTCTACAGAGAATCGTACACTACACGTATGAATTACGCCCATGCCTCAGATAATTACGCGAAATCTGTCATTTCAAGCTGGGTTGATTTGTCTCTTCCTATGAAGAGTTGATCGAGCTCCTTCTCGATTAGTTCGAGCCGACTCTTTGTGTATTCATCAACGTCAAACGTTATCGCCAATCTTCGAGCCAAAGCAAAATACTTCTCGACCGATCCCTTTGTTAATGTCGCATGTAGTTCTTCCCTACATGAATTACACCTTCCAGAAACTGTCGGTCGTCTAAAAGTCCTACCGCACTTACGACATTTGAAAGATTGAGTTGTGTACTTCTTCATGTTTCCCATTATGTCCCTCAGTAGATGGGTTTTGATTATGGATTCGACTACTTCCTTGGGATCGACAGCTTTGATCTTTTGTGCGACCTCAATTTGTTTTGAAATCTTTTCGGTGAGAGTGTTTAGTGTGGAGTATGCGCTCCTAGGTCGCTTTATGGTAATTGTACTGGTCTCGTTGGTGAAGCCGTAGGCATAGAATTGCTTTTCGTCATTAAGTCGTGAGCCGATTCTTTCGATGAGACTGGCCGCTATTGTAGGGTTGGATGAAGTGGAAGCTATCTCGTAGAACTTCGATGGGTACTTCCATGCGACGTCGAAATTATGAGCTTGATCATCTACTTCGGCGGGCAGAATTATGGGTTGAATGAGTAATGGAGCATCCATCAGGCCACCAATCTGGTTTGGTAGATATTCAACTGAGAAATTAAGTAATGCGTCCAGCAGTAGCAATATGGAATCACCGTCTCCGTCACAATCGCGCCTTTTTGCTGCGTGCCAGCATGGGTTTGCGTAACACACTTGTGCATTAGTGAATCCGACTATTCTGCCTATTACACCCACTGAAGTGTGGGGAGCTAACCCTATTACTTTTCGCCCAAGCAGACCAGTAATCTCGGAAGCATTGTACACTGACTTCAGGTGGAAAATTGATTGTAATTCCTCATCAACAAAAGCAGCGATTCTCAGTAAGTCGTCTGCGACGTTAGTAGGGATGATTATGTCTTGGGGTTTCAACTCCACGATTTGTTCGTATGACCGAACTTCGTCGCCGTGGACATCGGTTTCGTATCCTAAGTTTCTTAACGTCTCCAAACTTACTTCTATGTCTTTTATTCGAAAGTGTGTTAATGGAGCATTAGTGATATCTATCCTGATGGTGCCATCTTTGTACACGTAGACGTCGTGTTTGCTTCGAAGTATTCCCTTTTCGATGGTTTCGCATGTTTTTGATTCACTGGTTAGACCGCGAACACCCTTGATTGGTTTCTCTTCAAAATTTGATATGCGTTGAAGTGCTATCGCCAACCTGGTCTTCAAGTCAAAAGCATACGCAGAGTGAGTTACACCTTCAACCTTGCACCTAGGACACGTTTGCTCGCTGGACTGGGTAATGATCTGGCCGCACCTAGGACAACTGAGAAACCTTACTGTGGCTTCTCCGCAGACATGGCATTTGGAAGACAGTCTGCGTTTCTCGCATGAAGGGCATGTTATGTTAGCAATATCAACCGAAATAGTGTTTGTCTTCGCCGCGATGATGAGGTCCCGGGTGCTTCCACCTGTGGTTCCAACAGGAAATAGAACATGTACCGGAGGCTTCAGGTGGCGTAGCATTGCCTTCTCGGGTCGACCCACCCTCATTCCGACGGTATCTGTTGTCTCTGGTGGTACCGTTATTCCAGATAATTCCTTGATCATATGGAGCGAATTCATATATTCACGTGTTGTGTTTTGGTGTCTATCCAATTGAAGCAAGAACTTGGTAACCGTGGCTGGGTCTCCACTGATGATCGCTCGGTTCTCGATTCTGTCGTAGGGAATCAGAAGTTCTTGAAGTGACTCTTCTACACTGCTTGATATGACGTCAATTACAACATTGGGGCCATCAATCGTGCATCTTTCTCGCAACCTAACAAGCTCACTTACAGTCAATCTGTCAAATCGATAGGCGAACTTTGGATGAAGTGGAAGGTGTAGCTCAAGTGCGAGAATTAGCGCTTCATCAGCAGTAATTGGAGAGGGTCTACGGTCTAGTAATTCCCGAATTCTCGCTTTGTAGAAGCCCATCTCGGCGAGTTTTTCGAGGTAGTTCTGTTGGTCTGTGATTTGCTCGAGTTCTTGGTTCCACATCTCTTCGACATATGGAGAAGGTGAGAGAGTTTTGTTGTTTTCGAGGAAGTCGCCAAAGCTGATTAGTGCGTCGCCTAGGTCAAGAATCTTCACAGTCTGGTCATACAATTGTTCAGCTTCCTCAACGGTGTTCACTCTTCTAACGGAACCATCTTTGAGTAGTACGGTGGGACCCTCGATTGAGTCGACGAACGCTATTGTGGCGGCTTTTCCGGGTAAATCGACCTTGACCTGAGTTCCTATTACAACAGGATAATCAAGAAGAATTGTAACGGCGGGATGGATTGCAATTGTTGAGTGTCCAGTATTCATGCTCCTGCCGTACCGTATTCGGAATCCACCTCGGGTTTTTGGGGATGAAAGTACAGGTCGGCCAGAGATTACCTCTTCAAAGTGAGCACCGGTCTTCTCTGTTTCCTCAGATGATTGTTGCTTCCCTCCCTTTAGCTGGCTCAGCCACTCCCATCCGGCTATGTCGAGTTCGGGGAGCCTTTTTGCGAGCTTGTGGGCACGACCAATGATTCCGTCGTTCAACACTCTAAGTGACCCACCCCTTACCCGGTCTGTGCTTACTCTTGGTAGATTTCTGTGCACTACGACCTCAACTGGATCTGTTTCGACGCCATCAATTTCTACTGGTAGGTTGGATATTGCTGTCCTGATGTCTTCGTCGCTGACTCTGTATTGGAAATTACCAACTTCTCTTTCGTAGACCCTTACCTCCTCAATGTATCGGCCGATTTCTTCTTCCCTAGCTCTGTAATTTGACAGACCAAGCTTTCTTGCTACGAAGTCTCCAATTACGACTGAAAAGGCTGCTTCGGTTCCTCCTGCGGAACGCATTGGCCCCGCGTAGGAGATCGATGCATAGTTGCTCTTGTCGTCGTTCTTCTTTATTGAAACTGTGTATATGCCCTGAATTGGAGCGACGGTTACTCCGTCGGTTATGACGGCCAACCCGGCTCTGACACTAAGTTGCAAGGCCTTCTCAGTGTCGAGGGCCCCGAATTTTCCGAGTGCTATCTCCTCGGCAATCGTAAGTGCTGCTCTCTCCTTGGATGTGGACCTCAACAAGTCGCGTAAGCGTGTCGTGAAACCTTGGAATTGGTCCAAGCTCAACATTTGATTTACTCTGTCAGCCAGATCAAATACGGTCTTGGATTCAACAAACTCGTTTGGATCAAGACCGAGTGTCTTGGCTTGTTCGGCGATGTTATAGACGAGTTCGTACTCTTGCAAGATGTCCTTGTAGTATCCGTGAAGTTGGGTGGGAAATGGTGCAAGTCCTCTTGTCCTTTCCCATACAGCTTCAGCGGAGAACGGCACAATTGGTTGTTATTCGTTCGACCTTAAAACTTTGCTTTGCTGACTGCTTTCACTATTCGATGAAAGTCGGTAATAAAGGTAGGAGACTGCAGGAGGTTCCCGACAACCAATGTATCGGCTCCAGCTTCCGCCATCTGGCTCGCGACCTCGGGAACCGTGATTCCGCCTCCCACTATCAGTAATCCAGAGAAGTATTTGCGGACCGCTTGGATCATGGACGTCTCGATAATATTCTTGGACCCACTGCCTGCTTCGAGGTAGATAGCTCTCATACCCATGTATTGGGCAGCCAGCGAGTACATCACAGCAATCGACGGTTTATTGTGGGGTATTTCTCTGACATCAGCAATGAAGGCGGTGGTGCTCCCTTGGCCGATCACGAGATAGCCCATGGGTATTGCTTCGAGGTGGTACTTGCTTACTTGGACCGCGCCTATTGCTTGAGCACCGACGATAAAGTAGGGGTTGCTCGAGTTAAGCAATGATGTGAAGAGAATAGCGTCGGCATATTGTGATACTCCTGTGATGTTACCTGGAAACAATATCACAGGTAACGTGATTCTCTTCTTAATCCTCATCACAACATCATCAAGTTGCTTCTGGTTTCCTACGGTGGACCCACCGACTAGGATAAGCGAGGCCCCTGCTTCCTGCACCGAAGCGGCCACCTTACTTGCTTCCTTTGGTGTGAAGTCTTCCGGGTCTATTAGGGCGGCGACTAGTGTACCCTTTCTCCTGATCTCTCTATGAAGGAGTTCCTCGTTTGGTCCTACTTCTATCAAACTAGCCACTGGTCTTGACGAAGTCGTCTACGAAGGTGTTATAGACGTCGATTTCAGCTCTAGGTGTGCTGTAGCGTAATTCTCTCCTCAGTGTACAGTTCCCACATGCAACAGTCATCACCAAGTCATGTGATGCGTCATCTTGATGTGATGTGATGCGGATCCCGGCTGCTCCACATTTCGGGCAGTTGAAGACCTTCGGTAGAGTTCTTGTCATCACCCTCAGGGTCTTTCTTCGTCTCCGTGCCAATTCAATCGCCTATGGGGCTGTCATCAAGTGAATAAAACACTTTGGCATTGCTTTCTCTGAGGGTCATATATGTAATTATTTTGGGAAATTATCTGTGTGTTCTAAGGATGTGTGCTTAATATCCTCCGCAACGATAATAATCGTAGAAATACGGTCCGATAAGATAATACAGTCCTGTATTATGGATTCCGTGGGTTAGATATTGGGAAAGTTGAGAGATGAATTAGTCAAGGAGTCAAGTTTTACGGACGCGCAAGTTCAGACACTTGAGCTCTCGAAAAGGGTCAAGAGAGGGGAAATCACGGTCAAGGAAGCCACTTACATGAGGAAAATCGGTGGCGTAAAAGCAGGATCGTACTATAGGGTTCTTGGTCAAGCTAGGGGAAACCTGCGCCGCACTGCATTCACTCTCATTGTTGCTGCTAAACTTCAGATAGTTGATGTGGAAGACTTGATTCGACTCTTGAATATGGTTCGGCAAACTCCCGAAGAAATGAGTGAAGAGAATCTTCAACAATTTACCCAGTTAATCAATCAGGTCGTACGGCGTCTCGTAATGATATGACATAACCTTAAATGATATCACGTTACGTCTTTTGTGACTTGTTCGAGGACTACGTTCTTGCTACCGGTGCTGGTGTGATTGTGGGTAGTGTGATTGTTGCTGTGATGCTATTATCACGTTATAGAGCGTTGGTAGCTGAGACTTCCAGGTCTACGACGCTTGCCAAGGATCTTTGGAGTGCCTTGGAAGGACGTTTAGGGAAGCAGGATGAGAGGATTGTGGATTTGATGGCGAAGGTGGACGTTTATGGGGTGAAGTCTCAGTTGGGGACGCAACTGCCAGTCACAAGAATAGCTCCCGAAAAGAAGTCTTCCGCTAAGGTTGCATTAGTCGAAGTCGCTAGCTCGTCAACCGATGTTGAGAGGAGAATTCTCCAAAGTCTATTAGAGGGTTCAAAGACTTCGCCGCAGATTAAGGATCTAATCGGTAAGTCGAGAGAGCATGCAGCCAGGCTAATGAAGGTGCTCTTTAACAGAGGTTATGTAGTCAGAAATGACTTGAAGAGGCCATTCGTATACGAGATAACGGAATCCGGCAGACGTTACTTAACGGAAACCCGGCCCGTGGGGACGTAAACACGTCTATACACCCAAGAGTTGCCGAATTTCTGCCTCGTAAGGTGATCTCGTTCCACCAGTCTGGAGAGGTAGGTTGCTACCGTGCTTAGTGGAAT
Source organism: uncultured Nitrososphaerota archaeon (assembly GCA_963836465.1). Classification (GTDB taxonomy): domain Archaea; phylum Thermoproteota; class Nitrososphaeria; order Nitrososphaerales; family Gagatemarchaeaceae; genus CAWIJZ01. The sequence goes on from CAWIJZ010000023.1 coordinate 198,745, forward strand.
CGGCTGGCTGTGTTTTTCCTGAAAAGCCGTCGCGAGATCCGAAGAAGAGAATTCCACACCCGCCAGTGATGTGTCGATGATTTCGAGAAGTTTCCCGATGAATGTACTTGAATCCGGATGTGGTCCTTCCATTTCAATAGATTGATTGTCGATGATCTCCATTAGATCCATTATTTTCATCACTTTGCGCCTTGTTATTCTACCCTCAGCAGCTAGTGTGTAGTGAGTTCCATCTTCATCCTGGAACTCCACCTTTACCCGCTTGCGCAAGTGCAGATGGTCTGCACAATCTTCTGCATAAATCATTAAATGGTGTGAAGTTGTGAACAAGTGGAGAATATTGGTTGACTGGACGATGAAGTGATTTGTGTTGTTAACAGGTGTTCACATGTCGTCTGGGACCACAGTTTCTGGACTGGTTCCAGTGGAAATATAGGGGTCTCTTCTTCCCATAAGGCCTTGTAACAGCTGAAATCAAAGCACTGTGGAACAAGGGAGTGTTCTTTCGCCTTGATCTGGTTATATGTTCACAGATTTTCACTCAACTGGCCCACCCCTATATTTCCACTCGAGATAAGGTGTGAAGCAGGTGTCTTTGTGGTCATGAGAAATTAACTTATGCTGAACAATGTTAGGTGATTAGTGCTAATCATACTGCTCGCGATTCAAGTGCGAGTAACTATTACAACAACTCATCATCCTCACAACGAGTAACCATAATAATGCAATCACTGGAAACGAAGGGGCCGAGCACTTATCTAAGCAGTATTTCCACTGATCCACAATGACTGACGACATTGCTTCCATTTTCCAGAGGGCAAAGGAAGGAAGAGCTCTCTTCTTAGACAGGAAAGCTCTCTCACCCGAGTACGTTCCAAACCATCTGCCATTCAGGCAACAACAAATCACTGCCGTTGCGGAAGTATTGGCACCAGCACTACATGGATCAAAACCTTCCAACCTTCTGCTCTACGGAAAAACAGGAACCGGAAAGACAGCCGTCTCCAGGTTCGTCTTGTCAAAACTGAAGGCAGAGGACTCGACTTGCATGATATTCACCCCCTACATCAACACAAGGATTGCGGGTACAGAATATCGGACTCTGGGAAATAGCAAGCAGTCTAGAAATGTCAGTGCCCGAAACAGGCTTATCCATAGGCGAGGTGATCAAAAGAATCTTTTCTACAATACAGAGACGAGGACTTGATGTCATTCTCGTACTCAACGAGATAGACTACTTGATTAATAGTTACGGAGACGACATACTTTACCAGTTTACGAGAGCGGGTGAGAGAATCGCTCCAGGGTTCCTGAACCTCGTCGGCATATCAAACAACCTAAAATTCAAGGAAGCTCTTGATCCACGTGTACTGAGCAGCCTAGGCGAGGAGCAGCTAGTGTTCCCCCCCATATACCGTAGAAGAACTGCGAGCAATACTAACCGAAAGAGCATCAGTTGCTTTCAAGCAAGGAGTAGTGCCAGCCTCTGCCATCAATCTATGCGCCGCTCTAGCGGGTTCAGAGCATGGAGACGCCAGAAGGGGAGTAGATTTGTTACGGATAGCGGGAGAGGTAGCAGAGCGTGAAGGGTCAGGCAAGATAACTGAAACATACATAAGAAAGGCGTCGGAGAAGGTTGAATACGACAGAATCGAGGAGGCCCTTCGCTCCCTTCCCATCCAGAACAAAATCATTCTGTTGGCAATATCAAAGCTTTCTGGAAACACAAATACAGGCGAAGCTTACCTAACTTACGCTACTCTCGCTAGAAAATTGGGCATTGAAGTTCTCACACAAAGGAGAGTGAGCGGAATCCTCGCTGAATTAGATACTACTTGGTCTAGTCGAAGCTGCTGTAGTAAGTAGAGGAAGACGAGGCCGCACGAAAAGAATAAACTTGCTCATCCCTACTGATACACTAACCAGAGTGATCGGCGAAGATCGAAGCGTCAGTACAATTGTTTAGGGAGTAGAATTAAAATCATATCTCATGCTTCGCTTCATGACATCAAGTGTCGACAGGTCTACTATAGGAAATATGGAAGGAGTCGGATCCAAACCCATGTTTGCTTGGAAATGGGTTTGACTCTGCCAAGTCCCTGAGTTGACAATAAGAGTACCTCTGTACTCAAGCGTGTCAATAGTGTGCACGTGGCCTGAATGAAACACATCAGGAATGGTATCGATCACCAACATATCTCTTTCTTCTGGAGAAAGCGCCGTTCTTTTTCCATAGATCGGTGCCAAGTGCCGCGTTCTCAGAAGAATCTGCATAGCTGTTGCCGGTCGCGTGTAGGATAGTTCCGGGATGGTAGCAATAACATCGTCTAAACTTCTTCCATGATATATGAGAAAGATGACACCGCTAAGCTTGACAAAAGTAGGATTACCCACCATCTTAACATTATCCATCTTATACATAGAATCCGCTACATCGAGTGACACAGCAGGTTGCGGGAGAGCCTGGCGAACCGAATCATGATTACCTGGCGAAACAAAAACTTGTATATGCTTTGGTATCTTACTGATTAATTGTGCTGCCAACAGGTATTGCTTCCTCAGGTTAACTTCACTGAGTTGGTACTCCTGGCCCGGGTAAACTCCAACACCGTCTACCAAATCACCTGCTATGACCAAATACCGAATTCGACTCACCACGTCCAACTCCCCAAGTCCACCATTCAACCACAGAAGAAATCTCTCAAAATCCTCTTGCAAAAACATACGACTACCAATGTGTAGATCAGACAGAAGAACAGCATACGCCCTATGCGACGTCCCTATCCACCTTCCACTCGGGATATCAGGGAGATTAATCGAATTCGCGTAAAGTTGCCCTCCCTTGCTTCTCGATACATCTAGAATCACCAAACTATCCAGGGGAACCTTGAACGCAGATTCCGAAATCTTAGCATCAGAACACAGAACACTACAGGTACCGGTCGGGTCATCAAGAACAAGCTCTGTAACACCTTTTCTACTGTTTCGCGAAGAAAGTAGACCAACAATTTTGGTCTTTTCGCCAGTTCTGAGTACATTCGCTAAGCCAATGGATTTTGCGTTCTTACAATCTGGTCTTTTCTTAGCGATCCTAGCCAATTGCGCGTACCTATCTTCAAATAGCTTCTTGAAACCAATCTCTGCCTCTTGCGGTGCAATCTGTAGCGTTGGGTCACTAATAATTTCCACTTCAGGGTCACGCTTCACTTGTGATGGGCTGACAATCGGCTCATGAGGTTGGTCAGCCTGCGCGGCTCGTTGAACATCAGAGACCGTAATCGTTCTATCACTGGCACTATCCACCTTCGCCTTGACAACTTTAGCAACAAGTTCCCCCATGTCCAAACTCGCTGGAAAGTTTGACAGCAAGACGAAGGCTTCAGGATCGATTTGATAGCCCTCAGCTAGAACTTTGCTGATTAGAGCCGATAACTGCTGAGCCGTAGACAACATTCATCACTTACCTCTGGATAGTAGTAGTACTCTCTACACACTTTACGCCCTCTTCTAGCAACTGTTCAAGCTTCGACGCGTCTTTCGACTCGCAGTAGATTCTCGTAATAGGTTCAGTTCCAGACACTCTAAACATAATCCAAGAATCATCCTTGAATACGAATTTAATACCATCAAGTTTCCTCTCTTCCGATATCCTGAACTTACTAAATGATTCACGAGCCTTGCGCCAAAGGCCTTCTCCATCAACAGAAAGATACAGATTAACTTGTTTGTAATACCAGCCTGTTCCCGCGGTTAGCAAGTCCATCTCTTCTCTATTCCTCGAAAGGAAATCAGCGATAAGGACCGAAGCAAACATACCATCCTCCCACATACCCCAAGTAGGATCAACTATTTTGCTCGGCTCTGTCGCAAAGACAGCATTCTCAGCCGCCAATTTTGCGAAGGTCTTTCCGACTTTACTTCTGACCACCTCTCCACCAAGCTTTTCCACCTCTTTCGCTACTGCCGACGAAGTATTTTCAGAGAGTATCACAACACGCGAGTTTACACCTAATGCCCGTATAGCGAGTATTGAAACAATGGAGTCGGGGAGCACTTGTCCCGCAGAATTCACCATTACTAATCTATCTGCATCTCCGTCATGGGCAAAACCTAAATCCGCACCGAGGGCGACGACAAGGTTAGCTGTATCTTCCAAGTTTTCCCGTGTAGGCTCAGGTGATCTCGCAGGAAAACGCCACGAAACTTGTGTATTGATGGGAATTACCTTATGCCCGAGCTTTGATAGAACTTCGGGTGCAACGTAAGCGCCAGGACCATTGACACAATCCACCACTATCTTCAGACCGCTAGCAACCGGAGAAAACCTCGAGTACAACTCTTCTTTGTAGCTGTCCAACACATTCTTGGTGAAGCTCGCTCCAAAATTCGCACAAGCTTTCCAAGGATTAACAACCAAAGCCCTCTCGACCCTCGTTTCTTCCTCTTCACTCATCTCCATCCCTTGCTCATTGAAGGCCTTTACACCAGAAAATTCGCGTGGATTATGAGAAGCCGTAACCGAGAATCCAGCAATACAATGATTCAATTTCGTTCCGTAGGCGAGCACAGGAGTTGGTACAAGACCAAAAATCACTGCGTCACTTCCAGTAGCTACGATCGCCGAGGTCACAACACGTGCGAGAACAGAAGAACTCTTCCTACCATCCCACCCTATACCATATGTTCCTCTACCAAAGACAAACGAGACAGTCTCAGCTAGACTGTAAACTTGCAGGAGAGTTTGGGAAGTATTGAATATTCCTCTAATACCAGCTGTTCCAAAGACTCGCAATTTGATGTCAACCTAACTCGAGCACAGCTAACGACAAAGGCTCCACACTGATCCAACTAATGTCTATTTTAGCTTGTGGACGAGCAGTCCAAGCAAAAGACTCGAAAACTAGATAACACAGAGGAACGCCTCGAGATCTAAGCGCCAGAATCATGAAATTCGTCGAGCCCGAAGTGTACCTAATAGCAGAAACCCAAGTCGACGTCGACCAGCTGAGGAAAATGCTGGCTACCATAGGACAGTCCACCGCCCTTAAATGGCTAGACGACACTCGAAAAGTATCAAGATCCGACGGGGAAGTGTTAGCCGAGGTGGCAGGAAGAATATGTTACAAGAGTTTCGGAATCGGACTTAATCCTAACGTAACCAGAATCAGACAGAATTCCGAAGAATACCTTCACAATACCCTTGCGAAGGGAGACGGCTCAATATTCGAACATGCAACCTGCACATTCGCATTCCTGAACGTAAGCCGCATCTTCACTCACGAACTAGTCAGACATAGAGTGGGGGTTGCGATAAGTCAAGAATCACTACGCTATGTCAGACCCAAAGAAATCCTTCTTTGGATTCCTCCCGAACTGAAGGGTAAACAAGCACGTGTAAAGTCAGTTATGGAGAACATAGAGTCCGAGTACCACGATTTGGAGAAACTGTACAATTGGAGCGAGATGGACTTTGGGCTCAAGAAGAGAATAACCTCAGCACTGAGGCGCATTATGCCTGATGGAATGGCTACTTCAATCATATGGACGGCAAACCACCGCACCATAAGACACGTAATAACTATGAGAACTGCCGAAGCAGCAGAAGTAGAGATTCGCTACGTTTTCGATAAAGTGGCTAAGCTAATGAAAGAACGTTTCCCCATGATTTACGACGACTTCAACTACGTGGAGCTGCCTGACAGAACTCGGAGCTGGCATCCGAAGTACATGAAAGTATGATAGACCTCTTCCGAGAGGACATAGCCCTTGCAAACACCATTAAGATCATGTCAAAAGATAATAGGGAAGGTAAAACACTAGGGATTTCGCCGGGATGGCGGAGTCTGGCTAACAGACTACTCTAGCACGCGCGGGCAACCTACCTGCTCGACAACAGATAGGTCCGCAACTCGAGATCAATGGCTAGTCAGCCCGTGACCCCTTGGGTCATGTGGGTTCAAAATCTCTGGAGGAGAAGCTGAACAAAGATAGCTCCTCCATGGATGAAAATCCCACTCCCGGCGCTTCTTGATAATTACAATACATCGCCAGCTTGATCTCGTTTCCCTGTGACATTCTGCAAAAATTAGACATTTAGTCCATATGGAAAACCAATTATTTTCTCAACTTACTGAGAACAACTAGGATATCTTCGTAAGGCGGCTCCTGACTAGGTACATCAGTAACCCATCTGTACCTTAAAACTCCGTTTCTGTCTACAACGAAGGCGGCACGTTTTGAGACTCCTCTGTAACCATACGCCACCCAACTACCCTGCAGAACATCATAAGTCTTCACAACCTTCTTGTTAAAATCACTGAGCAATGGAAATTCTAGATTGTATGTTTGAGCGAAGACCTTAAGTGTGAATATGCTATCAACACTGATTCCAACGACCTGAGAGTTAAAAGAGTTGAATTTCGCCATGCTATCTCGAAACGTACACATTTCCTTATCAGATACACCCGAGAAAGCAAACGGGAAGAAAGAGAGAACAACGCTACCATTATGTAGAAACTGCGACAACTTCCTCTCTTGCTTGTTATAATCAGGCAGAGAAAAATCTGGTACTCTTTGACCGATTCTTAGAACCATACCTGAAACCAGATTTCTCGCAGATTTAAATTCTAGTTCCCCCAGACTTAGGAGTCTCTTTCAGTAACTCTACGTATTTCAGAACCAATGACACTAATTCGCCTTGTTTTTCCGGCGCATTTTCGTTCTCCAATATCGTCATGATTTGGCGCAATTTTGCTATAGTAATCTCACGTATGCTTCCTAAGACCTCATCAGCACTTATCTCAGGCGCACTAAGTAGGGGAACGAGATTCTCATGGCTAGTGCAGTACACTCTGTCTCGATAGCGCACCTGAACACCATTACACGTGGGACAGGGTTCCTTCAACATAACCGCACCTCTCTTCATCAATTCTACCGTAAGCCGCATCTTCTCTTTGGGAGAGCCATTCAACAAAGACACATGCTTCATTCCGAGTTTTAAGGATGCTTATTCACAAGGGAAAGCCAAATATGCGTCGAGAGAGAGGGTGAGGAAAAGTGTTGGAGCAAGGAGATTTGAACATTGAGTACTAAGATCAAGAGGCAACAAGAGAATGATGCAAAGTTGGCCAAAGCCGTGACCAGTCTTCAGCAAATCGTCGATTCAAACATAACCCCGAGGAACATTAGGAAGATAGTGAAGGATTCTCTAACAATGCTACAAGACGTGAAGCTGAGCTTGGCTGTGCGTGCTGCCAATGCCGTCAGCATGTTGGACGAAGTAGCTCAGGATCCTAACATGCCGTCATTTGCCAGAGTGACTCTGTGGTCGGCTGTGTCCGAACTCGAGTCAATCAGAGAGTAATACTAAAGACTTAACAGAACAGATGTAACAGATACAGACGTCTAACCTTGCCCGCTTGTCCTAACTGCGGAACTAGGATTACTTCTCCAACAAAGATATTCTCGGTCATAGTCGAGCCCAAAGAAGGAGAAAAAGGACTCACCCAACGCAAGGTTGGAATGTACAGCTGCAGTAGCTGCGGATTGAAGTTCCCTACCGTAATAAGCAGGCAACATTATCTAATCGTTGGCGAAGAGCAACTAACACAGATTCAGAACGATGTGAAGTCACTCAAGAAGGAGAACGAAGGAATGCAGAAGAAGCTCGAATCCTTGATGACAGAACATAACAACCTGCAGAATCTGTTGGAAAATACTCGAAAAGAAGCTGAAGTCAGCCAGCTTCAGACCAAACTACACGAACTAGAGCAACAGGTGAGCTATCTCAAGAAAGAGAAAGAACAACTCAAGGAGAAGGTTTCAAAGCTTCTCTAAACTCGGTATCCTTCGGTAGAAGTGGTAGAAGGTCCGTAGGAAGCTACTTTCTCTTCAAGAACCGCTTTCTCCGTTCTTAGCGCTTCGACCTCACGAGTAAGAGAATTCGCATGTCTCTCAAGCTCAAGGTTCGCCAGTCTTTCTTTGAGTGCGGCTACGCTATCGATTAGTGTAGTTCGTTCTTCATCCAGAATTCTGATTCTCTCTTCGAGTTCTGCCTTTTGATCCACTAACTCTGTTACCATTGCCATAAATTATCATTACTCCACCCAGTCTACACTTCTTTTGACTGCATAAACCAAAAAGCATTGATTTAATCGTGAAACCCTTTAAATCAGGTAACAGTCTTTATCAGACTAGTTACAGGTGCTCTCGACGTGAAGGGAATCTGGTCTTGGCCAACAGAGGAGAAACGGCAGGATAAGATAATCAGAAACATTACAGCATCAAGTTCCATGCTTGCAGTTCTCATCGCTCTTTCCAAAAACAAGAATGGCCTGTCAAATGCTCAAATCGACATCGCCGTGGCCAACTTCTCTCAATGGAACACTCTCTGGACTCTCAGACAACTACTCGCACTCGGATTTGTGGAGTGCAAGATGGAGTTGTTTGGCAATTCAGGTAAGTATGTACTGACAGAACTTGGCATGAGGATTGCACAGAAGTTAACAGAACAACCTTCATAATCGCAGGAGTCCTTCTTTACAGGAGAAGGGAGCGTCATAGACCAACAACTCAATAAGAAGTGCTTTCATATTACTGTCCCGGCTCTGGGCAGAGCATAGTAATAGTTACCAGAGACACCAGCGCAGTTTGGTGCGGGGGGTGGGATTCGAACCCACGAACCCTTCCTCGTCAGTTAATTCGACTCTAAGGGACGAGGTCCTGAGCCTCGCGCCGTTGACCAGGCTGGGCGACCCCCGCAGATATCCGACCAGAATACGCCATGGTTTTAAAGAATCCAGTTTACTTCATGCCCCAAGAAACAACCTTGATCGGGACCACCTTCAGAATTGGTGACTCCCCCTCACCCCAAGGATTCTTCCTATAGAACTCGAATCGTTCGAAAAGAATTTTCTGGAGTCGCAGATATTCCGACCCTCATTCGTAAATCAAACACTTTCCCTGCATCATAACCCCACTATTTGGTCTGTACAAATCAACAACAAGAGAGATTTGTGGATTCACTCTAAGATTTGCGAGTTTCTTTGTCCTATAATCAATCGCAACAATGGCGTTCTCTCCATCCATCGCATAGACCACCGGGGTGACGTGAGGCATACTGTCTTTAGAGGCTGTCGCGAGCCGACCTAGTTGATGTGAACCGATGAAACGTAAACTCTTCTTATCCAATAGAGAGTCAACATGAAAATCCACAATTAAACATTTGAACGCCATTCTTGAGAATTGAATGGAGCCTCGGGCGGGACTTGATCCCGCGACCCCCACCTCTTTGGTGAAATGCTTACCAAGGTGGTGCTCTACCAGGCTTCTCGAAGCCTTAGGGCTTCACTGAGCTACCGAGGCTTGCGATTGGCACTACATAATGAGATTTTTTAGTGTTTGTGAATAGTAATTATTCGCAGCACACGAGGAGCCGACACACTCAGTATGCTTGAACGTCAGTCAGAGCTGCGCTTCCGTCGCCACAATGAACTGTATTAGGTTCATAGTCGCGTCGGAAGATCATTCACAAACAAGACAAGAGTATTTTAAGTGAAGTATTATCCCCAAGCAAAGAGGAGCCGGGGTGGCTTAGCCTGGTCTATAGCGCCGGGCACGTCTATAAGGGGCGTAACTCATAATCTCAGGCTAGGAAGGGAAATCCGGAAAGAGCGTCATGGCTCACGAAGGTCGCGGGCTCGAATCCCGCCCCCGGCATTTTATTCACAAAACTTATTACCAGTTGAGCTTTGACAAGGTAGAATTGATGGTACCACTGCTCAGTACAGCTAGCTACTTTGTCTTCCTAAGCGGTCTAATGATCACTCTCTTCGCCATTTCACTTGTCATTATCTTCGTCTATGAATACGAAGTATTGAGAAGGTCGAAGAGTTAGCGGGTTAAGAGAACGAAGAAGCTCTCGATACGTTGGCGAGAATCCATCTGATCCTATATGATAAGGTTCAGACGTGACACACAGGAAGCTTTCATCGAACTGAACAAGGTGAAAATATGAATTCTTCTCTCCAGTTGACTTGCTCAATAACGCTAATCCATACCCACAAAAGAGACGTACGTACTATACACAGGATAATATCTACCCTACAGTTCGGTTGGTCCTTTCGATCGCTGAGGCGCTGCTAAACTCCAACAGATCAACTCCCATCTTCGTCACTTGGCGTCTCAATCCAAAAACTCGCATTCGGTCACCGGCTTCTATTTCCAGAAAGTGGTCCGCAACACCTCTCCAGGCTACTAGTTTGATCTCCCCAGTATCGTCTCCTACGACGACCTCACCCTTAGGCACCGTGGTACCATCCTTGAGGTGGGCATCCTGCACAAGCCCTTTAGATAACGCAATAACATCTATTGCGATTCCACTCTCATGATTCCCGATGTCTTGCACCTTCACGAAGAGTGACTCAGCTGTAGGTAAGTTTGATGGCTTTTCACCCGTCACTCGGATCGACTCAGGCTTGTTACAGACAATCTTACCATCGATTTCCTGATGTGCGAACAATTCAACAATATCACCGAACTTCAGCTGATCAATTTTCTTGGTAGCACTACCTTTGACTGTTACACGCAATATCTCTCTTTTAGAGTTGATCACTACCAACACAAAACCATCGTCTAGCTTCTCGACTTTGGCTAGCAGAAACATTTCTGCCTTGGCAACACTAACAACATCTATTCGACTTCCACTATCTCCATGCAATTCGCTTTCACCATCGTTTTGCGGCTTCACTCGTAGATTAGTTACTCTGACCATTTGTCCAACTTTCATATCTGGAAGTTCCACATCATCCCAGATGACAATTCTCAGCTGTTTCTCACCATCATCATTAGAAAGCCTGAATTGTGTCAAGGAACCCTGTGACCCATCACTCCTTGTAAATTTCGATTTTCTTACCTCTGAAGAAAGCTTACCACGAGAGGCGACAACAGTCTGATTACCCTCTGCTTCCCCGACATCCCTCTCAAGCTTTGATACGGGAGTCAACTGCGTCAACAAGTCCTTATCCTCAATGATTTCGATTCTCCCACGCTTCCCGAGATTGAGATTCGGCCGCCCATCCAAACCCTGCCTAACGTATCCGTTTACAACCCTTACGGGCGTATCAACCTTTAATGCAAGTGCCTCTACTGCTTCCAAGCCATCGTCCCACACCATTAGTTTCGTTACGTTAGTAACATCAAAGAGATTTATCCGTCTATACTTGCCAACTGAACCATCCTTTCTTTTGTATTGAGCAATAGGATAAAGTGCAAGTACCCTAGCAACTATCGTTATTTCATTAGCACCCACATACAGATCGTTCAGAGTGAGATCTGACGAAGTGGGGTTTCTCAGTGGAATTCCAAATTCACCGGCTATGAGGAAAAGTGCTCCCTGATCAGTCAGGTAACCGCCACCTACACTCGACTTCTTCTCCTGAATAAGATCCAAGAGTGAGTCTCTATTCAGCTGTGGCTTATTTCTCAAGACTTTCGCAAGCAAAGTCTCAAAATCATACATTCAATGGTTTCCCTCATGCAATTCTTTATTAGTACTAGCGATGACTTTTTCGAATACATCCAAGCCCTCCTCAAGCTCATCGCGTGCTATGTTAAGTGGCGGTATGATCCTCACGGTATTCCTTCCTGCAGTAATCACGATCAGTCCTTTCTTGAAACACCGTTCGATAATCTTCTTGGCTTCTTTCTCCGCACGCTCCTTTGTCTCCTTACTCTTTACCAACTCAACACCGATAAAGAGCCCTAAGCCCCGTACATCTCCAATGATTTCATATTTCTCTTTCATTATCAATAATCGCTTGATCCCAATTTCGCCCATCCTCTTGGCATTGTCCAATAATTTTTCGTCGTTGATTACCTTCAATGTAGCTATCGCCGCTTCTATCGCGACAGGGTTGGCTCCGAATGTCGATCCATGCTGTCCAGGTCTCCACGATCGCATGACATCAGCCCTAGCAATCATGCCGCCTAGAGGGAGCCCTGATGCAATTCCTTTGGCCACGTTGATGATATCAGGAATTATGCCATAGTGTTCCACCGCGAAGAACTTTCCTGTCCTCCCAATCCCAGTTTGGACCTCATCAGCAACGAAGAGAATTCCCTCCTTTCTCAAGAATTCCATCTTCTTGAAGTACTCTGGCGGAGGCGTGATGTAACCGCCTTCACCCTGAATTGGTTCAAAGACATAAGCAGATACATTGCTAACAGGTACAAACTTATCGAGGTATTGCTCTTTGAAATAATCAATGCAATAATAATCACACTCAGAAAAGGTCTGCTTCCAGGGACACCTGTAACAATAAGGAAATGGGAAGTGCACTACACCTGGCAGGAGGGGAAACACATTCTCCACCTGTATCGGCTTGCTGGCAGTCAAGCTGAGTGCACCGAAGGTTCTACCATGAAACGAACCACTATGAGCGAGAAAGAGTGGCCTTCGAGTGTAATTCCTTGCCAATTTCATAGCTGCTTCATTTGCTTCTGTTCCACTATTCGCCCAGAAGACTGACTTCTCAAAATCTCCTGGTACCAACTTCTCAAGTACTTCAGATAGCTCCACGAAGTTTTCGTAATAGAAGTCAGTGTACGAATAATGGATGAACTTGTCCATTTGCCTTTTAGCTGCTGCCACCACTCTGGGATGGGTTGAACCTGTACTCAGAACTGCTATACCTGAAGAGAAGTCCAGGAACCTGTTCCCATCAACATCTGTGACAGTGGATCCATGCGCAGAATCCACAACGAGGGGATAGAACCTAGCGAAAGAGTGCGACACATATCGCTCAGCCTTCTCCACGACCGCTCTTGCCTTCTCTCCAGGAGGTGGCGTTACAATCTTCACGGATTTTCGATGCCGAGTCAAGAAAGGACTTCGGTAGAACTCGACACTCTATATTGGTTTTTCCTTCTACTTGGGTATTGAGAGTTCTATCTCTAGAACTGGTAAGTTCAGTTGTCTTCCATCTCTCGAAATCACATTCTCACCATCAATTTGTATGTTGGATATCTGAACTTCACTTACGAATCTCTTTTTGAGCACCTGAGCCACTTCTACGGCCATGTTGATAGCTTCCCCTCTTGCTCGTAGGATGACGAACTCTGCACCACTGTTAAACATGGTTATACACGCAGTGACATAATTGAGTAGCGGCTTTGATCTACCGACGATGACGGTTTTTCTTTCTCCTTCCAACAATGCCACCACAAAGCGTCTTACTTATAATTCCTCTGCATCCATGCATTTTCAAGATAACTCCTAATCAAGCCATACTGTGATTCTTCTGCGGTCCGAAATAGAATATAAAGCAAGGCACAGAGGTGTCACAACGATGGGGTCGTCTGCTAGTCTGGTCTAGGCTTCGACCCTCGGGTTTGCAACAACGGGAACGGTCGAGATCCCCGGTTCAAATCCGGGCGACCCCACCTCCGTAACAGACTTAAACTCAGACTTCTCATCGCAACCAATCTTTGAATCGCGTAGTCGGTCACCTCGACCTTGACTATTTCTACGCCCAAGTCGAGGAGGTTGAGAATCCACGATTGGAGCGAGTCCCAACCCTGGTCTGCGTCTATTCTGGAAGGACTGAGGATAGTGGCGTTGTGAGCACAGCAAACTATATTGCAAGAGGATATGGTGTCAGATCAGGGTTACCAATCGCTCTAGCCAAGAAGAAACTAGCAGGAACACAAGCTGTCTTTATTCCCATCAAATATAAGAAATACGAAGTGATTTCAAGTAGAGTGTTAGAGATTCTGAGATCGCATGTCGATGCGATGGAGCAAACAGGAATCGATGAAGCTTTCTTCGACATTACACGTAGTTCACAGTCGGATTACAGAAAAGCCACCGAGATCGCATCCGAAATCAAACGAGACGTCCATACCACAGAACTGCTTACTTGTTCAATAGGACTGAGCCAGAACAAGGTGCTAGCGAAGATGGCTTCTGATTTCAAGAAGCCGGATGGCTTAACAGTGATAATGCCTCAAGAAAGAGAGCATTTCCTCGCCCCGCTGTCAGTAGAGAAATTGCCTGGCGTGGGAAGTAAGACGACCAATATACTCAACAACTTGGGGATACACTCCATTGGCGACCTCTCGCGAACTGGACTGGTTACTCTTGAGAAGACTTTTGGCCGTAGATTTGCGATTTACCTCTACAACGCCTCAAGAGGTATCGATGAAGAGCAGGTCACGAAAAGAGGAGATTCAAAACAGATCAGTCGAATGATCACACTAAGAGCCGACACCAAGAACATGAACGAAATCTTTGTGCAGCTTCTTCCAGCTATAGAAGACACTTCGAACAAACTTTCGACAGAGAAACTATCCTATAGAACGGTCTCAGTAATAGGAATCTTCACCGATTTGTCGACAAAAACCAGAACCAAAACCCTTGAAAGACCGACTGGCGATCTTGACACCTTGAAGAGACAGTCTCGCGAGCTCCTCGGCGAGTTAATAATAAGTTCAGAGATGGGATTAAGAAGAGCTGGGATAAGGGTAGCTGAACTTGGTAGCATTGCGGACCAAGGCTCTCTCTTTGAGTACTTTGGAAACTAGTGGATGATAATTGAACAACATAGGTGAAAAGGCAACTAAGGATGAATTGATTTCACACTTCGCCCAATACGCAGGACTCGGGAGTACCTTCAAGAAGGCTGTAGACGCGGTCTTCTCGGGAGATGTTAAGCGACATATCTTCACTCCCAGTGGGAGAACCATCTACACTGTAGTGGGGAGTAATGCGGACGAATTTATCGACCCCGACAAACCATATTGTTCTTGCAGCAATTTCTTCTTTCGTGTTATGAGTGGTAAAGCGGAGTACTGCTACCACCTACTGGGCTACGAGATAGCACAGGAGGCTAAGAAGATTGAACAAGTAACTTTCAGTGATGAAGAGTACATTCATTTCTTGAGGGCTGTCATTGCAGACGTTCTTGACAATCTAAGGGAGAAAAGACACAAGGCCGGATAGCCACGCAATTGTTCCAAACTTGAGTTAGAACTGCATCATATCGACATTGGAATGCGTCAAGGTTTTAAATTCAACCTAATCGGCGCCAGAAATCCTTGGCAAGAACTCGCCTCTATTTCATAACAGATGTTCACGGAAGCTGGCGTTGCTTCAAGAAGTTTGTTAATGCAGGGAAATTCTACAGTGCTAATGTGTTGATCTTGGGAGGAGACATCACCGGGAAGATGATCGTGCCACTCATCAAACGATTGGATGGGACCTACAAGTGTAGTTACGCTGGTAGCGAATATGTGTTGAAGTCCAAAGAACAAATTGATGAGATGCTGGCGAATATCCGTGATTCAGGTTACTACCCGTACCTAACGGAACCAAAGGAGGTAGAGGAACTCTACTCAAAACCGGAACTTGTTCATCGAGTCTTCCTCAAACTCATGAAGGAGACTTTACGGGAATGGCTGAAACTCGCGGAAGAGAGGTTGAGGGGTACGGGGATAAGTTGTTACATTTCCCCCGGAAATGATGATTTCTTCGAAATAGACGAAGTCCTGAACTCATCTTCCTATATAGTGGATCCAGAAGAGAAGGTCGTTAACATTGACGGCGGACACGACATGATAACACTCGGCTCCACTAACCACACGCCTTGGAACAGTCCGAGAGAAGTTGATGAAGACGTTCTCCAGCGAAGAATTGACAAAATGGTCGCCGAGGTAAAAGACATCAAGAAATCCATATTCAACATACACGTTCCTCCGATCAATACTCTAATTGACCAAGCGCCCAAACTCGATAAGAACTTCAAGCCTGTAATGTCTGGAGGCAGCCTTGTCATGATTTCAGCCGGGAGTTCCGCTGTGCGAAACAGCATTGAGAAGTATCAGCCGCTGATCGGGATCCACGGGCACATACACGAATCCAGGGGAATGGTCAAGATAGGAAGGACGATGTGCTTCAATCCAGGGAGCGAATATACCTCTGGAATTCTGAAGGGATTACTCTGCGATATTGAGAATGATTCGATTAAGTCTTACATGTTGACCTCGGGTTAAGCGAAATCTTGCCGGGACTCTCCTCATGGATTAAACTGAGATTTGATTCAAGGCAATAAAGAAGATAAACCATTACTAATACGGGGAACCTTAAGCCTCGGTAGCTCAGTGAAGCCCTAAGGCTTCGAGAAGCCTGGTAGAGCACGTCCCTTGTAAGGACGGGGTCGAGGGTCCAAAATCGAAAGATGGAATTCCCTCCCGAGGCTCTCTATGCGGTGGCATCGAGTACTTCGCGACATGGCTGTAGGGTGTCGGACTCACGTTACATGACGACATACTGTACGCTCTTCATAAAGCACTTCTTCAAGTTTATTCCGGCAACACTGACAAGTACGGGCGCTACCCTGAAGAGGTACGGTAGCTGAAGAAACAGATTACGCTGAGCTAGAGCACGAGGCCTCAGACGATGATTGTGAAGGACATCGAATGTAATCGACACCCTTGCAATACATACAAGATCCCTGTCACTGCGATACTTTAGTATCCAATCGCAGTATTATCGGGCTTGAACGCATCGACTCCACCATGGAGTTTTCCATCCTTGTCGAGCAGAATGCCAGAGGGGCTTGAGAAGTTAATTGAAGATAGTTCCTCCCTGACTACAAGTATCTTATGTCCCTTCGATCTCAGCCTTCTCAGAACTGAGCTGGGAATCCTTGAATCAACTATGAGTTTGTCAGTACTATAATCAATCCTCGGGGCGCCGATTGCTTGCTGAATATCCATGCCGTAGTCGATAACATTGATTACGACCTGAGCAACTGCTCCGATTATCCTCCTGTAGCCTATAGCACCTATTGAAAGGAACGGCGATCCACGATCAAACACGAAAGTTGAAGTCACTGCACTCAACGGCCACTTATCAGGTTTAATGGACGCAATATGGCCAAGTTGAGGGTTGAACCAGAACATTCCATCGTTCATCACTATTCCCGTATCAGCAATAACGACGCCACATCCAAAGAGGTCTCCGAGAGTCTGAGTTAGCGAAACAACATTCCGTTTTCCGTCCACGACAGAAAGACAAGTAGTATGACCTCCGTCTGGCCCAAAGCCTCTGCCTCTGATCAGAGTCTTCTTGTGAGTGTCTGGATTTAGCAGCTCTCTCAACTTCCTTGAGTATTCCTTGGAGACTAGGCGCTCCAAAGGCACCCGCTCTGAATACGGGTCCCAGAGCTCCTTATACCGGTCTGCGAAAGCAAGCTTCATGGATTCCCCAATATAGTGAAGCGATGTAGCCGTGTTATGACCTGCCGCCCTCAGGTCGAAGCCCTCTACAATGTTGAGTATCTCTATCAGGGTGGGACCCCCATGCGTACGCGAAGTCACAATTTCAAGCCCTCTATAGTCTACTCTCAAAGGTTCTAGGACTCTCGCTTCGTAGTCCACGAGATCGCCAGCGGTAATCAAACCTCCATTCCTTTCCATATCGTTCACGATAGCCTGTGCTATCTCGCCTCCGTAGAATTCTTCAGGCCCATTCTTCGCCAGTTTTCGCAAAGTTCTGGCGAGCTCTCTTTGCACCAAAGTATCGGCTGGAAGTGATGGCTCCTGGGTACAGGGCCTGTAGGGGAAGCGGCCTTCACGCAAGAAGATCCGGGCCGATTCGGGAAACCGGGAGAGCAACTCCATGGACAGCGCTATGCACAGCGATGTGTAGGAGCTCACCTCGAATCCCTCCTCGGCATACCGGATTGCTGGTCGTAGCACATCTTCCAGATCCATGGAGCCATACCTCTCCATGGCCAGTGCAAGACCAGAGACCGTTCCTGGAACGATACACGCTCTGTAACCGATAATGTTCGCGTCATCCTTGACGCGTGGCCAGCCATACGCACCCGACTCGCCCTCTTCTACCTCGAAAAGGCCTGACGATGCTTTGCTGGGGACTCGCGGCATGTAGTCGACATTCACATCCTCATGTGAACCTTCCAGATGAATGATCATTGAGCCTCCTCCTCCCAGTCCGCTCATGAAGGGTTCAACGACACCGACAGCAAACGCAGTCGCTACAGCAGCATCCACTGCGTTCCCTCCTTTCTTGAGCATCTCGACGCCTGCCAACGCTGCCAGCGGATGCTTAGCGACGACCAATCCTTTCTCAGACGTAACGTGTTCAGCCAAGACCGAAAACGGTCGGGCTGACGTATTATACCTTTTCGAGCCAGATTATCAATCAGCGCAATCGGCCTTAATCGCTAACCACTCAGAATCTCTCCGTCGTTGACGATAATCGGTTTAATAACAACAAATCTGAAATATGGTAGGAGCAGTAATTGGCAAAGAAGTACTACCTGATATGTCTCATGCGAGGAGACGGAATCGGGCCTGAGATAATCGACCCGACGCTCACCGTACTCGAGTCTGCATGCAAGAGATTTCGCATCCACATGTCGTATAATGAGGTGCCAGCAGGTGACTCCGCACTCAGAGAGTACGGCGATGCGCTCCCTGCTAAGAGCGTGGAAGCTTTTGCTAATAGCGACGCATGTTTGAAAGGCCCCGTCGGCGAAACTGTAATGGTCATAAACACAAAACTGAGGTTCGCGTTTGACCTCTACGCCAACGTGAGACCAGCGGTTTCCTATCCTGGTATCTGTCCACCCGCTATCAGGCCGGACATAGATCTCACAGTCGTTCGAGAAAACTCGGAGGGATTTTATCGAGCACTAGAAAATGAGGTGATCCCTGGGGTCTGGACCTCCGCTGGCGTGTTCACCGAGGGAGCGGCGAAGCGGATCGCAGAATTCTCTTTCCGATACGCAGAGAGTGAGCGCCGCCGTAGGCACAAAGCTCCAAAGCTGGCCCTAGCAACCAAGGCCAACATCTTTCGAAAGAGTCACGGGATGTATCTTAGAATCTTTGAAGAAGTGGCGAAGCACCATTCCAGTGTCAAGTTTGAGCATTACTACGCAGATGCTCTGTGTGCTCGACTGGTGCGTGAACCCGAAGAGTTTCACGTGATAGTCTCCGAGAACTTGCTTGCGGATCTTCTGAGCGATCTCGCCGGTCAGGTCGCGGGAGGCCTGGGAATGACACCGGGTACCAACATAAACTATGAAACGAAGCACGCATATTTTGAGCCCACTCACGGAAGCGCTCCGGACATAGCAGGAAAAGGAATCGCTAATCCGATCGGGCAGATTAGGTCCGGAGCATTAATGCTTCACTATCTTTCCATGGTTCACGAGGATCAGCGACTGGTGGAGGCCGCCGCTTCAATCGAAGCGGGCATAGGAATCTTACTCAACTCTTCTAATCGCTCAATTCTTACCACGCGAGATTGGCGGGACGTCGAACACGAGGCAGGTCGGAGAGACGGTTGCATTGCTGGTGGAGGCTGGGAGTTGAGTGTTCGTTCCTGTGCCACAGGGGCCGTCCGCATGAAACCTCGCATTTGATGCGAGTATGAAGACCGTCCTCGAATTGACGATAGCGTGATGATACTATCTGCTCGATTGCGTCTGACTGATCTTCGAATGGAGCAACTGGTACGGAATGAGAGCACATAAGATGGCGACTAGATATTCCATGTCTCACTTGAGCCACTTCAGCGTTCTGATTCTTGAATTGAGGCTTCTACTAGATTCACTAACCAAACCAAGGAACCTTTTTTCTTCATCAAATTCTCGGTGAGTGCCACCTTAGGAAGTGAAAAGCCGTGCGATTCTACTGCACTAGGCCGTTATGCGTGAGTCAATAACGCCCTTATCAGCTTCCGGAAGCTCATACCACTGCATCTTCTCTCCAACTTTAGCTCTCATCTTCCACCTGAAAGTCTTTGGAGCGTCTTCCATCATCTTCTTCAGTTGAGCGGCTCGCAAGCTGATTATCTGTTTCTTATGATCATCGAGACTCTGATTCCTCACAGATGTTAGAACCTTGTCCAAATTCATCGTGAATGTCTTGTATATTCCCCAGTCATCGCTTGCGAGTCTTGCTAGATAGGTACCATTGATTGCGTCAGAATCTGAGCTTGAGATAACGTGGTCAAGAAACATGCTCATTATATCCTTCAGGTCCTTCTCGGTGATTTCGACGATTTGCAATTTAGTCGCCAACAAGTCAGCGAGTGGAATAGTACGGCTTTCAAGCTCAATTCTGTCCTTGAAGTTGAACTTGTGGCACATCTCGAAGACATCAAGGAATATGTCAACCCGCCTCTGATGCCGAATATCATTGAAGATTAGTCTCCTGTAGCCCTGCATCGCATTGAACCGTTCCCTCGGGACATAGCCAAGTTCTTCGAACAGCTGCTTTATCTCCTTCGACTGCTTATTATGACCCATGAAGTCTATGTCGGCATATCTCCTCGAAAGACCAAGCTGGCTTGCGGATGGACACTGGAAGTAGAATGCGACGCCACCAAATAGTCTTAGCGCAATTTTCTTCTGGTCAGAGATTTCAAGTACTCTCCTCGCTTCTTCAAGGGGATCATCTAGGGGTAGCATAGAGTCAGTCTTTTGCCTTTAGTGTTTTCTTTTAACTCTTCCACAACAATCCATAAGATAAGCTAAAACCAGAGTTTCTTCAACATTACTGTGATGGAGTACAGGCTACTCGGAAAGACAGACGAGAAGATCCCGATAATCGGTATGGGCACTTGGGCGATGGGAAATCAAGCCTCAGGTCAGGAGAGATCCATGGAGCTTGAGGCACTAAGACGAGGAATAGACCTCGGGATGACGCTTATCGATACAGCCGAAATGTACGGTTATGGTAAATCTGAGCGTCTTGTGGCTGAAGCGATAACAGGTAGGAGGGAAGAAGTTCTCATAGCCACAAAGGTTTCACCAGAACACTTTCATTACGATGACATGCTGAGGTCATGCGACGCCAGCCTGCAGAGACTCACCATTAAGCAGATAGATCTTTACCAGCTTCACTGGCCAAATTCCAAGGTCCCCATAAGAGAAACCTTGCGGGCCATGGAACAACTCGTGAATCAGGGGAAGATTCGGTACATAGGCGTTAGCAATTTTTCTGCTGAGGAGACCATGAAGCCCAGGAATCGCTCTCGAAGAATGAAATAGTCTCCAATCAAGTAAGATACAGCCTTACTTCCCGTTCCGTTGAGCATTCACTATTTCCGCTCTGCAAAAGGGAAAAAAATCACCATAATAGCTTACAGCCCACTCGACACTGGCAAGATACCAACCCAAATTCGGAAGAAGATGATTGAAAAGCACAACATGTTACCGGCGCAGATAATGTTGAATTGGGTAACACAGAAGTACTCAGTCGTAGCGATACCAAAATCCGCTCATGTTAAACATGTTGAAGAAAACGCGGAGTCAATAACACGGAGACTTTCCAGCGAAGAGTACGCACTCCTCTCAAGTATCTTCAGCTAGTTCATTCTCCTGAACTTGCATCTCAATCAGTTTTCATGATTATGTGATGCATTCTCATCATGTCCGGTTGGAATGGCTTAAGATTCAGTGGAATTCGCGCTTCAATCCGGTCTTTCATCGCTAATCCTTTTTCCCTCTTGCTCTTCCACACCTCGGCGTTGAAATCCATAATGCTCTGGCTGACTTCGTGGCTTACGCTGTATTTTCTTGATATCGGAAAGGACTCAAGATGGATACTCTTCTCGCCGTACATCTTTCTCCATATGTAATCCGTGATGTAGGGTGTAATTGGAGCCAGAAGCAATAGAATACTCTTCATCACTTCGTGCAGAGTAAACCAAGCCGCTTTCTGATCGTCTTCTGAGACATCATCACCATACGCCCTCGTTTTCGTCATTTCAATGTAATGCGCTGCGAAGACATTCCACAGGAACTCTCTAGTCTTTATGGCCGGCACATACACATTGAAATCCTTGTATCCCTTGACGCTCTCACTTACTAACTTGGATAGCTCTGCGAGAATCCACTTGTCAGTCGGAGTAAGCTTTGCAGACTTTGGTTGTGGAAATGCGCTTATGAAGCGCGCAGTATTCCAGAGCTTCGTGAGGAACTTACCAGCCCCTGCCACCCTATCCTCACTTAACCTGAAGTCATACCCTTGGTTCGCTTCAGCGGCACCCCAGTACCGGAAAGTATCAGAGCCATACTTCTGGAGGAGAAGATCTGGGTCAACAAAATTCCCTAGGCTTTTTCTCATCGCTCTTCCCTTGGCGTCTAAACCAAGTCCGCCAATCCAAGCATGCTTGAAGGGACTTCCGCCAACCAAGAGATAACATTTGAGAATTGTGTAATAGAGCCAAGTCCGCACTATGTCTTTACCTTGCGGTCTAATCGTGACAGGATAAGTGACTCTGTGGAATGCAGCGTTTCTTTGGTATTTTGTGACGAACAGAGGAGACACACTCGAGTCCATCCAAGTGTCAAAGGTCCTAGGCTCGCCAACAAACTTCGTGCCCCCGCACTTCTTGCACCTTTTGAACGGCGCTGGATCTCTCCAGGGTCTATAGTATTTACCAGGTTTGGGAAGATGAGGGCAGTTACACTTGGCGCAGTACCATATTGGTATCTCAGTGGCGTAGTACCTCCTCCTCGATATTGGGTAGTCCGTTGTGAGCGCATCAATCCAATCAAGAAGAATCTGACGGTGCGCATCGGGGTGAAACACGATTGTTTTTGCAAGCTTCTTGAGTTTTGAGCGAAATTCGAGTTGCTTCAGATAGAATTCCTGCATGGGTATTATCTGTATGGGGGTATGACTTCTTTCGCAAAGCGGTGTCCTGTGCCGGATCTGCTCGACCTTGACAGCAACACCGGTATCTTGAAGGTCTTGGAGTATTTGTGAGCGAGCATCCTTGACCGAAAGACCGGCATACTTGCCAGCGGTCGAGGTCATCTTGCCATCCATGTCCGCGACAACAACCTCCTTCAGCTTGAATTCGCGGAAAAGTTGGACATCATTGTAATCCCCATAGCTGCAGACCATCACGCTTCCTGTACCGAACTTCGGATCAACGCTCTTGTGGGCAGCGACGGAGACTTCCCTTCCGTAAATCGGCACGACTACCTTCTTGTCGATGAATCTGCTGTAACGCTCGTCATCGGGATGAACCACAATTAGTTGGCATGCTGCGAGGAGTTCTGGTCTGGTAGTCGCCACTAGGAACCCTTCATCACTGTTCTTCACCCTGAATCGGATTGTGACGAGATAGGTGGGAAGTTCTTCGTATTCAACTTCGGCATCGGCAATAGTCGTTCCACAATCAGTGCAATAATTGTTTGGTCTGTTAGCAGAGATAAATCAGTCCCTTATTCCATAGTTCGATGAATGACCACTGTGTGAGCGTGCGGTATTCTTCAGAATCCGTTCGATATTTGGAGTCGAAGTCACCTGATATTGCAAGTCTCTTCATGATGTCAATCATGTAGGACTCTATATCATCCAGTGCGTGCTTGCAGAGCCCGATGAACTCTTCCCTCGGAGTCTTTCTCAGCTGGATCCTGTACTTTCGTTCGGTAGCAATCTCGACTGGCAGTCCGTTGCGGTCTATTCCTATAGGAAATAGGACGCTGAATCCTCTCATCCTTGCGGAGCGTGCGACCATGTCTATCTGAGAGTATTGCGTCAGCGCACCTGGGTGCCAAGGTCTACCAGATGGATACGGAGGCGGCGTATCAATCGAAAAATTACGTTCGCTATGTTTTCTTGGCCTAAAAACATAGTTCTCTTCAGTTACCCACACCGCTCTTAGCTCTTCTTCGAGACTCGGGTTCCAGTTCGTGGCTTCGAGCTTGGGTTGATTCTGCTTCTGCAAGGAGCTTCCGAAGATGTTGACACGGGGTATTTAGCGGTTCAGTTCACAACACTTCATCTGAATCACTGAAGACCAACGTTAATATTGGACGGAAATACCTGTGCCTGCAGTTAGAATTGGGTAAGTGGGAGTGTTACAGATGCTCCTCTATCTTTGAAGGAAAGTCTCCGCCTGACGAATGCCCAACGTGTCACTATTCACTAACCTTCTGGCTCGAAAGCGTCGAGGAAAAACAACCCACAGTAAGGGATTTCATGCGACCAAACGTCATCAAAATCACGGCTAATCAATCAGCCTGGGAAGCTGCGACAATGATGAAGGAAAAAGACACAACAAGCGTCATAGTCACAATAGATGACAAACTAGCTGGAATAGTGACAGAAAGAGACATACTCTATAAGATTGCCGCGAAAGATTTACCAGCCTCAGAAGTGCCCCTCAGGAAGATAATGTCTTCCCCTATAATTACCATTTCAGCAAACGCCTCTCTCACTGACGCGATTAAGCTTATGGCGAAACATCACATACGACGGCTACTGGTAGTTGATAACGGGAAGGCCGTAGGAATGCTGGGTCAGAGATCCATAGTTGGCGGAAGCTTTCGCGCCACAAAAGGCGACGAAGAAAAACCTCGCGAGTAGTAGTTCTTCTTCCCAGCCAATTCAAACGACCGTGGTTCTTTGGTCTCGTTGCCTAATATTGAATTGCCCACACGCATGAAATTCTCGAATAATAACACTCACTTTTGACCAGTTAGAAAGAAATTAGGGGGACGCTTAGATTGTTTGCTAAGCGTCTCTACTATGGGGAGCTCAGTTGAGGTACTAGAACGAAGTTGTCACCGACCGCATTCCATACGAGGCCGGTGATTGTGTTCGAGTACACGATTTTGTCGGATATCGCTATCACGGGGAGAGCTGTCCCGTATAGCAGGAAGTAACTATCCAATTGCTGTTCTTCCGCGATTCTCTTTGTAGTGTTGAGTTCCTGCTGGGATTGTGCGTATAGTGTGGACATCAGGGTGAAATTAACACCCGGACCCACCTCATTCGTGGAATTCCACCCTATGGACAATGCGTTGCCTGCAGTACCTGGTAATACTTGCCCGAAGGGACTCTGTACGCTCCAGAGAAGTAGGCTGCTGGGCTGTGTCCAGATACCTGGAATTGCTAGGTCGTATTCATAGTTATAGAATTGTCCGACGACGTAGGTCTGAATGACTAGGTTGATTCCTACCGCTGCAAGGTCGCTCTGCAAGATCACGGCCAAGTCAGTGAAGGTGATTCCAAAGCGAGATGAAGGTCTTGTGTAGAGGTTGACTGTGAATCCATTCGCGTATCCTGCTTCGGCGAGGAGCGCCTTCGCTCCTGTGATGTTGGGCGCCTGTCTTGAGAAGTAGGTAGCCGATGCGTTGGTCCACCCTTGCATGCCGACCGCGAAGTTGGATTGCGAGGCGTAGTCGAGGCCGTATGTGAGTGAATTAATGATCCCCTTGTAGTCTATTGCCAGCTTTACCGCCTCCCTTACCCTCCAGTCAGCTAGAGGTCCGACGGGGTGCATCCAGAGGTTCATCCATAGACCCCCTGGGGCATGGATAACGCTGAAGCCTGACTCTTGGGCGAGGGCTGAAGTCTCCTGGTCGGTCGCATCGATTAGCATGTTGACGGTTCCCTTTTCGAGGGCGAACCTGGCTGAGGTAGCATCTGCGTACGCGATGTAGATTACGCTCTGTATCGGTGTGTTCACATTATTTGTGCCACCCCAGTAGTTGGCGAACTTGCTCAGTTGTATTCTCGATTCTAGGGTCTCGCTGGTTATGGTGAACGGTCCTGTTCCAACGTCACCTCCATGGTTATTGAGCCAGTTGAAGCCGTGGTCGCTGGAGTTACTGGTAGTGATCGCGTGAGACTCAGTGACAGCGCTGTCCATAATGTACAGCATTTCACTGGCGAGTTCATCTGGTAGCAACGGGTCGGGATGCGCAAGGTGAAGTATGACAGTGTTCGGACCAGATGTGCTCACATTCGTTATG
Source organism: uncultured Nitrososphaerota archaeon (assembly GCA_963836465.1). Lineage (GTDB taxonomy): Archaea > Thermoproteota > Nitrososphaeria > Nitrososphaerales > Gagatemarchaeaceae > CAWIJZ01. The sequence continues at coordinate 224,550 of CAWIJZ010000023.1, forward strand.
GAAGAGTAGTAGGATCTGTACGCAATACCTCCACCAACCGCCGTGGCTACAGCAGGGGGATAGTCCGTGAAGAAGATGTATCTGTTCAAGGAATACTTGACGTCCGCGGACGTCATCGTGTTCCCTGTGTGGAACTTGATTCCCTGTCGCAGGGTGATGGTTGCGGTGAGCCCGTCTGGTGAGAGGGTGTAGTTCTGTGCTAGCCAGGGTATTGGTACATAGTTCCCGTTCTGCAGTTGTACGGGATCGTATGCAAAGAGTGCCTCGTAGACGTTAGGGAACCATGGATTCGCTGATCCCGCCTGAAGCTGAGGGTCGGTTCCGATGGGCTGGAAGGCCCATTGTGTTCCGACATCTCCTATGATCAGCGTCTGCGACGGAATCGCCCGGGACGATGTTGCTGTTGCCGTTGTAGTTGCCGTTGTAGTTGCCGTTGTAGTTGCCGTTGACACCGCCGTTGTAGTTGCCGTTGTAGTTGCTGTTGACACCGCCGTTGTAGTTGCCGTTGTAGTTGCTGTTGACACCGCCGTTGTAGTTGCTGTTGACACCGCCGTTGTAGTTGCTGTTGACACCGCCGTTGTAGTCTTGGTTGCGGTCGAAGTCGCTGTTGAGGTCACCGTCTGTACGTTCTGGGTAGCAATGTAGATGCCTGCGGCAGCAGCGACGACAATGATGATAATAACGACAGCTGCAAGTGTTGTTGAGACAGCTTTTCTTCTGCTTATTTTCATAGCTCCTCGCTAAGAGGGAGGCGTGATATAAGCTTAATATTCCACCAGACGGTTCTGCTTCGTTAGCTTAATATTCCACCGCGTTCCAAACGGACCGAACATGAATGAACTACTAAAGATTGAAGACCTATGTGTATCATACTACTCCTATAGGGGAGTCGTTCACGCTTTGAACGGTGTTTCCATAGACATGAGTCCCAACGAAATCCTAGGGCTCGTGGGAGAGACAGGATGTGGAAAATCCACTGTGGGCCTATCAATGGTAGGGCTTGTTCCCAGTCCGGGCAGAATCGACAGCGGAACAATCTTGCTCGAAGGAGAAGACCTCACCAAGAAGAACGGTAATGAGATGAGAGAGTTGAGGAGAACAAAACTAGCCCTCATCTTTCAAGATCCTTCAGCCTCCCTCAATCCCGTCCTCAGGATAGATGACCAGTTGGTGGAAGCTTTGGTTGTCAAGAAGAAGTTAGGCAGGAGCGAGGCAAACGAAACAGTCCTCAGATTGCTTTCTGAAGTGGGTATTTCGAATCCCGCCGTCGCTCGGCAGTACCCACACGAATTAAGCGGGGGAATGAAACAGAGAGTCATGATTGCCATGGCTCTGACTGGGGACCCAGAGTTACTCATAGCTGATGAGCCCACCTCGTCCCTTGATGTCACCATGCAAGCACAGATAATGGAACTTCTCCTCGAGCTTGGCAGGAAAAAAGAGATGGCTGTCATGCTCATAACTCATAACATGGGGCTAATCGCTCAGTTCTGCGAAAGAGTGGCAGTAATGTACGCCGGAAGTATCGCAGAAGTCGGTAACGTGAGGAAAGTTCTCAAATCCCCAGCGCATCCGTATTCACGGGGACTGGTGAGCGCGGTGAGACTAACAGACAAGAATAATCTTAGCTCGATACCCGGAATCGTACCTGACCTGATTAATATGACGCCAGGCTGCGCTTTTGCTCCGCGCTGCGGCTATGTTATGGATGTGTGTGCCAAAGTCAGGCCTCCACTTATCGAGGTTGGAGAGATGCAACGGGTCGCATGTCATCTGTACGGAAACGGGAGGGAGCCCGAATGAGTCTCGTCAAGACAGATAACCTTCAGATGTACTTTCCAATCAAGGAGGGATTCTTCAATAGAACCCACTCCTACGTACGTGCCGTGGATGGCGTCAACTTCACGATAGAAAAAGGAGAGACCTTTGGACTGGTCGGAGAGAGTGGGTCTGGTAAGACCACCATTGGTAAGTTGATTCTGAAGATTATTGAGCCGACTGGTGGTCACATCTACTTTGACGGGGAGGATATCACTGAGTCTGACAGAAGTAAGATCAAAGGAATCAGGACGAGGATGCAGATGGTCTTTCAGAATCCCTATTCGTCACTTAACCCCAGACGGACAGTCATGCAGATTCTCCGTGACCCGTTTGAAATTCACAGACACATAGCTACTCCTGAAGCTGAGCGCCAAGTGCTAGCTCTCCTTGAAATGGTGGGTCTCAGTGCTGAGCACGCCTATCGATATCCATACGAATTCTCTGGCGGGCAGAGACAGAGGATCGCAATCGCAAGAGCCATCGCTTTGAGCCCTGAGTTCATCTTCCTTGACGAACCAACCTCCTCACTCGATGTTTCCGTTCAGGCTCAGATACTCAAGATTCTCATTGAACTTCAGAAGGAACTCGGCCTGACCTATCTGTTTGTGACCCACAACATCGATGTCATTAGATGTGTGGCTGACAGAGTTGGAGTGCTGTACCAGGGAAAGATGGTGGAGATGGGAAGTAACCAAGAGATATTCTCGAAGCCGTTGCATCCTTACACCCAGGCCCTGTTCTCCGCGATTCCGGATACTGATCCTGAGGTTAAGAGGGATAGAGTAATGTTGCGAGGAGAGATTTCGGTTGCCATCGGCGATTTGCCGGCCTGCAGGTTCTACAATAGGTGTCGCTTGGCGCAGAAGGGGTTGTGTGATACAAAGGAACCGGAACTGCGAGACATTGGCAATGGCCACTTGGTCGCGTGTCACATGGTAGCGTAGCACACAAGGAAGTTTTTAGCCCATCCGACACTCAACGGCTCATACGTTAATACCGAGAATCATCCTTGTGGGTGGCGTTCAATCCCGCGAGTTTGGTTAGCGCAACGCTACGAGCTGACAACCCTTGGTAGCTTCTGCGGCTCAACTCTCCGACGTAACCTATGCGCCGAACGGAAGCCCACTCATAGGTATACTTGTGCATATCAAACTGTCATAGAATGCTATCGCATCAACACTCTTGTATGATTCAGCAGCCCTTTTTCGATAGGTTTCAGAGGTTCTCCAGTGTTCTTATCTCCGGGCATCGGGCAGAACTTGCATCCTGTCCCTCTTACCAAGCGCACAAAATACTCAAAATCTACGGAAGTCTCTTCGAAGGTTGCGTAGAACACATCTTCCACAAGCTTTCCCCTTGCTCAAGTCTCCACTCCAAACCATAGCGGAGATTTTCCCTCTATGTGGGACAGGCCACGCAGGCAAGGTGAGGCTTCGGTCTGGACATCAACTGGCGTGTTCACCAAGGGAGCGGCGAAGCGGATCGCAGAATTCTCCTTCCAATTCAGCTCCCGATACATAGAGATATGGCGTACTACACATTGAAATCTGCGGGATAGATTACATTTGGGGCAACAATCGTTGGGTTGCTCAGAATCATTATTCCCTTCAAATCATCGGTGTCGTATTCGACCAGCCTCTAACGCCCTTTCTCCACCTTTTCCGAAAGGTGTTCCGGCGGGGACAACAATGTCCCATATCCGTCAAGTAGATGGAACTATCCGTTGTTCTGTCGATTCGACTCCCTATCCAGAGGTTCATCCATTTTGTACGTCTCTCGCAACCTGTCGAAAGAATCTGGAAAACTCTTAGGATGTGTTTAGATCATTTCTCTTCTTTGCTTCGGATCAAGAGCGTCTTGCAATGTGTCGCCAATTATGTTGAAGCACATCGCTACTACAATGATTACTAAACCTGGTATGATTGCTAGCCAGGGATCGTCGACCATGTAGCTATAACCGTCTGATACCATTACCCCCCAGTCAGCTGTGGGAGGCTGCACCCCAACACCTATGAAACTAAGCCCCGCCAGCGAAACTATAGCGTTTCCGAGCGACATACTTCCCCACACAATGACCGGTTGTATGGAATTGGGCAATACCTCTCCAAAGAGAGTCGAGAAGCTGCTCTTTCCGAGTACCTGAGCTGCAGTTGTGTACTCCTTTTCCTTTTCGAGGAGCACTACGCCTCGTATGATTCTAGCTATGCTCGTCCAATTAACAAGCGAGAGAGCTATGAACGCTGCAATAGGACCTCTTCCTAAGATGTACGCAAAGAGAATTGCCAATACAAGACCGGGGAACGACATTATTATGTCAGTTACTCTCATGATAATGTCATCAATCCGTCCCCCATAGTAGGCTGCAATAGCACCCAGCGGAAGTCCGACGGCAACACTGAGCACGACTACTATGATTCCAATGAGCATGGACACCTGCGCCCCCCATATCAACCGACTGAGAACGTCTCTACCCACTTGATCGAGACCCAAGAGATGAGCCCAACTCGGGGGACCAAGTCTCAGTGCCAATTGGATGGTATTGGGATTGTAAGGAGCGATGTAGGGAGCGAGTATAGCAATCACGTAAGAAGCAATGACCACACCAGTTGATACCATCGTGAGTTTACTCTTCCTCATCATCTGCAGCGTAAAGCCTATCTCCCTGAAGCGTGGTCCACTGAAGAGTTTTCGCTCGGTCAACCGTATCTCACCCTTGGGTCGATGACTCCGTAAGTTAAATCAACAATTAGGTTTGCCCCCGCGAAAATGAACGCCTCGAACAATACAACCCCCTGCAGGGCAGGAAAGTCGTTAGCGAAAATGGCGTTGACGGTGTACTGTCCCATTCCATTCCAGCTGAAGATTGTCTCAGTAAGCACGGCTCCGCTGAGGAAACCACCTATGAGTAGCCCAACATATGTGGTCATAGGTATCAATGCATTTCTAAAAGCATGTCTGTATATCACAACTCTTTCTCGAAGTCCCTTCATTCGAGCAGTTCTGATGTAATCTGAATTGACGGCTTCGAGCATCGACGATCGCAGCAAGCGCATTGTCACTGCACTTCCCCCAAGGCCGAGTGTTAGACCTGGAAGCATCAAATGCTTCAAAGCGTCAAAGAATACTGGCAGGTTACCAGCTATTAGGGCGTCGATTGTATAAAATCCCGTAACGAACGGTGCTGGGACGAACTGGGGGCTGAGCCTTCCCGGGCCCACGAATCCGAGCTCTCTGAAGAAAATCAGCAACAGCATAATGGCTATCCAGAAGGAAGGCGCTGAGAAACCGGCTATTGAGAAGATTCCGACCCGCGTGATCAAACACAGAACCCTTGTGAGTCGCAGAAACTATGGCTACGGGAACTGCGATCAAGAGTGTGAAGATTAGAGCAAAAATCGAAAGCTCAATCGTGGCGGGCATTCGAGTTTGGAGATCGATTATCACAGGCCGTTGCGAAGTGAAAGAATTGCCCAGATTGCCTGTCAGGATGTTCTGGAAATAGGCGATGTACTGGATGTAGAGTGGTTTATCCAAACCCCAATCATGAGTGATTTTTGCAATAATCTTGGGATCAGTAATCTGAGCCTGGCCGACGTATAGCGCTACGGGATTGGATGGAAGGATCCTTGCAATAAGGAAAGTAATGGTAACCGTGCCCCAAATCACTAGTAATAGAAGTAATAGCCTCCGAACTACATAGTGCCAGTACTTCAATATTGGAACCGATATCCTTCTCTTATAAATTTCTTTAGAGGCAAAGCAGCTTGAGTGTTGCAGTCACTTCATAGCTCTCCTTAGGCTTGGCTAAACTCCCGAACACGCTCTTCAACAACTTATGAGATTTGCATTAGTTCTCCTGGCTCGATCGAGAGAGTGGTACTTCCTTCACTTGTAATAGCATAAACATCTTCCCACACGAAAACGCCCTCCTTGCAGACGATCCCCGGCTCATTGCTGACTGTCATTCCAGGAGACAAGAACTGTGGTATCACGGAATGCAATGCTAGGAGGTTCGGTAGCTAGCAAGCCCTGCCCATGACCAGCTCTCCCCCACTTTGCCGTTGGTCTGCGCTGTTGCGAGTACAATCTATCGCACTCAGCGTATACTTCCGAACACCCCGTATTCGCCTTCATGAAACTTCGCATGCCGTCGGCGATCTGACATACGGATTCATGCATGTCTCGTTGAGCCTGGGTTGGCTGCCCAACGGTAGCCAGTCGGTCATATTCACAGGTGTATCCTCTTACTGTGGCACCCGCATCAATGTACACTAGGTCACCCGAACTCAACTTTCTGTCGGTTGGGTACCACGTGTGCGGCTCACCGGAGTTGACGTGGACAAATGCAACCTCATCTGCGCCCGCCTCCAGAATCGCCACCGCGACTGTTCGCGCAGCCTCTCTCTCTGTCATCCCGAGTCTGATCTTCGATACGGCGTGTGGTCTTGCCTTCGCCAGTATCCTCCCTGCTTCCTTCATACAGTCGACCTCCAACCTTGACTTCTTCATTCTCAGGTCCCAGATCAGATTCGAGGCATCTACAAACTGAGTGCACGGAGCAAGAGAAGAAACGAGCGCTGCCATATCTGAGAATGGAAGACCAACTCGCTGCTCGTACCCCCCTTCGAATCCGACCCTGCCGCCAGCCTGTAGAGTCTTCCTGAGAATGTTCCCCAATTGCTCAACCGGAGGCTTAGTTATGCTGGTGTAGCTGCGAATATCACTATAGTATCCCTCTGATTTCGTGGCATTCGCGAGTGACCTGTGAGTCAGAATCATCGGGGGTTCTTTTCCGTCTGCGATAACGAAGACTGGGCGGGTAAAACTTCTCCATGTCACGAGAGATTTTGCTCCAGCAAAGTACCGAATATTCTCTTCACAGCTCACAAGTAGCAAGTCAATACGATTTCTTTCCAACAAGTTGTGAAGGTTCCTGCGCCTTTCTTCATATTCTGACCTTGGAAATTCTGGCATCGACAACGCCTTGGCCAGGGTCTTGGCTTATTAGTCTACACTTCTTTTGAAGAAATAGCTTCAAATTGTCGGAAGCCTTAATTAAGATTAAGCCTTAATCCTTAAATAAGATTTTACGACCGCTGAAATTATGGCTATCAGCAGAAAGGAAGCTAGGCAGAGATTCAGCGGACTCTTCACGCCATTGATGACCCCCTTCAAGGAGAACTATGACCTCGATCTGGATGGTCTGAGAAGCAACGTGAGATTCTTGATGCGGGGTGGTTTCGGCGAGAACGGTAGCGGCGTCTTCCTAGTGGCAGGCGCAGGAGGGGAATTCCCGGTTCTGACCATGGACGAAAGAAAGAAAGTCGCCCAGACGGTCGTGGAAGAGAACAAGAGGAAAGGTTCCACTGATATTTGGGGTGCAGCATACAGACACGCAGAGAGTAATCGAGCTGTGCAAGTTTGCCAAACAAGCAGGAATCGATGGAGTACAACTATCTACGCCGTATTACGATCCTGGACAGACCGTCGATGACATGATTCGTTTCTTCAAACTGATCAATGACGCAACTGATGTCGGAATCATGGTCTATACAGACTTCTGGCACGGTCACAGCTTCCCTCATGAGTTCTTCACGAGACTTCTCGACTTGGACCACGTGGTTGCGATAAAGTTCTCTCAGCCTAGTGTCGTGGAGTTCAGGGAGACTCTTACCAGATTCGCTGACAAGTTCGCGTTCGTGGACAATCAAACCGAGCACGTGACTGGCAACAAGCTCGGTGAGGTCGGCTTCCTATCCCATGAAGCACACTTCCACCTTGAGCACCAACTTCAACTCTGGAACGCTATCAAGAAGAAGGACTACACAAAGGCGGTTGAGCTGCTAGCTCAGTTAAACTGGCCGTTCTACAATTTCCATGTGAGCATGGCGAAGACGACTACAATCAACGACGCAAACTCAACGAAGGCTGCTATCGAGATGATTGGACTAGCCGCCGGGCCGGTAAGACCTCCACAAAGGAACCTCACAAGGGAAGAGAGAGCCGGTCTGAGGGAAATACTGGTCAGGGCAGGGGCTCCCGTAAAGGAAGCCACCAAGGAAGTCAAGTCCAAGAGATAAGACCGACGGAACGCTGAACATCGCCAATCTCTTTATTCGATTGGCGAATATCATTCTTTTTTATTAGGTTTCTACCAGCTTCATTGCGGCCTTTTTGTCTTTGCGCTAACAGCTTCCCTGGCTCCCCGAAGCATGAAAGCATAGTCGGCTCCTGTGGATATGAACTTGAAACCCATGTCGATGTAGTGTTGCAGCTGGTCCAAGGGGGTGTCAATACCTCCTCTTACCCCCGCCGATTCACCAGCTTTCACGACTTTCTTGATCAAGCTCTGCACCTTCGGATGGGTTGTCTTCGCTGGATACCCTGCGGAGAATGAAAGGTCTAGAGGCCCGATGAAACAAACATCAATTCCGTCAACCGACAAGATGTCTTCGATGTTCTTGACCGCCTCCGTCGTCTCTATCTGAAGAACAACAAGGACTTCATCATTGGCTCTCCGCAAATATTCATGAAACTCTGAACCATACATCGAAGCCCTCCTAGGAGCGACACCCCTGATGCCGACTGGAGGATACTTCGCGGATTTCACCGCCTGCAGAGCCTCTTGCTTATTGTTCACGTATGGTATCATTACGCCGGACACTCCGACGTCAAGAGCCCTCTTTACGAACACAGGATCATTCCAAGGAACTCTTACAATGGGGAGAGCCGGTGCCGCAGACACAGCTTGCGCGAGAATCTCGATTTGAGAGGCGTCCAATGGAGCATGCTCCATATCGAATATGAACCAATCGAAACCCGCCCACGCAATCATTTCGGCAACATCCGGATGGCCGATGGTTATCCACGTCCCGAGTGTAAGTTGGTTCTTTGCCAGTTTCTGTTTAACAATATTCTGTCGCATTTCAGATTCACCACACAATGCCTCATCAAACTGCTATATCTGCTTTGGTGAAAATCTTCGGAGGGCCAACCCGCCCGTAAAGTATCTGCGTACTGCCAAACCCAGCTTGGGACGAACCCGCTCTGTTGCTGGCGGCGCGTGACATGATTGATTGTCTGGAGTCAAGGGAAAGACAACCGCGCTGGAACGTCAACGACGGACGTGCAGCCATCGAAATCATCATGGCGATTTACGAGTCCGAGCTGAGGGATAACACGAGGGTGAGGTTCCCGGTTCAGGTCAAGGACCGGATGGTGAGTGTGTCGCAGCGGCGTGGCAAACTGTAAGGAAGAGCCTACTCCAACGGATGACTCAATCCTACTGGCCTGCAGATCCGTACTGGTCAGGCAAGAAGGGCGCTAAACACTGGGCCTACTTACTTCCATCTGTCCGCATTTTTCTCTATAACCCGTAGAGCATTCTGGTAAGCGATTTTCGCAACATCCGACTCCTTCATGCCCTTGTCAATCAGAAGTTCCCACAGATTCTTCATCTTTGTTATGTCTTCCAAACCATCAGGCGCTCGTTCGTCAGCTAGACCAAAGTAGTCTGTGCCAATGGCCAGAATATCGGGACCATAGTGCTTGTAGACGTAAAGAATGTGGCGAACCAGCTCGTTGACGTCCTTCTTCCCACCCATCATCTGCCTGGCAAATATGAAACCCATGACTCCGCCGTTAGCTTTCAAGGCTTCCATGACTCCATCATCGAGATTCCTGGCACAGTCAAAGAGGGCCTTCACATTCGCGTGGCTGACAATAACAGGCATTTTGGAGCTAGCGAATACGTCCATACAAGTCATCTTGCTCGCGTGAGCGAGATTCTGCAATTATGCCCAGTTTGTTCATTTCTTCGAGTAGCGTTTCCCCCTCGCCAGTCAGTCCGTAATCCTTCTTTGACATGCACGAAGCAGAATATCTTGTGTCATAGTTCCAGTTGAACCCAAGGTTCCTAAGACCACAATTGTAGAGTATCCTGATGTCATCCGTGTCGTCTAGGGCTTCAGTTCCCTCCAAACTGAGGAGAAAACCAGTTCGCGTTCCTTTCATACTTTCCCGCAGATCCTGCCTGTCCCTGACAAGCATCAGATTCCGAGGGAAGGAGTCAACTAGGGCATAGTACACTTTAATGTGCTCGAATACCAGGGACGTGGAACCTCTCGGTGAGGAAGGATTGTAGAACGTCTTGTACCCCTTACTCAACTCGGAAGAGACTCTCGCGTTGACTGTAGGAATCATCGGGAATATGGAAGCAAAAATAACTCTAGCGTTTCCTCGCTTGAGTTTCGGGACATCCGCATGGCGTTTCGGTGTGTCCAAGCCGAAATCGGTTATCGGAAATCCCTGCCCACCCGGACCCAGAATGTAATATGTCGATACATCTTCATGAAGATCAATAAGAGGCTGAACTTTCATGAAGAGGAGACCGACGTACATTCTATATAAGTTGCTCTATCTTGATAGCATCTAGCTACGTCCAAAGCAAATTTTCCAACAGATGCTAACGCTTTTGCAACCCATCGCTAATACATCAACACCGAACGTCGCTCCCAGAAGACCAGAAGGTCACTGAAAGTTTCGCTCCCGCCGAGTCACAGACAAATAACCTTCTCACGAGGAAAGATTTTATCCATGTAAGTAGAATGCGTGAGGGATAGAGTTGTTCACAAGAAATGACATGCACGGATTCTACGTTCTCGTTCCTACTCCATTCACCAGGTCTGGTGAATTTGACGAAAAGACATTCAGAGAGAACATCAGAATTCTCTGTGAATTCGATATTCAGGGAATAGCAACTACCGGTACATTAGGGGAGTTTCATTCAATCCCGTGGCAAGACCACCAGCGACTGATCAGAGCACTCGTTGACGAGACGAAAGCCGGCGTAGCCACTGTCGTCGGTTGCTCTGGACTAAACACAGACGAAGTAATCAAGAAGACAAAATTTGCGCAGGATAGCGGTGCTGATGCTGCAATGAACGCCGTCCCGTTCTACACTAGAATAACACCCAAGGAGTGCATCAAATACTGGAGCGATGTCGCTCAAGCATGCCCAAACATAGGCCTAATCGTGTACAACAACCCAGAAACCACGAAGTTTCTCATTGGCCCCGATATCTTCAAGGAACTCTCGAAGATAAAGAACATCTGTGGAAGCAAGGAAATAGTCGGATACACACCACAAGCCGACTTCACACACTGGATGGCTATCGTGAACGCGACCAACTTGGCCCACTTCTGTTGCGATCCAGTAACCGTTCCTGCCATGCTGTACAACGCGAAAGGCGTTACGTCGGAGAACTTTTCCTTCGACCCAAAGCTGTTCCTTGAAGTCTTCAAAGCAAGCGAAAGGAAAGAATGGGACAAGGCCAAGAGACTTCACTACGAGCAGATGCAACTCATCAATTCTATTTACAGCGAGTTTGGGACGGGGGAGTACAACTGGTTCTGCGTTCTGAAGGCGGCTCTCAACAATCTTGGAGTAATAAAAGGGGGATACCCGCATCGGCCCTACATTCCGGTCCCTGAAAAACTGCAACAGAAAGCGACACAAGCTCTTCGAAAGAAATATCCGAACAAATGGGCATAGTTACTCTAGCTCCTGTTTGTGGTCCTAGGATCCGAAGGAATCGCTGACTGTGATCAATGGCTATTTTGTCGCTTGCAACTTCTTGAGAATCTCGATTGGTATAAGCGAGTAGAGGTCTGGGTGCAGTGATTTGAGCGTCCTCAGGGTTGGCGGCAACAGGCCGTTCCGCTTAGATCTCCTCACATTATACTCGATGAAACGCTTCATGGGCCGAGTCTCTCCCACACCTGCCACGAAGCTTTGGATGATTTCCACGGCCTCGCTCTCGTTCAGCTTCTTCACGTTTACAAGATAGGGTGCGAGCACGAGCCATGTAAGCCTGTGTCTCCCGTCCGCCACTGGATGTTTCATGAGATTCTCAATGTAGAGGTAACCTCTAGTAGTCTTTGTCCGCTGGGGAGGAAGGTACGGTAAGACTTTCTCCCTCAACCCCGCGAGTTGCCTGGGGAATGGCGCCCTCTTCAGGTTGGTTACCCCCTCTCTGATGATCTGCTCAGCAGCATCACCGAACAGATCATTCAGTTTGTTCTCTGTGAAGCAAATCAGACCTTCCGACAAAGCCTGATTGACGAGTTGCCACTTTCCAAGCTTTGTCAGGTCCAATCTCGTAACAAACTGTAGGTAATCCTCGACTTGGATCAGATATCCATAGTAGTTAGAATCTGTCTGGTCCACTCGCAATCCAGTGCACTTGCCAAAGACCAACGCTTTGTCAACAGATTTCTCTCCCGCAAACAACTTCCTTGCCCTCTCGCCCTCTTTCGTCGCAAACTTCTGCGCCAGATAGAAATCCTGACTCGCGACAAAGGCAACAACGAAGAAACTCAAGAAATCAATCAATTCAGACATATGGGGCTCGTACCTCGCCCTTCCCAAGCAACTCAGAAGTCTGCTCTCAGCCTGCGCTAGTACTTCGTTACTTGAGAAACTCTCTTCAATTGATAGGCGCTCAAAGAACTGTCTAGACTGGGGTGTGAACGGGTACCGAACCATTAACTCAGAAAGAACTGGTTCTTCCTTGGAGAACGAGTTCCGAGCGTCCATGGGTACCTAGTGCTCTTTTCGGCCCCGCAACCACACCCTAACCTCTTCTGAATGTTGAGACAATAGAGAGAACATCTCTGTCTCGGAGCACATAATTCGTCGGAAGGTGGAGTCCTGTTCTTACGTCGATAGCATAGAGCAAACCCTTGTCGAGGTCGGAGTGTACAAGCCTTGCAAGGTCATCTAATGTGGAACCAGAGGGCAAAAGGTACACATCAGGAAGTACGTTACCACTCTTGTCCGAGAGCTTTTCGGGGTCGTAGACTGGGTAAATGGAATTCATCTTTAGAAGCTTGAATATCGCAATGTTGAGCGCGAATTGTACACCAGTTCTTAGGTACTCTCCAAACACCTTTCTTCTGATGTAGGCAAGAGCACTCTTCTGGGGGTCGTTGAGTTCTTGGGGCTTAACTACTTCAAATCTCTCTTCACCAGGAACGTATTTGATTAATCCCTTCACTTCTGCCCTTCGCAAGGTCAGTTCAGCCTCTCCACTTGTGGGAACGACAATCAAATCCTTGTAGTGCTCTCTCAAATTCTTGAAATTCTCGGCCGCGTAGGGAAGGTCCATCTTGTTCGCTATTATGAGGGTAGGTTTCGACGCGTCCCGGAGAATCCAGCAGAAGTTTTGAATCTCCTTTTCGCTCCAATTCTCCAGAGGTTTTTCCTCTAGGAGCGCCTCTTTCAGCGCAAACGTAACATGACTCTTCTTTATGCCTATTCCATGAAGAACTTCAGAAACAGCATCAGCGAGACTGGAACCTGACTGCCTCGAGGCTTTGGATATCTTGCTCAGGTTGCTTGTGAACAGCTTCACATACCATAAAACGAGTTCGAGCTCCACATCAGCGAAATCAGCAAGCGGGTCTCCAGTGCCCGGCTCCGAGATCCTCCCATCTCTGTCGACGCTTCCCGACGCATCCACCACATGGAGTAGCGCATCTGACTGCGCGGCCACAGAGAGGAACTGATTTCCGAGACCCTTCCCCATCCAGGCCCCTTTTATCAATCCCGGCAGGTCAGTGACCTCTATCGGTATGAATCTCCACCCATCTTCGCAACGGGAGTTTTGCGGGGTGTCTTGTACGTTAAACTCCTTGTGCACGCAAAGGGTCAACGCGTTCGCTATTCCGGAATTCGGCGATTTGGTTGTGAAAGGATAAGTTGAAACTTCTGCGCTTTGCAGAGTCATCGAGTTGTACAGAGTCGTTTTCCCTGCGTTTGTCTTTCCAATTATCCCTATTCTTATTGGCAATTCATTTCGCCTGCAGTTGGTTCGGAAGAAGGCTCGATTCCGATAGTTAAGGATTTGCCGAGAGGGATTCTCTCACCAGAGAATCCCGTAACGGCAATCGGTCAATGTACAGCCATGAGCGAAGTAAGCAATTGCAACCATTGAACACAACCGGCGAATAGTTCTTATCTGGTGAATCTCTAGTAACTGACGTCCAATGATATGCTCTTCGTCAAGGATGTGATGACGCAGAAGGTGCGAACGATCAGATCGACCGCCACCGTAAAGCAGTCAGCATCATTAATGACGAAGTCCAAGATTGGTTCTGTGATTGTGGTAGAGGATTCCAGACCCGAGGGTATCATAACGGAGGGCGACGTTTCGCGCGCGGTCGCGAAAGGCCTGGATCCGAAGACGGTTCAAGTGAAATCCATAATGTCCAAACCACTAATCACAATTACGGGAGACCTGAGGGTTGAAGAAGCGGCCAGAGTTATGGCCAATGCGAACGTGAAGAAACTTCCGGTTGTTGAGAAGGGGAAGCTGATCGGAGTTATTACACAGACAGACATAGTTGGTTCGAGCTTCGACTTGGTCACGGCTCTGAAAGAGATGGTTAGGGCGAGATACCGACCCCCAGACTTCCAGCCCTAGACTCGCTTAAGCTCTGTACCTGAGCAATGCTACCACACCGCCGAATGACCTGAGCATACTTCCCTCCTCTGTGCCAGACGCAATTACTTCCACTTTTGCTCCGATCTCGATGGCCTTCTCCTCCAACAAATCCACAATATCAACTTCGTCCACATCATAGTCCATTGAACCGCACTTTTTGCAAGGGGTGGATATCATTTCCTGCATGATTCGCATCCTCTCCTGACCAGACACAGTCTCTTCCTTCTGGGTCTTGCAGTTCTTGCACACCATTACGATTTTCGTAGTGTTGACATCATCAGAGATAAGAACGGTTTCCACACTGGCCTTACGAAGCGCCTCAATTATCCTGGGGAGTCCGTATATTGCGAGCCCATTCGACCTATTTACTTCCAACAGAAATCTCTGGACGAGTTTCTTCTCTTCGACCAACCTTACACCCTGAAGGACGTCGGAAGCCTTCTCGACCGTCTCCCTAACCCCCTCTCTGCCGGAGTAACCTGTATCAATTACGGCTAGCAAACCCTTCTGAAGCTGATAGTGTAGGTAACCACTCTTCAGAAACTCTTCCTTGGTTGGTCCCGGCCCGCCGACAATCAATCCTGTAACCTTGCCGCTGTCTATGAACGCTCTAGTAGCGTGCTCACCGACTCGGTTGTAAAAATAGGTCAGCTCCATGTCCCTCGCCCTTTCATACCTTCGTGCACTCTGCCCGCCCTTTCTTGTCTTCCCAGAGACTCCCGACGTCATCACATCTACTACGTCCAGTCTGTCACCGGACAAGATTCCAAGGCCTGCTTCCGTCGAGTCTATGGAGAGTATCCCATACACCTTCTCCTCCCTCAACATGTCCTTGAGGTACTCTACGTGAAAGTGATCATCACACATGTACAGGTAAGTGGATATCGTCTTCGGAGGGACAATTTCGTTCAGCCTAACAACTTCGCTTCCCGGTCCGTTGGTGGGGAGAGCCCCGCAGAATATCACGAGGCCGTTATCAGGGGTTTCACGGTAAAGCTTGAGGCGTTGCATCGTCTTCACAAGTGCGTCCTGCACATGGTTTCGCGTCGTGTCCGACTTGATATTTGATGCTGTACCCCATTCGTCTTTAAGATTGGAGATCACTTCGTGAAGAGGTTTCTTTGGAGGTATGTACAGCGAGACGAGTTCCGTCCCCCTTCCCTCCTTGCTCGAAAGCTCGGAGATGATCTTGCGAATCTTGTACAGCCTAACCGAATCTGCTCTGCTCAACTGCATGTGGGGACACCTACGTTAGCTGAAAGAAGAAGCGGAAACCGACAGCAAAGCAGAATCAGGACTGTAGACGAGGCGCCTGCTTATAAGAACTGTGCTCCCAGACAGTTAACCTCTTATTTGGACGACAAGTACGGGTGTACCAGGATGAGGATCGTCCTGAGAATCGGAGGCTCGGTCCTAGGCTCCCCACCAGCTCCTTCACTGGTTCTTGACTATGCTAACGTGATCGAGGAACTCGAGAAGCATCACCGTATAGCAGTGGTGGTTGGAGGAGGCGCAGTCGCGAGACAGTACATCGCCGCAGCCAAAGAACTAGGTCTATCTCACGAGCATCAAGACAAGATTGCAATACAAGCATCGAGGTTGAACGCCAGCCTGGTGTGTAGGAAGATTGGCGGCCAGATTTCTGTCCCGACTTCTGCCAACGAGATGATTTCATTACTCCGAAGAAGGAAAGTTGCAGTAATGGGTGGCCTGAGGCCAGGAATCACAACTGATACAGTCGCAGCGATGATCGCTGAGGCTTGGAAGGCAGACCTACTCGTGAAGGCCTCGGACCGCGAGGGCATTTTCACGTCCGACCCCGCTATCGACAAGAAGGCGAAGTTGTTGCACGAAATCTCCTACAGCCAACTGAAACAGATTCTCGGGGGAAAACACCGCCCGGGAATTCACAGCATCGTGGACCCGGTTGCTGTGGACAGGATAGTAAAGCAGAGGATACGATTGATTGTGATCGACGGAAGAAATACCAAAAACGTGTTGCTCGCCGTTCGTGGTGAGAAGGTCGGGACCACAGTGTCCTAGGATCTAACTGAGGATCCAGATATCGTTGACATTGGTTCCAGTAGGTCCCGTGACTATCAGGTCACCCGTCTGTCGGAAGAAATTATAGCTGTCGTTCCTCGCCAAGTACTCAGCGGCATCGAGTCCCAGAGATTTCGCCCTGTCAATCGTCGAACCATCAACCATCGCACCTGCCGCGTCAGTTGGACCATCTAGTCCATCTGAACCAGCGAACGCCAGGGCAACATTCGGTGTTCCTCCGATTTTGCTCTGTGCAGCGAGGGCAGCTTCTTGGTTTCTTCCTCCCATTCCATGACCAGTTACCGTAACGGTGGTTTCTCCACCGGCGATGAAACTATCCGGTCTGACCATATCTCCTGGATCTCCAGCAATTGTGGCAAAGACGTCTCCGACAAATCTTGCTTCACCTTCAAGTCTAGATGTCAGCAACATAGGATTCTTCCTCGCGGACTTTAGCCTTTCACAGGCACCCAAGCAAGCGATTCTGTTGTTGCCTATGACAAAATGGTGAACTCGTTCGAAACAAACATCCCCAGGTTTCGGCGTTTCGGGTAGTTTTCCTCTTGCTCCCTCTTTCAGGGTGGCCAGGACCCCTTCCGGTACTCTTCTTTCAAGATGATACTTTCTCAGCACGTTCAGCGCATCTTGGAATGTTGAAGGGTCTGGGGAGAGAGGCCCCGAGGCGATGGAGTCGAGAGGATCACCAATCACGTCGGAGAGCACCAGTGCGATGATGGTGCTCGGGTAGAGCCTCCTGGCCAGAAGGCCACCCTTTATCCCCGATAGATGTTTCCTGACAACGTTAAGTTCCCTTATTGTAGCTCCCGCCTTCAGCAGCAACTCTGTGACTCTCACCTTTTCAGTCAGGTTCACTTTCTCTGCAGGTAAGGGCATCAGTGCTGACCCACCCCCCGAAATCAGGCAGATAACAAGAGTATCAACCGATGGCCTCGCGACCAGCTCCAGCATTCTCTCAACACCTCGGACACCCTTCTCACTCGGCAGAGGGTGCGTCGCCCCGTGAAGTTCTATCGCGCGAAGGGGATGTTTTCCGAGGAGCTTTTCTGGGACGTTCACCACGCCAGCAGCAATCCTCTTCCCAAGTATGGATTCGAGACTCACGGCCAGCGCGGCAGACGCCTTCCCACCACCGAGAACAATGATTCTCTTGAACTTTCGCAGGTCAAACTTGGACCCGCTGACCGAAAACTCGTTGCGGGAGAGCGTGACCGAGTTTAGAACCATATTTCCAGGGTCAGCTGCTTCCAGAGCCGCTTCAAGCGCATCAACACACAGCCTCCTAGCCAGACGTTCTCCAGCGGAGGTTCCGTTCGATATCAAATCATCAGCATTCTTGACATACATGCGACGTAATGAGATTTGTCACATGAGTATAATTGTCTATCGCGAATGTGCGGCTCGCATAATAGGGAGTACGACCCCGTCTACCTGAAATGGATCTCAAGACCCTGCTGGAGCAGAAATTCGCTGAGCCAGTTCAGTGCTACGGGCACTGTGGCCAATTATCCCATTTCATGATAATCTCGGATAGACCCACTGGTAGCGTGCTACCGTTGTGAATCGGGATACGTTTCGCGCATTATGGCCTACGGCAATGATGTGTATCCGAACACACTCAAGCAACTTGTCGCAGGCGCACTCGGAGATTCTGGAAACGTTCATGATGAAGACATCCGTGTTGCGATCAGGCACGACTGGGACTTCGGCACAGAGTTGAGTGGAGGCTTGATCAAGGCCGCTTACTGGACACAGAACTATCGCAGGAGCAAGACAGACGACCCAAACCGTGCTGCGCTCTTTCTGTGTTCGAAATGTAGGTCGTTATTTCTTCAATCTCTTACGAGTCACTGGACGCTGTGTGGAAAATGTAGAGCTGAAACCTAATCATTAGTTCTTCAGGCTCTTGTAGAAGCTGCTTGAAAGGAAATTCTCAATCGCCCGCCTTGTGGAAGCGACTCCTTCAGGATAGCCAGTCAGGACATGCCTGAAGGTACCATCCTGAAGCTCAACGAAAACTTGGGGAATGATATAGTCATCCGACCAATCCCCATACTTCTTGACTAGGTCGTCCGCCCTAGCTTCGTCCTTGGTATCAATGTTATACTCATAATATGCGACTCCGAGCTCTTTCGCTGCCTTCTTCATCGGCTCGACGGTCGTGGGCACGCAGTGAGGACACCAATCCGCGTAGACGACATGGATAGCCTTGGCCTTCATTACAATTCGAACGCGACCAGAGCCACGAATATATGAACAATCTCACATTCACTCACTGCAGGCCCATCGCGCGGACCAATCTCTTGAACTCTTCTTCTGTGATCCACTCAACACGAAGATAATCAACTATCTCCTGCTGAGTCATCCCGATCCTCTTCGCTTCCTTCACCGCCTTTGCGTAGGCTTCAATCTCTGTTGGTCTATCAACGTAGCTGTAGTTCTTATCGAAGAGTTCCTTCCCTTCCATTAATTGCCTAATGTGCACAAGCTCGTGAATCACATCGAGATAGATGTGCTTCTCATCTCCAGATTCGAGATACGTGGAGCTAATTACAATGTTTCTGGCAGCCGGATCTACATATAGGTAACCCTTCCTCGGCTGAACCACCAAAACAATCTTTGAAAGAATGCTCTCCGTCTTATCTCCGAAGATTGATCTCACAGCACGAACATTCTCAAACCCTTGGAAGACTTCCAGCAGTGGGTGCGTCGTGTTCCTAGGCTTTCTGTTTATTGTGACGCCTAGTTCCATCTCTAGCAGGCTGAGGAAACACGCAATTTAAGCGAGTCGAGTTTGCCTTCGAACTGGTTTCACAAAAACGGTCTTGATGTAACACCTCGTGAAACCCATCTTAGTGTAGTGTCCTTCAACTTCATCTGACAGCATTGTTTGCAAGATCAGTTGAGAGTCCGCCTTTCCTGAAAATTCATGCGCGAACCGCATCATAGTTGCCGCAATACCCATTCTCCTGTAGTGAGGCACCACCCCAACACAGTACACACCAGTCGTACGACCGCTCCGATGCAAGGCCAGCACCCCAACAGTCGCTCCTCGGTACTTGGCAGACACGAGAACTACTTCTTCCATTTTCGCTACCTTTCGCATAATTCGGAGCGTGGGATCGAGTAGCTTCGTATCGTCGTAGAAGGATAGGAGGTAGGCTCTGCACCATTCTTCCACCGCCTCACTCTGCGTCAGTTCCGCTGCAACTTCGTGGTTGGCATCGAAAGAGGGGCTCCGCATTTCCATGACAGACATTGCATCGCTGACGGTATATCCTCTTGAAACGAGCCCCTTCCTCATCTTATTGAACTCTTTCGCATCCTGTACATAGAAACACGGCTGAAGACGCTCGGCCTGGAACATCAACTCCGCTTCTGACACGGTTTCGGACCACCCAGATTCAGCAGCAACGAACCCTGCGCGGTTGAAAAACGGTTCATTGAACTGCTGGGAACACATGAAGTACGCTTTGGTATTGAGCCAGGTGAACCTGGTCCAGTCGGCCCACCAATTCGCTTCGTTCAGCTCGTAGCTTTCACTGGCGCCAGGCTCCAAATAAATTCACGCCGAGTATGTTGGAAGCCGTTCTTAGCGACTCGTAGTATAGCTCGACCTGACTTGGATTCTGTTCCTTGACACCGTCTTCGGCCAACTTCATCATGAACTCTACAGCTTTTGGGGTGTCTATGTCATCGTTGAGTGCATCGTATAGCGGTTGCAAAACCTTGCCGGAGTCGCGCCTTCTCACCTTCGTAGACCTCTTCTCTTCTATCTCCCTTGCCATCTTCCTGATTTCATCGTACCGATCGCCAATTTTGCCCAGCTTATACTCGTCGAATTCCGCATCACTTCGGTGGTGGAAGGACAAGAAGTACAACCGGAGCTTGTCGGGACTGAAGTCGCGGAGGACATCCCTGACATTCAGGACGTTTCCCTCCGATTTCGACATCTTCGTCCCCTTCAGGTTCACGAGGCCGGTGTGAATCCAGTATCTCACGAAGGGCTTCAAGCCAGACACTGATTCCGCCTGGGCAATCTCCGCTTCATGGTGGGGATAGATGAGTTCGTACGCACCCCCATGGATATCATACTGAGGTCCGAAATTGCTCATGCTCACAGCTGTGTCCTGTATGTGCCAACCTGGACTTCCCAGGCCCCACGGGCTCTGCCATTTTCCCTTCACAAGCGAAACGGAGCGCCAGAGAGAGAAATCTAAGAGACCACGCTTCTTTGGAGATATCTCAACAGGTCTCAGCATGAGGTCGGCGTGCGACTGGTGTGAAAGCTCACCAAATCCCCTGAAGCTCGAAGTATCGAAGAACACATCCCCATCAACGACATAGGCGTATTTCTTAGCGATCAGCGTTGAAATCTGGCGTATCATGTCGGGAATGTAGTTAGAAACACGCTCGTACTTCGTCACAGTGAGAATCCTCAGTTGGTCTATGTCCTCAAGGAACGCCTTCGTATACCTCTCCGCATACCTCACCGGGTCCTCTCCACTAGCACTGGCCGCAGACGTAATACGGTCATCAATGTCGGTCACGTTCATGAGAAAATTGACTTCATAGCCGATGTGAGAGAGATAGCGCGCAAGAACATCGTAGAAAATGTAAGTCCTAGCATTTCCTATGTGGATGAAACTTTGAACCGTGGGCCCACAGACGAACATGTTGACCTTACCTGGAACCAGTGGCTGAAACGCTTCCTTCTGCATCGACATCGTGTTATACACTGTAAGGTTCTGCATTTCCTTGTTCACTCTGTCTGCGATGGTTAATGAAGGTATAGAAGTATAATAAGAGCTTCGTGGAACACAACTCCATTGCTGTACGAAAAGAGGGTCGCATCCGTCCCCATGTGCCTCAAGGAACTCCGTACCATGGACCTTGACAGTGGTCTGCGGATTCGGGGCAGGTACAATAGGAGAAACGCCTTGCTCTTTGTGACGAAATCAGCGGTTGGTTATGCGGTCGCCATCTACAGCGTAAAGCGTCAGGGCAAAGCGACTCTACCGAAAAAGCAACTTCTAATCAAGGAGTTCAATTCTGACGCTGAAGTTGGGAAACTCATCACCCAGACAGCAACGAAACCATTGAGCGCATACTCCTACTAGACAATATCATCCTAACATCTAATGACACCTAGTTCTTCCCATTGCGATGGACAGATGAACAGCCTCAAAGTAGATAAGTTCAGAAGAGATCGCACAACACTCCAATGCTCCTGCTAGACTACGTCGCATACGTCTTCTTGACGTGCTCTGTAATCTTCCTAGTTCCTGGGCCGATATTCTTCCTTTCTTTGACCGAAGGGCTGCATGATTTTCGCCGTGGGCTGGTGATGCTGCTCGGCGTTCTGACTGCGCAGATGATTCTTCTTTTGCTGTTGTCTAGCGGCTTCGCTCTTCTGTTGACCCAGATCATGCCTGCGCTCAGGCTGGTCGGAGCGGCCTTCCTTCTCTGGCTCAGCTTTTCAGCAGTGCGGGTCGCTCTAGGAGACTATTCTTCTCAACCAAAGCTGAGAGAAGAAGGTCTCAAGGGCAGTCCTTTTGTTCGAGGCTTCTTAATGACATTCCTCAATCCAGCCTTCATTCTCTGGCTCTTGACTGTGGGAGCCGCAACGCTCGAAACTGGTCTTAGTGCCGCCGGGAGCTCGACCTACATTATCTTTGGCGCAGGTGTCGTGACGACGTCCGCGGGAGTGAGTTTCGCATTGATCTTATTCTCTTCACACGGCCTTACGCTGGCCGGAAAACACGGCATTCGATTACTATCGATGATTTCGGGACTTGCATTCGTTGTGCTAGCCGCAACCATGATTATATCCATCTTCCCGTAGAGTCACTCCCTCTTCAATTCGTTCCGCATCGATTGGAGTCCGTGAAAGACTGTAGTGGAGGCGTGAAGCAAGTAATCGAGTGCCTGCCAGCTATCAAAAACCATGTAACATTCAATAATAACGACAGATTCGTTGTTACCATGAAGGCAAGAACTACACAGAAAACATGTGAAGACTGCCAAGACTGGCGGCCTCTTGATTTGATACCCTTCTTGGGGGAGTGCTATAATCCTGTGAGTGTGAACTACAGGAGGGTGGTCTTCCAAGACGCTCCTACAGGCACCTGTTTTGAGAAGAGGACGCTGAAGGGACTCGAGTTCGCGTGGTGCAGGACTTGCCGCGAGACGGTCAGCTTCTCCGACATCGGCTCCCACCGAAAGCACAAACTCTTCGTTGGCGCCGCCCAGCTCCCAGCCGAGGAATTGGTCGAAGTCACGCTGGCTGGCTAAGTAATCGGGCACAGACACAAAGCGACTCAGATTCCTTACCACAAAGATTGTGCCGATTATGTTGACGATGAAGCTGGAAGATGACTCAAGAAACTGAAGCCACAATGCGCCGTCACCAGTGAGGCGTAACCGATCTTCATCTACAGATGAGCATCCTCGAGCGATAAGTGCGGGGGGTGGGATTCGAACCCACGAACCCCTAAGGGACGGGATACCCCGTCGGAAGCATGGCCGATCTTGAGTCCCGCTCGTTTCCCGCGCTACTGCGATTAACCAGGCTTCGATACCCCCGCGTCTCGACGCATTTCTCCGGCTTGGCGTGGGTCATAACGTTTTATTGGATTCTATTCGGCCGTCTGGAGGTGGAATGACATGGACTGGATCCCCAGCCTTCCCGGCCCCGTAAACCTGTTTATTCTGAATGTCGCCCCCGCGAAGAGTCCCGCCTTCAAACCGATAGACACGGTATCCATCTGTACGCCCGAGTCTTTGTAGAGGAAGGCTCCGGGCTCCACATCAATCGACTCGCCAGCGTTGAGTCTGTACTCGTAGACGTTTCCATAACCATGCAACGCAAGCACCCCAGAACCTTCGAAGACATCGATGAATAGACCCGTCCCACCGTAGAGGAGGTTCGATATACCCTTCACCCTGAAGTACGAGTAGTTGATACCGCTCGTGGCGAACAGGAACTGATGTTCCCTTACGTGCAGCCGCGTAGCCGGTGTTATCTGCATGAACGTTACTTGTCCTGGCGCGTCTCTCGAAAAGCTGATTTTGCCTGGCCCTTGCGCCTCTGTTACGAAGACGGGCTGGCCTGCCAGAACCCTGCGCCCGAGGCCCTTCATGACCTTTGACGTGATGTTCACATTCGGGTTCTTCCATAGGAGTATGTGATGTTCGAAGTATATCGAATCCTGTGCACCCAGCTCAACCTCAGTAACCGGGACTAACTCGCCGGTCGTCTTTACCTTGATTGAACCGATGCTCATCTCGCTCATGCTGGAGTTCTGATTTTCTACCAGTTCCATGTCTACCAGTCCTAGGCAGAGGCTAGCGCCGTTATTCACCATTGCTGGGTGTATAGTTACTGGTTTTGAATCACGCAGATCCTGCTTGTCTTCCTTAGGAGCCTGTTGAAAGCTATCTCTATGATTATGTTGCAGTATCTCACAATTTGTCCTAGGTCTGCAATCACAGCCCTCGATCCGTGTAGCGTCGACCCAAGTTCCTGAGTGATTTGTTTCTCGAACTCCAGAGTCTCGTTCACCTGTTTGATTGCCCCCTCTATAACCTGTATCTCCGGAGCGAGCAGTGCCTCCATCGTCTTGTTGAAAGCATCCTGAGTCATTCTGGCCAGCTTCTCCAACTTCGAGCGGAAGGACCGTTCTATCTCCAGACTGCTCTCTCTGGTGCGCACGATCTTCTCCGTGAGGCCCGGTACGATGTTCCCTATCTCTTCAATCGTCTTCGCCGATACTCTGTCCCCCGATGCGTGCAGTGGCGACTCCAGCCCTATCTTGCCCGAAATCTCCCTGTTGCTCAGGGCGACGAGAAGCTGCCTCACTATCAGCCAATAGAGTTCGTCCAGTTCGTCCTGAATGCGCCTTGCCTCGTTTAGCAATTCAGGGTCACCCGTCCCGAATGCTCGGGTTGCGTCCTCCAGGCTCCTGGAGACCAGCAGCTGCAGCCGCTTAATGAGAGAGTCCACGGGGAACTTCGTCGGGTCCATGAAGCTCTGTGCGATGAACCTGTTCTGGGAAGACTCAACCGTCTCCAATCCCCTGAGCCTCTTGATGGTCCTGTTGGCACGAGCGACGTACGTCGCCCTGAGCCCATTCTTCGAGGCTATCTCGATCGTGTCGTAGCCGAGCATATAGCACCCGATCATCAACCTGGAAAGTACCTCCTCGCTCTCCACCAGGTCCGCCTTTATCGAAGCCTTGTTTGTCTTCTCGATTCTTGCTGTGGGTATCAACCTCAGGGTGCCGTCCGATTCCTCCCTGATCGATGACGCTGTCTCCCTCATGCAACTTGAGCCCCTTTGCGTACTCGGCCGGAATGGAGACTGTGAGGGTGTAATAGCCTACTTTCTGGATTCTTCTAAGCTCGCTCACAGTAGTAAGTACTATGTTTACTATATATAGCATACTCTTATAACTTTGGTTACAGCTCTGCTCCATTTGGCTCATGAACAGAAATGACTTCTCATGGATGATTGGCGGTGCCCAAGGAAGCGGAGTGGACACCTCGGCCAACATCTTCGCAAGGGCCGCCGCCCAGGGAGGGCTCTGGGTCTACGGGAACAGGGAGTACTACTCCAACATCAAGGGAGAGCACAGTTACTTCAAGGTGCGGCTGAGCAAGAATGTCATCAGGTCGTCGGTCGACACGGTCGACATGCTTACGACGTTTGATGATGAGACGGTTGCGAGGCACGCCTGGGAGGTTCGACCCGAAGGCAGTGATCATCTACGACCCCTCTGTGAGCGTGAACACGATAGAGAACATACCCACCCTCGAGCCCAACGTCCTGAATTACCTGAAGGATACGCTCGACAAGAATAGACTAGGTCACACAATAGGTGACATATTGGAGTTGGCGAGAAGAAACGGCGTACACATGTACGCGATACCTTACATGGAGATACTGAAGAAAGTCGGTCAGAAGTTCGGCGAAACATCGTTAAGTTCGCTGACCAGAATGATCAACGTCATGGCGGTGGCCTCCTCGTTCGCCCTGCTCAGCTACAACCAAGAGCAGGTGAACGAAGCGCTCAGGAAGCAGTTCAGGGCGAAGCCCAAGGTCGTGGAGATAAACGTTGCCGTTGTTTCAGGCACGTACGAGTACGTGAGCGAGAAGTACAACGGAGGCTTCGGCTACAAGCTCGAACCGATCCCCACAAGTGATAAGAGGATGCTACTGAGGGGCAGCAGTACCGTTGGGATAGCCAAGATCCTAGCGGGGTGCAGGCTTCAGACCTACTACCCAATCACTCCTGCCAGCGACGAAAGTGAGTACCTTGAAGCTCACGACTCCTTCGATCTCGACGGAGCTGCAACAGAGAATCCCCACATAGCAGAAGTGCAGGCACTCCAGAGCAAGGGCTCCATGGCTGTCGTCCAGACGGAGGACGAAATCGCAGCCATCACGATGGCGGTCGGCGGAGGGCTCGCGGGCGTGAGGTCGTCAACCTCGACATCGGGTCCCGGCTTCTGCCTCATGGCGGAGGGGCTAGGGTGGGCGGGCATGAACGAGGTCCCCGTCGTCGTCACACTCTACCAGAGAGGTGGGCCGAGCACGGGCCTGCCGACGAGGCACGAACAGGGGGATCTCCGATTCGCCCTTCACATAGGGCACGGCGACTTCCCAAGAATTGTGCTCGCGAGCGGCGACCTGGAAGAGGTCTTTTACGATACACCAAAGTCGTTCAACTACGCCGAGAGATACCAGATGCCTGTCATCCACATAGTCGACAAGGCTATGGCCAACTCCGACCAGACCTATCCGATCTTCGACACAAGCTCGGTCAAACTCGATCGCGGCTACCTTCTGACAGGAGACCTGGGTGAAAACGGAGACACGGAGTACAAGAGGTTCAAATTCACCGAATCAGGGGTCTCTCCGAGACCGGCCATAGGCACCAAGGGCGGGATCTACTGGAACACAGGAGACGAACACACCGAGTTCGGCCACATTTCAGAGGATCCCACGACCAGAGTGATGATGATGGACAAGAGAATGCGAAAGCTCGATCTGGCCGCAAAGGAGATACCAATAGAGGAAAAGGTACACTTCTTCGGGCCTCAGAACGCCGACATCACAATCGTAAGCTGGGGCTCAACGAAGGGTGCCATTCTCGACGCGATGGAGTGGCTCAAAGAGGACGGCCTCAGCGTCAACTTCCTCCAGGTGAGACTCATACATCCTTTCCCCACGGAGTACATAAAGGACGTTCTCCGCAGAGCCAAGAAGATTGTTAACATTGAAATGAACTTCACGGCTCAGTTCGCAGGAGTGCTTAGGGAGAACACACTTATCGCGCCTCACTGCAACGTGGTGAAGTACAACGGCAGGCCGATGTCCTGCGAGGAGATCTACAAGGCGATCAAGGATGTGGCAGATGGTTCGGCACTCGCTCGGGTGGTGTTGACACATGGCGCTTAAACTCGCAGACATCAAGTCGGACGTGCACAACGACTGGTGCCCAGGATGCGGTGACTTCGGTATCCTCAGCGCCGTGCAGATGGCGCTAGCGGAGCTCAATGTGGAGCCGCACAGGGTCTGCGTCGTCTCAGGGATAGGATGCTCCGGAAAGACCCCACACTTCCTGAAGACCTACGGCGTGCACACCCTTCACGGTAGGTCTCTGCCGTTCGCCACGGGAATCAAGCTCGCGAACCCCAACCTAGAGGTTGTCGCGTGCGGTGGCGACGGAGACGGCATGGGGATCGGTGCGGGACACTTCGTCAACTCCGGGCGGAGAAACGTGGACATGACATACATTATCTACGACAACGGCGTCTACGGTCTAACGAAGGGCCAGGCGTCGCCGACCCTCAAGCTCGGAATGAAGACGAAGTCCCTCCCGAAACCCAACATCAACCAGGGCATCAATCCGATCATGCTTGCTCTGGCCTCCGGCTACACCTTCGTCTCGAGGGGTTACGCCTACGACGTAAGGCACCTCAAGGACCTGATCAAAAAGGCAATTCAACACAAGGGCTTCGCCTTCGTCGATGTTCTGCAACCCTGCCCGACCTACAATGACATCCTGACGAAGGAGTACTGGTCTGGAGAGGACCTCCTGAATACTGGTGGAAAGCCAACACCAAGGACCTACAAGCTAGAAGAGACGGGATACGATGGCATTGTAAAAACTGGCACCGAGGACGAAATGGAGGACAAGATCAGGCAGGCGATCATGAAGAGCTTCGAGTTCGGGAACCACACGCCAATCGGCATCTTCTACCAGAACGAGCACATACCCACCTATGAGGACAGGCTTTCCGCGAGGACACCGACCTACAGAAGCATGCCGCCGGCCAGCCAGTCTATCGCCCACAAGGACGGAACACCCGCCGCGAGCGTCAAGAAGCTTCTGGAAGAACTTCGGGTAACCTGAACTTCGTTACACACATCCGGCCAGCCTAGCGCGCGCGAGAGGCTCAAATCTGGCTGGGTCAGCCTCCCTCTTTTGCGTACTGCTGTGTTCCGCGTCTGTAAACGTTTATATTCATACCAAGAGAAAGACAAGGTTTACGCATAGCTTGGCGGCGTCTGCGTAGAGCTGAAGGGCAGAGCCCAATTGCCGTGAAACGTACGACCTCCAGATGCGTGTACAAAAGTGGAGATCTGACAAGAATTTGTTAGATCTGACATTGGCTTTGCTTTAACCTCGCAGAAATGTATAATCGTACTCCCGAATAGTCGACTCCGGTTGATCCTGCCGGACCCGACTGCTATCGGATTGAGATTTAGCCATGCGAGTTGAACGTCTCCCTGATTGCGGGGGCGTGGCATACGGCTCAGTAACACGTAGTCAACCTGCCCTGGAGACGTGGACAACCCCGGGAAACTGGGATTAATCCGCGATAGGTCACCTCATCTGGAAGGAGAGGTGGCTTAAAGGGGCGCTGTGGGCTTCCACTTCGCTCGCTCCAGGATGGGACTGCGGCCGATCAGGCTGTTGGCGGGGTAATGGCCCACCAAACCTGTAACCGGTACGGGCCTTGAGAGAGGGGGCCCGGAGATGGACACTGAGACAAGGGTCCAGGTCCTACGGGGCGCAGCAGGCGCGAAACCTTCGCAATGCGCGAAAGCGTGACGAGGTTAATCCGAGTGGTTCCCGCTGAGGAAGTCTTTTGCCGGCTGTAAAAAGGCCGGAGAATAAGGGGAGGGCAAGTCTGGTGTCAGCCGCCGCGGTAATACCAGCTCCTCGAGTGGTCGGGGCGATTATTGGGCCTAAAGCATCCGTAGCCGGTTCTGTAGGTCTTCTGTAAAATCCAATCGGCTCAACGATTGGCCCGCAGGAGATACCGCAGGACTAGGAGGCGGGAGAGGTGGACGGTACTCCACGTGTAGGGGTAAAATCCTTTGATCCGTGGAAGACCACCAGTGGCGAAGGCGGTCCACCAGAACGCGCTCGACGGTGAGGGATGAAAGCTGGGGGAGCGAACCGGATTAGATACCCGGGTAGTCCCAGCCGTAAACGATGCGAGCTAGATGATCCAGTCGCAAATCGCGACTGGAGTGTCGCAGGGAAGCCGTTAAGCTCGCCGCCTGGGGAGTACGGTCGCAAGACTGAAACTTAAAGGAATTGGCGGGGGAGCACCACAAGGGGTGAAGCCTGCGGTTCAATTGGAGTCAACGCCAGGAAACTTACCAGGAGAGACAGCAGGTTGAGGGTCAGGCTGAAGACTTTACCTGACGAGCTGAGAGGAGGTGCATGGCCGTCGCCAGCTCGTGCCGTGAGGCGTCCTGTTAAGTCAGGCAACGAGCGAGACCCCTACTGGTAATTGCTAACTGTTATCGCAGAGATGTCAGAGGCTAGTTACCGGGACTGCCGCTGCTAAAGCGGAGGAAGGAGGGGGCCACGGCAGGTCAGTATGCCCCGAAACTCCTGGGCCACACGCGGGCTGCAATGGTAGGGACAATGGGTCCCGACCTCGAAAGAGGAAGGCAATCCTCAAACCCTACCTCAGTTGTGATTGAGGGTTGAAACCCGCCCTCATGAATATGGAATCCCTAGTAACCGCGTGTCATCACCGCGCGGTGAATACGTCCCTGCTCCTTGCACACACCGCCCGTCGCTTCACCCGAGTTTGGCTTAGACGAGGTCGCCTCTTATTGGGGTGATCGAATCTAAGTTAGGCAAGGGGGGAGAAGTCGTAACAAGGTGGCTGTAGGGGAACCTGCAGCCGGATCACCTCCTTAGTATACATACGATTCGGGGGTATGGATTACGCACTGCAACGAGTGGAAGCAGAGCCAGCATGACGTAATGAAGATGCAGCGTCTCATGCTGAATGAGATGCGAAGGGCTAGCGGGTACGGACGGGCCTACGCGGGCCGCCTGGCAATGTTGCCATGCATAGGGTTCGCGCAAGCATCCGCCGGGGATGTTAATCATCCGACACAACGACGCCGTATGGTGAATGGCTTGGCTTGGGATGGCGACGAAGGGCGTGGCAAGCTGCGATAAGCCCCGGGGAGACGCAAGCATCCTTCGATCCGGGGATTCCCGAATGGAGTCCAATCTGAGGGGATTGCCGCAAGGCGCGCCGACGTTCCGCAAGAGGAGACGCAAACCCTGGGGAAGGAAACATCTGAGTACCAGGAGGAAGAGAAATCAATTGAGATCCCGTTATTAGCGGCGAGCGAAAACGGGTCAGCCCAAACCGAATCCTTACCCGAAAGGGCCGGGAGATGTGGGGTTCGCCTCAGCATATGCAACCCTGAAGCTCAGCGGTCGAACTTGTCTGGAAAGGCAGAGAATAGAAGGTGATAGTCCTGTAGACTGATCGACGACGGGGTTGTGCGAAAGGCAGAGTACCTGGCTTTGGCATTGGCTCGGGAAGACGGGGGAAAGCAGCCCCCAAGACTAAACACAACCCAAGACCGATAGAGCACTAGTACCGCGAGGGAAAGCTGAAAAGTACCCCGAAAGGGGTGTGCAAAGAGCCTGAAACCATCCGGCTACAGACGTGCATGGCATGAAAGAGGTATGATTCCACGCGATCGCCGAACGGGCGTTCTCGCAAGATAAGCAGGGCTCAAAGTGGGTTAAGTGCCTCAGTGTCGTGAGTTCCGTCTAGAAACACGGGCCAGGGAGTTAACTGTCATGGCGAGCCTAAGGGTTCAAAGCCCGGAGGCGAAGCGAAAGCGATTCTGCGTAACCCCGCAAGGGGCGTGGCAGGAGGTCTGAAAGGGCCTTAAAGTCATGGCGGATTAGACTAGAAACCGAATGATCGTGGCCAGAACAAGTTGAAGCCGGGCGAAAGCCTGGTCGAGGACTGCAAGGGTCTTAACGTGCAATTTAGTCCCCTGATTCTGGCCAAGGGGCCAAAAGCCTATCTAATTCGGTGATTGCTAGTTCCCATCGAAGCGGATCCCAGTCCTGTCTCCACACGATGTAGTTGACGCTGTAGAGCACCAACGAGAAAACAAGGATTCGAAAGGATCCACTTTCTTCTTGAACTCCGAATGTGTCAACGCAGTAGACTTGGGGAGGCGGGTTTATGTGGGGTAAGCCTCATAACCGAGAGGGGGTTAACCCAGACTAGAGTTAAGGTCCCCAAATTTTGGCTAAGTGTCAAGCAAAAGGGAGTCTTCGACCTAAAACAGCAGGGAGGTAGGCTTAGAAGCAGCCATCCTTCAAAGAAAGCGTAACAGCTCACCTGCCGAGGTTGAGGGCCCCGAAAATGGACGGGGCTAAAGCCAAGTACCGATACTCTGGACTGCGTCCTTGTGGGACGTATGTGGTAGATGGGCGTGGTGGTTGGATAGAAGCTGGGCCGTGAGATCCAGTGGACCGACCTCCAGTGCAGATCCCGGTAGTAGTAGCAGCGTAGTCGGGTGAGAATCCTGACCGCCGAAAGGACACGGTTTTCCTGGCAATGCGTCATCAGCCAGGAGTTAGCCGATCCTAAGACCAAACTCAACAGTATTGGTCGAATGAGGGAATGCGGTTAATATTCCGCAGCCTTCGGTATTCCGAAAATTCGCAAGAAAACATCACCTCTGATGCTTCGAGACGAGCCTTACAGAGTTATTCGCTCTGTTTAATCATCCAAGGGGGAGGGAGTGTCGTAATGACGAGAACTCCTCCGAGGGGAGAATAGCGGCCCGTTGGGGTCGTTTAGGCCTGATTCCCGGAGACAGTGAAAACAGGGAGTGGAAAGGAGCATTGCAGAGTCGTACCAAGATCCGACACCAGTGATCCTAGGTGAGAAGCCTAAGGCGTGTCGGGGAACTGTAGGTAAGGGAACTCGGCAAATTAGCCACGTAAGTTAGCGAAAAGTGGTGCCTGCGTTCTTAGTGAGAACTGGGATCGCAGGTTGCAATAACGAGGGGGTCCCGACTGTTTAATAAAAACACAGTAAACTGCAAGCCCGAAAGGGTGTGTACAGTTTATGAATCCTGGCCAGTGCAGGTACCTAAAACCTGGGTTCAACTGGGCTAAGGGCCTGTAAACGCCGGGAGTAACTCTGACTCTCAGCAAAAACAGTTCGAGGAAAAGGGAGTCGCAAAATCTGGCTGTATGCTGGAAAATCTGAGTATGCCAGGCTAGCCGCATGGGGACTGACAAAGCCATGGCTGCAGACAATCAGCAGGAAAGGCCGGGCGAGACGCAAGGCCTGTTCAGAATCCTCAGAGACTAAACGCCAGAGGTCGCTTCGCTGCGACATATAGTCCGAACATTGCAGCGATGCAGGAGGCTCGGTAAAGGGAGCCCGCCTCGAGAATCGAGGTCTAAGGAAGTAACAGATTGCTTAAGGTAGCCAAATGCCTTGTCGGGTGAGTTCCGACGTGCATGAATGGACCAACGAGGGCCCCGCTGTCCCTATCTACGACCCGGCGAACCTACGTAAGCTGGACGAACAGTCCAGCAACTTCCATCGGGGAGAGAAGTCCCTGTGGAGCTTTACTGCAGCTTGTTGCTGCGATTCGGTTGCGGTTGCAGAGTGTAACGGGTAGACTTCGAAGCGTTGGCTCCGGCTGACGTGGAGTCGACAATGTAACACCCGTCCTTCGCGACTGTATCGCTAACTCCTACGGGAGGACACCGGCAGGTGGGCAGTTCGGCTGGGGCGGCACCCCCTTGAAAAGATATCGAGAGGGCCCAAAGGTTGGCTCAGATGGGTCAGAACTCCATCGTTGACGGCAAGGCGAAAAGCCAGCCTGACAGGAAACTTAAACGCAGAGTTTTCTGCCACGAAAGTGTGGCCTAGCGATCATTCAGAGTCCCCACTGTTGGGGGCCTGGATGTGACAGAAAAGTTACCCCAGGGGTAACAGGCTCGTCGCGGGCGAGAGCTCCAATCGACCCCGCGGTTTGGTACCTCAGCGCAATGTGCGCTCGGGGTAGAACCGCAGTAATGTCGGTTCGAAGCATTGGCTTATAACGGCGAACCCCTCCTCTCGGAGAACACTGAGGAAACGGAGAAGGGCAACGCCGTGGGAAGTCTACGGGTAAAGTAAAGCGAGCAATGGTTGACTTAGCGAGTCAAAGCAACAAACAGCCAAGAGTTCGCTCCACAAAGGGCACTTCTATCTGATGGAAGGACAGACGAGGATGATTAATCATCTTCCGGCAGCGGCATCCGCTCCGGAGGCCGAAAGGTTCCGGGCGGATGCTTGCAAAGCGGGCGCAGCCGCGGCGACATTGCCGTCCTGCCATAGGGCGGGCCGGTGATGTCCTGGTTGTGGTTTGTCCATCACAGGTAGAAACGATCTTCCCATATGACCCCGTAACGACTGAGCGCGCAGAAATCGGCGCGATGAGATGGCTTGGAGCTGTCACCCGACGCGACACGTTCCGACGTGTCGCGACAAAATCGTGTGGCTCTGAAAGGTTTCAAGCCATCATACGCCAACCCCTCCTTGTGACAAGTGCAGAGGGTGAAGACATAGTCTGATCCCGCCAGAAATGGCGGATAAGATTGCGATGTCGGCTCTTCCCATCCTGGTCCTGCAGCAGGGGCCAAGGGTGGGGCTGCTCGCCCATTAAAGGGGAACGTGAGCTGGGTTTAGACCGTCGTGAGACAGGTCGGCCTCTACCTGATGGAAGCGGAAGAACACTGCGAGGAAGCGCTGCTCAGTACGAGAGGAACAGCGGCGCGAAGCCTCTGGCGTACCAGTTGTCCGAAAGGGCATCGCTGGGCAGCTAAGCTGTTGTGGATAACTGCTGAAAGCATCTAAGCAGGAAGCCACTCTCAAGAAGAGTGTTCTGTCAGCTACACCCTTCCGGCCGCAAGGCTGGAGGGGCACGCTGAGAAGGGCGGCGATAGAAGATCGCGTTGAAGTAGTCAGGGGTGTACGCACGAAGCCTTCGGGCGACGTGTTCAGCCCGTCTGACTTACTATAGCCCAACGTGTGGATGAAATGCCCCGGCGGAGGCGCAATGAACCCTATACATGGCTAAAACTCTTCTACGCAATTCATCATCGAACTAGTGTTCCAAATGAAATCTCGTATCTCCCTTGCAAAGAACTGGGCGACCGAGGCATAGGAGAGCAATAGGGACATCACCATTGTGTTCATTCCGCCGTTCAAACGTTCATTCGTTCATTCATTCATTCGTTCATTCAGTTGTTCAATGTTAGATCTTAGGCCCATTGCTACTGGAGAGGGTACATACCACCTGAGACGCGTGGGATAGAGTACCCTAGGAGAGACCGACCAAGGATCAAGCTGCGGGCAGGCTATCCGCAGATCAGCTGGGTTGCTGTTGTTCCTTGCTTATCCTTTTGACCAAGCGAGCCAAATGACTTGCCCGGTGGCAAGGATACTCTCCAAACCTAATGCGAGTTCGACCTTCGCTGGACCCTTGGCTTGGAGTTCGCTAAGGCAATCTCGCGTGATGTTTTGACTAATCTGTAGCTCGCGGGCTGTTCTACTCATGCATTGATTCGGGCCAAAGGAGAGATTGAGATCTATTGTATTACTAAGTGTCGACGTCAGCAAGCGCGACGAGAAAATCGGAACGCCGCTCTAGCCCCTTCTCCTCTCAGACAGGAATAGCAGTGGTACCGTGAGTACCGCAGTGAGGACAGCCCCCGTCAGCCAAGCGTAGGGGTATCCCTTCTGGTCAGCGACGTATGAGAAGATGACCAGCAAGAAGACAGATCCGGACAATGATATGCAGTTGACCCATGCTACCGCGAGGCCATCGTATTCCCTCTCTGCCCTGTGGTAGTCCTTGGCTGCGGCAAAACCTACAGTGCTTGCGAACCCGGAGACAACGCCGCCGACGAGGGTGCAAGCCAGAGCCGCAGCCACCGAAGGGTAGGCGCACACTACGAGAGCGACGATTCCCCCCACGCTGGTAGCGAGCATCAGCACCTTTGGCCTTCTCGTCCTATCGTACATCCGACCGGCGTATAGCGAGGAGAAGATAGGGATTGCCATCACCATGGACGCCATTATGCCTGCGTAAGCCATTCCCACGCCGAAAGTCCCAATCAAGTAGTACTCCATGAAGGTGGAGATCAAATTGCCGCAAACGGCCCCAGCCACCATGCTGACACCAAATATGATCACCCTCGGGTCTGCGATCACCTTCCTCAGCTGTTCGGCCCTCACCTTGAACTCAAGCCTCTTCTCGTCGGCCGGGGCTGTGAGCATCACGAGCAGCCCTGACGCGATTCCCAGACCGCCCGAGAGCTCCACGCTCGGCCTCCAACCGGTCGTCGCGGCGATTACTCCCCATAGGGAGAGTGCGAGTATTCCTCCGACGTTCGATGCGGAGTTGAAAAGTCCCACTCCAATGCCCGAGCGGCCTTGTCTGAGCAGCCTGGAGATTATGACAATGGCGGGGGCGAAGACCAAAGCCATCCCGGCCCCAACTAGGAACCGTAGAACTGCTACGATCGCGAGTGTCGGCGCGATTGCTGTCGCGAACGCGCTCGCCGAAGAAAGCATTGTCCCGACAACCACGGTCTTCTTCGGTCCCCACTTCGCTGCCACTATACCGCCGGGCACCTGCATCAATCCGAGCCCAAGGTAGAAGGTAGATGTCAGTGTACCCAACCCGACGACCCCAGTGCCGAACTCAGGTCCCATCGCGTAGAAGATAGCGCCTATGTTATACCAGTTGATTGCATATACTATCCTCATTGCTATCAGCGCGGCTAAGGGACGGTTGGCCTGCCTCGAACCCGGCAACATCTGAAGTCCGCCTTCATTAGGCACAGACCTATTTGCTAGGGGGGCGCGTTTTTCAACGTCTGATGGTTTACCCGGTGCTGTCATCTCATATGGCCTCGGCCTTTCCCTACTTGAGTACGAGTCCGGCCATGATGGTCTTTCCTGCGCCGGGATCGTCCGCGATTAGGAAGAGGATTCTGGGAAGCGTGATGTTTTGATTAATCTGTAGCTCGCGGGCCACAGCTGTTCTAGTTAGTCATACATGCATTGATTCCTTTCACGTGGCAATTCAAAGATCTGCATGCGTGTATGCATACCTAAAGCACTACAAATAAGGTAGGTTGACCATTACATAAGCGATGAAAGGGGTTAAGGTCTCTAACGAACAAAAAGAGGAGGTGCTTCGGCTCTACTCTACAACAAAATCGTACGCGGAAATCGAGGCCGCAACTGGTGTCTCGAAGGCGGCAGTATCAGGGATTGTTAATGAGGCGACGGCAGGTGACCCAGATCTACTATCGGTCCGGAAGATCGTGCAGTACTGCAGGGAGAAAGGTGTAGCAGCGGAGTCCCTGCTTAGGGGAACCGCCGTAGAAGAGAGGCTCGAAGAGGC
Source organism: uncultured Nitrososphaerota archaeon (assembly GCA_963836465.1). GTDB lineage: Archaea > Thermoproteota > Nitrososphaeria > Nitrososphaerales > Gagatemarchaeaceae > CAWIJZ01. The sequence continues at coordinate 260,715 of CAWIJZ010000023.1, forward strand.
CGGTTCTTCTATTGAGCAGGTGGAGGCAGTGGTGCTCCCGCTGATTAAGCAAGCCAAGGGCAATGTGGTGGAGTATTGCAAGAATGGTATGATGTACTCGGAGGTGGTTGAGACAACTGGTTTGACCTATCCACAACTGGTGTCCAAGCAACAGAGATTAGCGCGCGACGTCGACAAGAGGCAGAAAAACGTCGAAAACTTGGAGTCCAGTGAAAAGTCGCTGGAGCAGAAGATTGAATCACTAACATCGACGTTGGCACATCTTAATGACCTAGAGACAATAAGTGCGGCCTTAAAACACATCAAAAAAAGCCCTAGTGAAGCCGCCGGAATCATCCAAAAAAGTGAGGAGCTATGGAAGCGAGGACTCTCGGTAAATGTGATGGACGGGATTGCAGCCGAGCTGGAAAAACACACCGAGGAACCCAGAGAGACACTCCGGAGAATCGCGGAACTTGTCGGTAAGTATGGCAGCCTGGAAGCCGCAACTCGACAAAAGACCAACAAACTCGACGCAATGAAAAGAAAATCGGAGAAGTTACGCAGTGGTATTTCCAAACTCCAGGGAGAATACGACTCGATGGAGCGAGACAAAAAGGACCTCAGCGTAAACCTGGATAAGCTCCAGAAGGAGTACAATTCGCTCAGCGAAAGGTTCAGACAGCTAGAAGAGAGGTTCGAGTCGCGATCCGTCGAGGTGAAGAAAGGCTTGGACCTGAAGACCTCTGAACTTGTAGGCTTGAATAGAAGAATCTCCGAAAGTACTGCGACGAACAGCACTCTGATGGCTCAGCGGGACACTCTAAAGCTGCTTATTGCTGCGATGGAAGCGAAAAGAAAGGCACTGGGTGAAGACCTTGCCGAACTGGAGAAGGCAAAGAGCAGAACCCAAACAGAACTGGAGGAGGCAAGGAGCAGAACCCAAACAGAACTGGAGGAGGCAAGGAGCAGAACCCAAAGAGAACTCGGGAATCTCAAGTTCAAGGTAGGGAATCTGCAAAGGTCACATTCGGATAAGGTCAAGCGGTGCAATGCCGAGAAGTCTAGGCTCGCCGACGATATTGGCCTGCTGAACAAGCAGATTGCAGACCTATCAGTGCAGAAAGCGGACCTCGACGACCTAATCGGAAAGTCAGCTGAATCGCTCGCCAAGGTCGAAAAGGAGGTCAGCGCAAAGCGAAGCCTCTTCGTCCTAGTCACGATCATGAACGACCCGCAGTGTAAACTGGAACCAAGTTCCGCGCTGGAACCGGTGATCGTGCTTCTCACGGCTATGCGGGACTACATCAGTTACCACGCAAGCGAGGTTGCTGGTTCGAGGGAGCTGTCCTCTTTGGCCGATCAGCTAACTCAAGGATTAGCGGGGGTGGTGAGGGCTGGAAACCGGTGATCTCCTTTCCAAGGCCCGCGCCTTAACCACTGAAAGCCAGAGAATCGAGCTGGCCGTACACGGATTCGGTGGAGAGTACGAACAAAAGCTGCTAATGCCCTTGAGGAGATTATGTATTGAGGAACTGAATCAACTATATGCCTCTGTCATGCAGGATGTCCGCAATGAAGAGGTAAGGCCGAGGTATCCAACCGGGAAGGTGGAGGTTCGAGTTACCTCCAAACAAGAAGCCGATAAGCCAATTTTCCTAGTTTTTGCCACTGAATTACCAGTGGAAACTGCTGACGCGATTATGTACAAGTGGGCGAGGGAAGGACGAGAGCCACTGCTACCCGTCGCCGCATTTCAAAAGATGGTCGAGGAGCTAAAGGCGACTATTTCGAATTCATCTGACAAAGATGAATTGTGTCGCTCTGCTGGAGAACTAATCCATCAGAGGATGAGCATAATCATGAGGAAAATGTTGGAGAGACGCGATCAAGAAATGACTTCAGCCGATGAGAAGACTCACCGAGGATAGGCTTACGGCCATTAAGTGAATAGAATTGTCTTAGCAGAGAATGCAAATCGTCCTCTCCAACGGGGTCCATCTCTCCCGGTCCGTATACCCTTGATTTCTGCAAACAGGTACTCAAGAAGGTACTTCAAGCACAACTTGTACCAGATTTGTCCTAGAGTCCCTGCGTATGCGAAGGCTCCATGTGGCAGAGTTTGGCGTAGTGGGAGCGATGAACAGGACATGTAGTTCATGAATTCAATCTTGGCTCCCGTTAATATCGGGAGATCGCGCTAGCGGGCTTACATTGGCCAACGAAGGCGGAATCCAGGTGGGACACCGTACTCGTTCGGGTACGGGCCCCTTCCGGCTCGAACCCTTGGCCCAAGTTCTGTTCGGGGTTTACCTACTACAACACTTGCAACTCTCCTAGCGGAGGCGCAATGAACTTTCATGAACGGCAAGGAGTGCGCTGGTTCTGTTTGCCCAAGTTCACTCCATTGCGATCTACTCGGGTGCTACATTAATATCGGATTTGTCTTCCTATGAGAGGTGTGGTTACTTCGGTATCTTCTGTTCTCCTGGAGCGGTGGGAAAGATAGTGCCCTCGCACTTCGCGAAGTTATGAAGATCGGTAACTACAGAGTCAAAGCCCTGCTGACCACAGTTACCGCAGAATTCGATAGAGTAAGCATGCACGGGGTTAGACGAAGCCTTCTTCATGCACAGGCCTCCTCTCTGGGACTACCTCTCGAGGAAATATGGATCCCGAAGAACGCATCAAACGAAATCTATGAGGCGCAGATGAGGGAAACACTGTCAAGATATCGGATCGAGGGTGTTGAGGAAGTTGCATTCGGGATCTTTTCCTGCAGGACGTCCGGAGCTACAGAGAGGACAGGCTCGGGCAAATCGGAATGAGAGGGTATTTTCCATTATGGGGGCGGGACACAACTAAGGTGGCAGACGAATTCATCGAACTCGGCTTCAAGGCGGTAATATGCTGCATCGATCCAAGAAAGGTGAACAAGGAGTTCTGCGGGAGGGAATACGACCATTCGCTTTTCGAATCTCTCCCTTCAGGTGTAGATCCATGCGGTGAGAACGGCGAATTTCACACTTTTGTCTACGCTGGTCCTATCTTCAAGAACGAAATATCGATCAAGAAAGGAGAGGTGGTCCTCAGAGACGGATTTTACTTCATCGACCTTCTTCCAACCTGTTAGATCATTCCATTTCTAATACATGTAG
>CAWIJZ010000024.1:0-8828 GCA_963836465.1 uncultured Nitrososphaerota archaeon
CTGAAATAGGTCCGAAAAGTGGATTCCGACCTTGGTTGCAATCATGAGAACAGAAGGAATACCGTTTCCTCGCGCCCTCGTAGGCCCTTGTAGGACTCACTGTCGTGCCCGTCGGGGAGGTTGACCTCCCTTCCTGGCGCCGGCGTCGTGGAGTACCTTCCAGCAATCGAAAGGTCCTACGGGCGCCTGAACCTGCAGCGATTTACAGTCTTGAAATACAGGATTAGTCGATATTGGCTCCGGAGGAGTCGCGGAATGCCTGGTTCAGAACCGACTAGAGTGCGCGTGTGGTGGAACGCTCTTAGGTATCACTTCATTCCCCCAAGCATCTTTCCTGCGACTCTAGGCGCTGCGGTGGCTCTAGCTGCGGATCATACCTTCTACCCGTTCTATTTCCTTCTCGTCCTGATCGGGGTAGTGATCAATCACATGGCGCTGAACATGGCCGACGACTACTTCGACCACAAACACGCAGTGGACAAGTTGAGGCCTGGAGAAAGGAATCCATACTCAGGCGGAAGCGGCATCCTCGACGGTGGACTGATTCGCCCGTCAGCCATGCTCAAAGCCTTCGTCATCTGCTTCTCCGCGACAGTCGCAATTGGACTGTACTTGACGGTCGCCAGAGGCTTACCCGTGCTGCTGTTCGTTTTGTTCGGCGTTTTTTGCGCTGTCTTCTACACTGCACCGCCGATAAGCTTCTCCCACCATGGTTTGGGCGAACTCGCCCAGCTCGTGAACTTCGGCACAATCATAGGCTTAGGATCCTACTTCGTCCAAACCCAAAAGCTGAGCTTGCAAGCGTTCGTTGCCACGTTGCCACTGGGAATAATGCTCCTCTCAATGATAGTCATGAACGAAATCCCAGACTACGAAGAGGACCGGCTGGCAGGAAAACTCACCTTGGTAGCAAGGTACGGAAAGAGGGCCGGCGTTCACATGTACGTTGCAGGCTGGGCTTGCACCTACGTAGTCATAACTCTAGGGGTGTTGTTTAGAGTGCTGCCTCTAACAGCGCTGCTCGCACTCGCCTCGTTGCCTCTCGCTCTGAGGTCAATGAAGGCGTTGCACGAGAACTATGAAGATTCAGTAGGGTTGGCGCCTGCAAACCTGGGCATGATAGAAGCCCACAGCGTGACAAGCTTAGGCCTGATCGCCGCGTATTCAATACAAGGAGTAGCTAGCCATGCAAACATTGCGCAGCTGCTTCTGCTCCTGCTGCTCTTGGCGGTCTTCTATGCTCCCGCCGTGCTCGCGCTCAGAAAACCGCGAAGAACCTGAAACCTCGCAGTGATAGCCATCGACCTCATTTGGCTTTCGACCTCGGTGGGACTCGCCCCCAAATGGGTTCGGAAAGTGGATTTCGCGCTCGAGCTGCCAGCTAGGCCTTCTGCTGTGCCATAACGGTCGGTGAGAAGCTGTGGCTGGAGTCCTGTTGGTTCAAACCCGACAGCTGTTGGCTAAGATTCACATTCTGTTCGGACAAAGAGGCCAGACTTGAAGACGTGGCGTAGTAGCCGTACCCGACGAATGCAACAATAATAATCACTCCGACAAGAACGGTTGCGATAACCCGAGTGCTGCTTTGGGTTGACAACGTTCTCTCACTTGAGCCCTTCTGATATAAGCACTAACCCCCACGTCGTGTACATTTCTGTACACTGTAGTATTGACTAGGTTTTTCTCTTAGCGATTATCTCGCCGAGAAGCTCGACTTTCTCTTTGATCTCCTGAAGCTCTTTCCTAAGCTCTAAGTTGTCTTTCTCCAGTTCCTCCAACTTCGCTAGAGACGGACCCTTAACGACCTCCAGGATGGTAAGGTCCGGGACGGCTTTCAGATAGTCATCTAGTAGCTCGTTCTCCGTGGGTCGATAGTAGTTCTCCGCTAGGCCGACGTTGTGGCCCATCAGTATCTCAACGTGGAGAGACTTCATCTGTCTCTCGCAGACGCTTTTGAAGAACTTGCGGAATCCATGATCTACTTGGAACTCGTGCCTTCTCTTACCCTCCTCGAGAGGTTTCCTGATCCCCGTTCCCTTCAGCGCATCCTCGAACATGCGCTTTATCCCGCTACTCTTCAGACGCTTCGGAATGTGAGGCTCGCCCCTCCCTAGCTTGTCCGGATAGAACAGATCTCTGATTACGGGAGAGTCTTTGGTGATTCTCTCGCCATTACTTTTCCTGAAGTTGATGTACTCCTCCAAAGCGTGATATGCTTCGGGCGTTAGGAAGCTCGAGTACTCGTCTGGAGTACCAGCGTAGACCTTGATCCTTCCTCCGACAAGCTGACCACGCTTCTCAATCTTCTCGATGTTTCCCCAATTCAGGTAATCGAAGGCTCCTATCCTGATTCCTGAAGAGAGCATCAGTAGTGCTGCTGGCTTGATCCTTCTGTCTGGATAAGATAGGACCTGTTTGATTTCGTCGACCGTCGGGATCCTGTCCTGACCGTAGCTCCTTCCTCTGGGTATTCTCTTCGTTATCTTCTTCCAGTTCAGGAGGATATCGTTCATCTCGCAGAAGAGTTTGATTGGCTTGAAGAAGTTGGGGACCGTTGACTCTGAGATCTCCTTCCTTTCTGCGCGTTCCTTCTGCTTCCTCATGTAGTCGTTGATTGTCTGTGTGGCCCACTGGTTGTCCGCTTTGGCTAGCTTAGCAAAAGTTTGGGCCCTCGACTTCAAATCGGAGCCTTCTATTCCTACACCCCGAAAGAATAGATCTAATCGTTTCTCGTAGCGGTCCTTCGTTACTGGCGACCTGATCGCGTCGAAGAACTCTGTCAATGGCTCCAGTTGTTGAGCTAGCACGGAAGTGCTATATATGAAATCCTATTTGAGAACCTAAATGGTAGCGGGCCCGGTGGGATTTGAACTCAGGCTCCGATTGTGGCTGGTTTGGCCCCACGGTGACCCCACAGTGGCCGGTAGTGCCTTGGACCGTGCCTAAACCCGAAAGAATCCCCATGTCCACGGGCTACTTTCTAGGTGTCAGAGTTTGGGCAAGGAAACGCTTGAGACAATGGCAATGCCACTACTACCATTCAATAATCATTTTTCACCCTGATCTGGTGCCATTCTGTCTCCTGTTACAGATAAATCGGCCGGTTCTGGTCCCAACTCACTTGCGCCCTTCGTCTCTTACGCCCAAGCAGGCCAGGACCTTCGGCAGGATCCTCAAGATTCTAGTTGTCCCTTTCTCGGTATTCCTCTCGGCCCTCAGCATCCTCTGGGTGCAGCAGTTCGTCCCTGCCTTTAGCGGTCCGGCCTGGTCCGTCTTCTCCTACTCTGGGGAGTTCGTTGCCGTTTCCCTGTCTGGGGGTCGGCTTGCCGTTGCTCCTGTCGACGCTTTTCGTAGCACTGGGGTTGGCGATGACTGCGGGAGGGAGGGTGGTGAGGGCGTTCCGAAGCCGCTTCTACTGGCTGGCAATGCTACTCGTCTCGCTTGTAAGCGCTCGTGGCGTTCAGCCTTTCCAGTGGACTCTATGGAGGATTGACCCTGATGCGCTCGTGGTCTCCGGCGCCGTCTTCGCGGGCGCGTCTCTTGGGGTGGCATACGCGTGGACGAGGGGCAAGAGGCTCGGGCTTGTTTCGGGCTTGATGGAGGGATATGTCATGGGGACCTTAAGCATGTTCCTCAGCGACGTGGTCAGAACCCTGACTGGAATGGTGAGAGTGCCCCGGGGGGGCCGCGGTTTGGGGCGGCGGTGGGCTCCTGGACTTTGTCTTCTGGTTTGGCATCTATGTGGCATTGGCCGAGGTTTTGGCGTCTGTCTTCCTGAAGGTGGCAGGCCACGTGTTGATCTCCACCGCCGAGGGTGACCGAAGTCGTGGCCGTGAGGGAATGACTACTCCTGTCACCAAATACCTGATTCTGTACACGAAGCCCGCGTTCGACTATGACGAGCACATCGCCATTCTCAAGCAAGCACGACTTCATCCGAGTTCAATCCTCCCCGCTCACCCTAGACTTTTGGGGGGGTCAACGTTCCCGTTCTGCGGGCTCGACGTCGTCGACCCTTCGGGGGTGTTCCTCGGCCAGAATCTCCAGACAGGCAATGCCATCCTCTACGACGTGTTCGAGAAAGAGAACCACAACTTGTCTGTAATGGGAATGAGTGGATTCGGCAAGTCCACGTTCATCAAGAGCTACCTAGCCAGGATGCTTAATCGAGACAAAGACACAATGGCCTATCTATTCGATAGGGTAACGAAACCGGAATACAGCGTTTCGCCGGATGGGAAGTACGAGACTTCGTTCGCGGGGCTGACTGGCTGCGAGGTGCACCGATTCAGCAGCGGCAGCGGGGCAGGACTGGACCCATTCGCCATATTTCCCACGAAGAGGATTGCGGCCAACTTCCTAGCAAGTGTAGCAAAGGTCGAGAGCGACCAAGATTTGTTGGCGGACCTGTACATCGTCTCGGAGGGGGCGTCAAACGTCGGAGAGCTCATCGAACTGTCTTCTGGCGACCTGAAGAAGCGGTTGCTCGCCATCCTGCCGCCGTACCGGTTCCTCTTCGAGGGGTCCATGGAGATCTATCCTCGCATGGTCTTCGTCCTCTATGACCTCCCACCAGGGGAGTTGAGGGACGCCGCGGCCTTCCTGGCGCTCTCCGCAATCTGGAGGAAGATTCAGGATACCGATACGATCCCGGTCGCCAGGAGGAAGGCGATAGTGATTGATGAAGGCTGGTCGCTTGTTGAAATCAACCCCAGGACGGGCAGGCCCTACTTCCCACTGGCGGTCGAATACGTTCCCGAGATTGCGCGGCAGCCACTGGCGCTAGGAGCTGACAGCCATACGGCAGTGGCGCCTACATGTTCACCGACCGTCAAAATGAAGGGATTGAGCTCCAAACGCCTCGTCGCTTTTGGTGTGGGGTTATTGAATCTACCATTCAGAACAAGATTATTGAATCTACCATTCAGAACAAGTCCTGACACAACGTCGACACAACGTGCAAGTGAAACGCGATTGGGTGATGGTGCGCAATGAACAGATGGGGGCCAGAAGACTACCAGAGCAACAGACATATCCGAAAACTACTCCGACTTGCACGGGCGACCAAGAGAGATGTCTTTTATGACCTGGGATGCGGGCGAGGTCAGCTCTGTGTCATCGCGGTTGCGGAGTTTGGTGTGAAAAAGGGGGTCGGAATTGAGTTACATAGGGGCAGAGCTGAGAAAGCTGTTGCGTATATTGAGAAACTAGGTTTATCCGACCGAATAGAGATCAGGAATGAGGATTTCATGGAGTCGGATCTGCACGACGCGACAATCGTATATTGCGGCCATTATGAAATGGAAGATGATGTCTCGCGTTTCGAAAGCGAACTAAGAGTGGGCTCTAGATTAGTTACCCTCTTCCTCCCTTTCATTGGAGTGATACCAACGGCGGCGGATTATCCCTTCTACGTCATGGAGCGGCCTTTCAAGAAAACAAGAGATGTTTGTCTCTGGACTTCGAAGGTACTCTTCCGGAGAGCCACCGTCGACGAACTATATCGGGAGCTGGATACCGACAGAGAATATCGATATGACAAACGAATGTTCAAACGGATTATGAAGAAAAGGTTCGCAAATCTGTAAGATGCAGTTGCACAACATTGGAGGTGGAATGAAGAATGGGAAGGCTCAGCCTGGAGAGATCGCCGTACTACCGGTTCCCACTGGAGGATCCGGACTATCACGCGACTTCGCTTGTGGCGATTTTCAACGCGGAGTACGGAATTAACCAGCTGAAGGCAGTTCCCAAGGAATACGTCTTCTATCTTCGCGGAACTCTTGCATGCCTCCGGAGTATTCCGGACTACCTTCTGTTCCCCCGGGCACAAACGTCACCTTGGCACTCTCCTCCCCATCTTCATCTATGTCTATGTCGATGCGTTCGGCTCTCCCATCCTTTCGATGCTGTCTCACACAACCGCATTCGGAGGATGGGGCTTACCCAATCGAGTTACATTGACCGGAAAGAATGGTAAGAGAGGCTGAACTAATTAGGCACAGCCCTCTGTAAGTAAAGGTGTAAATATCCAAGACGAGGTTCTCTCAAACATGGCAGAGTCAAAGAGAGTCGGGGAGGTCGAGAAGGGGCTCCTGGAAGGACTGTTTGAAGCGCTGGCTGACAAGCACTCGCAGCTCGACATCAGCCTTCAGGGAGTGAACATTAAGATTCCAAGCATCCAGCTAAGTGTCGAGCTCAATGGTCTCGTGACCGTGAGTGTACACATGAGGGACTTGACGGAAGACGAGAAGAGAGCCTCGGCTACCAAGAACGTTGCGCTGATGTCCAAGGCATAGAAGGGGTATAGAATCACTACCTGAGTGCTTCCAGCAGTCTCTTCAGCCTGAGAGGGTTGGCGCTGATGCGGCCTGTCAGTCGGGATACTCCGCTACCCATCGTAATGAGCCCGTCACCCTTGTCATAGAGAGTCAGCTTCCAGCCTAGGCTCGAAAGCTTCTTTGCGATTTTTTCTGAGCCATTCAAGACGTTCCTGCGACCTTCCTGCAGATCGATGACCTTCGAGAGACTCACTCCGGCCCTCTTCGCTCCATTTACCTCAAGGTCCAGTTCTCTCTCGTCTGAGCGAACGGAGAGGAATGGATATCCTCCCACAGTGATTGTGACTCTTCCAGCTGAGAGGATCCCCAGAATGTCCAGGAGGGTCGCGGGCTCTTTCTGCGGGTTCATGCCTTGGTCCGTAACTCGCATGGTTCCATAGATAAAGCATCCGCGACGCTAGGGGAACGGACGCTGCTAGCAGTACCTCACGGCAAGGTAGTCAGACAGTTCCAAGAGCAGCGTCCTCGCCTCGCAGTCCGGAACCGATGATAGAACATCTTTGGCCCGTCTAACGTAGTGCAACGTTCTCTCGTGTGCGACCTAGGTGAATGTCAACTCCGGCCCAAAGCTGCATTTGCCTATCTCCTTGCGATTCTGAGGAAGTTCTGCAGAATCCTCCTTCCAGCTCTGCCAGACTTCTCCGAGTGGAAGGCCTGGGACATCATGGGTCTCACTTCAGGCGTTATTGGCGGAGTACTCTTTTTGGTGCTGTTCATCCTCATAAGGAAGCAATTGCTATCTCTCTAGCTATCTACGATGATGCAAATCCGAAGTTGTGCATGCTTCGGAGGTTCTTCGCCCGGCAACTTCATTTCCTTGTCTATGGTAGTGAACTCTTGGTTCATATAGATCCTCAGAGAATGTTCTGTCCAACCTGCGGGACAAAAGAAGCAGACTGATGAGCATACGTCTCCCCATCTTTGGACAAAGCAATCACTAATAACAAAACGAGTGAGAAGTTGTAAATACGTATGACCTGTTCATTACTGGCATGAGTCAATCCGATATAGAACATCAGAAAAGATCTAAAGTGGAACGTGGAGGCACCGAAGGTCGCCAGAACGCGATGAATGATGCCACACCAGATATCACTCCAACTGGAATGATAAAGGAGATGGGCAAAGAGCAAGTCAGCAAGCAGAAAGCGGTGAAAAGGACTTCAAGCAGAGGCAACAGGTCTCGTCAGCATTAAGTGCGTATACGAATAGCCCGGATTGCTGGTAGGTTTGGGAAACGCTCAATACACTGAAGGCATATCGAGGTATGCCCGTCTCTGAAATTGACGCCCATATCAAACTCCTAGAACGAGCCGAGTATGTCCGAACCCACGACGATACCCTAGCCGTTCATTTCACAGTCCCCGGACACCATGACCGTCTGCAAGCATTTTACGAATTTGAAAAGAAGATCGAGCCGATGATAAAGGAAGGGCGCTTCTGTTATCCTTACCGAAAGAACAGTGTGGCTGGATATTGGACGGAACCCCCTGATTCAAAATAGCCATAGTAGGACGTTCCTTCGTAGTTGCAGGTCAGGACGGTCGAAGCAAGTTCGCAATTAGAGGAGACGTAGCTACTTACACCGAAACAATTGGTTGGCAAACAATTCGCATCAAAGACGTTGTTGAACGTGTGCCAGATAGGAAGTTCACCAGTGCTCGATTGACTAGTGCTTCCGATTGAAGTTGGAGTCTGCGGATTGTTCTTGAAATAGAACAACAGGCCGCCGATGACTCCCGCAGCCACAATAAGCACAACCACCGCAGCAGCGAACTCTTTGGTCTTCATCTGGGGTCACAGCACCTTAGCCCCTCGATTCTATGAGGAATTCACTAGCCGAGAAGGCATACCTAGTTTGTATCTGTCTGTCTGTCGGTCTATACGGGGACCGCCCGCCCCCGGAAGTCCCCTCTTTCCGCAACCTTACATATCCACGGCCGCATTCTGTCGGGTGGATTATGCCACCTTCGACTGAAACTGACCACAGTGACAAATCAGTCTTCTTCTTCGATACAGTCATTCAGTAGTCCGACTTGGTTCTATTAGGACAGCCGCGCCGAAAGCTCAGGTGGCTCGATGCCGTATAGAATTGGCGATGAGATAGACGCCTATCGTAAGCATCAGAAGGCTATCCAGGATATTCGGGAACAACGGGAAGTAGACCAGCCTGTCGAAGTACCTTACGAATCCGAAGGCGAGTCCTATTGCCAGACCTCCCATGAAGAACTCTGTCTTCCCCGAATCACAAAAGTCAAAACAGGTCCACGGTCGCGATTTGCTCTCCATCTCTGAAATATAACGGTTCCGAACCGTAGATGGGGCCAGGCTCTCCAAGCAGTTATTAGGTAACCTGGAGTACGTATAGCTGCAGAATTGTCTGAATTGAACACGATTGAGGCGCTTGAAAAGCATCTTAGCAATTATTCGAATTACCCGTTCAAGGCAATCCTTCTCGCAACAAAGGAAGACTCCAGGATTACTCAGTAT
>CAWIJZ010000025.1:0-17753 GCA_963836465.1 uncultured Nitrososphaerota archaeon
TGGCTGATGCTTGGAGTACTGTCCCGGCTGTCACCTCACTCGAAAGGTCTTTACTGAATCCCGATACGATAGTGCTGCCTCCCAACGTGTTGACTAATGCCTGGTCGAGTATCGTGTACACCACGGGAGCGCCTGTCTTGGTGTATGTCTCTTGTCTCAGTAATTCTTGGTTCCTGTGTTCATAATAGACGCTCTCGTCAACGAACCTCATGCCCTGGCTGTTCACCATGATGGCCGCGCCGGGCACAAACTCGGGAACAAGGATGAATGTCGCACTCGTGGCTCCAGGTAGCATTAAGCCTGGGACGCCAAGAATCTCCTCCATTGCGATTACATCAGCTCCGAGAGCTAGCCCCATCAGGTGACCATCTCCCGTCATGCCAGTAGGACCTAGAGGCAAGGTGACTAGCGCCTTTTCACTGAATCTCTTCTGCATTTCTTGGCTCCCTTGAAAGCCCCCCGTAGCCAGGATTACGCCCTTCTTTGCCTTGATGTTGATTGTGCTGCCACCTTGGCTTGCCTGCACTCCCAAGACCTCCTTCCCACCTCTGGCAATTAGACTTTGTGCGGCAGTCCCGGTGAGGATGGTCGCACCATTGGCCTGAGCGCCTGCGTTCAGCACCTTTATGACCGCGACTCCCCCTGTGGTCTTGCCGCTATCTGTTGTAACAGCATGCACCCTAGGAATGGCTGGTTGGCCTTCCAAGACCTCGGCGCCAGAAACCGTGGGAGCGCTCGGAAATCCTGCTCCCAGACCTATGAGGAAGTCTATGTTGTCAGCCGACTTCTGAGCCGCAATGTTGATTTGATTTTGATCTGCAAGTCCCCTTGCAGCGTGTATGTAATGTGCTGCCATTGCATCAGCAGTATCGGTTATCCCGAAAGACTTCTGAACCGAGGTGTTGGCAGCATAGACAAGCCCACCAGACGCCGCAGTAGTCCCCCCTACTGCTGACTTCTTCTCGAGAAGAATGACATCTGCGCCGGCTTTGTAAGCTTCAATAGCTGCAGATAGTCCCGCGATGCCCCCGCCAACGACAATAACGTCTGTCTCCTTGTCCCACTTTGATGGGATTTCGACAACCTGATTCGAGGGCGTTCTTGGGGCGCCCAGATAACCTATTGCTGCACCCGCTGCTACACCCACTACTGCTGTCGCACCCACAGTTCCTAGAAATGTTCGTCTGGAAATCGTGCTCTTCGGTTTCTCTTTTTCTGCCAATCGCTTCACCGTTGTGAAATTAGGATGCGCACTATTTACGTGCTTCCTTTCCTTCAACGATATGATTAGTTCACTTGCTCAGAGTATCCATGGCTTCGCTCCCCGGAACTCGACGAGTTGCTCGGTTGTTTGCTGCTGGCTTGCCTGAGGAAAAATCTGGGACAGTGGAAGCAAAGCAAAGGTCTGGCTGCAGACGCTCGACGGCTGCCCCCCGTCGATCTTGCAGATGCGCTTATCATGTAATTGGCAGCTGCGTCCAGGTTGGAGGCGATTGTGGAGCTGGGTTCATTCAGCTGGGATGCTATCTGGGTCCAGTTCATTCCGCTCATTGCCTGGGTGACTTGCGCACCAACAAGATCATAGGTGTTAGCGAAGTCAATGAAGGGGATGTTCCCTTTGGGGTTGTAACTGTTCATGAGGCCCTGCTGGTCTGAGGTCGGGGACTGGGCAACAGCTCCGGACCTGTCCCATTCCTCAATAGGCACGAACGAAATGTAGTTGCTTGTGTAGGTCGCGTACCGAAACGTAAAGGTCGGAATGCTGGCGGGGGTGTCCGTGGACGAGGAGATCAGGTATCCAGTTGCTAAAGGTCCGAACCGGGATAGGGCGATTATCATGCTCCAAAACGATCCTCTTCGAGTGATTCACACCGGCGTTGTTGATTAGTACGTCGAGTCTATCGAATCTCTTGTCGAAGTCCTGCGCGAGCTGACGTATTGAGGACTGCGACGAGAGATCCGCATATATTGCAGAGAATGACCCCCCGCCATTCTTGCTCCTTGCTTCAATCTTCCTGATTGCCGACTCTGCCTTCGGGGATTGGCCGCGCATGACCGCTACAACCGAAGCCCCGAGGGCACCCAGACCCAATGGGGTGGCTTCGCCTATCCGGGAACTCGAGCCTGTGACGATGCAGACCTTGCCTTTCAACTGCATGACCATGATCTGTAGACCTAGGGTCCCCCCTAAAAATCGTGCGCCCTACAAAAGCGCTATAGGAGATCAGCAAGAATACTCATCGGAATATTGTGATGAAACCCGATTCGAGCCCTCCCAGGTGTCGGGCACTCCTCCCCATTTGAGCTCGAGCCAGTGTCTATCGGACTACAAGAACCGAACAGTGCGCATAGCTCACCACTCCGCCTGCTACGCTGCCGAGGAGAAGCCTCCTGAAACCTCCCAATCCTCTTGTCCCAACGACTATGAGTTTACTCCTGTTTTCCCCAGCCACGCTCCCTATTGCCAGAACGTCGGTAATCGTTTTGGGGTAGTCCTGAAAAAGGAGTCCTCGGGAAAGTGCAACTATTGCGGAAGTTCCTATATGGTATCTCGAAAGCTACTCGATTTGATCTAGATTCCAGAAAGTCATCAGATCTCGTAGAAAGACATCCAGAGAGGTCAATGGTTCGACCTGCCCAAATCTGCTCTTCCTACATAGCTCGTTTCTCAGTGGCCCTTCCGCAACACGATCAAAACTGCTAGACCTTTAAATAGAGCGTATGAGACAGAGTCTTGAGTTGTCATCAACTGACAACGATATGCTGACCGAACTTCGCAAGATAAGGGAGCTTCTGGAGAAACCTCCGCCACCCCCACCAGTTCACGGCCTATTGCAAGAGTTCAAGGCCTTCCTTTCGCAGTACGGGGTGCTAGGGCTAGCCGTCGCCTTCATACTCGGTGTCTACCTCGGTGCGCTAGTGAAAGCGCTCGTGGGAGACCTGATCCTCCCCATAATCGGTCTGGTGATGCCTGGAACAGACCTAACCAACCTGAAGACTATCTTCAGCGGACAAACCTTCGCCATAGGGGACTTCCTGAACGCGGTCATAACATTCCTGATCGTGGCGTTGGTCATCTTCCTCATCGTTAAGATCGCCAAGCGCTACAAGATCGATTAGGAATTCTCCAGAGGCTCCTCGTTTTTTTCTGAGAGGCCGCTTCAACAGCGTGGTCAGCGGAACGTTAGTTCAAGCAGGTGACCGATCTCGCAACGTCATTCCTCCATGTTCCTTATCTGCACCTTCGAGAAGATCGAGCGTATCCTCTGAATCATGCTACTTCGACGTTCACTGGCTGCGAGGATGCCCATCTTCTGGAGCACTACGGCATCTTCGGTGGCTACTAGAATCAGCTTCGTTCCAGGCTTCAGATCGAGCTTCTGTCTGATCTCCAGAGGTATCTGGACCATCCCCTTCGCGGAGACCCTCGAAACTCTGATCACAAGCTCTTCTCGCATTGAACTTTCACCCAGGTGGCTTTGATGCAATCCTTTAGCTCCATTACTTGAACGTTCATTCACATCCTGGTCATAGAAGGATAAGATACAGGTGGGTGAATCAGGCTACAACTTCACCGGCAGTTTGGCCTCGCAACTGTTCAACGGTATTATGATACCGTTCGCGATTCAGCAAACCTACGCGTCTTCGTACGCCACCTTCGCCGACCCGAACCAGTTCCACTCGACGGGGACGTCTGCCATGTCCTTCGGTCCGACCATCTTCCCGGTCACCACCTACGAGGCGAACACGATTCCAGAAACGCTGGCGACCTGTGGCACCAGTTACACCATCAATGCTTTCACCCTTCAGGTTGGCACTCCGCCGGGAGCCTCAGGCCCGTTCATTACGTTGCTTCATCTCGCAGGAACGGTGAACAATAATGGGCAAAACACGCAGGAGGACTTTACGTTCAAGCTCGTGTCCATAACGGTCGCTTAGAACTCCGCTTTTGCCTTCGAGTATTCAATCACACCTCCCAGCCTAGTGGCTGAACCGCCGCCCGTGAGTGCGTCTCCTCTTGCGTGGCTCAAGGAGTTTCGCCCGGAGCTTAGCCTTCTATGACTCAGAACCCGAGTTGCATCCCTAGTAGATGGGTTCCGCCCAGAATTCCTTCCCGTCACAGCACATGAATGTCTCGGTTGAAGTTCTCGGGTTTCCCCTAGTGAACTTCTGGAACGCAAGCAGTGTTAGCATCGTCTTGGGTTGTGCGCAAATTCTGTGCCTGCCCTCTCTGCATGGCGTGCAAGGGACCACTTGGTCGGCCAACAACCCCACAATACAAGGCTTGTCCTTTTGAGGGTTGTGAAGTGCGGATTCACATTAGAAAGGAGTATCCCGTGGGTCGGTGATGCTTGCCGCGCTTGATGAACAAGATTCGTATTTGCGCTTCATAAGGCCTATACTGAGGACCGTGCAACTTGGAACATGGAGTAGCTTGACGACGGTGAAGATGGGCTGGAAGCACGTGACACAAGAATGGGAATGGTGCGAAGCCGAAGTCTGCAGAACTCACGAAATGCACAAAGCTATTCCAGATGAATTGCTCGAATACTAGGGTTCTGCTTCCCCATCGGGTGATTCTCGTGGTGGGAGCAGTCCAAGGACAGAGACTCCTATCGTGGTCCTATTCTTTCTTTGCGCGAGTGCGAGGTTAGAGAAGTCGATTGCAGGCAGCCTCCCTCGAGTTAGTGTACTGGCGGCATGATTAGCGGGAATCTGTCTTACTGGTATTCCAAGGCCTTCCTGATGCTGGGTGAGGACTCGGCAAACTGACGTCCAACCTTTGACGTCCTGAGCACCTCCTCGATTACGGTTGAGACAATTCCCGCATATCTTGATGTATCTTCGGGGGTCTCCTTGACCGGTTTTTTCCCCCCAAAAGTGCCAACGTATTTGTAAGGCTTGTGGCTGGGTTCCTCATTCGGGACGTCCTGATCGTTGCTCTCGGCTTTCATCGGGCGTGTTGTCGGCTACAATCCAAGATTAAAGCTTTCGAAGGCATTAGCTGATCCGTGCAAATGACTGTAGGCGGTTCTGTCACATCCTGCTTCATTCTGCTTCTACCAGAGTCATTCCCGTCTCGATGCGAAAAAGGTGTTCCTTCACTTGACTAACCTCCGACCTTCCTTGACGGGTACAGTGGGCACAGGTATCCGCACTTAACACAGACATAAACACCTATCTTGAGGCTTGAGGGCTCGAAGTAGTCTCGACCCGGGCTTAAGGAGCTGACCTCCTGCCAGTCGTGGTTGCACGAGGTCATCCGAACTACTCTCGCGGTCGACATGTGAAAACCAGATTCGCCGCACCCCAATAAATGTCGAATGAACTTCAGATTCGAATTGAAAACCCAGGAGTGCCCGCAGAACGCTCAATGAGTGATTGCTCATTGCTTCAATCGTCCTCCTGTACATCCCAGGAAAACTCGGAGCTCTTCCGTAGAACTGAACCAACAGTGCTGCCAGACGGAGGCCTAACCATCAGACATGGATCCACGGTACTGACTACCCGTTCGCAACTCTCTAAGGAGACCCCTACTAGAATGTCCCAGGAATGGCGACCGACAACTCTGGCTCGCGAGAGAGGATTCTGACCGCAATTCTGGTCGTTGTTCTCCTACTCTTGGGCTCCTGGCTTATGGGCTAGCATCCACCCACGTTGTTACCGAAAGAGAACTCATGATCCGCACTTTCGAACAAGCAGCATCCTGGCACCGGAAAGCTATGGCCGATCAAGTGGGTCCTTCAGCAACAGGAGCCTTGGATACTCGAAGAACTCCTTCATCCTGGACTATTTCCACAGAAAACCGACTTCTTATGATATTCTCAATGGCATGTTCGTGTGCGCCCGAGAGAATGATGAACACGGAGATGACGCTCTTGTCCGAAGCCATCTCGAGAGTCGTCTTGAGGAACCTGTAGGTCTCGTCGAAGCCCGACGACAGAATCAGGTCAGACAGGCTGTCGAATAGGATGAAGAGACCATGCTCGGTTACAGTCCCCAGCGTCTTGCCAATCGCGTCGAGCGCCACCGAGATGTTGGTCGCCGCCAAGAGGACTTCGTTGGGTCGTTCGCCTGGCTGGTAATAGGAGACGTTTGTGGTGAAAAGGTATAGCTTTACACCCTCCATCGAGGACAGCGCCCCACCGATACGACTTCCACGAGAGGTGAACACGAAAACGTTCCGGCCCTGCGATACGAGGTCTGAGGCGATGTCCTTCACCGCTGACTCGAATGGCGACGAAGGATCAACAAGGAAGAGAATCGGTCTTCCCGAGAACTCCGACGCCCGAATACCAACGATAGTCTTCGCCCTATGCTGTACGCTGCGCTGTGGCGCGGCCGGAACTACCAGCCCCGCCAGAACTGCAGCCTTACTGAACCTTCTCGTGACCAACGAGAACAGAACCGCGTTCAGCAGGTACATCACAGCGGTCGCATCAATCCCAAAGAACCATAACAGGCTCTCAAAGATGAGGTAGATTACGATCACCGCAGCCCATCCATCGGCAGACTCAGAAGACTGCCCCCCAGCGTTGGGTTGGGTATTCGTCTGGCCGCTCGATAGAGAAGGAGCGTTGGATAGCAAAGGAAAAAGAAAAGGAGAACGACCAGCAGGGAGACATAGCTTGCTGGGATCCTTATCGCCCAGACTTCTCCTCCTACTATGGTAAACGCTTGTTCTATTGTGTAAGGCTTGAAGAGAACTACAAGCAGTATCGCCACTAGCGAAAGAAGTGCAAAGAGCGAGAGGAGGACAGCGTGCGTTCGACGCTCCAGGAGATTCTCGAAGGAGGCTGCGGTAGTCTGATCCCGTAGGTTGAATGTAAGTTCCAACCGCCACAACGGCCAACAACATAGCTTGAATCATCCCTAGAGTAATGCTGGCCGCCGCGTAGAACTCCATTGATCCCACATTGCCGGCTACAGTTCTCCACAATTCGAGTGTGATTAGGATGCCCACAAGAACAGAGACGCCAACTAGGAAATCTCTGAGCATCCGATAGGTCGACAGGCTTTGCCTGTAGAGCAGATATCCCGACGCTGAAGTGACTGCAAGCGCCAAGATGTATAGAGCTGGAGTCAGCAGACCGGCAACAGTAAGCATCATCTTTGGGAACCCGACTGATCGATCTCTCAGCCACTCGCCCCAGACGAGTGAACAAGGACCAGTCCCTCCTTGCATGCATGAATCAAGAAGGGTGTTCAAGCTCAGAATATAACTCTGCGTCGACCTGAAGGAGAACTCCCAAAATTGATGACTTCCTATTGCAGTGAGATTTCCCAGGGATCGGCTGGAGGCTGGAGACAAGAAATTGCGTCCTGCAGTCATGGATTTGGAGTTCATTCGGCTTAAGAATTCTACCAGACCACCGACTGACCGATGAAAAGAGGCTGCGTTCTCTCAGTTCTGAGGAGAGAGGTACCCGTAGCTGCCCTCCTCGCTCTGGGGCTTTTGACGATACTTCTGCTGCAGGATGAGGGATTCGGTGGTTGGCGGATGTCTTTGTGAGCATGGAGCTGGTCCTCGTAGTTCTTTCTTCCTCTCAGAATCTGGGTCGAACGACCTTAGGTACGTTGGTTGATTCATTCTTATGGAGTGGAAGTGTGCAAGGGCGCTGAAAGAACGCTGAGCCCTCCTGCCGCCGACTTCGCACTTGTGCTCTCCGCATTCTTGACGAACCATTCGAACGTGCTGACCATCGCAACTTCGTGGGGAGTGTACGCGAAGGAGGGAAATGCTATGACAAAGGCACCACCGTCGATGACGAAAGGTCTGTAGTAGTCGTAGGGAATGTCAAGGAGGGCCCTCGATCTCGAGTCGAGAAGGCTAGCCGTCAGAATGATTCCTCGTCCCCAAACGCCTATTCTCTTCTCTTTGTTGGCTGCCTTGAAGGCAAGCTCGATGAACTCTCGCCCAGTGAGCGGTCCTGGTCCGGCGATGTTCAAGCGTTACCATATGCAACGTCACTCTCTGCTAACATAACCACCGCCGAGGCCGCGTCCAGCACATACAGGAAGCTGTGGGGAGTGTCCAGACTTCCGATCCAATGGGCTTTCTTCCCAGACACTGCGGCCTCGAATATCTCAGTAAAGAGGGGATTACTGATTCCCGGTCCGTACATCTGCGGAAGCCTCGCAATTACTGTCGGCGCCAACTTCGAGGCATGCGTGTTGAGGGCATCCTGCTCGGCGGCCTGATTATCTGTCTCTGACAGGAACAAATGACTGGTCAGAACGTATCTCGCACCAGCTTGTATTGCAGTGGCAAGCAGTTTTGACGTCATGTCAGCATTCACGCGCGCCCACTCGCGGTCGTGCGGCTCGAAGCAGTTGAAAATCACCGACGCATCACCGCACGCGGACTGAATACTCTGGGTTTCGGGAGAGACGCCCACAATCTCCACCGATTCAGGAAAGAGCGTATGAGCCCGTTTTGCATCAAGCACGATCGCGCGAACCGACCTGCCCTTCGCCGAGAGCAGCCGCACTACGTTTGCACCGAGTGGGCGTCCCGCACCTACGACTACGTGTATATCACTCAAGCGGCCACACTCTCGCAAGGAACACATTCAGGAAACGTACTCGCGCTGAATTCAAGGGAATGTGACGTTATGTATATCGCCCATCGGGGATTTAAGCATTAAGTTAAGTCCGTAAATTCGTTCTATGTTGTCTGAGGAATTGTGCCGTATGCCTGTCAACCTCGTCCATGCTTTTGTATGAGCGGTTCGAGCAGACCACGGACTTGAGTGGCCTGTTCACCACCCATTCCGTAGGGTTCAGCTTTGGAGCCCTCTTCGGTAGCAGCTTTGATTTGAGGACCCCATGCCTGCGGATGAACCTTCTCACGTTCTTCGTCTTGTGGCACGGGGCATGGTCGATGAAGAGTATGAGCTTCTTCACGCCCTGCCTCTTCGCGTGCTGGAGAACGTTCGAGAGATGAAGCTTGAATTCCCTGCTCCTCCTCTTCTCGAACCTGTTCCAGATGAATCCGTACCTCTTCGGCCAGAGGAGCGTTACGAAGACGTTCCTCCTCTTGTTATAGCCAGGAGTGAGTATCCTCTCCTGCTGACCCTTCTTCATCCACTTGGCTTCGATGCGAGGGTAGAGCTCTGTCCAGGTCTCGTCTTCGAATGCGACCATGACCCCTTTTTTGCTAATGCGGATGCGGCTTGCTTGTAGTTCCTGACCTCCTTTGCCTTCCTGTAGTAATTCGGGTCGTCACTCTTCACTTCAAGCTTCGGCCTCTTGTACGTGAGGCCGAGCTCCCTGAGCATGTCATGCACGTAGGAGCGGCTGACCTTGATACCCTCAGCTGAGAGGGCCCTGGCTATATCGCGAACGACCCACCTGCCCTTCAGGAATCCGAATGCCTGGGGGTCCTGCTTCAGCAGCTCCTTCATCCTCGTCTCGGCAGGCTTCCTCTTCTCCGGAGGCCTGCCGGAGGGCTTCCTTGCCTTGATACCCTCGATGCGATGCATCCTGTATGCCCTGAGCCACCTCTCGACAGCGTCAATCGAGACGTTCAGCTCCCTTGCTATATCGATCACCCTCTTCTTCTGAGCCCGCATCAATACCCCGAGGGCTCGTCTGTACTCCTTCTTGTCCTGCGTTACCGAGAGGAGCCTCTTCAGCTCCCTCTTCTCCTTCCTGTCGAGTCTTAGCTTCATGAGAAATTGAGATTCTCATGCACTCAAGGATACGGAGATCAAACGGATATGACAGATTCGTGAAAGAAGGTTAGATTAGCTTACTGGACTTAACTTAGACTACCTCGATCCCATCTTCAAAGAGCTTAGACCTCCCGCTGTTTTCCCGCTACCCGTAGAATACAACGTTCCAAAAAATGAGCGGCAAAAGTATATGGCAGAATTCTTCACCTTAGCACAAATTAAGTTTATTCCAACGGCGGAGAAATTCTGGCAGTCGCAGTCGCTACCATGCAATACAATCAATGAACTGGAAGCTCGTATATGTAGAGTCTATGTCGAACTAAGAGTCATTGGATATCATGAGCTGGCAGACAAAATCCTGAACTTATTGATGGATGACATAGGTGATGCAATAGGATTGGTAAATCTGTGTCATGATTTGATAACCGAGCCTATGGATAGTCCCCTGTTCTTGACCTACAAGCCTATCCTGAGTAAGAGTAGGCAAGACCTCCTATCTGACTCGAGTATAATGGAAAAGTATGGGCTACAAGCGACTACTCCTACCATCCCACAAGTAGCCACCATAATTATGCCGTATGAAATTGGTGAATTATTGATGAGTAAGCTGACATATCTTCCCGAAGGATATGATGCTTGCTTGGCGCTCATGGATAAATATCGCCAAGCAGATTTGAACAAGCTGCTAGGTGCAGTTCAACAAGGTTGCGTCCAAAACAATGCCGACATCGTAAGTACCAAGGGAAAAGAACTTGCATTAGTCTTTGACAATCTGTGGAAAGACTCGAAGAAGGTCAAGTCTCTCGCTCAGGGAATTCATTATGGTGTCATGGCCGAGGTGGGTGTAGTCGGGGCTCTCGCGACAGCACCGCTAGCCGGAATAGGAGGCATTCTTGCGAGCCTAGGATTTGAGGTCGCCGACAGAGTGTTTGGTCTATCAGAAGGAACCGCCGAGTTCATATCACCAAGTTATACGATAGTGATCAACGATTTCAAGAAGAAATATTCAATTTCGTAAGCTGAGAGCGTAAGCATATGAAGAAAGAATCATTTTAGATTATGGCAGTGCACGTGATGAGAGATCCACCTCAGGATTAGAGTATGCACGCAGTGGCTTGATTCACTTTAGAAATGTACTGTGCACGCAAAAAAAATACAGACCGTAATCTTGTCCGACTAATATCATATGGTGGAACAAAAAAGAGGATGATTGAATGGACTTTTTGCTCATAATGATGGCTTCAATGGACTAGATTTCTGAGACTGTCCTACCTTATCGCCGCCCCGCAGTTCGAGCACGTCCGCGTCGTGACCTCGTTCAGCACCCCGCAGTATTTGCACGGCACCTTGACCACCTCCTTCTGGATAATCACCGTTTGCTTCTCAGGCCTTCAGCTCGCAACCATCAGAATAAGGTATCATTCCTATTCTCTGGAGCCCTCTTAGTCCGCCAGATGGTTATCGGTAGCGTTACTATTTCTCGTCATCTTCCTGATCAACGGAGACGAATAGCAGTTAGTGCAGAGATGACCACAGAACAGAAGAAGCTGTAAGATTCTCATTCCCAGCGATTGCCAGGTCGGGTAAGGCCCTAGGAGTGATGGTGAGGTCGCCTTAAGGGAGGCCGAGAGGAAGACGTCGTCAGGCGCACGCCTCCCTGTATCGCATGTTCGTAGCGAAGACGATGTATCTCTCGTGGACAGGGTCCGTCTCTTTGGCTCCCTTCCTCGGATAGGCTGTTGGAAGAAGCTAGACGCGGCGCTGGAACGGCTGTTGGAAGAAGACCCGCTCAAGAGGATGTATCGCCAAACTCGCGACCCCGAGTTGAGGCGCAAGCTGAGAAGAATGATGCGTTAGCCGATTCGGAGAGATGCCGATAGTTAACAGCGAGACTCAGTCGCTGGAAAGCTGAACACCCACTGTAAGGTTACTGAAAGGCAAACAATCCTCAACATAGGCAGCAAATTGCCCTATTATTGCATAGGAACAGCTGTACCAAACAGTACCTATGTGAGCACGATATAAGCGCGGCGTGAGAAGAGAGAGACGTGGTATACCATTTACCTATTCGAGGCTTTTGCCCTCACTGTCGCGTCTCCGATACCTTGTTGAAGGGGCCTACCGCGCTTAGAACTTCGAGGCTCTTTCCCTCATACTGTTTGTCGCAGCCACACCCCTCAACTGTGATACGTTCTCTTTTCTTTGAGGACCCAGTAGACGATCTTGAGCAGCTTCGCCGATGCAGCGACTATCGCCTTCTGGTCCCCCTTCTTCCTCGCGAGTCGGGTATAGAATTGTGCGACCGTCCCGTCAGGTTCCACCCTCATGTGGACCCTGGTGCACTGCCCCATTATCCACCTCAGGTAGCTGCTTCCGGATTTCATGATCGGCCCATGATACGTCTTCCCTCCTGACGAGTGGGTCGATGGCGCCAATCCCGAGTAACCCACGAGGCTGGAGGAGTCCTCGAACCTCTCTATCTCACCGATTTCGCTGATGATGAGCAGCGCAGAGAAGAATGAGATGCCGGGTATCGTCATCAGAAGGTTGGCATCCTCATTGCTACCTGCCTTCTGGCGTATCGTGATCGAGGCCTCTCGTATCTCTCTGTTCAGACCGTCGATGAGCCTCAGGTAGCTCTGAACCCTTACATCATCTATCCCTCTCACTTTCTCGACGAAGCCCTTACTGAATGGGCTCGCGTCACCAATCGAGATGTTGTTCATGAGCAGGTATGCGTGTATCCTGTTCTTCATCCGTGTCCTCTGCTTGACCAGGTTGGCTCTGAACCTCACGAGCTCCCTGAACTCCATGGTCTCTTTCGATGGCACGTAGCACTCAGCCGCCCACCCTCCCCTCAAGAGGTTGGCGAGCGTGATGGAATCGATTTTATCTGTCTTCACCTTCGCGGATGCGATTGCCTTGTTCTTGATTGGGTTCGAGAGGACGACGTTGTGCCTCTCCGAAAGGAGCTTGTGGGCCCAATACCACGTCGATGAGGACTCGATGACCATCGACGACGATGCGGGTATGCTCTCGGAGAATTCCCTCATCTTGTCCAATGTGTTTTCTATCCTTCCTTGCTTGAGGAGATTGCCACCAATATCCATGACGGCAAACTCAGAATACCTCTTGTGCAGATCCAGCCCGACGTACATCATGTGGGCCGGATCGCCTGTCCGCCTAATAATACGGGATTTGCTCACATATGACTATATCATTCCAGTCTCCACAACAGCCTAGTACAACATGCAAGCCAATCCCCCTCGGACAAAAATATTAATCGGGAATCGCCTTCTCAAACACCGATTTGGCATGAAACATCAACGAAGGGCAATCGCAGCGGTAACAGTCGTCGCAGTTGCCATCTTGGTGGTTGTTGCCGTTGCGGGAGGATCGGTCGCTTACCTGACCTTCTCGGCGATGGGCAAGACTACGACCACTGGCAAGACTACGACCACTGGCCAGACTACGACCACCTTCACTTCCTACGCTACGAATAGAGTGGGGGTCATAGTGTCAGCCACCAATTCTAGTTCAGGTCAACTTGGTACTTGGAGTCCCACAACGCGGTATCCTTTCGCCCCCACGTCGTTCAGCTGTGTATCAAGCGGGGGATACGTCTACTGCGTGGGTGGGTTTAACGCTACTACACCTCAGAACGGCCAAGGCGACATGAATAGCACGTATTACGCGTCACTGTCCGCGACGGGCGTCGGCCCTTGGATGCGAACGACAGATTACCCTATAGGCATTCAGGAGCAAAGCTGCGTTTCAAGCTCTGACTACATCTACTGCGTCGGCGGCTACGCAGTTGGTCTGGCTGGTAAGAACGCTGCAGCTGTATACTATGCTGCCCTGTCTCCTTCGGGCATAGGGCCATGGGCTCCGACTACGCCATATCCGAATCCGGTCAGCAGGGACTGTGTGACAGATTCCGGCTACATCTACTGCGTCACCCCCCGGGGCTATCTACAACGGGACCGTTTTCACCAGTACGAGTGACGCCTTCTTCGCGCCTCTGTCCGCTAACAGCATCGGGAGCTGGTCACAGTCGGTGGGGGTACCTACTCGTCCAGCTGGATGTTCGGCAAGTGGAGGGTTTGTCTACTGCTTCGGCGGTGGTAATTGCCCTGCATCCTATGCACCCCACTATGATTGCCCCAGCCCTTCATACTATGCGCGTCTGTCTTCCAACGGCATTAGCGTTTGGAATATGACCTCGGATTTCCGACGTCCGGATACGGAGTATCCGTGACCGCGGACTCCTACGAATACTACTTCGCGGCCGGGCCGTACTTCGCCCACCTTTCAGCGGATGGCATTGGTGAATGGGCGACGACTACTCCCTACCCTGATTCAGGAGGTCCTGCGAGCTGCGTTGCCGACGGACTATACGTCTACTGCATCGGCGGATTCGCCAACGACGTCTATTTTGCCCGCATCTCTTCTTCAAGCCCATCGTCCACAATTACATCTTCCGCAACTACGGGCAGCTCAATCTCGGTAACTACTTGTGGCGTAACTGCGACCATATTGACGACAACTGGGAATGACTCTTCTTCAACACAAATGACTATTTACATTCCAGCCCCCCCTTGTGTGACGCAGGTGTCTCTCACCGGCTTTTCGCTGTGCGCCTCCAACTGCAACTATCCGGCTCCATATCTGAGCGGAACAGTTATTGTCAACTCCACTTGCCTTTTCAATCTCAAGTCTCTTGTTCTACATTGATGGAACGTATGAAGGAAATGCCACGTACTCCAGCCACTTCGACGGGCCGTCGTATGTGATAGCGTTCAAGGCGCACCTGAGCAATCCTGCCGTGACCATTGCGCCAGGCCAGGTCTATGAAGTCAAATTCGTAGCCTTCTTTCAAAGTGGCACCGCTGAAATATATACGACTCAAGTCACAGCCACTTGATAGTGTCTTCGAACGAACGAGCGTAACTATTCCCAAGGTTCGCCTGAAGGTGAACTATGGTCGTTTCCTACTTGGCATAGCTTTCCTGGCGGACTCTTTAATCGTCCGAGGTCATGAGGGTCGAACTCGCAGCCAGACTTCTCAAGATTTGGACGAGTCGGAGGAGGTACAGGGCCATTCTCGGGGATCAGACGTGCCTGGGGATACGCAGGCGGTGGGTTATTCTGCGCCGCAGGTTAGCGCATCTGACTTCGCATCTATAGGGCACCTCGAAGCACGGATTTGGCCTTATCGGCCCAACGCGGAGGCTCAAAGGGCGAAGCCCACCAAGATGCATCCAATCTGGTAGTCAGCGTTGCCCGTCGCGCTCGTTCCAACGAACGGCCATATGCTCAGGATGTAACGTTGGCTTCCCTATATCTGGTTTCTTCGTGAACAGCTTCTTCTCGTAGTGGTTTAGGAACCTCTAAAATGGAGCGCGAGGGTCATCTAATCGATACCGCAAGACGAGCAAGCTCGAGCTTCACGCTTCATCAGGAGAAGGCTAGGCGAATTGAAACGAGGCGAACCGAGGAGCAATATTACTTTAGGTAGGAGGCGGGGGCCACTGCCCGGAACCATTCCAAACGCTGAGGAGAACAAAACCCCACTCCTTCCCTGGGTGCCCATTGCGGGTCGTACAAAGTCGCATTGACCTCAATCGAGGTATGTGCCCTGAAGGAGCGTTCTTGTCGACCGAGATCAGGAGCTGGGTGCTCGTCGACCCGTTTCCGGGAACGACTAGAGCCTGCGGTTCAAATTGGAATGAGACTCCCTGAGGGACGCCGTTTGAAGATAGAGATTCAATCCCAGGCATGGGATTCGTGAACGAAAGCGTGGTGTTGACGTTCTGGGTTAACGTAGATGAGAAGTTCAATTCAATCGACGCAGTAGAACCTGGTTTCACCACGACGACGTTCGGGACCGTAACGGGCAGCGAACCGGAACCTCCGATGATTCCGCCATCGATTTGGAAGACCTCTTGGGAGACCGTAAGGCCGCTTGCGCTCGAGTAATTGAGCAGATCCCGTGACGCTCTCAGACTGCATACTCGGGTAGAGCGCCTGGGCCCAGCCTGAGACCAGTTGACCGGTCTGGAGCGTCCACCAGCAAACGTACCCTGGTAGCCGGCCTGCGGAGTCGGCGAAAACAGTCCGATTACCCAGCAGAGGTCGTAGCGTCCATCGAACGAGGCGTTGAGGGGTTCATGAAAGCCTCGTTGTTGGAGTTGGGTCCGAACAGGACTAAGCGGGGCTGCATGAAAGTGACAGTGCCATTGTCGCTGAGCTCCTTCGGAATACCCGGAAGATTGCCATTGCGTATGGCCCTTAGTGCAACAGATGAATTCATGCTTAGCTGAAGCTCTGCCGGAGTGGGGAGGACATGTTGGGGTTGGGGAATGTGCACCCAGGCGGAATTTCTCCCGAAGGGAAGACGGTCCCGTTGAGTGCGTCCAAGTTGACCTCGACGGAAACTGCGCTACTACCTACGCACCCGAAGAGCCAGTAGCCGTCATAGACTCGCTGCGAAGAAGAGAAGCCACTCGGGGTGGATGGACAGGGTACTGTTCACGATGACCCCGGGCTCGAAATCGGCCTCCGCCAGGCTGTAGTTGGACGGGTTGAGGCCTGCCTTCTCGACGGCTATGCCCACGGCCTGAGCAAGATTAATCACATCGCCTCCGACCGAACCAACCTGGAAGCTCGTGTTCTTGGTCTGGTACTCCATGGTGTAGTTCGGTCTGCCCGGAAGGTAAGGAGAGTAACTAGAGTAGGTTAGCTTTGGATAGCCAAGGCCTGCATAAACCGTCGATACATCCAGGTAAGCTTGCCCGTCAGGATAGCTGGACTGTGAGCTGCTCGAGGAATTTCTTGATTCTGTACTGTTGGTCTGGCTATGAGTTCCCGAGTTTGTTGGGTTGTAGGAAACGACCGCCACAGTCATACCGATGAGAAGAAGAGCTGCAAGGGCGAAGATAATGTACTTCCGTCGTCCGCTGCTCCGTTCTAGAGTGGTCAACGCGCGCTCACTTCTCAACCCGTCTGGCTAACCGTAGTCGCCTCCGTCGTACAGGTGAATATGTTGAGTTCGCTACCCGGAATAGTTTGAAGCTGCATTCGTGACAGTTCGAGACTCCCTGTAGTGCTATTGATGGGTATAGTGACCTGTATTGCTCGAACCTGAGTGTAAGTCCAGAAGCTGCCTCCGCAGGGGTAAAGTCTCTGGTTGCTGTACAGGTAAAACAAGTATTCGGAGTAGCTCCCTGAGAGGTTGCTCATGCCCGCCTGGCCTAGAGGAGCGACTTCGTAAGAAGCGCCATTCTCGGCAGCGATGAATCTGGGCTCGACTCGACGGCCAAGGCGACGTTGTAAAGGTCCGGCCTGACCGGAACGGGGCAGGAATCGAGGAGAAGAAACTCTCGGTCCCGTTCCCATAGGTTACTGAGTAGCCGAAGAACGTGGAATTTTCGAATTGAGCTATCGAAGCGTCTGTTGGAACCTCCTTCAGGCATGAAGTGGGAGACGATTGCGAGCCTGTTCCCGACCCACCCGATGGCGACTCGTTCTCAACCTGGATTTGCACAACGTAGCTGAAGGTCTGACCGTTCTGGAACGTCCCGGAGATAGTCATCGGGTAAGTGGAATCCGTGTCGAGTGACACGGGGCCGACTATGATCTCGGTCAAGCGATACGGATTGTCCGGGCAAGAGGGGGCTGGATGCGTTCACCCGGCTGAACTGGAAGGTTTGATTCTTCCCGATGAGCGACAGTACGGCTGTCAAGTTCGTGATTGGCATCTGGGCGGTGGCGTCGAGCGCACTTCGATGGTCGGACCAGCTGGAGTGTAGGGTGGTACGAGCATGACCGAGCGGACTCCGACGGAGGCAGGTTGGGGACACCCAGAGACGTTGAGCCCCATCGTCTCGTTGTCCAGATCCATCGAGCTGATCTCGTCGATCTTGGTCCCGTTGAGTACGACATTGACCTGTATCTGGCTCACGATCAGCTTTGTGGGGAATGTGCCGCAAGGGTAGATGATCGTCCCGTTGTAGTGATTGAAGACGAACGTCGTCAAGCTCACGCCCTGCGATCCCCCGTAGTAGTTCAGCGTGA
>CAWIJZ010000026.1:0-13769 GCA_963836465.1 uncultured Nitrososphaerota archaeon
CTGAAATGGGTTCGGAAAGTGGACTCCCCAGTCATTGAGCATATGCTCAATATAGCCTTGGCCACCCGCCAAATTCAGTAACGACTGGTTCCGTCAGCTACCCAGGCCGCACAAGAATGGGGAGCTCGCGTATTTTGGGCTCTATTCGAAGAAGCTGAACCGACTCGAACAACAATGGCCATTCCTTGATACCACGAGGATTGTAGGCAGTGTCTACGTCTGAGTTCGACCCGTTCAACTTTTTCATCAGAACGATTCCATCGGTTGATAATAGCCTTTTATACGAGATGGGCGCCTTGACGAAAGAAAATTCGTGAATCTAAACAAATCAAGATTCAGAATCATTCCTATTCTCAGTGCAATCTTCCTCTTGGCTTTCTTCGTCAATCCAACTGCTGCGAGCTCATTATCAATCACGAAGCCCACGGTAGCTCCGGTATTGCATACTGCCAGCGTCGACACGGTGGTAACGCCTCTGGACCCTTCATTCAACCCTAGCCTGGTCGGCGGGTCACCATTCTGTTCTAGTAGCTCCCTGGGGACCATCATATGCTATCCACCCAACTTCCTGAAGACGGCGTACAACTTCCCGCCCACAACAGGACATGACGGCCTTAATGGAAAGGGTCAGACGATCGTCATCGTCGACGCGTTCGGGAGCCCGACGGTTCAGAGCGACCTCAACACCTATGACGCAACGTTCGGGCTGCCCGCAACAACAATCACAATCCTCTGTGGCCCGACATGGACCGGCACGAAAACCGACCACTGCCCAGTGAAGACCATCGCTGACCTTACGACCGCGCCGAACGCAGGCCTCTGTGGAGCAGAGGGCTGGGCAGAGGAAACCACGCTCGACGTCACGATGGCCCACTCGCTCGCGCCTGGTGCCCACATAGTCCTGGTCGTTGCGAACGACTGCTTCGACACAAGTCTGTATGGCGCTGAGCTAGCCGCCGTCAATCAGTGGCAATACAGAGGCAGCATCATGTCCCAGAGCTTCGGTGAACCCGACGATATGGTCACATGTACTGCAACTGACCCCACCAACAGTTACTGTATCTCGTATGACCCAACCCTTCTGAACCTCCCGAACTTGGTGTACCAGACTGCGAAGATGAATGGCTGGACTGTCATAGCCTCTTCAGGCGATTTTGGCGCGAATGAGGACGCGGAGTTCTCGGAACTGGCGAGCTCACGCCTTCATTCCCGGCAACCAGTCCACTCGTCCTTGCGGCAGGTGGAACACAGGGCTCTCCTTACGGAGGAGCATACGGTGGACCTCCTGGGCCAGGCGGCACCTTCACCTGCCTTGCTCATCACACCTGCGGCACAGGTCTTGTCGTGATCAACGGCGGCGCCAACGGGTGCGGCACGGCCGTGAGGCCAGGCGAGCCTACCAGTTGCTTCCCGACCGGTTATGGCGGAGAGAGCACATGGAATGAGGTCACTCGCTCTCATGGGATTATGGAACACCAGCGGAGGGGGTATCAGCAGTCTCTACAGCGTGCCTTCGTACCAACGGGACGTCTCCCACAGGTTCACAACTCTTCTGGGCAACACTGTCAAGGCTACCGGAAGAATGACGCCTGACGTGTCATTCAACTCGGCTGTCTACGGAGGAGTGCTTGCGTACGCTGCGTTCTACAGCAACCCTGACGGCACATTCGGCCGCTGGTTAATCTTTGGAGGCACTAGCGCAGCATCTCCCGCGTGGGCAGGGATCATGGCCCTGGCCAACCAAGCAAACGGACGCCCACTAGGGTTCGTCAACCCAGCAATTTACGAAATTGGCAATAGCCATTCATTCCACGACATCACCCAAGGAAACAATGCGGTCTGCTCAGGACTCTGCGGTGAAGACGGCTTCCTGGCCGGGAAGGGCTACGACCTGACCACAGGCTGGGGAACCCCGAACGTCACCTTCCTTATCCGCGCCCTCGCAGGCAACTAGCATAGAATAGGAAGATAGGCGTGCATCAGCACGCCTCCCCTCTCTTTTGTGAGGCAAATCGGCCTGGTGGCGATGGTGGTGGCCTACCGCGAGACGCCAGCGTCTACTCTGTCCTCCATACTGATACTCATCACAGGGATCGCCCTGACACTCGGGAGCGCTTCTGCGGACGTCCTCACCAACTACCATGGCAGAGACATCGACAGCATGATGAAGCGCACGATGAAGAGGTCTATACCCTCAGGCGACATATCGCCCAGGGCCGCCCTCGCCTTTGGTCTTCCGATGGCCGCTCTTTCGGTTGAAGCTTTCAGGAACCCGCTGTCGCATCGTTCCTGTATCCGCACCGCCTGCAGACATACGCTCCTTGCTGATTGACCGTCACCTTTGAGGAGCCGCAAACTGGGCAGTGCTTAGGGTGGGACAAACCTAGCTGTAAGCCTCCTAAAAAGAGTCCATGACTCGCCTTTACGTGCCGGCAAAGAACCTGTTCAGAAATCGGTCCTCCGAGATAGTGTACCTGTACCTCCCCACCACAACGTCCCTACCCTTCCTAAGCTGGTCGACGAACTCCCTCACTGACTCCAGTTCATCTCTCAGCCTGCCTTCTCTGTCCCTCAGGAATGTCCATTCTCCCTCCTTTTTCTTGAAACTCTTCCACCCCAAGGATTCCAGCGCCCCCTCCAAGGTTTCTTGCGACCCTGCATACTTCGGCAGTTCTGAGGCCTTGTGAAACGTTTTCTCGGTATTGATCGCTTCTTTCGCCTCCTGGAGTTCCTGCCGCCTCTTTTGCAATTCTTCTAACAAACGGTCTATCTCTTCGAGCTTCGCGTCGATTAGTTCGTCATCGGTCTTAGGCATCTGGGACGTCTTCCATCCTGGAACTCCTATTATAGATAAATGAAAGCCAGGCAGAGCGCTTCACATATGAGCGAGAAGAGCCTTTGTTCAGATATGTATGTGATGATAGTGACAAACAAGGACATAGCATCAGCAATTCGATATTGTCTTTGAAGTAGGGCGCTCGAAGGACCGTACCGACATTCAGACCCATATCAGGATGGCCTCATTTGGTGGGTTATCGAAGACGCTTGTAGGCATTCAGACTACAAGTGGACCTACTCTAATAAGTTACGCCGTTATTGACTGGAAAGATTTCTGAACAAAGCCGGTGAGAATCAAACGTTCAGTGCAAGCACTCTCACGAAAGATTCTGTTCCTGGGACCTAGCGGAAGACTGTCCTGTCTCTATCTTCTCGGTCACGCTCCGAAGCAGCTCTCTCTGATCTGAAGAGGCACTACCCAGCATGGAGAGCATCTTCAGGCTGTTCTCGATCGCGAAGCCGTGGAAGTGGTTGTTGAAGTAACCGTAGACCTTCTTGGTCTTTGCCGACACCTCCTTCACCTTGCCCACCCATGGCTTGAGCTCCCTGTCCGCGTACCTGTAATCGTACCATGGTCGTTCGCCATGTCCGTGCCACCTCACGAAAGCGAAGTCTGCAGTGACGGTAGTCTCGGGAGGGAGCAACGGTTCGTCGACGATGGTGTTGGCGACGTTCCTCCCGCTGAGTAGCTCGTATGTTTCGTCTCTGAGCCAAGACTTGTGTCTGAACTCTACCGCAAACATCACGAATGATGGAAGAATCTCAACGAACCCCTTCAGGTTCTTGACACCGTTCTCGTAGGAGAAGCTCGGAGGAAGCTGAACAAGAAGAGGCCCCAGCTTCCCCCGGTCCATCAGTGGCTTCATCGCATCGAGAAACTTGAACAGGTCTTCTTTCACTGCTCGATCAACGTCCAGCCGCTTATCATGAGTGATGAGCTGAGGATCTTCGCGGAGAAGATGAAATTGTCAGGGGTGTATCTCGCGCAGCCCACTATCATACCCTTGTTTGGATACGCGTAAAACGTCGAATTGATCTCCGTGGTCCTGAAGTACCTCGAATAGAAAGAGAGCTTGTTCTTCTCTCCCTCCGGGTAGAAGATGCCCTCCCACTCCTTGTATGACCAGCCCGAAGTACCTAGATAGACCTCTGTCACGGTGGAGACCGCGCATCTTCTCCCTTATCTCGTTTGGCCTGAAGCCTAAGGCTCTGCTTCATAGCTGGGTGATTGATATTCCTCTCTTGCTTAAATCGGCTGGGTCACGAACCGCCAATATGGATGGCGTGATCCAGAAGCTCTTGGCATCCGACGAACCCTCGATTCGCCTGAGAACTCATGATTCCATCCTTGGAGATTCTCTTGGTCAGAGAGAAATCGCAGGGCTACAGGAGAAGGTGAGGAGTTCCAAACGCGTTAGACAACTCCTATCAGAAAGGAAGAATGGTAAGATACCCTACCACCCGTACTCCAAGTGGTACGGCGCCCACTGGGTCCTTGCGGCGTTGGCTGACTTACGCTATCCGCCTGAAGACAAGACACTCGTTCCCTTGAGAGAGCAGGTATACGAATGGCTCTTCTCCAAGCAGCACTTGGAGTATGCCAAGCACCATGAGACCTATGCCGGGCCAGTCATGATGAAACGCGGGTTGGTCAGGGCTCATGCGTCAATGGAAGGAAACGCAATCTACTACTTACATGCGCTGGGTCTAGCAGACGAAAGAACACATGCCTTGGCTGATAGGCTGGTCGAGTGGCAATGGCCAGACGGAGGTTGGAATTGCGATGAGAGTCCCAAGGCTCACACGTCTTCATTTACAGAGAGTCTCTTGCCACTCCGGGGCTTAGCGTACCATGCAAGATTGAACGGAAGCTCGTATAGGACTGCCGCCCAAAGGGCCGCGGAATTCTTCCTCGATAGAAGGCTATACAAACGAAAGCGTGACGGAAGAATCATATCCGAGAGGTTCACGAAGCTACATTATCCGTGCTACTGGCACTATGATCTTCTATTCGGTCTGAAAGTCAATGATGGAGGCTGGATTCATACGAGACAAACGGTGCTCAGACGCAGTCGCACTGCTCAAGTCGAAAGAACTCGAAGACGGAGGCTTCCCGGCTGAGGAGGCATACTATCGTGAGACGAAGCGACGAGCTACTGGAAGCTCTACCGTTGGTTGGGGAGGAGTAAGCCAGCGAAGAATGAACGAATTCGTTACGTGCGACGCAATCAACGTGCTTACGGCTGTCCATAAGCGTTAACTTGAACGCCCGGTGGGATTCAACCAGTGACTTCGTCGTGAAGAGCCTCCTCTCCGGCGACGTCGAATTCGTGAGAGCCAGCCATGAAGCTCCAAAATCAAATTCGAAAAACTCTTCTTCCGTCGCCGTGGCAACATCGGCGAACTTCATAGAGAGATGATAAAGTAGAGTACGTCGTGCGGGCCGAGGGTACTATGGCAAGAACAAGCGTTATGGAGAAACACGATTGCGAATACCGTAGAACCCTTGGTCGAATCTCTTGTACAAAGAGAAATAATTAGGCGGTTTCAAATGTTCAGGGAGATGACCATGAGGAGTCAGCGCCCGGCGCCGCGCAACTGGAGACGAAGGATGGGGACCGCAGTGCTGTTCCTGGTTGTGTTGGACTCTCTGATCCTCGCAGGATCCTACAGCCAGGTCAGGCTCATCATAGCCGTCGCGGTTTCCGTCATGGTGGCGCTCTCAATATGGTTGATATGGCGCCATAATACCAGGCTCGAAAAGTCCCTCCCAGGGAAATGAGTCCGTCTGGAGCCATCGCCCCGAGTCTCTCCGTGAATCCTTGGTTGAGAACTCCACGGCCCAAAGTTGTCGCCGACAAAGAAGTTTACACGGCTCCAACTCGAAGCATTGCATGATCCAATTATCATTGCGCCGAGAGCCTTCAGAATGCGTTCCGTATCAAAGGACCCTTGGCTACTTGTCTGAGGACGAATTCTCCGCAATCAAGGAATTCAAAGGTGAACCTGACAAGCTGGTCCACACCGATGGCATCTTCTTTCCAAACCTGAGCGAGGCCGACACGATGAGTTTAAATCTCGTCCGTGTAGAGAACGCCATAATTGGCCAAGAAACCTCAAGGACCGCCAGTTGACATGATCCGGTCTGTTTCTCTGTTCTCAGGTTTGAAGGAGGGACAACTGAAGTCAATCGCCAAGGAATGCAAGGAGCGCTCCTTCCAATCAGGAGAGACAATCGTAAAGGAGGGTGAGATAGGTGTAGGGTTCTACCTGATAGCCGACGGGAATGTGGAGGTGCGGCGCAAGGGCAAGACCATCTCTGGTCTCAAGAAGGGTGACTTTTTCGGTGAAATGGCACTCCTGGACAACCAGCCCAGGTCCGCGGATGTCGTGGCGACGACGCCAACGACTTGCTACGTGCTAACTGCCTGGGCGTTCGTGGGCCTTGTGCAGTCCAAGCCTGACATGGGAGTGAACCTGATGAAGGAAGTCGTCCGCCGTCTGCGCGGAACCAATAGGGCCTTGACTGAATAGGGCCGCTTCCTACGAAAGCCATTAATCGCGCGGCCGTTGTCTGTCGTCTGATGAGCGACGGATAATGTATGATTGAGAGGACAGTCCCTTTTCGGATGCTTGTTCTGGTAGAAATCCACTTTCAGAACCTGTTCAGGGGCTGACCCCACCTGGCGGGTCTTCTGGATTCGAGGAGCGATTGAACGCTGATGTCTCGTGACGAAGGGTGGAGAAGCTAGGGTGGTCTCCAAGCCACAAGCTTATAGCAGTTCAACTCCCCGCAAATCTGAACAACCGGGTTGGGCTTGGAACGGTCTGTCGGTGAGCGAAGAATCGGGGTGATAATGTTCACTGACATTGTCGGTTACACCTTGCTCGCCCAGGCAACGACAATGAGGTTGCTCGAGGAGCACCGAAGGCTTCTTCGACCGGCTTTCGCCAGACACGGGGGACGCGAGGTAAAGACTATCGGAGATGCCTTTCTCGTGGAGTTCGCCAGCGCGGTCAGCGCTGTCCGTTGTGCCATCGAGATACAACGTTTGATGTCGGAACAGAATACGGGCAGAACGACTGAGAGAATTCAAGTGCGGATTGGCATTCATGTCGGCGAGGTCATCCATAGCGAAAATGATGTGTACGGCTATGCCGTGAACGTAGCTTCGCGGATTGTATCCCTTGCCGAGCCGGGTGGCATCTGCATCAGCAAGCAGGTCTACGATTTCATTTGGAACGAAATGGACGTCCAGATCGTCAAGGTGGGATCCGTCGAACTGAAGAACGTCAAGGTCCCGACAGAGGTATACCGGGTAGTGCCCTCATGGCAGGCAAGGGGTAAGCCGTTGGGTGGCCGCGGCGACGGTCCGAGCATCTCATCCCTCATACCCGGCTTATTCAAGCTCCACCGCCCCATCGCCGACGGAAACAGTCCGCTCATCCACGCCGGTTTCATCCTCAACACCTCCGAAGTCCACATCCTGCCCGTCATGAAGGGGCTGAGGCCACGAAGGGACAGGCGGACGGGGCTTGTCCTCTACGGGGCGCTTGGTGGATACTCGTTCCTCGAGAAATTCATGAAGACAAAACCGAAGGACTACGATGACCTCCTCTCGGACTCCCAGCAAGGAGATTGCAGTCTGGATAGGATCCGTGAACTTTGGCGATCCAATCGGCGACCTCTTTCGAGTGTTCGAGGCTACGAAATTCGGCGCTGCGCGGGTGAGCGATCATGACATGCACACTGTGGTTACGCTCGCCGATTTGGTCGGGACTATGAGGACCCTCTCGCTCGTCTCTGAGATGCGGGTGGAGCAGGTTGGTTCCCCGCCAATGTCGATTTCTCCGGACACTGAAATCCGGGAAGCCGTAGAAAAGATGCTCAAGTTCCGGGTGAGGAGGCTCTTCCTGCAGGGTCGCCCTCGTGAGTTCATCTCAAGCCGGTCTGTAATCGAGTTCATGTTCGCTCCGGAGCGGCTTCAAGTGGCTAGAAGGAGACCGGACGAGTGGTGTGACGCCAAGGTCTCAGTGCTGGGTACGCGTAGCGCCCACGTTGTAGCTCCTGGCACATCATTGAACGAAGCAGCAAGGATGATCGGCGACGAGCCCGATGACTGCCTCGTCTCAGAAGGTGGACTGGGCGTCATATCTCGTTGGGATCTGGTGATGAAACCTTGGAAGTTGGGCCGCCTGAGTCCCGGTGGGTCCTTGGCCAAAGCCTGAGTAAGGATGTGCGCTTTCCTTTGTTTTGATTCAAGGAGAGAGGACATACTGCCAGTCTTCATGGTTGCCGCCGGGTTCTACTGAATTCGTGTCGCACTCATCTGTTGGAATCTACTCTTCGAACGGGGTCGCGCCCGTTGAGCGGCTTTTGACAGACCTTACGAATTTCACCAAGTAGGTACGACTTTGCTGGATGACTGAAGATGCACATAATAAATCCATTATGGGTCCGGAGGGACATCAACATTATCCATTACACGCCCTCGTTGTGGCATGAGACACACAAGTCATCATGTGATACGGCAACTCTGAAAAAATAGGGAAAAAAAGAAGCTAGTTAAGACCTAGTGGGGTGTTTACACTAGCCCTACTAGGAGATTCCCTCTTCCAGATACTTTTTGAGTAGCTCCTTCTGTCTGCCGTTTGGATTCCTTGGTATTACGACGCTGACCGCAACGAACTCATCGCCTTTCCAGAAGGAGTTCAATCGCGGGAGACCCTTCCCCCTTATCCTGAACAGAGATCCGGGTTGCGTACCAGAGGGGATCGAGACATCGACCTCTCCGTAGAGAGTTGGCACGCGCACCTTTGTTCCCAGTATAGCTTCTATCGCGTTTATCCTCGTGTCCACGTAGATATCGCTGCCCTTCCTCTTGAACACATTGTCCGGTGGAATGTTGATCACGACGTAGAGGTCGCCTGAGTTTGTACCGTTCTCTCCCGCCTCACCCTCCCCGCGAAGCCGGAGAGTGTGACCATCGTCTACGCCTGCTGGGATAACGACTCTGATCCTCCTCACCTTTCTGATCGTGCCGCTCCCTCTGCACACCCTACAGGGAGAATCAATGAGGTAACCGCTCCCACCACATCTGGGGCAAGACTCTACTCCCATGAGCCTAGAGAAACCCCCACTCTGCATCCTCTGCACCTGTCCGGAGCCATTGCACTGGTTGCAGGTTCTCCTTGACGCGCCCGGAGTCGCCCCGCTGCCCTTGCAAGTCTCGCAAACCTCAGTACGAGGTATCTCTATCTCCCTAGTCGCCTTCGAGACGACATCTTCCAGTCTAAGCTGAAGATGGTAAGTTAGGTCAACGCCCCGTCTTGGACCCTCTCCGGCCCTCCCAAAGAGCTGCCCGAACAGGTCATCTACTCCACCGAACCCGGGGTCCATGTCGCGGAATATGTCCGAGAAGTCGGCCCCGCGGAAGATATCCTCCTGCTGTCCGTACTTCTGGTACACGCCCTCCCTGCCCGTCGCATCGTATTGCCTCCGCTTCTCCTGGTCGGCGAGTACAGCGTAAGCCTCAGACATCTCCCTGAATTTTGCTTCCGCGTCAGAAGACTTGTTTCGGTCGGGATGATACTGCAGTGCCAGCTTCCTGTAAGCGCTCTTTATCTCGTCCTGCGTTGCATTCCTAGAAACGCCTAGTATCTCGTAGTAGTCCCTGGTGGAGTTGCTCATTTCCCATCAGCCATTGTGCTACACGGTCGGCCTCAGATGATAAAAAGGTCTTAGCTCGTCTGCTCGGAAGGTACTTGTCATTCACTATAAGTCGCGAACCTGAGAGGAGAAATCGAATTTCAGCGTTCATTGGTAGCCTTTGGTCCTTGGATGATACTGGTCCGGTCGATTTTCTAGAGTATTCTATTCCAAACGGATGTGAGAATACTGGAACAAGTTGCCAGTCATCATTCTCCCCTCACTCTTAGTTCCTTGACTTTCTGCATCAGCCACTCATCTCTTTCCTTCTGTATCCTGGAGGCCTCTTCTGGCGTATATGTGTAGAAGCCTCCTCCCATTTTTACCCCAAGTCTTCCCTGCTTGACGAGATTCCTCATGACTTCTGGTGGCCTGAACCTTTCACCCAGCTTGCCACAGAGGTAATCGTTCACCGCAAGAAATACGTCCGTCCCTCCCAAGTCAACGATGCGTAATGGTCCAAT
This sequence comes from uncultured Nitrososphaerota archaeon, assembly GCA_963836465.1. Classification (GTDB taxonomy): domain Archaea; phylum Thermoproteota; class Nitrososphaeria; order Nitrososphaerales; family Gagatemarchaeaceae; genus CAWIJZ01. The sequence goes on from CAWIJZ010000026.1 coordinate 10,012, forward strand.
GACGGGAAGTCTGAGGCCTAATGTTAGCCCGCTGGGAAAACAGTGGATGTTTTCATTCCCGGGCTTTTGGTTCTGCAAGCGCTCTTCGGCACAGCGTTCGTTGGATTCTCACTTATTGATGATATATATGAACGGGAGTTATAGAACGATTCTAAGTGACCCCAGTGAAACGCCCGGCAATTCTCTTGGGTAGGGTTTTGAGAGATGCGATCGTCCTTCTTATTCAATGTGTTTTGATTACATTAGTTGCTGTTCCATTTGGGCTGAGTGTAAATGTAGGCGGATTTTTGCTCTCTCTATTGCTGTACGCTTTGATTGGAGTTACAATGGCATCTGTTTCATACGGCTTCGCTCTTATTTACAAAATCGAGGATTCCCTCGCTCCTACGTTGAACACAATAACACTGCCTGTTTCTCTGCTATCGGGCATTATCCTTCCTCTCGCGCTTGCGCCTATCTGGCTTCAGGACCTAACGAAGATTAACCCATTCTCGTACGCAGTTGATGCTACTCGCGCATTATTTGCCGGGAATTTTCAAAGCGTCGGAATTGTGGAGGGGTTCGTCGTAATCGGCGTGCTTGCAATCCTCGTGTTCCTGTGGGGTTAAGGTCACTAGAAGAAATGGCATCGTGACTATGAGGTCTGGCCCGCGCTAAAGCGGAGCCCTCCGTCGTCTACGGTGACCATGGACATTCTCTACCTGGTGACCTTCGTCGCTGGAGTCCTGACGGTCTTCTTCGAGATTACCTGCCGGTCCTATCTCCGAGCCTGGTCGACAGGGGCCAGATCGTCAAACGCCAACAGCAAGCTGCAAGCCACCGATTCGACCGCGCAGACCTCCTCTAGCAATGGCGCAGTCTTGGTAATCTTGGAATTGGCGTTTATATCTCGCCATGGCATCGCTTCGACTATGAGCGCGCCTAAAGTTGCGAGGCTGATACCTCAACCTGCCGCCGGGGGGCCATTCGAGGAAATGGTCCATATCTCGTCTTTCGCGATAATAAAGAAAGGGAACAAGCTCCTTCTGGAGAAGAGGCTGAGACCCGAATACTCCGCGGGAAAGTGGGTGATTCCTGGGGCCTTGATAAACTACGGAGAGGACCCATTGGCAGGTGTCAAGAGGGTCGTGAAGGAGCAGCTAGGCACAGATACAAAGAAAGCGGAACTGATCGACGTGGAATCCTACGGTGACAAACATTGGGACATCTGCTTCGTTTACAGGGTCGAGATTCCGAACGTGGGAACCCTGTCCCCGGACGTAGAGAAGACCGACTACTCCGAACTGCGTAGTCTGCCTCCTGAGCTCAGAGACGACCACAAAGAAGTGATTGACACCCTAAAGGCAAGGAAGCGTGTCTAGGGAGAAGCGTCGGGCAGAACTCCAAGACGGGCGCTAGAAGGCCACCCAACTAGACTAGTGAGCGGTTTATTGTGTCGGCCCTCAGAAGGGGTCCGCGTACGACGAGAAGCCAATCTACAGGAAGAAGGTGAGGTGAAGAAAGTCTGCTGATTTGTGGTTATCGGGACATCTGACCAATTTCGTGGTTGAAAAACCCTGCGCATCCATGGTTGGCACTCTCCGACCAACTTCAAAACTGAAGTCTTCAACAAAACAGCGATTTCGTTCTACAAGAAGCTAGGCTTCGTCGAAACTACGGAGACAGTAGAGGACGTAGAAGGAAGGAAAGTCAGAGCGATGGTCCTAGAGACGAGTCTCTTCTGAGTCGATCCTAGCAGTGCGTGTTTCGCCTTATTTACCATGGGCTCACTTGAGCATCACGACCACGCGGACACATTCACTGGACTGTCAATCAGAGCACGAGATGTCCATGAACTTGATGGCCTACGCGGCCGCAGCACTTTTTGGAGGATTAGCAAATCTGTTACTTGGGTCCATGTGATACCTGACTATCATCTCGGGGTCTTTCAACCTACCAGTTAAAACACCTACTACTTTATCGTCATTCTTGATTTCACCTTCTTGAACTAAGTTCTTGATCGCTGCCGGCACTGCGCCCGAAGCTAGCTCACAATCAAATCCATTCTTCCCAACAATCGCCATACCGTCATACATTTCTTTATCACTAACCTGCGTCGAAATACCATTCGTAAACTCCAGACTTCTCAAACCCTTCTTGATGTTCACAGGAAGAGTGGGAGCTACACTAACAAGTGGAAAGACTTCAAGAGGACCGACGCAGGCAAGAAGTTGATTGAAGAAAGCTCTGATTTGCTTAGGGAAGAGCTTCAGATTCTGAGGCCCAAAGCTGTCGTCTTCGTCGGAAACGCATCAGAGCAGTACTTCAACACGCACTTGGGTACTATTGCACGGGCCTTTGGGGTCAGCCTCGCCTTCAGCAGGACGGTCTTCGCGAACTCGAGGAACTTTCCGGCAGTTATCTCGGTGTTCATCTGTGGCTTGACCTCCCCGGCCCTGATTTTCGCTCTGGGCAGGACGATCAGATTCGATTGGTAAAATGACTTCACGTCTTTGAAGCTCTTCTTTCGTGTTTCGGTGGCGCACCCACGAAATACGTCGCCCTCACAGTATTCAATCAACGGCTTCAGATGCTGAATCAGGGTGCGATTCGTACCATTGATGCACTCTTCGATAATAGTATCGGGGTCGCATTCGAGTCCCTTTTGCTTTCGCCATCTGAAATATCGGGCAAGGTTGTATAGCGCGGACCTCCTGTGTGTCCCTTCCTGTAGCCCCTGTAGCCACGTATGGACAGTCTGCTTCTCTCTTAGGGGCTCAACGTCGTCATAGACTTTCTCCCGACCTCCCAATGCTCTCGCATTAACTGAACTACCTCGGCCTGAAGGCCGTAGGGTCTAGAAATCCTTGAGCGTGGCCTGTGCCCTCTTCTGGGGTGCAGTCTCGTAATCGTGTTGCATCCAGTGCCTCCTCTGGCTGTTCTGGACGTAGTATTGGACGGCTTCAGCTGTGGTGGAGCCCACCGACCTGTAAAAGTAGCCGTCGCTCCAGAAGGAGTCGCCCCATAGCTTCCCCTTCACCCTCTCCCAGAGCTCGTGCCGTATCCTGTGTGACGAGGCGCCCTTGAACCTCTGGACGATGTAGGGGACGGAGTAGTTCTTGCAGCGACTCACGAAGAGATGGACGTGATCGGGACCGAACTCGCACGCCTCCAACCTGACGCCCAAGACATAGCACGTCTGTGCGAAGCTCTCCAGACACATCCGCCTCACCTCCCCGTCCGCGAACACATCCCTCCGATACTTCGGCGTGAAGATCAAATGGAAGTTCGATTCTCCACGACTAGAGCCGACGCTGATTAGTTGCACTCTACCAATGCTTCCTCCTCGTCGGCCGACCAGGAGGCCCCGGAGGGGCCCGCGGCTGGATACGTGACCTTGGTAGATAAGGACGGTCTAGGAGACTATCGGCTGAAGCCGCGTAGGATTCTTCTCATCACTAAAAGCGGGGATACGATCACGGCAGAGGGATAGCCCGGCCAGGATTCGATGCCAAGTCAGACTGTGTGAAAATTAGGCATAGAACTCCGAGAGTTACAATAATGACAGAAGCTTATGCGATATGAAGCGGATTATTATCATTTGAGCGCTGTTGTTCGTAATTCTTAACTGCCTTCGGAATTTTCACACAGCCTGAAGTAGGTTCGAATCCATTTCAGCGTGCAAGAGGGTTCGGGCCCGGTGCGACTCACCACCATTAATTAGGTGTTTTTGTTGAGCTAACCGTACCCTGTTAGCTACTACGAGCCAAATAAGCATT
>CAWIJZ010000027.1:0-15430 GCA_963836465.1 uncultured Nitrososphaerota archaeon
TAGTGGCGAGAAATATTAGCATTTGATCCGTGTAGTAGAGGCATCATAAGGCTGCCAACTGTGTGTTCAAGACACCAAATTGTGGATCCGCTGGGACCTATTCTTACGAGTTCGTTGTCGAGCGCGAAGAGTATCGCCTTACTCACCCCGAAACGGCCCATCTCTCTCACAAGGTCTGCGGGTGTGCATGAAACACGCGCCCAGCTTCCGAAGCTTCCTACATGGGCGTGGGCGTCGATGATCCGCATCTAATGTCATTCCGGAGGAATCTGTGAACACTTTTCCTCGGCCGCAATTTCCGTTGGTGTCAGCCGGTACATGCTAAACTGAGGTTGCCCGACGGCAACTTTACAGTCGCATAGGTTGTCTGGTTTACATTCTCGAGAACGCTGAAGCTGTACTGCTGGGAAGGGTATTGAACGGTGAACCTGTATGTGCCAGCGCCATTCAGGTCATAATTTGCCCAACCGGTGGCATTTGTCCAGAGTAACTGGGCTGTGACTAATATTGTAATGCCTGGGCAAATCGGCGAGGCGTAATATATCGTGATGAGTGTGTGGTTTAGCGGTTGGCCGTTATCGGTTATTACGTGAATGTACAGCCCCTTCCCCAGTGGTAGAATGTTGCAGCTCCCCATTGTCTGAGTGCCACTTACGGTGACGCAGCCAATGCTGTTATTCGTGGTCTCGCAACGTGTGGTGGTCAGGTTAGTTGAACTTGCAGATGAGCTTTGGGAAGTAGATGTGGTTCCTATGGTTGTGACACAAGACGTCCCTGTATACGCAATCTGGACCGTGACGTTCGATCCCGTCACGTTGACTGTCCCTGATGTAGGAGTGAAGAAGCCTGCGGACGGGCTCACTCTGTAGTGATACGTTCCGTTAGTGACAGAGAAGGTTATTTCGGTGAGGCTCGCGTTTGTTGTGCCAGCCAGGCTGAAATTGTCGAGAGGTAGCTTCGTGTCGGGTGGCTGAACCTTGGTGACATTTCCGATAGTTACCGACCAGGGCACGCCCCAGAACGTGGGAGAGCAGGCGCCTATCTGCTGAAATGTTACATCGTATGTTCCTTTCGTTGGCGATGTGGTGTTGGGAAGGTTCGTGGACGGAGCAGTTGCGCTTGTAGACTGAATAAGAGTTGTAGTTTCGGTTGAAGTCCTAGTGACCGTGGTGGTAAAGGTTGATGTAGCAAAGAAGATGCTGGCAGAAATGAGGATCGCTGCTACGATTATTGCGGCTGCAAGGTAGGTGTACTGTCTGCCGCCGTCTGCTGTTTGATTCATCATCACGCGTCACTCACCGACCTTATCCCCCTCTCTAATGGATCCCGCGGCAGGGAGATAGTGCTATCGTTTGGAACAGTGGTTGGGTCCATGTCCTAAATCTAGGACGGTCTGCCGCTACCCCGTGTTGCCGTCACGCTGGTAGATGTCTCTATCACAGAAGCGCCAAACTGCGCGCTTACTATTATCTGATAGGATTCACTGGTTTGTATTCTCACTTGGCTGGGAATTTGTATGCTAACCCAGCATACAAATTGGCTATGCGACTGAAGCCTACTCCATCCTGTTCGGAGAAATACTTGCGATCAGCTACGGGAACGTTCTCCTGACGCTCGTCGCCGGTGTGGTAATCTTAGGCCTGCTCGCCGCTGTATACCGACCACTCCTCTTCGCCTCGCTGGACGACAGTTCAGTGAGGCCGTCTACGAATACGTCGCAGCAACGATCCTGAGAATGATGGGGTTCTACGTGATACGGGATTACCAGCCTTCTCTCACGACCAAGATGCCTGACGTGTCGGCCTTCAGGACTCCCGAAATCCACGAAATGATCGAAACCTTGAGGAGGAAGAAGTTGCTGAAGTACGGAGCGGCGAACGAGGAACCAGATGATCAGTCTCCTCGGGAGAGTCGACCCTATGCCCTTGATGGGGCCCTGGTCGGGTAGTGCAGATGCCTATCTGAAATGGGAGGCTCGCCGAGTTCGTCGCCGTCGCCGCCGCGGTCGCGGCGTGCGTCGCCGTCATTATGGCGATGGTATCGCAAATTGCAGGCCTGGGGTCCTACTCGCCGTCCGTATCAGGCGCTGTAGGCGGGGCAGCCGCGAGTCTCCTGCTCATGAGGCCACTTTTCATGAAGGAATCATAGGGAACGGGACATGCTATGGTTACATCGACAACCCGTCCTGGTACCCACAATGCCTGATTGTCTATAGGGGCTTCTGGCCCCATGCGGACAACTGTACAGCTGTTCGTGAGATTCAGCGTACAAAACAGAGTACCCTGATCCTGACCCAACAGTTCCGTGCTGGGCACTCTTCGGGCCGATCAAACAGTCGTAGTCGATAAAGGGAAACTCGCCCCCCACCGGCAATCGAACTTGGTGGATTCATTCTCGAGGGTTTGGCCCTGACAGTATTCGAGCAGGGCCGATATCAGATGAGCTCTCATCTGAGATTCGTAAAGAGACTTCCCGGCCGCGGCGTGGCAGTTGCCCTGATTCTTCCAAGGGTTCTGCCCTCTGAATCTTAACAGTATGTGCTGATTTCCTCCAGAAGCCAGACGAATTTCCAATCACACACACAAGACGGTGCAAGACTTAAGGGTGTGACCGAGGTCTTCGAGCGCATGAAGATAGTTGAGATTTCAGGGACTCTGGAGAGGGGGATGTGGGACGGCACACCGTTCTATCCACCATTTCAGGTGCAAGAGGTACCTTCCGAAGACTGGCCCAAGGGCAAGGGTAAGATGTACGGGCAGGCAATAACATTCGGCGCCCAGCAGGGTACAAGCATCACAACGGGCGCTCATCTCTACCCCAGCAAACCCTCCATCGGGGAACTTCCTCTCGAGCGATTCATTACGGATGCTGTGATAGTGAAAACCAGCGTATCACCGAAGGAGCGCATAACACTTGAGCAGCTCAAGGCTGCGCTGAATACTGTCGATCAGCGTCCCAAGAAGGGTGAAGCGCTTCTGATTTCTACACGCTGGGAGAGGTACTGGAACAAGCAGAATTTCCTCTCCGACTCCCCGAGATTCGCTCACGAGCTGATTGAATGGGTAATCGACAAGCACCTAGGCATTCTTGGCTCTGACGTACCGGCTTGGGACGCCGAGTGGGAGGAAGGTTTTTGGCCAGAACTGTACGCCGCCGACACGCTTGTACTCGCACCTCTAGTGAATCTGACCAAGGTGAGTGTGAGCAGAGCCAAGCTGTACGCTCTTCCTCTCAAGATCAAGGGAGCGTGCGGCTCGCCTTGCCGTGCATTCCTTCAGATTGAGAAGGGATAGAAGGGATAGAATCACACAGGTTATCCATGGTAGAAGGGTCAGCCAAGCAGTTGCTCTCATCTGGCAAAGCATACGCTAGGGACGTCACAGCACCATTTGCTCGACGTCGTCTAGCGTTATGAGATGTACATCGCTGGGAAGTACTGCACGCCGCTGCCCGTGGTAGTCAACGGAAGCGCTGGGTCGAAGACGAAGCCGTGAAGATTCGAGGTGGCCGCGGTTATGTACTCAGGTTGACCCATATAGAGATACAGGACATATTGGTTCGCCAGCGAATTGATTTCGTAGTCAACCTTCAGGAGTTGACTGATGTCTCCTTTGGCGCTGGCATTCACGGCTTCGTTGTATAGCTCGAAGAACTGTGGGATGTTGTGGTTATCATAGCCCATGAAGCCTGAACTGATCGGACCGAAGGATCCCAAAAGGAAGTCAGTCACCCATGGATAGGAAGAGGGGTTACCGCCAAGGTTGAACATGTATGCACTCTTCAAGTAGAGAGCTTGGGTGTCTAGCGTATTCAGACCCATAGGGACAACACTCACAGTAAGTCCCATGTTGTAGGTCGTGCTTATGTTTTCAATGGCTTGTGCCATTTGAGTAGCGATGGCTTGATCGAAGTCAACTCCGGTTAGGTATGGGATGGTTATTGTCTGGCTGACGGGATTTGCACATCTGTTATCCGATCCAAGGGTCTTGCATCCAAAGGTATTGTCGAACACACCAGCAGGTGCTACCGTCCCGTTGTAGAAGTGAAACGTCGTTATGGGGTTCTGCATGGCGTCAAGCAACAATGTAGCCGATTCGTCCGGGTTGTAACTGTAAGCCGGTTTTATGGAGGCATTGAACGAACCAGCGGGGGGCATGCCTGGAGGGATGGCATTTGGAGCAATCTGCATGAGGCCGAGGTTGAAGTCCTGATTGATTTCAGTCAGATTCAGCGTATCCGCGAACGCTAGTCGGAAGCGGCGGTCAGCGAATGGCTGGAAAGTCAGAAGCTTGCCTGTGAAGGAGCTTGTTACGTTGGAGGGAAAGTCCCACCAGATCGTATCCCACCCGGTACTTGGTCCGTATACTGTAACGCCAGGAATCGTTGACACGAGCTGATGCTGATTCAGCCAAGCATTCCTGTCAATGACATCGGCCACATGGTTGGGGGCCACCTCCGAAATCACTGCTTGGCCAGACTTGGCTCCTCCTTGGAGGTCTAGCAACCTCGTCTTCTGGTCGGGGATAGGCTTGATGTTGATTGTCTGTATGGTAGGAACAATCTTTGTGGCCCAATTGCCTCCCCAGTAGTTCGGGTTCGCCTTTAGTGTCACCTCGTTCGTCACATGATCCCAGCCTTGAATAACGTACGGACCTGTTCCTGCGAGAGCGGTTGAAGGTGATTCTGTGAGAAATGTGTCGCCACACCCTCCGGGTGTGACTCCAGCGTCGCAGGTCGCGGCGTAGTCGTAGTAGTAATCCCTGACTTGGCTCATCAGGTCTCCAGAGAGCTTAGGATAAGGCAGACTGTATCCGGTGCTGGACTGATTCCACATCGAGAGGTCATGCTGCATGACAAACCTCGGTGCCAGAATTTCGTTGAACTGTGCGGACATGATGTATGGAAACGAGGAGGTCGGGTTCATGAGATGTATTGTCAGCGTGTATGGACCCGTTATCTGCACAAAGTTCTCTCCCAAGACGTTTCCCACGTAGGTTGGACCGTAAGTTTGCGCACAGCAGAGAGCGGTGCTCAGGCTCCGATTGAGCAACTGCTGGTCCTGGTAGGCCCATGTCACCCCATGCGCATTGGTGATACTACCATCCATCACCAAGAACCTGTTCAGACTGAAGTAGACCGCGGTTGAATTGAGCGGCTCCCCGTCTGTGAATGTGATCCCCTGCCGCAGTGTGAAGGTCCACGTCTTCAAATCAGGGGAGCTGGTGTAGCTCTCTGCCAGCCAAGGTGCCATGCAGGTGGCGCAAGTTCCGTTGGCGTGCCACACGAGAGTTTCGTAGGCATTCAGATCGATGATTTCATCCAAGAGACAAGCCGTGACTTCAGGGTCCAGCCAGCACGGTGTGTTCACCACTTCCCAGGTCAGAGATGTCGGGCCAGTTCGTGACGAAGAAGTGGAGACGCTAGTAGATGAGGATGCCGTCGATGAAGAAACCGTCGTTGTCGAGACCGACGTGGCCGTTGTGGTCGATACAGAAGTCGCGGTGGAAGTTGATACAGAAGTCGCGGTGGAAGTTGATACAGATGTGGCCGTTGTGGTCGATACAGAAGTCGTAGTCTCCGTCCTTATCATTGTGCTACCAAAATAGATTGCTGAAATGGCCGCGACAGCGATAACGATGATAACAACAGCGGCGAGAGTTCTTGACACAGCTCTTCTGCTGCGCACTCTCAATTGCCTTCGGTACACTGTCCCCATTCAATTCTATATAGCCGTTTCTACAAGACAGAAATACTAGAGTCCGGACTTGCGGCTACGTTGACGGCGCGGACTATAGCGCGGGAGAGGGAGCATGTTCTCGAAATCCGCAACCTGAAAGTCGCCTTCCACACATATCTTGGTGAAGTCAAGGCCATCGACGGGATAGATCTCTCAGTCAACAAGGGAGAGATCATTGGCTTGGTCGGGGAGAGTGGATGTGGTAAGTCCGTCACGGCCCTTTCAATCATTGGACTGTTGCCGCACAACGCAGAGGTGATCACGGGAGAGATACTATTGGATGGGATTGACTTGAGGAAAATCAGCAAGAACGAGCTACGTCAAGCTCGGCTTCGGGATTTGGCCATGGTCTTTCAGGACCCCATGACATACCTGAATCCAGTGCTCTCCGTGGGCTCCCAGATTACTGAAGTAATCATGGAGAAACCAGAACTTCACCTTGGGGACCTGGTGCAATCTCGACTGGAACAGATCGCGGCGATGGAAAAACCAGGGGTCCTGAGCGCAGAACTTCGGCGAGAGAAGGAACGATTAGTCGAGGGAAAAGAGCACAAACTGAGCAAGCGGGAAGTGAAGAGGCTTGCGAAGTACAGGGCGCTTTCGGTGCTCAAGACGGTCAGACTGCCGGAGCCTGAGCGGGTTTTCGACATGTTTCCTTTCGAGCTCTCGGGAGGCATGAGACAGAGAGCGATGATAGCCATGGCACTCATAAGGAAGCCTAAGTTGATTCTGGCAGACGAGATTACTACTGCACTTGACGTCACCGTTCAGGCCCAGATTCTTGCGCTTCTAAAGGAGCTGAAGAACAAAATCGATGCTTCAATACTTCTTATTACGCATGACTTGGCTGTCGTTGCAAAGGTGTGCGACCGGGTAGCGGTGATGTACGCGGGAAACATCGTCGAGATCGCCGACGTGAAAAGACTCTTCCAGGATCCACTTCATCCGTATACTCAGGGGCTACTCGCTTCGATTCCGAGGCCAGATACTGCCAAACCTGTGCTGAGCTCCATCCCCGGTTCCGTTCCAGACCTAGTCTATCCTCCGACAGGATGTCGTTTCCATCCGAGATGCCCGAAGGCGTTTGACGATTGTGCCAAGGTGAAGCCTACGCTGGTCGAGACGACGCAGGGACATTATGTTGCCTGTTTGCTCTATGGTCAATGAGGTGAGAATCTCTGCAGAACAATATCGTAGTTGAAACTCGAGACTTGTTCAAGTGGTTCCCAATCAAGGCCGGACTTCTCAGCAAAACCGTGGGCTATGTGAAAGCCGTTGATGGGGTCTCCTTGACGGTCAGGAAGAGAGAAACTCTGGGGGTGGTGGGCGAATCGGGCTGTGGGAAAACGACACTGGGCCTGACGCTGATCCGTCTTCTTGAATCGACGCGAGGCTCAGTGATCGTTGATGGGACGGATATTACAAGACTGAAGGGAGGAGATTCAAGATTTTTCGGAGGCGGATGCAGATGGTGTTCCAAGATCCTACGCTTCGCTGGACCCTCGCCAAACAGTCAAATCGGCCTTAATGGAAGTGATGAAGATTCACCGGACCATGGCCAGTGAGCAACAAGCTAACGCGAAGGCCGAAGAGTTAATCAGAATGGTCGGGCTCAATCCCGTGCATCTTTCGAGATTCCCTCATGAGCTGAGCGGCGGGCAGAGGCAGAGAGTGGCAATAGCAAGAGCACTCGTGCTCAGTCCAGAATTCATGCTTCTCGACGAACCTACCTCGTCGTTGGACGTCTCCGTGCAGGCCCAGATCCTAAACCTGCTTCAGAATCTCCAGAAGGAACTCGACTTGACCTATCTGTTCATCTCGCACAACCTCGCCGTCATTCGCCACATCTGCCATCGCACTGCGGTCATGTACCTCGGCAGGGTAGTGGAGATTGCCGAAACAGCGCGATTGTACGAGAACCCGAAGCATCCCTACACTTATGCGCTTCTCTCTTCTGTGCCGATTCCTGATCCAGAGATACCTCAACAGTTGAATGTTCTTGAGGGAGACGTTCCAAGCCCGATCAACATACCTTCGGGATGTAGGTTCCGAACCAGATGCCCCTACGCGACAGAGAAATGCGTGACAGAAACGCCCCCTTTGACCGAAGTGGAAAAGGAGCACTGGATTGAATGCCACTATGATTTTGACCTAAGACACGCGATGAGTTGATCGTAATGTCATTCAATCGAGTGTTATGGACAAAAACGGACTTCAGCCCCGATCTTCCCGAACGCAGCGGTGGTGAGCGACACACTTGAAGCTCTACGAGTACGTAATCCGACGACTGATTCTCATGGTCTTTGTACTACTCGCAATCAGCGCAATCACCTTCTACATCACCCGCGGTACTCTTCCTCCTGCGACCGCTGTGAGCGCGTACATCGGGCCAGCGTCCACCGACAACGCGAGACTCTCGATCGCAAAGTCCGTCGGAGTCGCCACGAGCGCCTGTCCGTCCTGGAACGATTTCATAAGCAGAAAGCCGGGTTGCATCGTTCCTCTTTGGCAACAATACTTTTCTTGGCTTTTCAACGCCCTCCGAGGGAACTGGGGCTACAGCAGCCTCCCCAGCGTTGCGGCCAGCCCGACGTTAACCTGGTCCGTGTTCGTCTCGCGATTCCCCTATACAGCGCAACTCGCAATACTCGCTGGCGTCATAACGCTCTTGATCGGATTACCTATGGGCATAATCTCGGCAACTCACAACAACAAGCTTCCAGACCACATCTCGCGCGTGACTGCAATAGTTGGATACTCCATCCCGAGTTTTTGGTTCGGTTTCATGCTTCAGATTACCTTCGTAATCTACTTGGCGGCAAACGGCACCGCGTTGTTACCCAGCAGTGGTGCTCTCGCTACCCAGTGCGCAGTATGCTTCTCAAATCCCGGTAGGATTGGTAGCTACACGAGCCTTCCGGTGGTGGACGCACTCCTTTCCGGCAATGTCCAGTACTTCTGGGACACCTTCGTTGCCATGATTCTTCCGGCCCTTACACTGAGCATAGGCAACATTGCTTTCCTGTCCAGGATACTCCGCTCAAGCATGATGGATGTGCTAAACCAGGACTATATCCTATTGGCGAGATCGAAGGGACTCAGAGAACGAACCGTCGTCTACCGGCATGCCCTGAGAAACGCATTGCTCCCAGCCATCACTGTTTCCGGTCTCATTCTCGCGAGTCTCCTCGGGGGGGTTGTTGTCGTGGAAACCGTCTTCGCGTATCCCGGTATCGGAGCTGCTGCTCTGTCAGCGAGCAACGCTCTCGACCTCAACTTCGTGGAACTGTACGTCTTGATCGCTGGATTGATAATAGTAGTTACAAACCTAGTTGTTGACCTGCTCTACGCAGTTTTCGACCCGAGGATCAGATACTAGATGACGAACAGTAATGTCAACACAGCTGAGGAACAGGAAGTTGTAAGCGCCCGACAAAGAAGATATGCTGAGATCAAGTATGCACTTCACCTCATTCGACAGAACCGTCTGGTCCTGGCCGGCATGATCATTGCAATTGGAACGGTCATACTAGCATGTCTGTCAGGCCTTATCGTAAACCCAAGCTCTTGGACCCGACAGGCTCCACACTTTGCGCCTGTGCTGGAACAACCCAGCGATAAACTGGAACATCAGAAATGTCTACACATGTCCAACCACTAGTGTGTTTCCTCTCGGAACCGACGCTCAGGGCAGAGATTTGCTTCAGATGATCATCCTGGCGATTCCACTTGACCTTCAAATATCACTTGAGGTCGTGGGTTCAGCTGTCCTGTTAGGGCTGATCATCGGAGGGACTGCGGCATACGCGGGAGGAAAAATCGACGAAGCAATATTGAGAATCACGGACATCTTCTTCGCCCTTCCAGCGCTGGTCCTGGGGCTGATGCTTCTCACCACTGTGGGGCATAGCTTCACTGTTCTGACTCTCACACTCGTAATCATCTGGTGGCCGTACTACGCTAGACTCATAAGGTCTCAGGTTCTGGGCGAGAAACAAAAGCCGTACATTCAGGCTCTGCGTTCAGTCGGCGCCGGCAACTCCAGAATACTCTTCCGACACATCATTCCAAATTCAATTTACCCTGTCTTCGTCCAGGCGTCGTTGGATGTAGGGGGTGTTCTTCTTACCTTTTCGGCATTCATGTTTCTCGGATTCTCGCCGAATGCCCTCATACCAGAACTAGGGAATTTGGTTAACGAGGGGATAAACTACGCCTTCACTGCACCATGGCTCATCATTTTTCCGGGGCTCACTATTGTCATGATTTCCTTGGGATTCAATCTTCTCGGGGATGGCTTGAGAGACGCGCTGGACCCTCGACTAAGGCGCTAACTCCATCACGATTGTTCAATGATCCAGAGGTAGGTCATATGCAGTGAAGAGCGCAATCTGTAAGCTCCTTTTTGGAACTCAAGGAAGAATCCTCAAGGAGTTTGTTCTTATTCGCATATTTGTGACGCGGCACTACGTTTTATGGCAGAAGCTCACTCGGAAGGAGATAGACGAGTTTCTTCCGAAGCTGGAACTTGTGCTAATTCTTGTAGGCTCTGTGGAACAGCACAGACCTCACGTTTCGTTAGAGCATGATTCAAGGTCATTCCTGCTCAATTCAGAAGAGACAGCGGACAGATTGTAACCGAGAGTCCTATTGCGCCTTCCGTTTCTTACCGTTTTTCAGCATATGATCTGAACAAGCACTTTACGAGCACCCTGAGGTCTGAAATTTCCGTCGGGCTTCTCATGGACCTCTTCAGCAGGTTATTGGGGGTGACTGCTCACACTCGACGGTGAGCTGTCGGTGGCCCGTCAGAGGTCGTTGCGAATCTCCTTTCTGAAATCCCGTGCTGGGCGGGGATGCGGGCCTCCGTTATCGATCTGAACTCAAGGCCACTGCGCGTCGTTGGAGGCGGGTCGGTTGTCGATCTGTCCTGATTTGCCGATCCATTTTTGTGAGCGCTTCACACAGGTCGCTTGGCACTCGGTCGCCCAATTGTACACATATGTGTTTCTCTGAAGCCGCGCAAAGCGTTTAAGTGATCAATTCAACCGAAGTTCATGTTAAGGCCAGGCATCTACGCGGACGTCTGCGAGTCGATTGGGAATACTCCGCTAATAGCAATTGACAGACTCGCTGCCGGGCTCCCTGCAAGAGTTATCGTGAAATGTGAATTCCTGAACCCGTCCGGATCAATGAAGGATAGAATGGCCCTGCAGACCATAGAAGACGCTGAGCGCTCGGGACGACTAAGGAAGGGTGACACGGTGATAATCCTTACGAGTGGAAACGGAGGGATCGCCCTCGCTACCGTCTGCGCGGCCAAGGGTTACCACATCATCGTGACGATGTCCGAGGGGAACAGCCTTGAAAGGCGTCGAATCATCACCGCGCTCGGGGCCGAGCTCGTGCTGGTCCCGCAGGCACCGGGATCGAAACCTGGGCAGGTCTCTCACGAGGACGTCGAACTGGTGGACAAGAAGACAGTCGAGCTGACAGAGCAACTCCACGCGTTCCGAGTGGACCAGTTCAAGAACGAAAGCAACCCCAGGGGAAACGAGAAGACGGGGAAGAAATCTGGCAGCAGTCCGGGGGGCGGGTGAATGCATTCGCTACACTTCTGGGTTCCGCCGGCTCCTACACGGGGATAGCCCGTACGCTGAAGTCTCACAGTAAGGAGATCGGGTGCTACGCCATAGAGCCTGCGACCGCCCCCTTCTTGGCCGGGGGCAGAGTCACCAACACCAGCCACAAGTTGCAGGGCGGTGGCTACAGCCAGCCACTAGATCTGTTCGACAGGAAGTTCTGCGACGGTTTTATCGCGATATCCGATGAGGAAGCTATCAGGACGGCTAGAGAGCTAGCGAAACGGGAGGGTCTCATGGTCGGATTCTCGTCCGGAGCCAACGTTGCAGCCGCCATGAAGCTGGCCAAGGAGATGCGGAAGGGCGAGGCGGTGGCCACACTCCTTCCAGACACAGGTCTGCGATACCTCAGCACGGACCTCTACGAGTAGCAGGAGCAAAAGCAGCGCAGCCGAGAAGGGGAGAAGTTATCGGCCTAGCTTGGCCGCATCGTTGACAAGCCGCTTGAATGGCATTGGGAGTAGACTGGTCCGCCAGTCAGGTAGAGTCACCCCCCTGGGAAAGTAACTCTGAGGCGAGGGTTACTTCTTGAGGTAGGAAGAGAGGAGAGAAGAAAGGCATGCGCGTGAGTTAGGCAGATGGCTAGCTGGACAAGGAATCGTTTTCTTCCGAATATCGAAGCCGCCAGAAGAGCTTACTATTGATTCGACTATGCTCGTGAATTATATCCTAAATCTAGACCGTGTGGAAATACTTGGCCTTTTTCTCAATCTTAAGCAAGTTATCGATTCTTATTGTGGAGAGCTTTTCTATGCGCAACTAACACCTCTCTAACCATCCACTCATCTTCCTTTGTATGATTCTACGATCTCCGTCCAGACTGATGAGTGTCATTCTTAGCAACACGATGCATTTTCCAAGCATTCTGGTTATCCTAACAGACTTCTTGTCAGAGGTGGAATCAACAGCCTGAACGGGGAATGCAGGCAAATCCTCGTAAAGACCGCATTTCATGTGTTTTGTAATTCTTCTAACTTCTTTTGTCGAAAGTCTCCTGTTCACGACTAAATTAGAGACCAACCTCTGTTCAGATTCACTCAGTCCAATTAGCTCAGCAGCGTGACTCGGAGTTACCAGCCGACTAGTAACCTTCTCCAGCAGATCTTTAGGTAAGGTTAGCAGACGCAAGCGGAGTGAGATAAATTGTTCACTCCTGCCAATCCTTTCTGCCAACTGAGACATGCTTCCGTAGCCGCATTCGTCAACGTACTTCTTGAATGCGCGAGCTTCTTCAATAGGATCGAGGGTCTTCCTCTCGAGATTCTGATGAGCGACAATTCGTACGCTTCTTTCTCGTCGAGATGGATTATGTTGCAGGGGATTTTCTTCATCCCTAGAATTCTGCAGGCGTTCAGTCTGCGTAATCCAGCAACAAGCTCAAAGTGGTTATCGACAGGTCTAACGATTATTGGATGTAGTAGACCGTTCTTCATGATTGAAGAGGCAAGCTCTTCCAGATTGCCCAACTCGGTCCTGATGGGGTGGTGTGGTTGAGTTATTCGTTTAATCTCAACTTCAGCGATAAAGCCACTAAGTTCAGAAATCAAACTCTGTTGTGGCATATTTCTGATCAATCTGGATATTCACGACTCGTGTAACTTTCGACACGACGCATAATCTTAGATGAGAGTCACCAGAAAAGATTTTCGACCAAAAACAATTAAAGATGGTTCAACTTGACAGATATCTGTAGAATTTGCTCGATACAGTCGAAATTGTCAAAAACATAATAGGGAAAGATGGTGCAATCAAGACAGACCTAGCTCGTGGATTGATAAATGTCAGCGCCTTAGCAAGATTCATCCAGATCACTGCGAGGAAGACTGGAGCGAATCTATCCTTAGAAGCGATAATCAGTGCAATTAGACGTTATCCAGTGGATCAGAACATAGCTTGCAATCAGGAGATAGGATCGCTCATCCGAAAGCTCACGATGAGAAACAAGATAATGGACGTATCCCTTATGAACCCCCACGAGATTACTCAAGAAATAGGCAAAGTAGCATCCCTGATGAACTATACTCGCAGTGATACTTTCAGGGTTGTCTCTGGAGTTGAGACTGTAAAAATAGTCATAGGCGAGAGGAACATGGAAGAGCTGAAAAGAATAATCCCGAAGAAGAACATTCAAAACATCTTTGAGAACCTGTCAGAAATAATAATCCTACTCAAAGAAGAGTCGATTTTCTTTCCCGGCGTCGTGGCCCGGATCAGTACTGAGTTGGCGATTAACGGGATAAATATGATCGAATTCATTACATGTAATCCCGAGCATGTTATTGTAGTTCACGAGAGGGACGCTTTGCGGGCCTATGAAGCTATTGAAAGACTAGGCAGGATTGAGAATACAGCTTGATTTCTGATTCAGCAATCAGAAATCATTTCGGTTAGCATCATCCCAAGTTTCCGGCGATTGGTCAGAGTTTGCATAATTGGTGGATGGGTAGCCTCAATTTTTCTGCAACCTCATCATCACCTAGTTGTCAGGAGTGCGGCGGGCGGTTCAACAGCGAAGTTGTGTGTTGCGGATTCCTGGCCAATGTCTCTGGACGACAGCTTGGCAAGAAAGGATTGAAGCTGGAAGCCGTATTTTGATCTCGAAACGGAGAGTATCGCCGCGAGCCCGACAGGTTAAAGCTAAACAAAGACAGATCGGAAATGCAATAATGCCGGACGCAAGAATCTCATCTACCCAGACGTAGTAAACATTTCGGCGATCGCACTCTTGATGGTGATAGTCGCAGCAAAGGAGTTGGCCGCCATCGCGCGAGAGAAGGGACTGAAGACGGACAACATCATCCCGACGATGCTCGACTGGGAGGCGTATCAGCGTGTTGCTACCGCTGTTGGGAACAAGGCACAACAGGAGGGGAATCTCGCGCAAGAGCGTTCCCAAGGAGGAGCTCTATCACCGAGCCAAGTCAGTAATCGAACACTCTCGGAAGGTGCTCCAGGTTCTAGTGCAAAGCGGGATGATACCCGACATACCACCTTCTGCGTCCAGCAAGAAGGCGTCTGACAATCAGACGAGTGGCTGAAACTCTCCCGGCGACGTATCACGGGTCAGGTTGCTGGCGCCGAGTTCGCCCGTTGAATAAACGCATTACGAAATCAACCACGCTGAAGCAACTCCGGGCAACTTCCTAAGAGAGATTGATAGTCAAAATGGAAGGAGATATGCAATCGACGCACGAGAGGGGCCAGTTTGGTCCCGCCTGGAGTCTAGCGGAGTAGACCAAGTAGCTAAGACTTCTATGTCGATCTCGAATTCTCATAACTACGCGAAATTGAGAGAACGAACATCAAGACACAGGGACGATGGAGACGGACAAAGGATAGTCGCAATAACATGTGGGTTCCTCACACCTTCAAAGACTGGGTAGTTTACTTTCCTTCGGTGCAGCCGCTCCAGTGAAGGTTGGCGTCGTGCATATAATGTGTGAATGCCGCGGCGAGATGCCGATCTGGGTCCGCATTCTTCGCCCTGAACATGGCTTCCAAGTAGGTGGCGGCCCACATCTTGAACTTCTCTTCGTTGGTCACGATGAAACGTGTTCGGCTCAGTTCCTTGCCAAAGAGATCAACGGTTGAGAATTTGACGGAGCCTCGGTGTTCAGCTCTCGCCCCACCTATCGAATACAGCCTCGCTGGCGGGTTGACGAATAAGGGGTCAGTGAGACGTTCGACGAAGCGCTGAGAAACACCATCCTTTTTCAGGAAGCCCTCCTTAGCTATCTTCCGGATGACTTCCCTCCACCTTACCAGCGACTCATTCCGTTTTCGATTCCTTGCCATACTGCCTTTGACCCGCGTACGGGTTCCCGACGTCCGGAACAGTCTGTATGTCCATCTTTCGTTCTTAAGCGATTCACCATCCCATGCCTGATGCCTCTCACCACTACCGCACACGTGGTACCCAACCGACAGAAAGCTGGATCCTGGGGATATGGTGTATATTGATGCGGGTGCCACCGTAAGAGGATACACTTGCAAGTACGATAGACTGGCTACTGTTGGGCAACCAACCCAGACTCAAAGGAATCTACACGAA
>CAWIJZ010000028.1:0-36821 GCA_963836465.1 uncultured Nitrososphaerota archaeon
TGCTTAAATCCCCGATGGGAGATATACGTAACGTCACATTCCTTTGAATTCAGCGCGAGTACGTTTCCTGAATGTGTTCCTTGCGAGGGTGTGGCCGCTTGAGTGATATACACGTAGTCGTCGGTGCGGGACGCCCACTCGGTGCAAACGTAGTGCGGCTGCTCTCGGCGAAGGGCAGGTCGGTTCGCGCGATCGTGCTTGATGCAAAACGGGCTCATACGCTCTTTCCTGAATCGGTGGAAATTGTGGGCGTCTCTCCCGAAACCCAGAGTATTCAGTCGGCGTGCGGTGACGCGCTGAGTGATTTTCAACTGCTTCGAGTCGCAGGACCGCGAGTGGGCGCGCTTGAGTGCTGACATGACGTCAAAACTGCTTGCAACTGCAATACAAGCTGGCGCGAGATACGTTCTAACCAGTCATTTGTTCCTGTCAGAGACAGACAATCAGGCTGCCGAGCATGATGCCCTCAACACGCACGCCTCGAAGTTGGCGGCGACAGTAATTGCGAGGCTTCCACAGATGTACGGACCTGGAATCAGCAATCCCCTCTTTACCCAGATATTCGAGGCTGTAGCGTCTGGGAAGAAAGCTCATTGGATCGGAAGTCTGGACACTCCCCACAGCTTCCTGTATGTGCAGGACGCGGCCTCGGCGGTGGTTCTGTTAGCAGAGAGTGACGCTGCATATGGTAACGCTTGGAACATCGCCGGACCAGGACCGCTCACTGGGCGAGAGTTCATCGAACTTGCCTTCGGGGCAGCCAACAAAGAGAAGAGAATAGGCGTTTGGGGACGAGGAATCATTCTGACGGCAAGCCTTCTCGACTCGAGAGCGAGGGCCCTGCTTGGCATCCCCTACGACTACTACAGTCCTTTCATCATCGACGGTGATGCCTTTGTTCAAGCATTTCCCTCCTTCGCGTACACTTCCCATGAAGCTGCGATGGTCAGCACGTTCGAATGGTTCGTCAAGAATGCAGAGAGCATAAGTGCGAAGTCGGCGGCAGAAGGGCCCAGCGTTCTTTCAGCGCCCTTGCACACCTCCACTCCGCAAGAATGAATCAGCAACACTTGAAGTCGTTCGACCCAGATTTGGAGAGGAATAGAGAACTACGAGGACCAGCTCCATGCCCACAAAGATATCCGCCAGCCATCCGAATCCCTCATCCTGCAGCAGAAGCATCGCAAGAGCCCCAGAGCGAGGAGGGCAGCTCGGGCACCTCTCTCCTCAGAACTGAGACGACCCAGCCTCTTTCCATCGGTCAGTCGATTGTCGGCAGGATTTAAGCCGAATGAAATCCAAATCCATGACTGCACGACCCAATGGCTGTCTCCAGCCTTCGGCCAATCTATGGGAACTTTCGCTGCAATAGCAAGTCATCAATCTTGGGAGTTCTCCTCCCGGTCGACGCAGAGTTATATTCTGAGCTTGCACACTCTTTTTGACTAATGCATGCAAGGAGGGACTGGTCCTTGTTCACTCGTCTCGGGCGAGTGGCTGAGACATGATCGGTCGGGTTCCCAAATATGATGCAGACTTTTGCCGGTCTGCTGACTCCAGCTCTGTACGTCTTGGCGCTTGCAGTCACTTCAGCGTCGGGATATCTGCTCTACAGGCAAGCCCTGTCGACCTATCGGGTGCTTAGAGTTTTCCTCGTTGGCGTTTATGTTCTTGCCGGCATCCTAATCACACTCGAATTGTGGAGAACTGTAGCCGGCAATGCACAATCAATGGAGTTCTATGCTGCTGCCAGCATTACCCTAGGCGTGTTTCAAGCTCTGTTGTTGGCCGCTGCGGCGGTTGGAACTTACATTCGACCTATGGGATCAGACTACCGCGGCTTCCTTCGAGACCTCGGGGAGCGTCGAACGCACGCTGTCCTCCTCTTGCTCTTTGCACTTCTTTCGCTAGTGGCGATACTGTTTGTAGTTCTCTTCAAGCCTTACACAATAGAACAAGCATTCACCATAGTAGGAGGAGAAGTGTGGGCGATAAGGATCCCAGCAAGCTATGTCTCCCTGCTGGTCGTTCTCCTTTTCTTTTTCCTTTGCTATCCAACGCTTCTCATCTATCGAGCAGCCAGAGGAATACCCAACCCAAGACTGGGGGGCAGTCTTCTGAGTCTGCCGATCGGATGGGCCGCGGTGATCGTAATCTACCTCATCTTTGAGAGCCTGTTATGGTTCTTTGGGATTGATGCGACCGCTGTGATGTACCTGCTGAACGCGGTTCTGTTCTCGTTGGTCACGAGAAGGTTCAGTAAGGCTGCAGTTCTGGCGGGGCTGGTAGTTCCGGCCGCGCCACAGCGCAGCGTAGAGCATAGGGCGACGACTATCGTTGGTATTCGGGCGTCGGAGTTCTCGGGAAGACCGATTCTCTTCCTTGTTGATCCTTCGTCGCCATTCGAGTCAGCGGTGAAGGACATCGCCTCAGACCTCGTATCGCAGGGCCGGAGCGTCTTCGTGTTCACCTCTCGTGGAAGTCGTATCGGTGGGGCGCTGTCCTCGATGGAGGGTGTAAAGCTATACCTTTTCACCACAAACGTCTCCTATTACCAGCCAGGCGAACGACCCAACGAAGTCCTCTTGGCGGCGACCAACATCTCGGTGGCGCTCGACGCGATCGGCAAGACGCTGGGGACTGTAACCGAGCATGGTCTCTTCATCCTGTTCGACAGCCTGTCTGACCTGATTCTGTCGTCGGGCTTCGCCGAGACCTACAGGTTCCTCAAAACGACTCTCGAGATGGCTTCGGCGAAGAGCGTCATCTCAGTGTTCATCATTCTCTCGGGTGCACACGAACATGCCATTGAGAATATCATCAGAAGTCGGTTTTCCGTGGAAATAGTCCAGGATGAAGGAATTCTTCGAGTATCCAAGGCTCCTGCTGCTGAAGCCCACTTGATCGCCGCGAAGGTTCAGAGCGTTTCTTGTTCAAGTACGGCCAACAGTCGCACAATGACCTTGCACAATTCAGGGGCATCTGATGTCGGGAACTAACTGGTGCTTCGTGCACAACTCTCAAGTGCGGCGGACGTGCAGTTTCCGCGACAAACTGTTCAGGGAACGCTGGAACCACGCTGCCAGCAGGGGGTTCTTTGATGGTCACAGCAGACTTTGCCTCCAACTTTGCTGCCACGACGGGGGAGCAGTTCAGCGGCTCTGTCCTGCCAGCACAGATTCCTTCTGCAGGAACATTCGCTCAATGAACCTACCAAGAAAAGCGCCAAGCGCCCTTCCGCGACAATCACTGCTCCACCCGTAGTTGATCATGAGTTCTCTTTCGGTAACAGGGTGGACAGATGTTAGCCCATGAGCCAGGAGCCCAAGAGTAGGAGAGCAACGGCCAGAATTGCGGTCAGAATCCTCCCTCGCCAGCCAGAGTTGTCGGTCGCCATTCCTGAGACATTCTAGTAGGGGTCTCCTTAGAGAGTTGCGAACGGTAATCAGTACCGTGAATCCATATCTGATCGTTAGGCCTCCGTCTGGCAGCACTGTTGGTTCAGTTCTACGGAAGAGCTCCGAGTTTTCCGGGGACGTACAAGAGGACGATCAAAGCAATGAGCAATTACTCATTGACCGTTCTGCGGACACTCCTGGGTAATAAATTATCAATTCGAATTTGAAGTTCATTCGACATTTATTGGCGTGCGGCGAATCTGGCTTCACATGTCGACCGCGAGAGTAGTTCGGATGGCCTCGTGCAACCACGACTGGCAGGAGGTCAGCTCCTTAAGCCCGGGTCGAGACTACTTCGAGCCCTCAAGCCTCAAGATAGGTGTGTATGTCTGTGTTAAGTGCGGATGCCTGTGCCCATTGTACCCGTCGAGGAAGGTCGGAGGTTAGTCGCTCCCAACCTACTTTGAGCGGAAAGTGAAGGAACACCTTTTTCGCATCGAGACGGGAATGACCCTAGTAGAAGCAGAATGAAGCAGGATGTGAGAGAACCGCCCACTCTCATTTGCACGGATCCGCTAATGCCTTCGAAAGCTTTAATCTTGGATTGTTGCCGACAACACGCCCGATGAAAGCCGAGAGCAACGATCAGGACGACCCGAATGGGCAACCGAGCCACAAGCCTTACAGGTACGTTGGCACTTTTGGGGGGAAAAAACCGGTCAAGGAGACCCCCGAAGATGCATCAAGATATGCGGGAATTGTCTCAACCGTAATCGAGGAGGTGCTCAGGACGTCAAAGGTCGGACGTCAGTTTGCTGAGTCCTCAGCCAGCATCAAGAAAGCCTTGGAATACCAGTAAGACCGATTCCGGCTGGTCTCTAATTATCAGAGGGGGCGGGAAATCGAGGGCTTAACCTCACTCGCGAAAGAAAGAATAGGACACGATTCGCGTATCTGTCCTTGGACTGTTCCCACGCCGACAATCACACGATGGGCAAGCAGAACCCTAGATCCTCGAGTAATTCATCTGGAATAGCTTTGTGCTTTTCGTGAGTTCTGCACACTTCGACCTCGCACCATTCCCATTCTTGTGTCACTTGCTTCCAGCCCATCTTCACCGTCGTCAAGCTACTCCATGTTCCAAGTTGCACGGTCTTCAGTATAGGCCTTATGGAGCGCAAATACGAATCTTGTTCATCAAGCGGGGCAAGCATCACCGACCCACGGGATACTCCTTTCTAATGTGAATCCGCACTTCACAACCCTCAATAGGACAAGCCTTGTATTGCGGGGTTGTTGGCCGACCAAGTGGTCCTTTGCACGCCATGCAGAGAGGGCAGGCACAGGATTTGCGCACAACCCAAGACGATGCTGACACTGCTTGCGTTCCAGAAGTTCACTAGGGGAAACCCGAAAACTTCAACCGAGACATTCATGTGCTGTGACGGGAAGGAATTCTGGGCGGAACCCATCTACTAGGGATGCAACTCGGGTTCGAGTCATAAAAGGATAAGCTCCGGGCGAAACTCCTCGAGCCACGCAAGAGGAGACGCACTCACGGGCGGCGGTTCAGCCACTAGGCTGGGAGGTGTGATTGAATACTCGAAGGCAAAAGCGGAGTTCTAAGCGACCGTTATGGACACGAGCTTGAACGTAAAGTCCTCCTGCGTGTTTTGCCCATTATTGTTCACCGTTCCTGCGAGATGAAGCAACGTAATGAACGGGCCTGAGGCTCCCGGCGGAGTGCCAACCTGAAGGGTGAAAGCATTGATGGTGTAACTGGTGCCACAGGTCGCCAGCGTTTCTGGAATCGTGTTCGCCTCGTAGGTGGTGACCGGGAAGATGGTCGGACCGAAGGACATTGCAGACGTCCCCGTCGAGTGGAACTGGTTCGGGTCGGCGAAGGTGGTGTACGAAGACGCGAGGTTTGCCGAATCGCGAACGGTATCATAATACCGTTGAACAGTTGCGAGGCCAAACTGCCGGTGAAGTTGTAGCCTGATTCACCCACCTGTATCTTATCCTTCTATGACCAGGATGTGAATGAACGTTCAAGTAATGGAGCTAAAGGATTGCATCAAAGCCACCTGGGTGAAAGTTCAATGCGAGAAGAGCTTGTGATCAGAGTTTCGAGGGTCTCCGCGAAGGGGATGGTCCAGATACCTCTGGAGATCAGACAGAAGCTCGATCTGAAGCCTGGAACGAAGCTGATTCTAGTAGCCACCGAAGATGCCGTAGTGCTCCAGAAGATGGGCATCCTCGCAGCCAGTGAACGTCGAAGTAGCATGATTCAGAGGATACGCTCGATCTTCTCGAAGGTGCAGATAAGGAACATGGAGGAATGACGTTGCGAGATCGGTCACCTGCTTGAACTAACGTTCCGCTGACCACGCTGTTGAAGCGGCCTCTCAGAAAAAAACGAGGAGCCTCTGGAGAATTCCTAATCGATCTTGTAGCGCTTGGCGATCTTAACGATGAGGAAGATGACCAAGGCCACGATCAGGAATGTTATGACCGCGTTCAGGAAGTCCCCTATGGCGAAGGTTTGTCCGCTGAAGATAGTCTTCAGGTTGGTAGGTCGTTCCAGGCATCACCAGACCGATTATGGGGAGGATCAGGTCTCCCACGAGCGCTTTCACTAGCGCACCGAGGTAGACACCGAGTATGAAGGCGACGGCTAGCCCTAGCACCCCGTACTGCGAAAGGAAGGCCTTGAACTCTTGCAATAGGCCGTGAACTGGTGGGGGTGGCGGAGGTTTCTCCAGAAGCTCCCTTATCTTGCGAAGTTCGGTCAGCATATCGTTGTCAGTTGATGACAACTCAAGACTCTGTCTCATACGCTCTATTTAAAGGTCTAGCAGTTTTGATCGTGTTGCGGAAGGGCCACTGAGAAACGAGCTATGTAGGAAGAGCAGATTTGGGCAGGTCGAACCATTGACCTCTCTGGATGTCTTTCTACGAGATCTGATGACTTTCTGGAATCTAGATCCAATCGAGTAGCTTTCGAGATACCATATAGGAACTTCCGCAATAGTTGCACTTTCCCGAGGACTCCTTTTTCAGGACTACCCCAAAACGATTACCGACGTTCTGGCAATAGGGAGCGTGGCTGGGGAAAACAGGAGTAAACTCATAGTCGTTGGGACAAGAGGATTGGGAGGTTTCAGGAGGCTTCTCCTCGGCAGCGTAGCAGGCGGAGTGGTGAGCTATGCGCACTGTTCGGTTCTTGTAGTCCGATAGACACTGGCTCGAGCTCAAATGGGAAGGAGTGCCCGACACCTGGGAGGGCTCGAATCGGGTTTCATCACAATATTCCGATGAGTATTCTTGCTGATCTCCTATAGCGCTTTTGTAGGGCGCACGATTTTTAAGGGGGACCCTAGGTCTACAGATCATGGTCATGCAGTTGAAAGGCAAGGTCTGCATCGTCACAGGCGCGAGTTCCGGGATAGGCGAAGCCACCGCATTGGGTCTGGGCGCCCTCGGGGCTTCGGTTGTAGCGGTCATGCGCGGCCAATCCCCGAAGGCAGAGTCGGCAATCAGGCAGATTGAAGCAAGGAGCAAGAATGGCGGGGGGTCATTCTCTGCAATATATGCGGACTCTCGTCGCAGTCCTCAATACGTCAGCTCGCGCAGGACTTCGACAAGAGATTCGATAGACTCGACGTACTAATCAACAACGCCGGTGTGAATCACTCGAAGAGGATCGTTTTGGAGCATGATAATCGCCCTATCCCGGTTCGGAACCTTTAGCAACCTGGAATACATGATCTCCCGTTCACGGACACCCCCGCCAGCATTCCGACCTTTACGTTTCGGTACGCGACCTACACAAGCAACTACATTTCGTTCGTGCCTATTGAGGAATGGGACAGGTCCGAAGCTGTTGCCCAAGCCCCCAACCTCAGACCAGCAGGGCCTCATGAACAGTTACAACCCCAAAGGGAACATCCCCTTCATTGACTTCGCTAACACCTATGATCTTGTTGGTGCGCAAGTCACCCCAGCAATGAGCGGAATGAACTGGACCCAGATAGCATCCCAGCTGAATGAACCCAGCTCCACAATCGCCTCCAACCTGGACGCAGCTGCCAATTACATGATAAGCGTAATCTGCAAGATCGACGGGGGGCAGCCGTCGAGCGTCTGCAGCCAGACCTTTGCTTTGCTTCCACTGTCCCAGATTCTTCCTCAGGCAAGCCAGCAGCAAACAACCGAGCAACTCGTCGAGTTCCGGGGAGCGAAGCCATGGATACTCTGAGCAAGTGAACTAATCATATCGTTGAAGGAAAGGAAGCACGTAAATAGTGCGCATCCTAATTTCACAACGGTGAAGCGATTGGCAGAAAAAGAGAAACCGAAGAGCACGATTTCCAGACGAACATTTCTAGGAACTGTGGGTGCGACAGCAGTAGTGGGTGTAGCAGCGGGTGCAGCAATAGGTTATCTGGGCGCCCCAAGAACGCCCTCGAATCAGGTTGTCGAAATCCCATCAAAGTGGGACAAGGAGACAGACGTTATTGTCGTTGGCGGGGGCATCGCGGGACTATCTGCAGCTATTGAAGCTCACAAAGCCGGCGCAGATGTCATTCTTCTCGAGAAGAAGTCAGCAGTAGGGGGGACTACTGCGGCGTCTGGTGGGCTTGTCTATGCTGCCAACACCTCGGTTCAGAAGTCTTTCGGGATAACCGATACTGCTGATGCAATGGCAGCACATTACATACACGCTGCAAGGGGACTTGCAGATCCAAATCAAATCAACATTGCGGCTCAGAAGTCGGCTGACAACATAGACTTCCTCATAGGTCTGGGAGCAGGATTTCCGAGCGCTCCCACGGTTTCTGGCGCCGAGGTCTTGGAAGGCCAACCAGCCATTCCTAGGGTGCATGCTGTTACAACAGATAGCGGCAAGACCACAGGGGGAGTCGCGGTCATAAAGGTGCTGAACGCAGGCGCTCAGGCCAATGGTGCGACCATCCTCACCGGGACTGCCGCACAAAGTCTAATTGCCAGAGGTGGGAAGGAGGTCTTGGGAGTGCAGGCAAGCCAAGGTGGCAGCACAATCAACATCAAGGCAAAGAAGGGCGTAATCCTGGCTACGGGGGGCTTTCAAGGGAGCCAAGAAATGCAGAAGAGATTCAGTGAAAAGGCGCTAGTCACCTTGCCTCTAGGTCCTACTGGCATGACGGGAGATGGTCACCTGATGGGGCTAGCTCTCGGAGCTGATGTAATCGCAATGGAGGAGATTCTTGGCGTCCCAGGCTTAATGCTACCTGGAGCCACGAGTGCGACATTCATCCTTGTTCCCGAGTTTGTGCCCGGCGCGGCCATCATGGTGAACAGCCAAGGCATGAGGTTCGTTGACGAGAGCGTCTATTATGAACACAGGAACCAAGAATTACTGAGACAAGAGACATACACCAAGACAGGCGCTCCCGTGGTGTACACGATATTCGACCAGGCATTAGTCAACACGTTGGGAGGCAGCACTATCGTATCGGGATTCAGTAAAGACCTTTCGAGTGAGGTGACAGCCGGGACAGTACTCCAAGCATCAGCCATAGTAGGTCTAGCCGCAGAAATCGGCGTTGATCCGGACCGTCTCCAGGCAACGATTAATGCGTGGAATGGCTATGCTCAAACCGGAAAGGATCTAGACTTTGGGAGAACTGTCGGATTGGGTCCGATCCAGACATCTCCATTCTACGCGATACCGACCTATTCTACAATGTTCGATACCAAAGGTGGACTCAAGATCAATGGGAATGCTCAGGTCATTGATACAGATGGCAAGATGATCCCTAGGCTATACGCCGCTGGCACCACATCTGGAGGCGTTCTAGGCGAGTACTATCCGGGCAGCGGAAGCGCCTTGAATCAGGGCCTGACATTCGGTCGCATTGCTGGGGCGTATGCTGCTTCGCAAGCGAATTGGTCCTAGTAGAGGGTGAAGCGATTGGCAGAAAAAGAGAAACCGAAGAGCACGATTTCCAGACGAACATTTCTAGGAACTGTGGGTGCGACAGCAGTAGTGGGTGTAGCAGCGGGTGCAGCAATAGGTTATCTCGCTTCACCTAGAACACCGGACCATCTTGTCCTCAAGATTCCTTCAAGCTGGGACCACCAGACCGACGTAGTGGTCGTCGGTGCGGGTGGTGCTGGTCTATCAGCGGCGCTCGGTGCGCTCGAGTCTGGCGCGAAGGTCATCGTGCTCGAGAAGGGGATCTGCCGTGGGTGGAACGACGGCAATCTCTGGTGGGGGGCTGTGGATTCCAAACAACAGCATATCGACGGCGGCTGGGCAAACCGAGCCACTGTCACAACTTGTGCAATACCTTAACAGTGTAGGAGAGGGTCAACAGGACCAGGATCTGATCAATACCTACCTCCAGCAAGGGCCCATCTGGGTGGACCACATCATCCAGGTCTCCGGCCTGAAGTTCAGTCTCGAAACATTCTTCGGTGATTATTACAACAAGCCAGGGGGGCAGGGAATTGTCCACTGGATTGGTGCCGACGGAGCTGGCGCGGGACTTATCAAAGCCCTCAAGTCAGTGGTCGACAGCAAGGGAGCGACAACAATGCTCAACACCGCGGCTACAGCTCTATACCAGGACGCTATGGGAAGGATAGTCGGTGTGAAGGCAACTTCTGGCAGCTCGTCGATCAACATATCAGTTGCAAAGGGTGTAATCCTCTGCGCTGGCGGAATGGACTGGAACAAAGAAATGCTGCTCAACTACATGCGTGGCCCTATTGACATCTCAAGCGCGCCGAATACGATCACAGGCGACGGGATTCAGATGGGGATGGCGGCCGGAGCGTTGATGCACAACATGAATAACGCTTGGGGCTGGCCAACGTACATAACGCCCAATGGTGCTATTCCAGATGCCGGGGACGGTGCTGGCTACCGTACAAAACCTGGGGCAATAGTCGTGAACAGGTTTGGGAAGAGATTCGCAAATGAATCCTGCGGCTATCCGGTCTTCAACAGAGCCTTCCACCAGTGGGACACCGGAATATTCGATTACATCAACCACCCCGCGTACACGATAATCGATTCAGACTTTCTGAGTAGATACGGCTTCGTCGGCGTGCCCACGGGGGCCACAGTTCCGAGCTACATCGCCAGCGCCAGCACGCTACAAGATCTCGCTACAGCCCTCGGCATCGATGCCGCAGGTCTCCAGGCCACCGTAACGCTCTTCAACACGTACGCCGTGAATGGCGTGGACCCAGACTTTCACCGCGGTGAATGGTTCTTCGACAAGAACACCGGTGGAGAACCCGAGCAGAACAGACCTAAAGAATGATTGTCTTGCGCCTCTTCAAACACCTCCATTCTATGGAATTGAGATCCACCCTGGCCTGCTCGGTACGTGCGGCGGACCCAAGATCAACTCCAATGGACAGATTCTCGATCAATCGGGCAATCCCATTCCAGGGCTGTACGGTGCGGGCAATGACATAGCTAGTCCCTTCGGAGCTGCCTATCCGTCAGGTGGCGCCACAATAGGTGCAGCTACGACATTCGGCTGGATAGCTGGAAAGAGCGCCGGAAGCTCGTAAGTGGCGACGTTTGGTTTGCGCCCGATGTGCGCCTCCCATTGTTTTGTTGTGCTGCTTCTAGCGTTGGTGCTGCTACTCGCTTCAGGTTCAATCCATTCGGCTTCCGCTGCGACGACACTCACAGTTTACCAATCTCAGCATAGCGTCACTCTCGATGGAGTCGTTCAGCCCGGCGAATGGACCGATACATCTCCGTTTGCTGAGCCAATCTCTGGCCTCACGGTAGGCTTCAAGCAGAATGGAACCGGTCTCTTGATACTCATGACTTGGCAGGAGAGTGCGCAGTGCAACACGTGTTACGCGGCGATAGAGTTTGGTGCCCCGAGCGAAAACAACATGGGAAGTTCGTCCTCCCCTTACGTCATGATTCTTGTGAGCCAATCGTTCAAGGGGTACGTGCGAGAGGCGATAGCCATAGGGCAGCAGGCACCCACTTACGTGGACCAGTACGGGTACAGGACGCAGTCCGTGGCTGGCCTGAGCTATTCCAAAGGGACATACACGGCCGAGCTCTATCGTCCCTTCGCCTTAAGTGGGGCCTCGCCATACGACCAGAACCTTACATTGAGTTCCACAATCGGAATTGGCTTCGCTGTTGGAGACTTCTCAGCTCCTGGGACACACACGGCGACAGACATGAGCACGTACACATTGACTATCACCAGTCAGACGTACGCTCAGACAACGACTCAAACGAGCACACCGACTCAACCAGTTCAGAAGGTATCTCTGTACGACGTGGTCCGGCAGTATGGTCCCTATCTGCCCCTAGTAACCATAGTAATAATAGCAATTCATTTTGTGAGAAGGAAAGTTTGGACGGGTGAATCACCATGGTGAAAACTGGACGTCAAGCTGAAGTGGTCGTACAGAGGCAGACCCCAGCGATTATCGCCACTCATTGGGTGCACGTTGCACTTATAGTAGCATTCATAGCCACAGGTCTAAGCACGTATTTCGGTTCGCCACTATTCCAGCCCTACACTCTTACAATACACATTGCGGCGGCCTTCCTGATCGCATTTGTAGATTTCCCTATTCACTTCTTCTCCATGTGGAAGAGCAAGGAGTTAAAGTATCTGGTAGTAATGAAGAAGCAGGACCTCGTCGACTTGTGGGCGCAGGCTCTCAACTTCGTCGGTCTGGCTAAACCCTACCCTGAGCATGCGACATACATACCAGAAAAGAGGGAGTACTATTTGGGCAAGAAGTACTGTGCCTTCCAGAAGCTTCTCTTCTATTCCGACCTCGCCTGCATAATTCTGTTCGGCGTTACGGGTTTCTCGATGTACTACCAAACGACCTTCCCGTTTGTTGCCAACCTGGTTGGGGGGCGAGCTAACCTTCTGGCACTGCATCTTCTGATCTTTTACTACTTCATCGCCACGCTCGTGGGGCATATCTATCTCTCTTTCATACCCGCCAACTGGGGCAGGCTTAGGGCGATGATCTTAGGAAAAGGTAGCCTCGAAGTACACACGGAGTAACGGGTCTATACGGTCACAGTAAAGCATCAGAATGAGCTAATGGAAAAACTAAAACACTATAAGATAATTCGGTAGTATGTCGTCGACAATCCCATTTTGCAGGAAGCCACGGCTGCTCTGTGGTTGTCTGAGTCTGAGTCTGCGTGACGATCTTAGGAAATCCCAGCGAACCAGCGGCCGCACCCACAACGGCACCGGCCACAACTCCACCTACCGTTCCGACGATGAATAGTATGACTTCGCATACTACCAGAACAGCACGCTAGGGTATCACCAGATATCCTGAACACACTCCCTCGACTGAAGACCCTCCAGCAGAGCACAAGTGCGGAAGATTAGACGATCATTGTGATGTGACTGCTCTCCTGACTATGATACAAGTCGCCGGGTCGATTCCCTTCCACTCGACCGCGTAGCCCGCCGCTTCAAGTGCGTTCAGCTCATCGTCGACTATGCCTGACGCTCTTATCAGATCAAGAGCGTCGGGAAGTCGCTTCACGGTCGACAGCTTCTCGCCTAATTCGGCCAAGAATCTCTGTGATGCAAAGAAGCCGCCCATCCGCGTGTAACCTTCGAAGCTGAGGCTCTCAGCCCCAGATTTCAGGAGTCCGAAGGGGATGTCGCAGGCTCTCGATAGGTCCGCCAGGGTGAAAAGGTCGCCGCTTGGTCTCCACCCTGCCCTCAGAACGGCTTCCATTGCACCGGAGCGGGTCTCGATCCTGGCCATCCCTTCTTCCAGCTTCCTCAGGTGGTCGAGCACCCGCTTCAGAGGCAGCTTGCTCCCTGTGTAGTAGAGGACGTCGAACTTTAGCTTCTGGAGCTTTGCGCAGGCCAGGGACTCGTCCACGGCGACGATCAGGTCGACGTCGGTGATCGTGTTCAGCTTCTCCATTTTTCTCTGTAGGTATCCGGGGGTCCAGAACCCCACGATCTCAAGGTAGACCTTGACCCCATCCTTTTCGAGGCTGAAGTCAGGTATGAGCACATGGTTACCAGCGACCAGCGGCTCGGGCTCCCGCTTCAACTCCCATCCCGTTGAAAGGCCTTTGAAGCTCTTGGCGAACCTCTCCTCGACGGTGCTGTCGTAGCTGGGCCTCTCCTCGTGAAGCGACGCACCGGAGGAAGAGGAAGTAGCTGATCCTTCGCCGTTTGATCCAGCCGCCATTGCGGCCTCGGTAAGCAGACCCTCGGCCTGTTTCTTCTCTAGTCGGAAGTTGACCACCTTACCCTTGAACTTCCTCAAGATCTCGGCTTCGATCGTCCATCTCTCGGAGGCGATGATAACCGGAAGGAGCTTGGCCAGAGCGGTCCCGTACCTGTCGGTCATCTTGAAGAGGGAGAGCGGACCGTCGAGGGTGATCCTGACTTCCCCGGTTTCTTGGTCCTTGTCCGCGGCGTACATCAGCCCGAGCTTCTTCACCTCCCTGAAGATCCTCTTCCATCCTCCCGACGTCGTGAACTGCATCCTCAAGGACTTGAAGAGGAGCGTCTGCGTCAGCGAGAGGTTGTAGAACCTGAGCAGGTTCTCGGGGGCGATGAGTTCGAAGCCCTGAACGAGGAGCTCGTCGTCGAGATCTGCATAAAGGGATTCAAGGAGGGTCTTGGGATCGTCAACCCCCAATCTACCGGCTACTCGTTCCAGGACCGCGTCCCTCTGGCCGACGGTGGTGACCCCGACCCGGCTCGCCTCCTCGAAGACTGCCATTCTCGCCGTCTTCGGATCGACCGTGGCGTCTATCCTGAAGGTCGTCCTCCTCTCCAGCAGTGTTGAAAGCCCGCGCACGAACCTGTAATCGAACGGCTCTTCCCCCTCGAAAGCTAAGATGCGACGAGCGAGTTCTCCTTTCTTGCGCCCGACGCTCCCGGCGTAGGTTGCGAGAAGCCTCTTTGCGAGATCGATATTCATCGGATTCAGCTCCGCGTAAACTGGGCGAACGCTTCCCCCTGAGACCCTTGCCACAAGCAGTTCGGACGGGAGCATTACTCGCTCACTCATTCTCCTTCAGATTCCGACAGTCCGTCTTTCGGGTGCCCAGAGCCGATAGCTCTCTTCCTTCTCGAGCTCGTTCGTGTCTCGGTGGTGGCCGTCGAGACAAGCTCGATGAGCCTGGCCCGCTTTTCCGTGTCCTTCTTCTTCCGGAGGAGCCTCCCGAGCCTCTGTATGAACTCCCGCGAGCTGCCTGTTCCGCTCACGATCACTCCCAAGGAAGCCTCGGGAACGTCGATGCCCTCGTCTAAGACGCGTGAGGTCGCTATCGCCCTGAACCTGTCCTCCTTGAAGCCCTGGAGGACTTCGTGCCTCTCCTCTGTGGTGGTCGTGTGCGTAATGAATGGGATGAGGAACCTCCTAGAAATTCTGTAAACGAGGTCGTTGTACTGTGTGAATATGAGCGTCTTTTCGTTCGGGTTCTCGGCCAGGATCGATTCCAGTGCCTCTATTTTCGCCTCCGAATTGGCAGCTATATCAAGCGCCCTGTTCCTCGCCAGCAGCGCCCTCCTTGCTTCCCTGTCCCTTGTCGACCTCATTATGAAATGCTGGAAAGCTACGGGGGACATTATTCTGATTCCGTTCTCCTCCAGGTAGTCCCGATAGATCCTGTAGTTTCGGTCGTATTCTTCCTTCTCTTCGTCTTTGAGCTTGATGTTAGTCCGCTCGAGGACGTAGTTCGAGAGGTAGGTCCCTGCGAGGTCCGCGGACTGAAGCTGGTACACGACCCCACCCGTGAGCCTTGGCAGCTCGCGGTGGAGCATGTCCTCCCTTTCGTAGGTTGCGGTGAGGCCCATCCGGAAAGGCGCGGTGAACATCTCCGCAATCAACTTGTAGCCCTCAGCCGCAAGATGGTGCACCTCATCAAAGATCACGAACGCAAATCTGTTGCCAATCTCAGAGGCCTTTAGATAGGCGGAGTCATATGTGGCGACCGTCAGTGCCTTGAGCGAATGCTCCCCTCCTCCTACGACACCCACATCCGTCCCGAACTCCCGGTGTAGCCACTGCCTCCACTGCTCGAGCAAGTCAAGTGTTGGCAGAATGATAATCGCTGACAGATTAACCATTTCGATGGCCCTCATGGCGACTACCGTCTTGCCAGATCCGGTGGGAAGTACGATTATCCCCCGCTTTCCTGCCCGACCCCACGCCAGGATAGCCTCTTCCTGGTAACCCCGTAGTCGGGTCCGGCCCTTCAGCAATGGCGCTGGGACCAAATCCTGCACGCTGTCGTGATAGGCCAGATTGCTTCTCTCGAGGTATTCCTTGATTTCCCTATAGTAAAGCGCTTGAGCCCTGAACGCCCTGACCCTATCATCCCAGGTTCCGTAGGGAACTGCTACTGGACCTCGGAGCAATATTGTACCCCGGTCAAATGAGATGTGGGTCGGTTCCATGGGGTCCGATAGGCGGAGTGGGCTCTGGTTCTTAAAGTTGGACAGCAAAGAAAATGGATCTTCACTCTGGAACCACATTTGGAAGAGAAAAAAGTGACGGAAGCGGGACACTGGTAGCATGACGGACAGGCATGTCAGACTCATCCTCTTGGACGAGTTGGGTACTGGGACTGTTGAGGAAGTCGTCCGACAGGTTGCGCGAGTCCGAACCCTCATCGCGAGGATCCTGCCTGCAAGGCCAGCCGACGCTAATCGAGCCTGGTTATCGAAGCCAGAGGTAGTTCAAACTTCAAACATCGCGGTATTAGCCAAAGTCCAGGCGCACCAGAGAGGCTCTTCCATAGGGCATGAATCTTGAGGTCTGGGCGCGAGCTGCTATTTAATCTGGAGAATCTTCTGTGATATGCCGCCCGCTTCACTGTGTCTCTGCGGTAGGAAATGCTCTTAGCTTTGTTTGCGCTTTGCAGTGGAGGAGTTCAGAGGCTGGCATTGGCTTATCTATACCGCCTTGAGATTGCATTTAACGATACGACGGCGACACGAAAGTCGAAAACGAGTCTGCATGAAAATGAGTTCTCAACTCTTGGTCTTCGCATTAACCTTCAGGTTGCCAGTATTATCATTCACATGTTGGAGGCCATATTCGCATCGATCAATCTTGTGCCCACGATTCGTCTCAACAAGCTCGGAAAACTGCTCTGATTCTAGCTCTTTCTTAGAGGCGTGACCAGAGCAAGATGGCGATCTTTTAGATATGGCTGAGAATCAGAGAATTACAGATGTTTCTCCGAAAGGCGGTTCGCTCCTCTTCTATTTCCGAGCCTCAAACAGTCTCGATTTTCCGAAAGAACCTCGATTTTTGCCCCTTTGCCAATAGCTTATATAGCAATCTCTATTCCTAGACTGCGAGGAAAGAAGCCTTGGTCCAAGGCTACTGCGTGTACGAGAAGAAGAAGAATAGGGAGATCAAGAATCCGAAGCAGATCAAGATGAAGAACGGACGATTCGCCGTCAAGGGTACCTGCGGATCCTGCGGAAAGCCAATCTTTCGTATCGGTAAACTCCAAGTAAGACCCCAGTAAGTCTAGCTCTCCCTTCCAATTTTTTATCCGTTCCGCATCTGGGTCTTGAGCGTCGGGATAGCAACCTTTCCATCTTCTTGGGCAATGATGTCGTACGGAAGACTTGATTTCTTCTAGCTCCCTTCATTCAGCCTGTGTCAAAGGTGGCCTGTCTAGTAGCGCGCATAAGATAGCTTGTAATTTCTGAACTACACATTCAATACTTCTTGAGTAGCCAGTCTCACATCGGATGGCTTGACTGTCTTCCTGCCGGCATGCCTCGCCAGCTCAACCGCCATTTCTGCAATCTGAGTACCGACATCTTCCAATACCATCCGAAGCTCCATCGCGGCGTCGTCGCCGACCCTGTCGGCGCCCGCTTTCTTGATTAGTCGGGATACCGCCGCCAAGCCAAACTCAGCTTCAGACTTAGACATGCGGGACCTTTGCTCTCTTGAAAGTATTAAACACTTGGGAAGAATTCAGGTGCCTGGCTTGAGCGCCTGCCTAACTAATTCTTTACCTTTCTCGGGCAAAGGGTGGGAACATAGTCGTTTATCCTGTGAGAATCGAAAACCTGGGACAAAGGGAGTACATCAGCTCACGGTTGCTGTCCAGGCACTGCCTAATTGGTCTCGAACTGGCCCATCGTCTGCTGCCATATCCAATGTTCGTCTTCGCTCGTATGTCCGAGAGCTCGTTGTGCATCCCACCCGTAGGCGGCGCATCTCGAGCCAGCGGGCCTCGATTTTGAGCTTGCTGTACTTCCTACGCGTCATATAATGCCATATAACGCCTTGGTGTAGATATACTAGTTGTGACGGCAGCGTGATGAAAGCGGGACGAGCGGGCGTGAGCGTTGGTTTATGTACGATATCCCTCGTCAATTCCGCGATGATTGACCGGATAAGGAAGAGAGGCGGAAGGTTGGAGGCGTTTGACCAGCGGAAGATAACGGACGCCATATCGAAGGCATTCGCAGAGGTGCGAGGAGCGGTAGATGAAGCTGTCCCGAAAGGACTTTCAGATCAGGTCGTAGCAAAGCTCAATGAGAGATTCGCGAACAAGACACCGTCCGTCGAGGAGATACAGGACATAGTTGAGGACACACTCGTCAGGAACGACTACGGCGATGTGGCCAAGGCGTACATCCTCTATCGAAACAGACATGCCGTGATGAGGGACTACAAGCGCTTTTTCGGTGTAGTCGACGACCTCAAGCTAGGGGTCAATGCCACCAAGGTGCTGCAGAAGCGATATCTTCGCCGTGACTCGAAGGGGGATGTGATCGAGACCCCAAGCCAAATGTTCCGGAGAGTCGCCCATGCTATTGCGTCGGTGGACGGGCGATACGGCAAGGAATTCGACGCCACAAGCGTGGAGGAGAGGTTCTACGCCATGATGGCCAACCTGGAATTTCTGCCCAACACGCCCACCTTGATGAACGCCGGTACCGAGCTCGGGCAGCTTTCCGCGTGCTTCGTCATACCCATAGAAGATAGCCTAGACAGCATCTTTGAAGCAGTGAAGGCGACCGCAATCATCCATCAGAGTGGAGGAGGCACCGGTTTCTCATTCAGCAGGTTGAGGTCGCGAGGCGACATTGTGAAAACGACCGGCGGTGCCGCGTCTGGGCCCGTCTCGTTCATGAAGATCTTTGACGCGACGACCGAAGAAATCAAGCAAGGAGGAAGGAGACGTGGTGCCAACATGGCGGTGCTCTCCGTGTACCACCCTGACATCATTGACTTTGTAAGCGTGAAGTCGAGACTGAACATACTGACCAACTTCAACCTCTCCGTCGCCGTGGACGACGCCTTCATGAGAGCTGTGGAGAGTGACCGAGAGATAGGGCTCGTCAATCCTCGGAACGGGAAGGTCGTCAAGGCTGTATCAGCCAGGGAACTATTCTCCTTGATCGTTACGAAGGCTTGGGAGTGTGGAGACCCGGGTCTGATCTTCATCGATGAAATCAACAGACATAATCCAACGCCGAAGCTCGGCAAGATAGAATCGACCAATCCGTGCGGGGAACAGCCGCTCCTGCCCTACGAGTCCTGCAACCTGGGAAGCATCAACCTGACCAAGATGGTTGTGGGTGGAGCTATGGACTGGGAGAAACTGGAGAGAACCGTTAAAGATGCCGTGCACTTCCTCGATAACGTAATCGACGCCAACAAGTATCCGCTGAAGGAGGTAGAGAAGACAACCAAGGCTAACAGGAAGATCGGCCTGGGGGTGATGGGTTTCTCCGAGGCGCTCATCAAGCTCGGCATTAGATATGATTCCCAACGAGCACTTGCAGTTGCAAGGAAGATAATGAAGTCCGTTGAAGACGTTTCTCACAAAGAGTCGGCTGAACTCGCCAGAGAACGCGGCTCGTTCCCGAACTTCAAAGGAAGCATGTGGGATAAGAAAGGCTACGGACCTATGCGCAATGCTACAACGACAACAATCGCTCCAACAGGCTCCATCAGTGTAATTGCCGGCTGCTCGTCCGGGATAGAGCCGTTGTTCGCCGTTTCATTCATACGTGATGTTATGGAGGGTACGAGATTGCTAGAGGTGAATCCACAGTTCGAAGAGATAGCCAAGAAGCGGGGCTTCTATTCCACGGAACTCATGACGAAGGTCGCCCAGACAGGTTCGGTTCAGGGAATAGCGGAAATCCCGGCGGATGTCAGGCGACTACTTGCTACTGCTCTGGATATCCCACCAGAATGGCATGTCAGAATTCAGGCAGCGTTCCAGGAGTTTACAGACAACGCCGTGTCGAAGACGATCAACATACCTAATGAAGCGAGTGCAGAAGCAGTGCGAGAGTCGTATCTCCTAGCCTGGAAGCTAAAATGCAAAGGGATCACGGTTTATCGGTACGGGAGCAAGGCGCAGCAGGTGCTCTACGTTGGCTCTCTAGAGAGGGGGCGAGAGGACAAACATGTGGTTGCGGACTCAGAGTACGCCGGAGGATGCGTGGGGATGGTCTGCCCGAGCTAGGAGGATGCAGTCATCTCAACTTGCTCTAATGCTGGATTGAGTACGGAACTTACAGACACGTGCGTCTCAGTCAGCTACGACACTTACTTACTGCTATCCTCGTCGGAGTAAGGCTAGAATCACGCCGAACAATAGAGTCAAACCTCCCAGCCAGAAGAAACCTCCTGCGCCAGGAACATACCAAGAGATTATGATAAGCACCAATCCCAGGAGCCAGAGAAAGATGTGAGACGAGAAGGCCAAGCGTTTTCCTCCCTGAAACTGGTTCCAATTTAACCATTAGCAGTCACGGGCACTTGCGAATTAGCGGTCTCTGAGATAGGCGGATGGAATTGATAGCCTAGCACTCGGCGCTTCCTCGCCCAAAGAACCCTTATAGTGAGTGAAGTCACCACGAGCCTGCTTGTTGCGAGTCAAAGACGTGATGACAAGGGAAGTAGTCACGTTCACCGAGAACGCTTCGGTCGCTGACGCCGCCGATACTCTCACACAGAGAAAGATCAGCGGAGCGCCTGTTATGGACAGCGAAGGAAGGGTGCTCGGAATGGTGAGTGATTCGGACATAGTCAAGCTACTCAAGCGGCAGGCTGAAGCTCTGCAGAAATCTGAGAAGATGGAAGAGAAATACAGAGCTAGACCGGGCAGGACACCTGTCGCGCTTGATATCCTGAGTTTTGCCGAGCTCGATTGGTTCTGGTATCTGTGGAATGCGCGGTCGGTCGAGAACCTATTCAGAACGCTTGAGGGATCTGAGATGCTCAGAGGCATGACCGTCAAGCAAATAATGTCGTCCAAGGTAGTGACCGTAGGAGAAGACGAGCCTTTGAGTGTGGCCCCAGAACTTATGAACCGCTACTCCATCAATAGGATACCTGTGGTGGACGGGGAGAATCACTTGAAGGGCATCGTCGCTAGGGCTGATATCGTTAGGGCGCTTGGAGAGCAGCTGGGTGGGGTGAGCCAGAAATGAGTAAGGCAAGCGAGATAATGGTACCTGCGGAGAAGGTTGTGGTCATCAAACGAGACGACAGTATTAGAGAAGCAGTTCGGAAGCTGGCAGAGAACAAGGTCAGCGGTGCACCCGTCGTTGAACAGGGCAAGGTGGTGGGCGTAGTCAGTGAATCAGACATCCTGCGCTTCTTTGAAAGGAAGAGAGGAATGCGCATTGCCGATCTCGTACTAGACTCGGAAAAGGTCGAGAAGACCAAAATCTATAGCATCATGACAAAGAAGGTGGTAGGCGTGGGACCGGACGCGACGTTGGGAGATGTCGCACGTATCATGTCGGAGAGGAAGATAAACCGTGTCGTTGTTGTGGACGACCGAATGGCATTGCTCGGTCTTATCGCAAGAGCCGACGTCGTTAAGGCTGGGCGCGCGCAGTTTCAGTAAGGCCTCTACTGGTGTGGATGCGAGAAGCAAGAACAGTCTCCTACGTCTTTGAGAATGCCGACTGACCAGGCACACTATTCTCTGAGTGCTCCATCATCGCTCGATAGAACGTTCCTAACGAGATGTTGACCTTCGTTCACGGGTCCCGATTTCGGACCCCACCGGGCCCACTACCAAAATGGTGGCGGGCACCCCTTCCCCACTTTTCCGCTTCGGACCCCACCGCACCCTGAAATCTCGCTTACTGGGTTGTTCGCGTGCACTGAAACGATGGGCGTCGGGGATTCGTTCGTCAATATGAAATACCATGTGTAATAGGTCTGATTCTGCATTGCCCATGTTTTGACCTTCGGTTTCGAGACAGCCCCGTAGGCGATATGCATGATTCCCACGGGCGCTAGAAGGCCAACCAAGTAGATTAGAAGTCATTTAAAAACCCTCAAGTCAATTCAGCCCAATGAACCAAAAGGAGATGGAGCAGCTCGCCGGAAGGACCGTATCAGTCGTCGTCAAGAATAGGTTTGCGACTGGCATGATTATCAGAGTCGGGAAGGTGACTGAAGTGACCAACAGTATACTCACTCTGGAAGTGGAAGAGAACCATTTGGTGAGCTTCCCGCTGGAGGACGTCGTTAGCGCGGCCGATATCAGATGAGCGGTTTATTGTGTCGGCCCTCACAAGAAAAACCAGACCCGCGCCATGTAGTAGCTTAGGCTTATTGCCAGAGTTTTCTACTATATCTAAGCTAAGTGGACTTGCTCCGCGCCAGATGGGCCATCGCATCCGAAGTCAACCTGTAGACACACCAGTCGTTTAGTCTTGTCGCACCGAGTTTCTCGTAGAACTCCATTGCATTATCGTTCCAAGTCAGGACTGACCATTCCATCCGACCGCACCCCTGCTTCACGGCTTCTTTGACGCAAGTCAGGAAGAGTGCGAGTCCGATTCCCTTGCCACGAAACTCGTCCTGAACGAAGATGTCCTCGAGGTAAAGCGTTGGTCTGGCCAGGAATGACGAGTAGGTGTAGAAATAGAGCGCATACGCAACGGGCCTCTTCCCTGTCACTGCGAGGAACAGGTTGGCCCTTTTCTTCTCGAAGACGTCCCTGATTATCCTTCTTTTCGACGCCGCGTCGGGCGGATCCAGGTGCTCGAACTTAGCGAGTCCGACGAGCAGGTCGAGGAAGGCTGTTGAATCCTTCCTGGTCGCTCTGCGAATCACGGCTTCTCCCTACTCCTCCATTAGCTCACGGTCCGGGCTTGACGTGGCGCGCTACGACCCCGATGTCCGAAGTCGAAGTTCCAGCCGAAATCTGCAGTATCAAGCTCTTTCTTTGACGTATACTCGCCGGATGTATATTGGTCAGGAGTTAGGTACAATCTCTGACCAACTCCCTCGCTAGTGAGCTAGCATCAGTCGATTTTGTAGAACAAGATCACGGCGGCGGTGAAGGGGATGAGAGAGGCGATGAAGGGGGCGACTGGAGATACTCCCGTGTAAAGAGCGCCGGCGAGCACCTGCGATGGAAGAGCAGCCAGAAGTGGTACGACGCTGAACACTGCCAGTATCTTTCCTCTATCCTGTTGCGGAATTGTCTCTGCCTGCAGGCTGGAGAGGGAAGGAGACAGGAGAACTGTGTACATCGCTCCGGTGATTCCCCACCCGAGGAGCTCGTTCGCGGTCTTGGCCTGAGAGAGCACCGCGTTGCTGACCACAGAAGCTACCGTGGCAAGGAGGATGCTTCTCCGAGTGCCGATTCTCGGAATCAAGAAGACAACGCTGAGATACAGGCAGAAGGTCGCGAAACCATCGATATCGATGACGAGGCTGTATGTCGTGGGGCTGATCCCAACATTGTTAATTACGAAGATCGGCACCAGAGTTGAGGTCAGGCCGGTACCGATGCCCGCAAGAGCAACATAGAGGAGAAGGCGCTTAACTACCGGATTAGAGCGTCTCACCGCAACGACACCCGCCACTAACGATTCTCTGACGTGTCGTGAGAACCTTTTTCCCTCTGTCGACTTTCGTACGAAGGTTTCCTTGAGCATCTTGGTGCGAAATATCATCGCGAGAGCGCCAAACAGAAAGCTACCAAGATATGCGAACTTCACGCCCTGAACAGTCCCGAAGCGCGTGATGAAGATCCCCCCGATCGTGGGGGAGAAGATGCTCGGAATCGTCGAGAGGGCATTGGAGATAGAGAAGGCTCTTATTCGTTGGCTGGGCTCTATCTCATCCATCATGATAGAGTTGAACGCCGGAGTGTAGATGTTAGCAGCCGATGTCAAAGTCAGTGGTATGAATATGAAGTATCTTGGAGCTGATTAGAACGTAAATGGAACTGCCCAGCACCGAGACCCAGCTGAAGATAAGGAGTAGCTTCCTCCTGCTCCATGTATCCGCGAGGTATCCTCCTATCACTGTGGTCACTATGCCGACTCCTGTGCTGTAGCCGATGAGCAAGCCTATCTCCAATGGGGTGCTTCCGAGAGCGGCGAAGAAGAGCGCCTGGTACGGACTCGCCATATAACCGCCCACCGCCCAGAGGGCAGATGTGGAGTTCAGGGTCCACGTGTTCGGAGGAAGGCGAAAGTAATTCCTAATCTTCCACATATCGTGGTTCAGCCCCTGCTTGCGTCCTAAAGGAATGATAGCTATACTTTTGCCTGATGTACTTAGCCACTTGAGAACCTTCTGTCGCTGCTGGTTGAGGAGAGGGAGGGGCGCGGATGGGCACAACTGGCCGGGCAATAGCCCAAGCACTCCAGTCCAGCTCGCTGCTAGTCGCCCTGG
Source organism: uncultured Nitrososphaerota archaeon (assembly GCA_963836465.1). Lineage (GTDB taxonomy): Archaea > Thermoproteota > Nitrososphaeria > Nitrososphaerales > Gagatemarchaeaceae > CAWIJZ01. The sequence goes on from CAWIJZ010000028.1 coordinate 24,093, forward strand.
AGATGGGGTGGCGTGTTCAGGCTCAGAACTCTTTTGTGGCGTGTTCAGGCTCAGAACTCTTTCGTTTTCCCCTGAGGAGACTGGGCAGGATGGCAATAGTATTGATGACGGCCATCGCGAGGTAGACGTGGTCTATCGCTGAGGCGAAGGCTGCCCTTTCGGCGATGGGCAGTGCAGTTGGGTTGATCGCGGAGATGATTTGCGTTATCTCGGGAGAGGGGAAGACTGAGCGTCATCACCAGGATTGCGAAGTTCAGGCTGAGCGTGTAGCCTACGTTGAAGAAGGTCGCGCGGAGGGCGGAGGCGACCGACCTCCTTTGGACCGGGACCGAGCCCATTATGGAGCTCATATTGGGAGAGGCGAACAGGCCCATTCCCCGCACCCCCGATAGCCAAGTAAACCGCTATCGTCGCATAGGGTGTCGAGATGCCCGTGGTGGCAGAGAGAAAAAGTGCTAGGCTTATGACCCCGAGGCCGACAGTAGCGAAAGGACGTGTACCGTACTTGTCCGAGTATCTCCCGCTGAGCGGCCCCGCCAGCAAGAACGCAGCGTCGAAAGGCAGAATCGCCACGCCGGCCTCGAAAACAGTGTATCCCAGAACCAGCTGCAGGTAGAGACTGATCACTAGCAGGAAACCTCCCCACGCCACTGCGTTGAGGAGCTGGGTAATGATACCGGCTGTGAACTCCCTGATTCTCAGCAGCCTCAGGTCGAGGAGAGGGTATTCTTTGTCGCGCTCTATGCGAACGAAGAGTCCCAGGGAAGCTGCCGAGGTGACCGAGAGCGCCACCACGAGCCGCACGTCAGCGAAGCCGTAGGCCGCGAAGGTGAGCACCAGAAGCAGGGAGGAGATGAAGATGGTGAACGTGACGAACCCTCTCCAGTCCATCGGGGCGGCCCTCTCAGGCTTCCCGGTTTCCTTGAGCCGCCTCAGAGCCCAGACGGTGCCGAATATGCCTATGGGCACGTTGACGTAGAACAGGAACGGCCATGTCAGGACGGCCAAGATCAGCCCGCTAATCGTCAGCCCCGCCATGGCGCCGGCTCTGAATGCTATCTGGTTGATGCCCAGAGCGGTGCCTAGCTGGGTCGACGGGAAAGCGTCTGTGATTATTGCCGCGCTGTTCGCGAACAACGCGGCCGAACCCAGGCCCTGTGCCATCCTGGCGGCGATAAACGCATCCGGGATGGTGGAGAGTGCGGTAAGCATGGAGCCGATGGTGAAGAGAGTAAACCCCAGGGCGTAGATCTTGACCTTGCCGAACATGTCGCTAACCCTGCCGATGAATAGCAACGCAATCGTGCTGCCAATCGTGTAGGCCTGTGTGAACCAGATGGCCTGTTCGGCGTCGGCCCGCAGCGCGGCTGCGACGGTTGGTAGGCCCACGATGATGATACGACCGTCGATACCACTCATCAGTACGCCGATGGTCGTTACCGTAAGCACAGTCCATTTGTACTGCGTGCGGCCCACCTAGAGCTCTGTGAGCTCCTCCAATTCGGCTATGACCTTGCGCAGTGCGGTGAGATTGGAGTCCAGCTTCTCGGGAGTCAGGGTCATGCCGAGGCTGCCGGCATACTGTCTGAACCTGCTCGAGACCCTCCAGAGGATTCGCGAGCCGTTCTTGGTCTCGTCTACGACGTAGAGCCTGTGGTCTTTCTCGTCTGTCCTCCTCCCGACGTATTCCTTTTTCTCCATTCTGTCGACGAGCCCGGTCACGTTTGCAGGAGTCACAAGCATGTTCTCGCCGAGCGTGCTCATCTGCATTTGCCCGTTCCGCGAAAGTGCGAGGAGGTTGCTGTACTGAGAGAATGTGATCTTCTCGTTGCACAGCCTGGCAACTGAGAGAATGTGACCCTCTCGTAGCACGGCCTGGTAGATGGTCCTGATGCTCTGCCAAAGCTTGAGGTCGGCAACTGAGTACTCGCGCAACAGCAAGATATCAACGGTCACTGCCCTGAGCCCGGTCAATTTAAGTCAGATTCTGCCCGGCGCGTGTTTATGATACAAATCATCGGGTGACGCAGTTCGGTGTTCTTTCTGGCCTCTCTGCCTGAAGGATGCTCGCAGGGTCTCCGCTAGGGGTGAAGGTACTGCGAGGAGCATTTCAAAATGATGGAGAATCGGAAATCGGATGTTTCATAGCACGCCGTACAGACTTTGACCGCTTTGATTCTTCCCCCAGACTTCGTATGTGCGTGTATAGGCAGAGCTATCGACCGTAATCGTCTTCTTCAATCCGCTGTTAGGTTCAGGCCACACCTCGGACGGTTGAGCCTCTGCGCCACCGCGGTCCACTTTCTGCAAGGGAAACCAAACTTGTGGCATTTAGCCAAGCTGGCCGCGAGGGATGCCCTGAGGGACAGCAGCGGAGGCATCGTGACTAAGTACGGAACCGCTGCGCTCATAGCCTTGGGATGAAGGGCGATGCTGGAAGTCGTCGCAGCCATATGCAGAAGAAGGGGCCTTCACCTTGAGAGGGTCGCGGGATATGGTTTCGAGCACGGCTGGATGGCGCAGGCTCCGACACTGAAAGCCCCTTGAGAATCTCCCCAATCATTAGACCTGTGTCATCAGGCCCGAAGCCCTCCAGGGTCAGAGTCTCTCCCAGCTTCGCGCCTCCGGGGGCAAACCATCTTGACTGATGTCGCCCGAAAAAGAGCAGAAGTCATTGAACGGATACGGTGTCTGTTTGGTTCCAGACCTATTGTAGGTTCAAATCTGGGATCTATTTAGTGTCACACCCACCAGGCCAGTCAACTTCATTCAGGGGACATCATACTTCAAGTAGTTCACCAGCGAATCAGATAGCTCAGCCTGCGTTGCGACCCACCTAATCAAATCTGTAATGGTTACAAGGCCGGCCAGAGACCCGTCTTCTCCGACTATGACCAACCTCCTAACGTTGTTGTCGACCATCCTCTTTGCAGCATCCCCAATTGAAGTACTCATCGTTACCTCAATGAGCGGAGTTGACATAACGTCTTTTACACGCATTTTCGCCGAATTTCTAGGCACCGCCGTTACCTTTCTAAGAATGTCTCTCTCGGTGACTATTCCAATTGCTCCTAGACGACCCGATACTAGTAGACAACTCACTTTCTTTTGGACCATGAGAGATGCAGCCTCTTGCACGGTGGCATCGGGGTCAACGAGAACAACCTGTTCCACCATTATGGTGCTTACTGGACGTTCGAGCGACACAGTTGTGATTTGGTCGGCTGTGATAAAAGAATTCGTGTTGCCGCCATTCTGAAACTGCGACTTGGTTCACAGCCTCAGCACAGCTTATTTATGAGCCGCTACCTCTTCGGTTCGTGGGGGCATGAGCAGGCGGCAGAGGAGTCTTATTGTTATTTTGATGCTCTTGTTGCTTCTCATCTCAGGGATAGCCGGATTCCTTGTCTATCTACTCTAACAAGAATTAATACTCCGTACTGATCTACCTTCAGGGTGGTGTCTAGCCTTGACGGTGGTTCAACCTGGGGTGCTTGGTTCGATGCCGACGCCATGTTTCAGCTGATAGCAGCCTGACCTCCTTCGGCAGACTTCTCAGTGGTGCGCAGGACGTAGCTGAAAGGCCACAGTGTCGTCTCTGAGTTGAAAGCCGCTGTGAATCCTCATGGGTAGCTCTTCGCACATTGCAGATACTACTTGCTGCAGGTACAAAGACCACTTCCTCCCCAAGGAGTGTGAGATGACGTAGCTGTATCCGTCTGCCTTTTCGCTCCTGACTGTCATCCCGCAGGCCCTGAGCCACCGGTCGAACATTGAGACGAAGGTCTCAAGCGTCAGGGTCCCTTGCGCCAGCAGGGTCAGGTCGATCATGGTGTTTCTGCCCGCCTTAGCTGCAATCTTGAGGATGACATCGTCGGGGAGGTACTCGAGAGTGTCCTTCAAGAATTCCCTGCTTACTGGAAGCAGGTTCAGCCTACGGCTGTGTCTTCCCCAATCGAGGTAGCTGGTAATCAAGTCTCTCCCGAACGTGCCCAAGTCCTCTTGGTTCAGGGAAGCTTCTTTCCTAAGCTCGTAAATCAGGTGCTCCGGTAGCCGGAAGCTGACCGGCTTGGTCCGTCTGCGGCCAATGCGATTTCCTGTGAGCCTTTCTTCTGCCATCATCTTCGATGACTGCACAAACGGAGTGAATTTATGAGATTTGACGCTTCTGCAGAAGTTTTGGAAGTCAACTTTCATCAATCGCACGACGGGCTAGGTTTTTGTTCTTCTTAGAAGAACTATTAGCGAGTTTCCCAACACCAGAGAGCCAAACCAGAAGAGCAAATCGCCGGACAGGCCAACAATGGAGACTTGCCACTTATCAACGGGTCCTGCTATGGTGTCCAGTGTGTGAGTGCCCCAGGTGAGTGGGAAGCCATAAGTAACGTGAAGATAGTCGGGCCAGTTATAGGTGTACCCAACCGTCATTGATAGGACTGCGAATGCGGAACAGACGAGAGAGAACAGAATGGCGCCTGATGCTCTGCCAATAAGCTTCAACTCGTTCACCAAACCTGGTTGTCAACTATCAGATCGAATGAGCTACTACATAAAGCAAGAGCCGTGAACCAATCGCCCTTCGCCGATTAGGCCGGTGGATCCCTCCTCATTCTTTTCGCTGCGCGGCCGAAGGAATCGAAATGCCTTCTTACGGAATTAGTAACGTATTCTTGCATAACGCCGTAATATCATTGATCATACCTTCGCATCAATGAGAATAGTCCTGGACTACAACCTGGTTAGAGCCGCACTGTTGGCAGCCACGCTGACCTTGGCCGTACTGACCCTTTTCGGCGTGCATCCAGCGTTCGCGGGTGACCCAATCGGTAGTACGCCTCACTGAGGCGCGCTTCCGATTTTTTCGGTCACTGTCTTGAAGGCGAGAATCGACTCTAGTGCCTGCTGCTGATCGAAGTGCCATCCCTGCTTCTCGTCGAAGCGTTCATAGGGAATCGTGTATGACAAACTTGAAGAAAGGTCCTCAAGGTGAGTGTCGCACTCAGCATCAATCTCCCCTAGACTTTCGTTCAAGAAACCTAGTGATTCAACGAACTGTTCGGTGGGAATTGCCGAGTGTACCTGATAATAGCCGTCCCTCCTTCCACCTTCGTACACTGTGAATGGGAAGTTGTTGAAGATCTGTCTGATTCTCCTCAACCTGTGACTGGCGGTTTCCCTGAACTCAAGGACAATCCCCACCACGTCCAGTTCGATCGAGCCGAACGGGAACCAGCGAACGTAGTGTGAAGCTATGATGGGTCTTACGTGCTTGTTGTGGTGCCAACGCAGGGTCCTCTCGTTGAGTCCCAGTCTCCTCGCCACTTCGGAAATACTTGCGCAGGAATCTATCTCCAGCTCCTTAATCAATAGTATGTCGACTTTGTCCACCTCGGGTCTGGGAGTCGGTTCAGAGTTCGGGATGGGGGAGGGTGGAATCTCTTGCTGAACTCTAACCCTACTCCAGTCAACGGACCACCTCCTGGAGGAGAAGTCGTAGTATCTTGATTTAATTTCCAAGTGCCTTGTCCATTCAAGTGTCTCGAGCTCGACACTTTCGAGAATCCTCTCATCGATCAATCGTTCCAGAAATGTGTTGAATTCCCCTTCCAGAGTAACAGGCACAGCAAAGATTGCAATCTGGCTGGGCTCGAGCATTACCTTTGAACGATAGGTCAAGAATGCGACACTCGCTAGTTTGTGCAGTATCTCGGAAGCGTGGTCCCTGTGTGGCGGACGAGAATTTGATCCTGGCAAAATACCTCTCCAGTCCCAAGCGCTCGTAGTCAACCAACGTACCCACCTGCAGACCAACCCGAGGAAACCTCTTCTTCAGCGTGTACCTGATAGTCTCAATGGGCATTTCAGTCAGGCGAGAGAGTAAGGAGATGTTCTGGACTCCCACACGATTGATGCTCTCTATGAGCCTCGCGATTTCGGAGCCCAAACCGCAGCGAAGTTGCCATCCTGCCTAATAAGTCTGCAGGTAATCACCAGAAAGGTAATGGCCGCGGAAGGCTTATATGCGACTCTTACCGTTTCACGTAATATTGGTAAGCTTGTTCACCAAAACGGTAACCACGGACCAAGTTGAAGTGCTCGTGCGCAGGTACAGGCGCAATCTCGTTACCACACAGCTCGAGCATCTCATTCTGAATTACTTGGAAAAACAGAGCTTGTGTGGCTATGAAATAATCTCAATTGTGCACGATAAGTTCCACGTTCTTTTGAGTCCCGGGCAGGTCTACCCAGTGATTGACTATCTCGTTGAACATGGATTGGTGTCAAAGGAAAAGGGTGAGAGGAGGGTACTGCTTGACCTGACCCACTCAGGCCGGGAGCTTCTGAGGGCGTGGAGGCACGAGCTCAGTTCGATTCAGCTTCAACTGGACAACCAAGGCAGCATTCGGGAGGATGTGACGATCTCAGGTTGAGAGCAAGGCGGCAATTACATGACCACTTGGATGCAGTTCAGAATTCGATCAAAGTGGTTTGATAGCAATCTCCCGCTAGTAGTGCTAAGTCTCTTAGCCGAGGCACCATTGGGCATATGGGAGATTCTTGATTCTCTATATCGTAGGTTCGGGATTACGCCGAATGAAAGGGAATTAGAAAGGCTGATCAAATCTTTCGTCAGCTTAGGTTTTCTTCAAGTCGTGATAAGAAGAGGAGAACCACGCCTGAGAATTGACAGTGCTGGTCTGAGGTTACTGCGCCGATACGAAGAGGTGTACAGAGCGGTTGGGTGCAACGAAGTGTCAATCGAATGATGCGTGAATCAGGAGTCTGAGGCGTGCAGCTCAATGTTGGTGGGCAAGAGACTCTGAGTGTTCTTTGTGGAGAGACGACTGAGGGGGGTCGAACGCTATATTGGAAGACAACTGGGCACTGAGAGAACTCGCGGAGTCTCTCTCAGCGAACAAGGAAGACGAGAGCGCGAAGGAAGAGCTTGACAACAGGGCGCCGATGTCCGTGGTGGCACTCGTCACTGCTATGGATGAGGCGCTCATGATTGTCGGCAGAGGCAGGGAAGTTCTCTACGGGCTGCTAGAGCGTCGGTACGGCCTCAGAGCGCTGGATATCGGGGCAAAGCCAGGAGTGTACATGAGCGCTCTGAGAGACGTGCTGGGAGGATCCTGTGACGTAATCGAAAGGTTCGTCCTTTCAAGTATAAGAGAAAAGACTGGAGTGCAGGCGAGGACTCTTGAGGAGGCAGCGTTCAAGCTCAGAAAGCGATTCGGGGAAGCGTGAGATTCGTGTGTTCGTCAGCGCCTTCGGAAAGGTGACTTGGAATGCTTTCCGCCCATGGTTATCGAGGCAGTGCCTCTCATCCTGAGGATGAAGTGATTCGTTTCAAGGACTCCAGAAGACACTCTGACATCATTACCTCTTCCTTCAGATGCCTTGAATCATGGACCTTATCTGTGGGCCCACGTTCTGAATGGAAACTGTGGAACTGCAGTACTGGCACTGAAGGTAGCGGCCAGTTGGCATGGGAAGGGGAGCGCTGCATGTAGGACACTTCAATTCCACGAGTTCGGTACCTACCTTTGGTTCTGGAGGAGGTAATCCAGATTGCCAAGCTCTTTGCTCTTCGGATACTCGGCTTGAAACCTCGGTAATCTTGTTGTCTATCTCGAGTTGGAGCTTGCTGATTTCTTCCAAGTGCACATCTCTTTCCGCATCTTTGCGGATTCGTGACGAGAGTTTCAGAATAAGGTTGCGGTCAACTCTGCTCTGTTCTCCTCTGAGTATCTCCGTAATTACCGACAGGTGTCGTTGCACAGTAGCAAGGTTTGTGATGGCCTGTCTTGTGCTTGGTGACAGATTTTCTTCATTAATGGTATACCCTACCTTAAGATTCATCCTCCTCAGAATCTCTTGTCTCGATGTCTGTGAAAGCATCTTTATCTACATGAATTGCATCATTTGTTGATAGAGTGTCTTAACCTCGCCTGCCGGCCCCCACAAGTCCATTTCTGTTTTCAAGCTCTGAATCTTGATTAACCCCCTCTTGCTCACGATGCCCCGCTCCTGATACTTTATTTCCTGTAGCTCGTCGAGCTTTTGCGTGACCACGTCATCCCTCTTGAACACGATCCCTCTCTCAGCGTAAAGCAAGATCCGCCTCTCAGTTACAATTACCTGATAAGTCTTGTCACCGTAGTGGACACGGAAGCTACTCTGGAACCTGATTTGCTCTGCGGGCATCAGGTAATCTTCCAACGGCATTGGTCACTAAATGCTGGAATCTGGTCATATAAGATTGTTGAAATCGAAAGGTCATTCAAGCGTTGGGGGGATGCGGGGAGCTTGCACCTGAGTTGATTGTGACGGAACCTCCTATGCACGGGAGGTAGTCCTGATTTGAAATTCAGAACGCACTAATAAGACGTGGTGAGAAAGAGATTGGGTTTGCCCGAAGTGGGCTCAGATCATTCCAGTTCAGAGCTTGAGGAAGGCGCCCATTTGGTCGTGGGCATCCGCTCGCACAGGTTGTCACACTACAAGTTGCTGTTGTACGGCAAGGAGTGTACTCTTTGTCATTCGTACTTTCTTGGGAAAGAACCAGGAGACACGTTGTGCTTGTGGTGCAGGAGGATCAACGAAGGGTTGACTTCCGCTGTTGCCGAGACTCCCTGAATTCATTCGGGATTCGCTAATGCGAACTGTCTCGTAGCTGCCTCCAAGACCTCATCGAAGCATAAAGAGCGACTCATGACGGTGCAAGAAGAAGTGCGAGAGAAATCTCTTAAGGGGCTTCAATCCTCCTCCTCGCACGATGAAGCGGAAGCTCCTGGACATTCTAGCCTGCCCAATAGACAAGCACCACCCCCTGAAGCTGATGGAGTTCAACACGAATGGAGATGTGATAGTCGACGGCGTTCTGTTATGCCCAGATTGCAAGAGGTTCTATCCAATAACGGACGAGATACCAGTGATGCTGCCCGATGACCTCAGGAGCAAGAGCGAGGATGTAGGTTTCCTCAACAGGTGGAAGGACAGACTGCCAACCGAGGTTCTTCAGTCCGGAGTCCCTCATAACCTGCAAACTGTGTAGAGAGAGAATTCGCTATTCAAGTCCGCTTTTCCTGAGTTCCTGCGCTGATACTGGTTGCTATCCAACCAGTACCGTACGGAATCTGGAATTCTTTTTTGAAGTGTTGCTATTCACCGTCGCTGCTCTGACTTTGCACTCACCGGTGTCTGTACCTCCAGAAGATCGAGAATCCGATGCAATGCTGTTTCAATCGCGCACAAGCCCCTCCTGGAGTCTGAGCTGCCAGAATCCTTTGTTCGCCATGCGAGCGATTGTGTGCTTCGCGCACCAGTAGTATGAACTTCGATCGAAATTGACGTACCATTCGGCCTCGTCAAAGCAGTCCCTGACTTCGCACCTGAATCCGGTCACAAAGCGCTTCATCGTTGCCGTGCTCATGACCGCGTTTGATGGAGAAGGATACTTCTCTTTTCTTGGCGCTATCGGAAAGACCCACAACGAAACTTCAGGGAAAACCATGGAGAAGGAATACAGATTCTGGAGTGCACGAGCGAGAATTGTATTGTTGCATGAAACGTAACTTGCCTTAGCTTCACCATCCACTACTGAACGATCTTGGAGCCTTACTTCGCTGCGTGTGGTTGTGTCCAGACGGCTACTCTCTTTCTGAGAACCACCGCGGGACCGGGTTGGTTGGTTTGACGTTTCGGGAGCTGGCCGCCGCGACTCGCCAGAATTCCTTGTTAGACATACACTCCACCGTGTGTTGTTCACACCAGTGGAACGACAAGGGGTAGACCACGGCGTGCCACGCGGCTGGGCGCATGCAGTCCAGCACCTCGCACATGATTCTCTTACCCCTGACATGTTCAAGTCCTACTAGAACCATTCAAGCCACCTCGGGCTACCTCCCTTATGACCATTGTTTAGTCCGAATCCAAATTTCGATTCTACGCCATCTTGGGCTGAACGTAACTCGATTGGGGCGCGAACATCCCGGACGCACTGCATAACTCACTCGTTGGTCAAACGTCGTTGATGTCACCTCTCAAAGAGGTAGGCCGCCCGTCCTGAGGTGAATTGCCACGAAGAAAGAGTGAACAGAGGGTCAAGTCGAACGAGGAGAACAAAGAGAATAGCGAGAAGTCCTTCAGCTATTACGCCACGTTCAAGATTGGTAACTTCATAACGTGGAACAAGAAACCTCACTACCTCCACGATTTCAGAATTCTTGATGACCTTCAAGAGGAACAGGAAGGTGTGAGGGTTGCTTCTGTCGTGTCCAGTCAGTGACCACGTACTGCGAGCAGCTGCCCGCCGATCTCCCAGGGTTCCTAGAAGTGGGTACGAAATCTCGCTGGTGGGTCCATGACATCGGCAGGGTCTTGGTCCCTGATGTCGAACACCTATGAGGACAGTAACTCGGCTCTCAGAACAAGGAGGCAAGTGACACGACCGCTACGCCAGTAGATTACACGAAGCGTATCGGGTAACGTGCAGGTTCCCCCGTCTCGCGCTTCCCGTGGTGGAACACATGTTGTTCGCATGCCATTCGTAGTACATCGGCGCGTAGATGATTCTTCACCCTTGAAGTTGCATTCAAGGTCGCTTAATGACGGCAGCGCAGCTTGGGAATATGTAGCTGCAATCTGGAATAGGGCTACTTAACGGATAGATATTCCCTAAGCTCGTTGCCCTTGTTTGACGCTTAGCCCTCCTAATCGAGAAATTCAGATTGTTCGCGTTCGGATTCTGACCGAGAGCTTATCTGTAGACTCGGAATGAGGGGCGAATGGGCAATTGTCCAATGACATAACCTCTGTAGCAAAGAGCACGCCCCCTCCGGTGGCGGAGAAGTCCCCACTCGACGTGCGAGGGAACACTCTGAGAGTCTTCATTCATGTCTTGAAGAACGGCCCTTGCGAGCTCAGGGACATCCAGCATGCTCTGCAGCTCTCGAGTCCTTCTCTCGCCGTGTACCACCTCAACAGGCTTGTCGAAGCTGGGTACGTTATGCAGGACGAGTACGGAAGGTACCTGGCCGTTGCGGGCGCGGCCGGGAAGGTTCTGGGAGAGTATACCAAGGTGGGTCCCGCTGTGCTGCCCCAGCTCTTCTTCTCCTCTCTCCTTCTAACGATCCTGGCCGTCTTCTTCGCCGGGGAGGTCCTGATCTACCCATCCTTTCCGCCCTATTACATCATAGGGGTGCTGGGTTGTGCCCTGGTTGCACTCTGGTTCGAGACAGTCAAGCTGTGGCGAAGGCTTGGATGAGCGGAACGTCCTGATTGTTGGCCTGCCGATGACAAAAACACCAATATTTTCAATTAAACAGTCTTGAATCGCTGGTTAGTGCTGTAGAATCAACTACCTCGCTATGCCAAGGACACTCTGAAATACAGTGTAGCAGCCATAGCCATAGCTTTCGCCATGATCGCGGCAAGCCTTGTGGTTAGCAACCCAGCAATCCAAACCCAGCCGATTCGGCAGAGTCTGGTGCACCCCATCAGATATAACGCCAAGAATCGATAAGTATGTTTGAGATGGGTTTTTGTGGAGTTGGACAACCCTAAGATGTCTGCAAAACCCTTCATCCTAACAGGAACAGCCATCGTCACCTGGAGGGATGACTCAACCGAGGTTCGCGACGTGGTCGATGTGCAGAATCTGGTTGAAAGCTCGAGCAATCAGAAAACTGGAATAGACGTTGAAGTGAACGCCATGATTGACAGGTTTGCGGGGAGGGGTGCCTCTGGCAGAACGCCGGCCACCAAGAAGCCCGGTCAATGGTGGACCTTCAAAGACCGAGTGTCATAGAAAGATACGCGCTTTGGAAGAAAACCGCAGGAGCCTTTGTGCTAATCCGCTGTGTTCGTAAATTATTCTAACCAGCGGTTTTAGTAAGCTGTCTAAGGTTCTTGGCCTTGGTATGTTTCTCCAAGCGTGACCCCGACAAATCAGATTGGCAAAGTTTAGCGAGAATTGGGCTAAACGGCAGGAAGATGGGCTGGGAAAAACAACAAGAGACGCGCTGAGGGGTCCACAACCCATCAAACCCCAGATCCAGAAAGCAACGAAGGAACTCCGTCAAGAGATAGGCAAGCTTGAGAACACTTCCGGCCGACTCAAGCAAAAGGAAAACACGATCTTCAGGAGGACGGTCAGCGCTGTGCAATCGCGGAACGAGCAGATGGGCAGGGCGTACGCTAACGAGCTTGCCGAGGTGAGGAAGATGCAAGGAATGATTTCCCAGTCGAAGATGGCGCTCGAGCAGGTATCTACGCGGCTCGATACGGTCACTGACATTGGAGATTTCACGGCCAGCCTGGCACCAGCCATCGAAGTTGTCAAGAGGTTGAGAAAGTCCCTTGCCACCTCGATGCCTGATGCTCAGAGTGCTCTTGGTGAAGTGGGCGAGGTCCTAAACTCCATGATGGCGGACTTTGGGCAGCTCAGTGGCATCGGCTTCTCACTTGGCGAAGCGAGCGAGGACTCAGAGAAGATTCTAGCAGAGGCGACTGCAGTAGCAGAAAATCGCATGACCAAGAACCTCCCGGATGTCCCCGATTCGACCAATTCGCTCTATGATTCAACGGGCTAGCTGTATTGGAAGAAGCCTCTATCCTGGTGACCCATCCAATATCGAGGCCGCGTTCCAGATCCCTCACGCAGAGTTGCCTTGGATAGTGAGCAATCGACCAGCCTAATGCAAAAACATCTGAATACTAGGACTG
>CAWIJZ010000029.1:0-11820 GCA_963836465.1 uncultured Nitrososphaerota archaeon
GACGGCTTCATTCAGGCTGGAGCGCAGGTCGCAACGGTTTGGATTGATCGTGACGGAGACACCATAGTTCTTAACGCGGCCAGAAGCAGGCAACGGACCAAGAATCTCAAAAGAGATCCAAGGGTCGCAATCTGCATCTTTGACCAGAGTAATCCATACTCCAGCGCCTCAATCAGGGGAAAGGTTGTCGAGATCACGGAGAAGGGTGCAGAAGATCACATCGACAAGATGAACATGAAGTATCACGGAACGCCAAAGTACGCCTACCACACGTCAAACGACCCCCGCGTTCTGATAAGAGTCGAAGCAACGCGCATCCACGAAATGTAGTGCACCTACCGATCTTCTTCACTCCAGTCAAGAGATTTCGTTCCAGGACCCCAAGTTCAAGAAAGCGGTGCTGGAAGCTCTGCGAAGGCAGTCGAAAAACCCGAAGCTCTCGTCCTAGTCATAGAGGTTACTCAACACACGCGCGCACTGTAGGCCTCCCCACGACGAGCGGATGAAGGGACTTTACGGGCCCGGCTAGGATTCACACCCAAACAGGTCCGGAAAGTGGACCCCAGCCCATAATACTTGGAGAGCTCATTTCAAGCATATCTCAATAGCCCGGCTACGCTATTGAGCCATTAGGTTGATTGTCGCAAAGCTCGAAGCTGAAACTCAAACTCAAATGCCGAGAGCTGACCTGAGACCCTTGTACCTGTTCCTTATGGTCACTTCGGTCACCCCAGCAGCTTCAGCGACGTCCTTCTGTGTCTTATCTTCGCCTTCCAGCGTGCAGGCGACGTATAGCGCCGAAGCTGCAAATCCCATCGGGTCTTTGCCAGCCGTTATCCTCATCTGCTTGGCCCTGATCAGTATCTCCCGTGCCCTTCTCTGTGTCTTCTCGGACACTCCTGCCCTAGACGCTATCCTGGATACGCACCTCAATGAATCTGCCACTGGCATCTTGATGTCCATCTCCTTGAGCAAGAGCCTGTAGGACCTCGCAAGGTCCTTCTTCTTGACATTGCTCACCGCTGCCACATCTTTCAAAGTTCTTGGAACTTCCATGTCCCTGCAGGCGGCGTAGAGCGATGCCGCTATGATGGATGTGATGGACCTTCCTCTCACAAGACCCCTCTCGAATGCCTTTCTGTAGAAGTAGGCGGCCTTCTCCGTGACTGTCTCAGACACCGTAAGCTTGTCTGAGAACCTTCGCAGCTCGCTGAACGCCTGCCTTAGGTTCCTGTCCGCTGACTCGTGCACCTGACTTCTTCGGTCCCACGTCCTCAGTCTATCGACTGTGGATTTCATGGAACCAGACAACGACCTCCCTGATGCATCCCTGTTCACGTCTCCTATTACTGTGGCAAGGCCCATGTCATGGATTGCTATGGAGGTGGGGCTTCCGGTCCTGCTTTTGTTGTCCTTTTCTTCGCTGGAGAAAGACCTCCATTCCGGACCCGATTCCACGACCTTCTCTTTCATTACGAAGCCGCAACTACCGCAAAAGAGTTCCCCTCTGGGGCTGTCAGTCACAATCAGCCTCTTTCCGCACTTGGGGCACCTATCCAGTATCCTCTCTGATTTCAGCAGCCTCGAAAGACTCGAGTTATGGGACACTTTGGATCACAAATCTGAGACTTTTAGGTCTCAGAACATGAAATAGTCCATCTGATATATAAACTCCGAGTGCCCGTTTTTCCCTTTGAGTCGAAGGCAATCGCCAAGCGCCTAGGTCTTCGTTGTCGGTTCTCACTTACCCCCTCCATGTAGCACGAGGGGCGACACATCTATTCCGCGTCTGTCTTTTCTTGCGAGTCGAGATGCCAAGTCACTTCTTTTATAGCATCTGATTTCTCGGAAGGTCAGTGTCGTCCAAGCACTAGGAGATGAAAGAACGAGTTACGGACGCGGAGGCGGTTACGGGCGCTCTGGTAGTGGTGGAGGTTTTAGGTCGGAAGGACCCAAGCCAGTGGAAGTTGGCAAGGAGTACGACGTCACCATTACCGAATCGAGCAGAAGGGGCGACGGAGTGGCCAAAATCGACGGCTTCGTCATCTTTGTCACCGGCGGAAAGCAAGGAGAGAAGGCGCGAATCAAGATCACTCAAGTAGGCCCAAGATTCGCCAACGCCACGATAGTAGGCACGGCTTCTCAGGGTACGAGCTAGAACTCGCTCCCCGTAAGGGACGGAGGATCACTCCGTCTACCCTTTTTCTATTTGGGGTAGTGGGGAATGCGCCCCTTTATAGTATGCAGCCATCCGACGGAAGATTGCATGACAAATGAGAAAGAAGAACAGGATGCCAGGTCCGTATTCTACAACAGCCAAACGGTAGCCAAGTACATCAAGGCCGTCGGTATACCAAAGACTAGAGGTACATTCAGGGACATGGTTGCTTCAGGCAGTCCCGAAGACTTGGACAGCAAGAAGGGCCTGGAGCTGATAGCTTGTCTGGGTAAGGTGACCTTCATGAAGCACCCCCAACAAATCAACATCCTGGACAAGTCAAACGGCAAGATAATAGCGTCGATCGATTAGAAGATCCGAATGTGAGTACATAACCAACCAACCCGAATGAGTCCCGCAAATTGATTCTTTCTGAAACTTATGGTCGTGGGGAGGGTCAGTAAGTCATGAGCCCTTTTTCCTCGAGCATCATGTGCAGGTTGTTCACGGCCCTGTAGACGTCGCCCTCCCTCTTCGCTCCAGTGCAGACGAGCTTCCCAGAGGTGAAGACGAGTATCACGGTCTTGGGGTCTGCCATCCTGTGGATTAGGCCTGGGAACTGTTCGGGCTCGTACATCGATTTTGGTAACAGTCTGGCCGCTTCCTCTAGGCGAATCTTCCCCCCAAGGTTCACTGATGCCACCATGTTCTGTATCACTATCTTCGCCTCGTTCTTGATGGGGATACCCCCTTTCTTCAACCTCCTGACAACCTCCTGTACTGCCTTTCTTGATTGCTCCTCAGATTTTGCACCCGTACAGACCATCTTCCCGGAACTGAAGATCAGGGTAGTCGCCCTTGGGTTCTTCAATTTGAAGACCAGTCCAGGGAATCGGTCGGGATGATACTCTGCTTCAACAAAGGTCTTGGCTATCAGATTGAGGTCGACCCTCTGATCTATTGAGGCGGTAGCGACGACGTTCTCGATGCATACCATTGCCTTCGTTTGGGGCATTACGGAGGCGTGAAGAGTCGGTAGCATATATAGCATGTCAATGTGGTTGGGAATGGAACGATGACGTCGGACCATGCAAGGCTTAATCGGTATATGAAACGAGAAGAGGAAGGCTGAACTGATAGGCATCGAAATCAAGTGTGGAGTACATGAGTTACCGCTCTGCTGCAACAGGGGGACACCTAACGTCAAAGGGTTACCTCGAATACATCGATCAAAGGCTGGGTTTTTCGAGAGGAACCATCTACGGCCTGTGCTTGGCAGCCATAAAGTCGAAGACCGAATGCAAGCCAGGGATCAAGGTGACATACAGAGGAGAGACCGAACGCGTGACTCCTCGCCACCCCGTTCAGGTGCGTAAAGCCGTATTCTTGATAGAGTTCAAGATGACCAAGGAGGGAAAGCAGATCGACCGCGTGGTTCAGGTCCATCTGGAGATATAGCGGATTCCACGAATTCTCTGACCCGAGCGTGCTTCAGAATCGCGATGACAGGCAGCGTTTCCGCAAGGCACCCTAAGCGTGGCAAGTACGCTGTGCGACAAGGAGGACTGCTTCAGCGGGCAGCTCTGCGACCCATATCTGAAAGACATAACTATGGCGCCACGGCTTCATCTCCGAAGTTGTCCGACTACGCGTCAGAAGAAGAGAAACTGAGGAAGCTGTACGACCAAGCGCGCGCACAAGGAAACAAGAAGAAGAAAAGGGAATACAGGGAAAAGATTGCCGAGCTAAACCGACTCCGTAAGTCCGTTCAGCGAGCGAGTAATAGATCGAAAAGCTAGGGTTCTTACGTCGCCTCTCTGCGTATTGATTTCCCTGACAGGTAGACTTAATGCATCTAATCCTCACTATTCAAGGTGATTTCGATGGTTGTATGCGCAAAGTGTGGTAAAGAAATAGCCGCAGGGCAAGAAGTGAAGAAAGGATTTCTGACGAAGAAGAACTATCACAAGGAATGCGCCGGGTAAACGGGCCCGGTGGGACTCGCCCCCAAACAGGTTCCGAAAGTGGATTCCAGGCCTTATGATAGCCCGGCTACAATACCTTCGCGTTGGAACGAACCAGCGCAGGTACGATCGCCAAACCGGGATACGAACCTACCCTTTTATTTAGATTCGAGGTTGGTTAGCATGGACAGAAGGAGCCTGAACGATCCCAGGCCCTGGAAGCCGTGGCTCCACGTCGACCAGGCCAAGGTGGAACACCCGAAGACCGTGGACATAGACGGGGTCCTAGCGTTCAGGACCGTAAGGGAATGGGCGGACAGGAAGAGCGAGAACGGGAGGATGGCCTGCCTCTATCACATGGCCGCGTACCTCAGGTGGAGGGAGGAAAAGGGGCTCTCCACCAATCCAGACCAGTGGGTTGAGGAGTGCAGGAACGGCACCAACAGGACCCTGATAGAACACTTGGAGCCGCTGAAGCGGTGCGCCGAGGGGGAGATGTTCGATGGGGACGGGTTCGCAACGAGACGAAAGTTCTACACCGACATACGGAGCTTCTACTACAAGCACCTGGTCCCGCTCCCCCAGTCTAGGCTCGAGGTGGTCAAAGATGTGGTGAAGGTGCAGGCACAAGTGACCGCCATTGAGTTCCTGCAGATGGCGCAGAAGGTCCTTGCCATCGAGATGCGTCCTCGCGACAGATCCATCATGCTCTCGATGATCCAGGGGGGGATGGACGCGTCCACCCTGGCCGAGGCTTTCAATTACGTGGCGTTCCCGCAGCTGGTGAAGCACTTCGGAGCCCCCGAATGGGAGAGGTGGGACGAGAAGAACGTTCCCGTGAGAATTGATCTGGTCAGGCCCAAGACAGACTACCAGTTCTACACCTTTCAAGATGTGGACGCGATTCATGCGCTGAAGGACTGGCTGAACGTGAGGAAGTCGCTCTTCGGGCCCCTGGCCGTGAGACCCTCCAACAACCCATCGATCAGGGACACTTCAGACCCCATCTACATCACCGAATACCAGAAGGCCGTAGACGCAGAGTTTGTCAGCAAGATGTTCTATGAGTATGGGGTGAAAGCCGGAGTCAATGTTGTGCCCGACGAAAGACTGCCGGCATTCAAGGGAGCCTCCAGGCGCTACCCCTTCCACTCGCACGAGGTGAGAGACACGCTGGTAACCTTGGCCCGACGTGCTAAGGTGGAGCTCGCCGTAGCCAACTACTTCGTGGGGCACTCGATTGACAAGTACAAGTACGACAAGTCGCCCTGGGACGACCCAGAGCACTTCAAAGAGCAGTACATGCTACTCGCCCCGTACCTGAACATAATCTCCCAGAAGGAGACTCTGGTCAGGGAGAAGATCGAACGTGGCATCGGTGGCAGGATGAGAGTGATCGAGGAGGAGAACAGGGAGCTGAGGGCGAAGGTCCTCCAGGCTGACGACGACAGGAAGAGGCTGGCGGACCTCTATGCGGAACTAAAGCATAGAGGAGTAATCTAGCTCCCCCGCGACAGAATTTCTTCGATCTCTGTCTTAATCTCGTCGTCGGTCAGCTGCTCGACCGGCCTCCGCTCCCGTCCGACCTGGCTGGACATGCTAATGGTGGGTGGATTTCCATTTAAGCGCGCGAACCTCTCTGTTGAAACCTGCCATAATACCGGGCTTTCGCGCGTTTATCCTTCGCTCGGCCGGCGTCTATTTCTGACGCACTCCACTTCCTCGCCCATATTATTCTGCTCTCAATAATCCAGTAGTGCGATCGACATGGAAGGCTCCAATTCCCGATGGATGGGTTCAGCGTCACCGTTTCTCCATCCCACGTGAGAGTCCAGTCAGCAGGCCTGATGGGCGTTACCACGATCTCGCCACATCCGCAGGCACACCTGTGAGTCGCTGTCGCGTAACGAGTTGATATGTACAAGACACCGTTCTCCACATCGTCAGGAATGAACTCAACAAACTCAGGTCTGATTAGTTTTTGTTTCATCGAAGGTATCCCCGTTGACAAGTAGGTTTGTAATCAGGCCGTAGGTCGTGTCATGTTCATGCTCCATGTCGAAGTAGAATCCCCGCATTTTCTTCCACTTTATGACCGCAAGGGCAGCATTCAGGGCGTTCATGTCTGCGATTTGGATGCTACGTGAATACTCGTTCTCTTCGCCTTCACCGAAGTCGATTCTCTTCGCTAGGTGATCGTGGAAAGCCGGCGTGCAGGCTGTTACTCGAGCATTGCCACCCAAAGTGTCGTTCTCAGCATACATCCCAATCCCGACATCGATGAAGGGAATCTTGTTTTCGATGAGGTACTCAACTATGATCTTCTTGCGCTCACCCTCGATACAAAGGAACACGAAGTCCATCTGCTTCAGTTCTGTAACGTTCTTTTCGTCGATGAACTGAGCATGAGGGAATATCTTCCTTCGCATTCGGGAGTAGATTTCAGCGAACCATTCAACTTTCGCTGGCTTCTTTGCCAAGTCATCGCGCGACGGGGCTCCAGGAGAACGGAAGGCGTTGTGTTGAAGAAGACCATCCCCGTCGAACAGATGAACCTCTTCGACCGGAGTCTTGGCCACCAAATCCAGAACGTATGCTCCAGTGCCACCCAACCCTACAATGGCAATTTTGCCTTCCTTGAGCTTGTCATTTACGGCGGAAATGCCTGCACGGCTCGATGCAGTATCCAGGTAATTGAAGACAGACTCCTCGTCATCGGATTTGACAACAGGAAAGGTCAGGGCGGTCACACTCTGGTCGAGAGCACGAGCATGCCCTTCGAGAATCCGAACATAAGTTGTCATTTTTTCGTAGTAATCTGAGTAACCTTCCACACGAGGTTTCTGGGAAAAAGAATGTGTGGCCACGAGCCCCTCTCGTATCCTTTCGTTCTTGTTCTGCTCGTTAACCAGACTCGTCAACTGTGAGCCCTTCGAGTCACAAGGGTAATCTCCGGCCCACATTACGACGTGAGTTCCTGGTTTGGTTGTCCTGTCACCGGAAAGGTCCAGGGTTGAGATTAGCGTTCCATATACTACCCGTTTTTGGGCGTCTACGTACGGAACATGACCGATTAGGAGATATGTGCTTTCCACATCGACTTCGTAGCCTTCGTCTCTGAGCCTCTTCAGGTCGGGACTACGACTTATCAGTCCGGGTGACATCGAAGACCATACCGCTCTTGACCTTCACGGTCTGCCCTTCGACAAGAGTCCCCTGAGGATTATCCTTTGGGCCGTGGCTGTACTGTACCGTGAACACCTCGGTGGGTTTGTGAGGGGGAGGGAATGCCAAATCAACAACCTGCGAGTAGCTGATGGTATCCTCGTTCCACGACTTTGGCCTGCCATTGACGATAATTTCGAATTTCTTCTGTTCTTCGGGCATTCTCACTTTCTCCACTCCGATCGGGGCACTTAGCCCATCTCCGTTAGTTCACCGAGATAAGCATTCCGTCGCTAATCTAGCTACCTCTTGAATGAACTTGAGAAGTTCCAATCAGCGTTTAATGAAGTGATAGCAGGTATTGAGCTCAACAGCTCTTGGAATGGCCAAACCCCTCGTAGCACTAGATGAATGATGTTCTTCCTTACAGCTTTCTCAAGTATTCCGAGAAGAGCGGATGAAAGAGACTGTACCTCCCTCTCTGATGTCGTATCAGCAATTCCTTCTTCTCCAGTCGCGAGAAAAGCTCTGATGGCTGTTTCATGTCGCTTGGTGAAGCAAACTCTTCTCCCGAGTTGGCCATCTTGACAAGCAATTGCCTTTCCTTCTCCGACGCTGTCCTTACCTTTTGCCCGAAAATCGTACTCCCTAATGATTCCTGAATCCCAGGCCAGCACTTCTCGAAATCTCGCAGTCTGACCCTGTCGACGGAACCAAGCATCGTAAACATCTCGTACATTGTGAACATTATCAGGTAGGGATGTCCTTCAGTCTTCTCCGCCACGTCCTCCAACACCTCATCGTCAACCTCCATTGACTGGTTGGTGGTCGATAATCTCTTGCGGACGGCCTCCCTGGTCTCCGCAGTGGTAAATGGTTTCAACTCGAACGGCTTGAAGAACCTAAGCATGGGTTCAGCGATGTCGGCAATCTCAGTGAAGAGGCCAGAGTGCGCAGTGGTCACTAACGAGTAATTGCATCTCTGGTTGACCAGCTCTTGAAAGGTTGACCTCAGAGTCAGGTAAGGAGATTCGTCCTTTCGGATAGGAAAGTAGTGCAGGTCGTCCAAGAGAACGAATGCGATCTCCGTGCCTGCAGGTTTC
The DNA here is from genome assembly GCA_963836465.1 of uncultured Nitrososphaerota archaeon. Classification (GTDB taxonomy): domain Archaea; phylum Thermoproteota; class Nitrososphaeria; order Nitrososphaerales; family Gagatemarchaeaceae; genus CAWIJZ01. Next base: position 8,391 of record CAWIJZ010000029.1, read on the forward strand.
AAGTGGTCGTGCCAGAGACGTTTCAGGGCCGTGAGCAGGTCTGGTTGGCTCCTCTGGGCCTTCCTTTGAGCTGAAAGGATTCCGATATTGAACTGTGGTTCCCACTTCGCTATCTCGGACGATATCCTCGCCCTGATCGTGCAGGTAGCGTTGATAGTCGGACCTACCGTCGACAGAAAGCTGGAGGTGAATGCGTCCCAGCTCCTGCAGGTCTGAGGGGAGAGAGTGCATTCAATGCAGACGCAGCGGATCTCTCGCTGAAGCTCTCCGAGTGCGATGTCTCTGAATTCGTAGATTAACGATGTCTTTCCTAGCCCCCAACTTCCGAGTATGGCGTAGTTCAGGGGGGCAGGATGCCTCAGTTTGGCGGAGTTGATTGCGGTCTTGCGGAAATATTCGACCTCTGCTTTCCGACCGGCGAAGTACTCTGGTTGAGCCGGCTGTTGCGGGGAGAACGGGTTGAGCATGTTATTTTCGTTATGACTGTGATTTCCCATGCTCTCACTCGTTCAACCTGTACCGCTGAATCTTCGCTATTCCTCGACAGGTGCGATGGATGAGTCGGCCTCCGTAGTACATGCCCTTCCCTGGATACACCTTGAGCCCGCATATTGCGCAAGTCTTGTATGCCGTGTTATTTTTGTTATGATTGTTATTTTAAAAGGGTTCCTTGTGAGTCTGTCGACTGGCAGGTTCGCTGGGCACTACCCATGAGAGGCCATCTTATCGAATGGCGCAAGGACTTCTCTCTGATGGTGGTCCTTCAACGTGAAGAAACCAATCGTGGTCATCCTGAGCTCACAATCGATAGAGCGACACCCACAAACTGGAGAAGTTTGCTTATGCTTTCCAGCTCTACAGGTGAAGGGTTTTAGGCGAGGCACCATGAGAAGGAGCCGTAGATGCTCGAAGCCACATCCGAACGCCTCCTCGAGTCAGAGAGTAGGCCTCTTGACGACCACGTCATTGATTTCCTCATCGATCACGACAAGGAAGAGCCCTACCTAGACTTCAAGGAAATCATCAGCATCGCAAAGGACTATCCCTTCTCTGAATTAGCGAAAGATTCCCTTGCTTTTCTCAACTATGGGGGAGGATGGGTACTGCTTGGATTTCGAGACAAATCAAGATCACCCGTTGAAGAAGACAAGAACTGGAATCGGCAATATGTCCCGGTTGGCCTCCCGGACGACTTCCATATCGATCAGGCGGACCTTCAAACCAAGTATGGCGCATACCTGGTTCATCCGGTTTCAATTGAATACGCAGAATTCAAGCGAGATTTGGGGAATGGAGAACGCAGGTTCGCCGTAATCTTCTTTCCACCCAGTACGGAGGTCATCAAAGCGGCCAAGGGAGGCGCATACGTTGATTCGCAGGGGCGAAATCATATCCCCTTCCTTGCCGGGTGGATTCTGTTTAGACGAGGTACGCAGAGCGTGAGGGCCTCCGAGGCCGAAATTGAATTCGTTCAACAACGCGTCCTGGACACTCAATTCAAACTCAGCGTCTTAAGTGGGCAACCTGACCGAATCAAGGAAACGATATTCTCCAACATGTTTGAGGTCTCGATTGCCGACAACGCCCTATTCACTGGCGTTTCGAGACAAAGTCTTTACGGATTCGGGTCAGCAGACAGGTTACCCTCCGGCTATGTCGCCAAGAGGTGGGATAGGGAAGAAGTCACCTTCGAGGATCTGTCAGACATGGGAAACCCCCTACGGGAGCGCATGTCAACCGATTCCATCAAAAAGCACGATATTGGCTCATGGCTTGTTGACGAAGACAAGAGTAGAGGTTTGATTGAACTACTGAACAAAGAGCTTTGGTTCTTGGCGCGACGGATTGGGCTAATGAAGATGGAGGCTGCAGATCGTTACTATTTTCCATGTGACGGAGAGTTCCTAAAAGTGTCTTGGAAGCCGAGGTTCAGGGAGTCGTCAGAACTCACTGCCGCCAGGAAGGCGTACATTCCCGCCCTCAACAAGACCGTCTTCATCCACTACGCAGTCAACGCCGGCTTCGATCACTTTGAGAAGCGCGTTTACCTGGGGCTTTCCCCTACCCTCATCCTGACAGACGATGGCAAGACACCATCCACAGGTGAGAAGGAAGGGGCAGCGCTCACAAGTCTCTTGAATAAGAGATACAACCAAACCTTTCTGAACGAAATTCTCTTCTGGGCTCAGCAATTCTCAGAAGGAAAGGGCGTGATTGGACTTGCCCATGGGCGAGTACTCATCTCATGTCAACCTGTCACTTCGACACTAAGCGTGGGAGTTTTGGCCGACAGGCCAGTGTCAGACGAAGTACCAGTGTTATCTCATGAGGGAGCAACAACATGACTTCACTAATTGGTGACTTCATTGAGGAACCCGACCTTGTGTTCGGATACAAGAAGGAAGAGAAAGACCCCCGCGTAGGACTAAAGTATCTGGGGCCATATTTCTATCCGGATGAATCAGGTCCCTCTCCACCGCAAGTCAAGATAGGGATCGTGAGTGATGGGGTCACTACGACCCTGACTAAGCAGTTCATAGAATCTCTCAAAGGCCCAATTCGCAGCCAAAGCGAAATCACAAACAGGTGGCTGTACCCAGACTTCCCTGGGTTCAATCTGACCACTCATATCAAGTGCGAATTCGCCTTGTCAGACAACTGGAACGCTAGACTAAACGAAGCTGACATCGAGCATGCTGCCAATGTCAGCCAAGTGAACGAACGGATAGCCGCGGCAGTCAACCTCTACACGGCGGCAGTGCAGAAGATTTCTGACGAAGATGACAAACCGCACGTCATCGTCTGTGCCTTACCTCCCCTAATCGAAGAGAGGTGCGGGATTTCGAGGTGGACGCGCGGGGCGAAGGCACTCAAATTCAGTGATCTTGAAGAGCTTGCAGCACAGATGGCGAAGGAAAACCAGAGCCTCCTAGAGGAATGGCTTCCCGCTGAAGAGGAAGTGGCCCGCGAAACTCCTGAGAGGGACTTGGATTTCCACAATGCGCTCAAGGGCAAAACAATGAAGTTTCACATCCCGGTACAGCTCTTGCGGAGCTCCACAATCCGAGGGTTCTCCGAGTGGGGCAGTCAGCGTGGGCGTGGTGTCCAAGAACCGGCGACGGTTGCCTGGAACTTCGGGACCGCCGTGTACTACAAGGCAAACGGGAAGCCGTGGAGGCTGGCCAAGTTGCGCCAGGATACATGTTTTGTTGGCGTGTCTTTCTATCGCAACCTGAGGAATCCCGACAGAGATATCGAGACTTCAATGGCGCAAGTCTTCACACACAACGGGGAAGGCATAGTACTGCGAGGGAAGGATGTGGTCAAGGATCGGGCCAAGAGAGAGACCCATTTGACCAGAACTCAAGCTCTTGAGCTAATGACAGATGCTCTGAAGAAGTACCAAGACAAGGCAGGACACGATACTGCT
>CAWIJZ010000030.1:0-90909 GCA_963836465.1 uncultured Nitrososphaerota archaeon
AACACACCACAAGAATCAAAACAGTTAAATCAGAACCTGTGCGTGCCTTTTTCAGCCGGCCATAGCGTGCGGGTCCGACCTGGACTCATTCCGAACCCAGACTCGAAAGAGGGGGAGAAGTCAAACCGCACGTCGTCATCATGCTAGTGAGGTGCGAAAGCTCTCGCGAAGTGGTGATGCCGGCACCTCCAACATTAATCGCTTGGGGGCACATGCTCCAAAATCTGTCCGACTTCCTTAATGTTTAAGTCTATGTGATTAAAGGCACGTAGAAGAGTGTCACTAGTGTCGGTAATCAGCAGCCAGCTCTTGCAGGTCGGATTTGATTTCAGCAGTCTTCTCACGCTAGTCTATTTCGTCGCCTTTTTCGCTTTCATCTTCTATGGTCAGAGAATCCAGATTTACATCATAGCAAACGACGTTTCCAAGGCCCTGACCAGACTCAAGATAATGAAGGACAAGTCGAGAAAGGAGGCAATCGACTATTTTGTCAACTCGGGCAAATCAGCCGGCAACCCGGCCGATCGCATTGACCAGTTCCTCGACTACGTGACGATAATGCCTGTAAACTTGGACCCGAGCGGCATCATCGGCAAGCTCGAGCACATCACCAACACTAGTGACGAGAGGTCGAGGGCCGAAGTGACAGCTTTGATGCCCGCGGCGGAGCCGGTCGCAATCTCAATTGCGGAGAACATGCTGGGAGTGGCCACGGCGCTTAACCAGGTGCACAAGATAGTGCGCCACTACTACCTTCTCGGCAAGAAGACTAACTCCTACTTCCTACTGGTGCAACTGCAGATGATCCTGCCACTCGTGCTCCAGGAGGCAGATGCATTGATCAGTGCAGTCGACTCGTTCAAGCTGGGGCAGCCCATGGGGGACGGCATCGGCGCAGTGATAGCTTCGAGGTACATGAACAACTTTCCCAAGCAGACAGTAGCGAAGGACACTGTAATGGCCGTAACCGAGCACAAGGGGAGAACCCTATACGTGCTCAAGGCCGAAGGCCCTACAGGCTACGTGGGTGAACCGGGAGTAGCGGTCAAGCGCTTGGTCGAGGAGATGAACGTGCCTCTAAACGCGATCATAATGGTTGATGCGGCCCTGAAGCTTGAGGGCGAGAAGTCGGGCGACATCGCTGAAGGCGTCGGGGCGGCCATTGGAGGCATCGGTGTGGACAAGTTCCAGATCGAAGAGATCGCAGCCAAGCACAAGATTCCTCTGTACGCCGTTCTCGTGAAGGAGAGTCTGCTTGAGGCAATGACAGTCATGAGGAAGGAAATCGCTGAGGCATCTGACAAGGTCACGAACATCGTCGTCAGGTTGATCGAGGAGAAGACGAAGGAGGGAGACAAAGTTCTCCTAGCGGGCATCGGGAACTCGCTGGGGGTGGGTCAGTGATGAGTTCGACCAAGGCGCAAGACAAGAGAAGGCTGCCTGTCTTCACAATAGAGGAATGCCCTGCCTGCAGCCAGAAGACGAAAAGGGCCTTTCAGGTGGGAGATTACGTCACCAAGGAGGGCGCGAAGTGCACCAAGTGCGCAAACCCTACAAGGATAACCCTGATTTTCGCCGAGACTCCCGTGAAGACCTAGACAGACAAAGAACCAGGGCAGCAACTCAGGTTAGGACAGTCATCGTATCGTCGTCAAGCGCGACAGTGTGCTCAAACTGCGCCACCGGCCTTGAGGAGGCCTCTACCAGCGTCGCGTAGCCCCGCACGAGCTTCTTTCTCTTCAGTTCGCTGAGCAACTGTCGCATTTTCTCTCCTGGGTAGTCCCTAGCGAACCATCGCGGTGTGAACGGGAGTGTCTTCCTCATGCTCCAGATCTTCTCCAGCAACTCGTCAGCGTCCCTTGTTCCCGTCCTCTTTCTTCCAATCAGCGAGTAGATCGTTTCCTGCGGTGCTTCCACCACGTATCCCGCCGCATCCCCGAGCGTAAGGAAAGGCTCGATGGCAAAGACCTCCCCTTTCTTGAGCACAGGAAGGTTCGGAACGAAGAGGTTTGGGATGCTCTTTCCAGCGTGGACGACGTATCTCTCCAGTGTGTGCCCGCTGAGGTTATTGATGGTCTTAAACCCGTCTCGGGTCGCCTCCCTCCATATGGCCCGACCTATCTCACCAATCCTTCGGTCTTTCCTGACGGTGTCGATAGCGGAGCGCAGCGCCCTTTCGGTCGCCTCCAGCAGTGTCTGGTACCTCGAGTTGAGCGTCACGGTCACAGCCGTGTCAGCTATGTAGCCGTCGACATGAACGCCATAATCGAGCTTGACGAGGTCGTCCTCACGTATCACACCAGAATCGTCGTCCTGCGGCGCGTAGTGTGCGGAGACGTGGTTCACTCCGATTCCGCACGGGAAGGCAGGTTCTCCGTCTCGCCTGACTATCTCCTCCTCTACGCCTCTGCAGATCGCCCGATACTCGACTCCGGGTGCCACTCTCGACTTCACCCAAGGCTTCATCTCGTTGGCTATTCTGCCAGCTCTGAAGTACTGCTCGGGAATCTGCGTTTTGTTCACACCTCACAATTCTTTTATCCGCTATCGCCCCGCAAGGTGAGACGTGAACCTTATTTGAGATTTGGCGAACTTGACGGGAGTCTTCCATCGCCTGTCGGAAAGAGGAGATTGGTCTGCATTAAGATATAGAAAAGTGGCCACGGGAGGAACATTCGACCATCTGCACCGGGGCCATGAAGCGCTCCTGAGGAAGAGCTTCGGAATGGGCGATGAGGTCGTCATCGGCGTCACCTCAGATGAGTTCGTCGCCAGAGAGGGGAAGAAGCCTGACTTCAACTACGAGACGAGGGTCCGCGAACTGGAAAACCATCTGAAAAGGAGCTTTCCCGGTCGAAAGTACGTCGTCGCAAAGCTCTACGACAACTTCGCCCCCGGGATAGCCTCGGAGGACGTTCAGGCGATAGTTGTCAGCCCGGAAACCGTCGATAAGGTTCCAATCGCTAATCGCCTCCGCGCGGAGAGAGGGTTCAAACCGCTAGATGTCATCTTGATCGATTGGGTCTTGGCTGACGACGGGAGGTCGATCTCGTCGAACAGAATCAGGAAGGGAGAGATAGACAAGGAAGGAAGGCTACTCGGCGGGGACCGTTCTTGAGCGCGGGGAAGGAGAGAGAATCTCTTTCATCGCAATCAGGGCTTCGCTCGGCGTAGGGGGGAAGTTTCCTCGCCGTCGCCTTCGTCCTCGGGAGTGTCTTCCTCATGTACCTTCAGCAGGGCTTCCTGGTTCCAGCGGCTGCGGTCACCTTGATCCTCGTCTCGCTCGTAGTTCGCGGCTTCGCAGCGGTCAGAATACTAGTCTTGTCCGTCCTTACTCTGGCCTGGCTGGCCTTCCTGTCACTCCTTGCTTCGGTCGTGTGGCTGGGAACCTCGGGAAAGGAATTTAATCTCTCCACTCAAAGCTAATCGCATTGTGGAGAAAGACAGACTCGACCCCTGGGGCTCGACCACTGTACAGAGCTACGAAAGGCTATACTCGGAGTTCGGCATCGAGCGCATGGGGGACCTCGTTTCAAGACTCAAGGAACCCAGCCTCCACATGCGGCGCGGCATAGACTTCGGGCATCGCGACCTAGGCAGAATCCTGGACGCCATCGACAACAGCAGACCGTTCGCGGTCATGTCTGGAATAAAGCCCACCCATGTCTTCCATCTCGGGAACAAGATGACGGCAGACGACATGATCTACTTTCAATCGCTTTCCCCGAAGGCAACCGTCTTTTACTGCATAGCAGACGTCGAAGCCTACGCGGATAACGGGATCACACTTCAGGAGAGCGCGAAGATAGCGATCAAGAACGTTGCAGACTTCCTGGCGTTGGGACTGGACCCGGAAAAAGCTGTCATTTACAAGCAGAGCGAGGAGATACGGGTGATGCGGCTTGCGACTATCTTCTCGAGGAAGGTCACCAACAACATACTGAAAGCCATCTACGGAGAAAGGCAGATAGGTCTCTACATGTCCGCCCTAATCCAGGCCGCTGACATTCTAATGCCGCAACTGCCGGAGTTCGGCGGACCAAAGCCGGTCTTAGTTCCAGTGGGCGCCGACCAAGATCCGCACATCCGTCTGGCCCGTGACTTGGCAACTAGCTTTGCCGATGACTTCCGCTTTGTCCCCCCTTCCTCCATATACCACAAGCTGATCAAGGGTCTCTCCGGGGATGCGAAGATGTCGAAGAGGACCCATTCGTCTTCGCTCACCCTCGAGGACACACCCTCATCCGCGGGCGAGAAGGTCATGAGCGCCTTCACGGGCGGCAGAGCCACGGTGGAGGAGCAGAGAAGGCTGGGCGGCGAGCCAGGAAAATGCCCCATCTATGACCTATACCTCTTTCATTTCGCCGAGAACGATGAGCACGCAAAGCGGGTCTACGACGAGTGCGTCGGCGGTGTAAGAATGTGCGGAGGCTGCAAGAAAGAGGCTGCGACTCTAGTCAAGAGATTCCTGGAGCAGCACAGGAAGAAGCGGGATTCACTGACGAAAGACGCCAGTGAGCTGCTCGCGAGGAGCAAGAGCTATCTTGCGACCCTTTCAGGGTGAATTAACTCTCTTGTCAAAGGTGCCACTTCACCCAATCGAATGGAAGGTCCTCTCGTCGCTGCAAGCGGATGCGGTGGTGGGGTTCGATCCTCTTGTGTCCAACTCCGGCCTTAGCGCAGATCAGGTCAGACGCGCGCTCAGCTGGCTTTCATCCAAGGGACTTGTCATCGTAAAAGAAAGGAATACTGCCAAACTCATCAAGACATCCTCAGAAGTGCCCGAGTTGGCACTCCTCGAAAGAATCCGAGAGAGAGGCGGGTCAATTGCACTCAATGAACTCAGGCAGTTGCTCGGATCGAACCAGGAGTTCTCGGCCGCGGTGGGCCGAGCCAATTCGCTGGGATGGATTCGCATGGCATCCGGCAAGGACGGATCCACCGTCAGCTTGAGGGCGAGCGATTCGTCGCAGAGGCTCGGGCGTCTGGTCGAGCTCGCAGCCAAAGGACTGGAAGAGCAGGAGGTTCCGGAGGAGTGCCGGCAGTTTGTTCCTGACCTTCTCAAGAGAGGCCTGCTCTCGCGGAAGGTAGAGAAGTCGGTGGTCGTTTCGCTTTCACCACTCGGACGCCAGAGTATCTCGACTTCGGAGACTGGAGACTACATAGAGAAGCTCACACCTGAAATCATCTCTTCGGGGAGGTGGAAGAGTGTCAATCTTCGGCCGATTGACGTTGAAGCGCCCGCCCCGACCTTTCATCCCGGAAGGAGGCACCCGGTCAGGGAGTTCATCAACGAAGTCAGGGAGGTCTACGTTTCGATGGGGTTCACCGAGATCGTTGGCAGCTCTATTCAGACTGCCTTCTGGAACTTCGACGCCTTGTTCACCCCCCAGGATCATCCGGCGAGAGAGCTACAGGATACCTTCTACATCAAGGGCGGATTGGACAGGGGGCTCGAGAGGAAGGGTGTTGTCGACAGGGTCGGGTCCACACACGAAAACGGCTGGAAAACGGGGAGCAGAGGATGGCGATATGCTTGGAGCGTCGAGGAGGCGAGGAGGCTGGTCCTGAGGACGCACAACACGGCAGTGACTGTTCAGGCAACGGCCGAGTCCCGGGACAGAGAGACACGAGTTTTCACTGTCGGAAAGGTATACCGAAACGAGAGTCTGGACTACAAGCACCTTGCCGAGCTTCATCAAATGGAGGGAATCATAATAGGGGATGGCCTCAACATCCGTCACCTGAAGGGCGTCCTGTCAGCGTTCTACGCGAGGCTCGGGATGAGCGAGGTCAAGCTGTGGCCGTCCTTCTTCCCCTACACAGAACCGTCGATGCAGGTGATGACGTATTCCGAGCGGGCGGGAAAGTGGCTTGAGATGGGTGGTTCAGGGATTTTCAGACCCGAGGTCACTCTGCCGCTCGGCGTGACGAAGCCCGTACTCGCGTGGGGGTGCGGCCTGGAGCGACTTCTGATGCTTCGCCTCGGTCTTACAGACATCAGGGAACTCTACAGCAATGACATAGGATGGCTCAGAGGGAGGCCAGAGATTGCCAGTAGTGAAAATCTATCTCGATAGATTCGAAAGAATGATGGGAGTTTCGCGGGGGCGGATACTCGACAGGCTTCCATACCTCGGTCTTGATATCGAGGGCGTCGATCAGGATTCGGTCAGGGTTGAGTACAATCCTAACAGGCCGGACTTCTCGACAGATGTAGGAATCGCGAGAGCCCTCAGAGGGTTGCTCGGAAGTCAGACGGGCCTCCCAAGATATCATGTCTCTCCGGGAGGAATAACTGTCCATGCCAACAAGAATCCTCCCAGGGTTCGACCGTTCATCGCGTGCGCTGTGGCTCGGGAGCTCAGTCTCGATGACGAAACGATAAGGCAGCTCATCTCAATGCAGGAGGACCTCCACAACGGTCTCGGGAGGAAGAGAGCTAAGGTTTCCATAGGGCTGCACAACCTGGAGGTGCTATCACCACCGATACACTATGAGGGAGCGAAGCCTGACTTCTCGTTCAGCCCGCTCGGCGAGACTCGGCAGATGAAGATGAGTGAGGTCCTCGACAAGACGAAGACAGGTCAGACCTATGCTCATATTCTGTCCGGAGCAGACCGCTACCCTCTACTTAGGGACTCAAAGGGTACAGTGCTCTCCTTCCCACCCATAATCAACGGAGTCGCCACAAAGGTTGACACCGCGACCAGGGATCTTTTCATCGACGCCACTTCCACCGAGAAAAAGGCTGGACAGGACTCCCTCGCCATCATCGCAACCACGCTCGCGGACATGGGCGCCACCCTTGAATCTGTCAGGGTCAGGTATCTCGGGAGGACTGAGGCGACTCCTGACCTGTCTCCGAGCAAGATGGACCTCGACAAAGACCTGGTTCGGAGGTTGACCGGGCTTGAGCTGACGAACTCTCAGATGAAGATCTGCCTGGGTAGGAGCAGGCTCGGGCTCGCCGGTGGAGCGGTCCAGATACCGAGTTACAGGGTCGACGCCCTGCACCCAGCGGACATCGCAGAAGAGGTCGCAATCGGATACGGATTGGACAAGATCGAGTCTCGCTACCCCCCAAGCTCCGAGGCGGGTAATTTCGACAGTACGCTGAACGCAGAGGACAAGCTAGGCGAGCTGATGACCCAGTCGGGATTCATTGAAACAATGAACTACGACCTGGTCGATGAGGTTCTGCTCTACCAGAATTTCGGGAGATCATCGGCTTCGATTGTAGAGGTTCAGGACTCCAGGAGCCTTGAGCACTCTGTGCTGAGGGATTCCTTGATACCATCACTCATGTCAATACTGAGGAGAGACATAAAGGAGGAGTACCCTCAGAGAATCTTCGAGCTCGGAACGATCTTTCAAAGGTCAGGCGACAAGATAGAGGAGCACCAGTATCTGACAGCGCTCTCCGCTCACTCCTCGGCTACCTTCTCAGAGGCGAAGATGTACCTAGCCGCTGCAGTGAAATCATACCTTGGAGCCGACATCAGCACCACGGCCGCGAACCACTGGGCATTCACTGCAGGACGGTGCGCGCAGATCTTCCAGGGGGGGAAACTGTTGGGATACGTGGGTGAGATCAACTCGTTCGCGATCGCTTCATTCGGGCTTGAGGTTCCGGTCTGCGGATACGAGATCAACCTCTCCCAGTTAATCCAACCAAACAACTAATATACGAGCGTCGCGCCCTGACGTGCAGACGGCTTCCGTCACAATGCGCGAAAACGGCCATCCGCGAAGGCAACTGATGTTGCTTTGATGAGCGGGTGGTTTACCCAGTCGCGCAACAGACGGGAGTCGTACGGCCCGCGTAAAGAAGCTTGGCAATTGCGGCGAAAGCCGGGAGATGAGCCACGCTGTCAGAGGCGGGCCACAAATTGGTTGATTGAGTAATCATGCGAGGGCAGAACAGGGAGTTCGATGAATTCGAGGAATTCCTTCAGACCTTCATCGGCGATCTGAATGACCTCTCGGAGCAAGGAGACGCGGTGCTCGTGGAGGGGAAACGGGACGTGAACGCTCTGCGGAAGATCGGATACACCGGCAGGATTCTGAGCATCTCGTCATCTTCCTCAAGAGAATCCCAGAGTGTTCTCGCGCGCGCCAGGTCGATAGTTATCCTGACGGACCTTGATAGTGAGGGCCGGCGACTGGCGGCGAGGTACACCAAGTTGCTGAGGGCCAAGAGAGTCGATTCGTCGCTGAAGGAGCGGAAAAGGCTCTCAATCGCTTCGAAGGGCACCTTCCTGCACGTAGAGAACCTCCGGAGGTTCTCTCATCTTGATGCCACCATCTACTGAATCGAGGTTGTTCTCCAATCTGGGCTCATGGTTTTTTTGCCTATCTTGGTGTTGATTGCGCAGAATCCCCCTTTCAGAGGCCTAGATTCCATCTCATTGCGAGTATGATGTCCACCTCCCTCAATTCGATCCTTCATGAACCCAGCCCCCAGTCATGGTCGTCCGACTCTTCCGGTCCCTATCTGCATCCGCTCCACTGCCGGATGCCGCCCCAGAATCAAGAAAACGGCATAACTTGGGTAGGGACCGAATGAACTACACCACAACCTCCCCAGAAGAGCTTAAATACTGGTGTCAGTCGGTGGGATTTCAGTTAGGTTAGTTCGGTTAACAAGCTAAACCAAGCTAAATGAGATGAACGCATTTGCCAGATTCGGGTATAGTAAAGTACCTCGTTAAACTGAGGTTTGAAGTGGATGGGGTAGTCGAAAGAGCGGACCTCATCGGAGCGATCTTCGGACAGACCGAAGGTCTATTCGGGCCAGAAATGAACCTGAACGAGCTCCAGAAGACTTGGAAGGTGGGAAGGATTGAGATCAACCTCGAGTCAAAGAACGACAAGACCTTCGGTGAGGTTCTCATCCCGATGTCGACCGACATCAACACGGCCGCGCTCATAGCCGCTGCAGTTGAAAGCGTCGACAAGGTTGGCCCGTGCTCTGCACGAGTTAGCCTGGACGCGATTGAAGACGTTCGGGCGACAAGAAGGAAGGCTATCGTCGACAGGGCGAAGAACATAGTCAAGGACTGGAGTTCGAGAACCTCCAGTGAGGGGGAGAACCTCGTGAAGGAGGTTCAGGAGTCCACGAAGCGGGCGAGAGTAATAAGCTACGGCATGGAGAACCTGCCTGCCGGACCTGGGGTGTACACCTCCGATCTCGTCTACCTTGTCGAGGGAAGGGCTGACGTCGTACTCTTCTTGAGGGCTGGCATCGAGAACGTGGTGGCTCTAGAGGGGACCAGCATACCTGACTCGATAATCGAGCTTGCCCGCAAGAAAAGGCTCATCGCCGTGCTTGATGGAGACAGAGGTGGTGACCTCATCCAGAAGGAACTTGAACAGGTCGCGAGAGTCGAACGGGTAATAAGGGCGCCTCACGGCAAGGAAGTCGAAGACCTCACTCCGGTGGATGTGTTACAATTACTCAGGGGTGAGCCAGTGCAGAGGGCACGTGCCCCTCGCGAGGAACGACCTGCGGAACGACCTGCGGAACGACCTGCGGAACGACCTGCGGAACGACCTGCGGAACGACCGGTGGAGCGAGAGCTGGAGCCAGTCCTTGCCAAGGTGAAGGATGCCTTCCCCTCGCTGAACGGAACACTCGAAGCCATCATACTCGATCAGTCACTTAACGAAGCAGGAAGATTCCCGATCAGTGAGCTCGTCTCCCGCATTGACTCAACCCCGGGGGCGGCGTTTCTTATTTTCGACGGAATCATCACACAGAGACTCGTCGACTCTGCAATCAGGGCGGGGGTGAAGGGTGTAGTAGGTCACAGAGTGGGGGAGCTGAGGAACGTGCCCGACAGCATAAGGATCGACACCTTCAGGGACATCGGTCTAGAGTAATCGCTGTTCTTGATAATCCCTAGACGTATCGTTTACGGTATACGTCATGATCCTCCTTGATCGGTTTGGTGATGATGATTCTGGTTATGTGGAAGGTTTGAGGTCAGGGTCGGTCAGGCGTACGCTCAAATGGTCAGCTAGCTGAAAATTGAAATCTTGGAACTGACGCAAAGTCTTATCACCAACTCAATTCGAAGCGAACGACCATGAAGAGTGCAGACAATGTTCTGGAAGACATCATAAAGTCAATCTCCAACCTTGAGAAACCGGACAAGATCATGCAACTTGTCGAGAAGGCATTGGAACAGAAATTCACTGTCACAGACATCATTGAGAAAGCGTTTAAGCCGGGCCTAGACGAAGTTGGAGCGAGATACGCGAAAGGGGAGTATTTCCTCGCCGAACTTCTATACGCTGGAGAGACTATGACCGACCTGTTCAATGTACTGAAGCCGCGAATGAAACAAGATGTTCTTGAACAGAAGGGGACTATCCTACTGGGCACAGTAAGAGGAGACGTGCACAATATTGGCAAGAACATCTTCGGCATGATGGCTCAGTTCTCCGGTTTCAAGATCCATGATCTTGGCGTCGATGTGGATCCGAAGAGGTTCGTGGAGGAGGCGAAGAAAACCGGTGCCGTGATTCTGGGCCTGTCTACTCTTCTAACCACAACTTTGCCCGAGGTCAAGGTCGTGGTTGATGGTTTGATAGAAGCCGGTATCCGAGACAAAATCAAGGTCATTGTAGGCGGCAATGCAGTCACGAAGAAATTTGCAGAAGAGGTCGGTGTGGATGCAGCTGCTCTTGATGCCGTTGAGGGTGTTCAGATATGCAAACGTTGGGTGGCCAATAATTGACGCCTCGGGAAAGGATGAAGGCCGTACTGAACTTCCGTAAACCAGACGCCCTCCCTTGGCTTGAGAACTTCTTTGAAGAGACTGTTCTGACTTGGTTCAGGCAGGGGCTTCCCGCTGATAAGGTGATTACGATTGAATGGGAGATGGGAAGAGGCGGTACCGCCCTGTTCAACTACCCAACGGTAAAGGGATTTGATGCTAACTCCTATTTTGGATGCCAAGGCTTCTTCGGATGTCTTTTCCCAGTTGATATCGGCCCCATACCAAGGTTCAAGCTGCAGGTACTTGAAGAGGATGAGCGATACATAACGATTCGAACTGAGACCGGTGCCATCGCGAAACGTATCAAGAGCGAAGATCGGACTTGGTATAGTATGCCAATGTTCACAGAATTTCCAGTTAAGGATAGGAAGAGCTGGGAGGATTACAAGGAGAGGTTGAATCCCAATGATCCTAGAAGGTATCCGAAGGACTGGAACAAGGACGACTACTTGACCGCTTTCGAGAGCTATCAGCGAGGCGTAACGATGATCCGATTCAACGGTTTCTACGGATTTGGCGCTGAGCTGATGGGAATTGCACCATTCAACATCGCGCTATACAAGAACCCAGAATTGATACACGATATGGCAAAACACTGGGCGTACTACATAACCGAGACAATACGGGAAGCCGTCGAAACTCTGAAGGATCGTATTGACATGGTATTTTGGTGGGAAGACATGGCAGAGAAACACGGTCCGCTAATGTCACCGAAACTCTTCAGAGAATATTGTCTACCACACTACAAGAATCTCACAAGCTTCCTCCGCAAAAACAAGATCGACAGAATCATTGTGGACAGCGACGGGAACATGAACCCAATGCTGGACCTGCTGATTGAATCAGGAATCACAGGAATGTGGCCGCTCGAAGTCAACTGTAACATGAACTCAGTCGAGATAAGGAAGAAGTACGGAAACAAGCTCTTCTTGATAGGCAACTTGGACAAGAAAGAACTCGCTAGAGGAGGCGAGGCAATGAGAAGGGAAGTAGATTCAAAAGTCCCCGTCCTCAAAGAGATGGGAGGATACATTCCTGGCGCCGACCACCTAATTCCCGTCGAATTCACTTTGGATAAGTTCAGGGAGTACGCAGATTACGTGAAGAAGCTTCTTCCATATGACTAACCGTCACTGACCGCAGTCTACTTCTTGTTACGCAGTATGAAAGCTCTCTCTGCAATACGGGAGTCGTCCGATCCAGAAAGCTCTTCGGAAGCAGACGATGAAATTCCCCGCAGGGAGAACCAAGCAAACCTGAAGATTCGGTCTGAACGTTAGTAAGCTGAATTGTGTGTGAAGATGATGAAAGAGAGCGTGCGGGAGAAAACCGAAGGTTGTCGCCCGAGCCGCGGAGCGCGAAGGGCGTGCCACAGAATGGCTATAATTGACTAAGCAAGACTATAGGGGGAACGGGTTGGGTAGTGAATGTGCTTCTTTTGGTCATTCTGTTGGCGAGTTGGACGAGGCTGGGTGTTTCCAGCGAGTTCAGTTCTGAATTCTAGTAGCTTCTTCTGCGGGTGTTTGTTTCCTTGGAGATGGGGCGCAATGTCTGGTTTCGTACCAGTAAGTATTTTTGTATGGGTTCGTCGCTTGTTACGATGTCGTGCATGCTCGACTTGGTGTACGCCCTTTTACGGTCACGGTCTACGGTTAACGGATTATCTTGATAGTCTCGAAATTCATCCCAAAACACGGTTACTGCTCTCTGCTCGTGGAATCGCCGGACGACCTGTGGACGCTGCGACGGCTAGTCGAAGTAGGCGATACAGTGATCACGCGGAGCTCCAGGGTGCTCAAGAAGGAGGACGAGTACTCAAGACCCGATAAGGGCGAAAGAATCAGGGTGACCATCTCTCTTGTTGTCGAAGCTGTCTCGCTTGACAGAAGTGTCGCCAGACTCCGCGTTCGCGGAAAAATCAGGGAGGCGACCGACGAGAGCATAAGCAGGACGGGCTCACACTCAATCTCGATTTCTCCGGGACATGGTCTCACTTTGGAGAAGGAGCACTGGACCGCACTTCACACTGAAATCCTCGACTCTGCCCGGAAGACCAGCAGACGTTTTCTTATCGTGGCGATCGACAGGAGAGAGGCAGGAATAGGTCTTCTGAGCGGTTCCCATCTTTCAATAGTTGCGACACTCGAGTCGGGCGCCTCGGGCAAGGGGTCCAAGGAGATGAGTCTCGAACCGTTCCTCAGAAAGGTTGTGGAGATAGTCAGGGGAGAATGGAAGCCGAAGGACGTCATTGCAATCGCCGGACCAGGGCACACGAAGCTGGAGCTCGCGAACCTGCTCGCCTCGGATGAGGAGCTGGGGAGAAACCTCTCCGTGATTGAAGGTTTCGACCTCGCCGGAAACGATGGGGTCAGAAGCCTGATAAAGGCCGATGCATTCCAGAACGTTGCGTCAGACAGCGTCCTGGTGGAGGTACAGGCCATCGTTACGGAGGCCATCAGGCGAATGTCACGTGGAGATACAAGAGTCGCATACTCCTTTCCTCGCGTTCGGGAGGTCGCCGCCCTTGGAGCCGTCGAGTCTTGCGTCACGTCGGACGATGTCTTCTCCCAAGGAGTCGACGAAGAGGAAGTCGTGTCCGTGCTGAACTCGCTCGAGGCAAGGGGCGGGAAGGTCTACATGGTGGACTCATCACTGGAGTTCGGGAAGCAGGTCTCCTCGTTCGGAGGGGTCCTCGCCCTGCTCAGGTACGCCATCAAAAATTAGTGATAGCCGGGATCACGAACTGAGATATCACGGCGAGCGCAACCCCGCCTAAGATCAGGTATTTCCCTAGCCTCCTGTGCAGATGGCTGAAGTATAGGAAGAAGCCAAGAATCATCATCAATTATTGTGGAAAGCACACGCCTGAGCTGTGTTCATGATCTCATGAGCAATCTGATTTATCATGCTTGGGATGTCGGGGAAGTGGACACGTCCGGCAACACGAACGAGAGCGAGTATGCAGCCATTTCTAAGGTCGCGAGGCTGAGCGCGTACATCGGTGAAGCAGGCCCGAGACTTACTTAACCGCCTGACCTACCAGGCTAAAAGAGGAGACCGCTGAGATACGGTCCCACCACCACCGCAACTAGGATTGCAGCAATGATCACGGTAGCGACCGTCGTTATTCTCCCAGCAAGGCCTTCACTTATCCTCCCCCTGCCGATGGACCTGACAGCAATCTCGAACAGCTGACCGCCGTCCATCGGGTAGATCGGCAGGCAGTTGAATATCGCCAGGTTGATGTTGACGAACCAAATCCAGAAGAGAAGATTGGTCACGAACGGAAGGGCCGGTCCTAGGGAGGATCTGTAGAAGACTATCATTGCGTCGGAATAGGGTATGTTGGTGTTGATCCTCTGGTTGGGCAGTGGAAGGGTGGGGAGCACCATGTACGCAATGAGATTCTTGGTAAACTGGGTCGTGTAGGCGCTGACTATGCCCTGGAGGTCCTGGTACCCAATCTGGTTGACGCCGAGGAACGCATACGTGGACGTCTTGTTTGTTCGGAGGTCGATATAGGTTATCTGGCCGAGCATCACACTGTTCTTCTGGATCGTCTGACCGTTCCTCCAGAGCGTTATGTTGATGCTCTCCCCGGGTTTGAAGACGTTGTTGGACCCAAAGAGAGAAGTCAGGTCAGTCACCGGTTTGTTGTTAATCGCAGTGATGAAATCGCCGGGTTGTATCCCGACCACGTTAGCCGGCGAGTATAGTTGTGTGGTGTTCGGTTGGACGCCAGTAATTGCGGCTCCCTGGACTACCGGGACCATGGTGGAAACAGAGAGAATGAGCAGAGCAAGCGCAATGAAAGCAAGAATGACGTTGATACCCGAACCCGCGGCGAGCACCCTCGCGGTATCTCTTCCCCTCGCGATCTTGAGCTGCTGGTCATCTAGCTCCACGAATGCTCCTATGGGTATGAAGAGCAGAAAGACAATCCCAGCCGACTTCACAGGGAGGCCCAGACTTCTGGCAACTATACCATGAGACGCTTCGTGAATGAAGACGGCAACGACGAGAGCAATCCATCCGTACAGAATGGGCACGTACGGGTTGATGCCAGGGATGAGGATGTTACCCAGTGGAGATATTGTCTTGATGTAAGCCACCGCCACAGCACCCTGGGGTGAAAGGTAGATCGAGAGTGTATTGAGTATGAGCCACAGAGCTGCCCCACCGGCCACGGGCATCAGATAGAGCATCAACCATGCTAGCGGCTTGTCGATCCTGAAAGAGCCAACCTTGTCAAGGAGGCTCAGACCTTTCTTGGTCTTCAGCATCGTCAGCACGCCATAGTATGACTTTACGTTCCTGAATTTTTCCTCTCCTTCCACGAGGACTTTCCACGGATGCCGAAGATGCGAACTCTTTAAGGTTTCATACCTTGACTAGGTAGTTCCGCTGATCCTAAGATGCCAGAGAAGAAGCAATGCGACAGATGCACTGGCACGTTGTTCTACACCAGGCGATACTCCGGAGAGTCGCTCTGCGCAAGCTGCTTCAAGGATTCAATCGTCGAGAAGACCCGGAAGACGATCTCAAAGTACTCAATGATGGGTTATGGCGAGAGGGTCGGCGTAGCAGTCTCGGGAGGTAAGGACAGTCTCGCGCTGCTCGAGATCCTTCACAGACTCAACAAGAAGAGAGGTGGAGAACTGGTGGCGCTGACGGTGGATGAGGGTGTCGCTGGCTACAGGGATGAAGCGATAGATCATGCCGTCTCCTTGTGCAGGAAGCTCGGAGTGGAGCACGTCGTGGTTTCGTACAAGGGACTCTTCGGCGTCTCGCTCGACGACGCGCTGGATTGGAAGGACGAGCGAAAGGTCTCCTCCTGCAGCATCTGCGGCGTCTTCCGTCGACGGGCCATAGACGAAGCCGCTTCGAGGGCCGGAGTCAGCGTGATCGCGACGGCCCACAACCTCGACGATCATGTCCAGACCTTCATGATGAATCTGATTCACGGCGATGTAGAGAGGATCAACTGGCTCGATCCCGCGAGTATCGACGAAGGCTTCCCGTTCAGGCGCGTCAAGCCGTTCATGGAGATATACGAAGAGGAGATTGCGCTCTACTCCTACCTCTCGGGCATCCCATTCCAGAGCGTCAGCTGCCCATACATGCACGAGGGGCTCCGCACTGAGGTCCGCGACTACCTCAACGAGCTCGAGTCGAATCATGCTGGCATGAAGAACGTCTTGCTCAGCTCCGCGCTTCAGGTCTCAAAGAGACTGTCCGCCGTAAAGCTGAAGGCAGTTCCCTGCACGCTTTGTGGAAGCCCGTCTTCAGGCGGTCTCTGCAACATCTGCAGGATGGGGAAGCTTGTCGAAGAGCATACTAAATATACTAGCTGGCGCCCGTCCCGCATCGGTGGCGGGTAGGGCTGGGAGGTCAGCCGTCTCCCGATAGGCTGAAACCGGCTATACGCAGTGGCCAGTAATCCTCGGGTAAAGCCATCTCTCCAGCTTCCTGCGCTGAAGGGCGGGATGATCTCACGCCGAAGCGGGCGATCGTGAGGAGCAGTCTCCTCGAAGGAGGAGTCCTGACTCTTAATTGCCGAACCGGGCGAGGTCCGGGAGGGAGCAGCCCTAAGGTGACGCGGTCACGCTGCTTCGTCTACGTGTGGAACTGTTCTTCACACGAGACTGGGGCTGGAGTTGCTGGTGAACGCCGGGGAATCCGCCGCCGCTCGGTGAGCATGACCTATCGTAAACCGATTCTTTCAGGTTGTTGGATCTCACAACTTAAAATACATAAGGAGACTTAACCAAATTCAACGCGGGCAGGGGTAGCCAAGCCTGGCATGGCGATGGATAGGATTAGGAAAAACCTAAGCCTCACATTGCTAATCCATTGTCCGCAAGGACTCGTGGGTTCAAATCCCACCCCCTGCGCCTGCTTACACTAGCTTTCTGTAGAAGCAACCATGTTCTCCCGTGTGGCAGGCGGGTCCTACCTGATCCACGATGTAGAGGAGCGTATCCGCGTCGCAATCGATGTACACTTGTCTTACGGTCTGCGTATGGCCTGACTCTTCACCTTTGTTCCAGAGCTTCTGCCTGCTCCTGCTGTAGTAGTGTGCCTGATGGGTTTGGAGAGTCTTCTCGAGCGCCTCTCGGTTGGCGTAGGCGACCATCAGAACTTGGCCGGTGACAGCCTCCTGGGTCACGACTGGAATGAGTCCCTCTTCCTTGGCAAAATCCACCTCAGTAATGTTTGCAGTCTTCAAGGTCGCACGACCACCCCATTGCTTGCAAGATAATCTTTTACTTTACGGATGGAGAGTTCTCCATAGTGAAAGAGAGAGGCTGCGAGGGCCGCGTCGCAGTTGACTTCAAACGCTTCAAGGAAGTGCTCGAGCTTCCCGCATCCGCCGCTAGCTATCACAGGGATGTTGACTTGGCTCGTAATGAGGTTCAACAAGTCCAGGTCATAGCCGAGTCTTGTGCCGTCACGATCAATCGACGTGACGAGCAGTTCTCCTGCGCCGAGCTCCTCCACCTTCTTCGCCCAGTCACCGGCTCCGAGGCTCGTCGGCCTGCCTCCGGAGTGACTGAAGACCTCGTACCCCTTCTTCCTCCCGTTCTCAGCGACTCTTTTCGCATCTATTGCAACAACGACACACTGCGACCCGAATACTCGGGCGAGGTCCTCGATCAGTTGCGGCCTCTGGATCGCGGCGGTGTTGACGGAGACCTTGTCCGCCCCGCTGCGGAGCACGAGTCTGGCATCGCTCATGCTCCTGATTCCTCCTCCGACAGTGAACGGAATGTCCAGGTTCTCGGCGACACGCTGGACAAGCGAACGCAACGTCGCCCTCTCCTCTACACTCGCGGTTATGTCGAGAAAGACAATCTCGTCTGCCCCTTCGTCACGGTATCTTACAGAGAGCTCGACGGGATCTCCGGCATCCTTCAACCCTTCGAAGTTGACACCCTTCACGACCCGTCCGTTCTTGATGTCCAGACAAGGCACTATGCGCCTGGCGAGTGGCAACTGTTAGTGCAGCATCCTCCTGCAATCAGCCAGCCTGATTGTTCCTTGGTAGAGTGCCCTTCCGAGAATGACGCCATGTGCGCCAACTCTACGCAGCTCTTCGACGTCGCTGACGTTCCTGATGCCACCCGAACAGAGGATTTCCAGCGTCGTGGATGCGCAGATCCTTCCTAGGGTCTCCAAGTCCGGGCCACCGGCCATGCCATCTTTCCCCACTGATGTAACGAGGGCTGTGTCGACTCCCACCTCTTGAAACCGCCTTATGGCTTCCACTATCGGTACTCCCTCGCTCTCCCTCCACCCCTTTGTCACGAGCACCCCATCCTTGTAATCGGCCGCGACCATGATTCTCTCTGGTCCGTAGGTACTGAGCAATCTGGAGAGCGTCCCGGGTTCGCGAGAGGCCAAAGTCCCGAGAATCAATCGACTCGCGCCCATCTTCAGACGGCTTTCGGCGTCCGCTTCACTCCTTATCCCGCCGCCGAGCTGGACAGGAATCTCTGACTGTCTGACGATGTCCCTAACTACGTCAAGGTTTGAACCATTGTCGAAGACCGCGTCCAGGTCGATTATGTGGAGTCCGTCGGCACCCTCGCTGGCCCATCTCTTGGCCGCGTCTCTGGGGTCGTCCTTCCACGTCGTCGCGTGTTTCATTTCTCCCTGAACGAGTGTGACAGCACGGCCTAGGTGGAGGTCGATGGCGGCCCAAATCTCCATAAGCTCATCTCCTTGCTGCCTTGAGGAAGTTTCGCAGTATCCTTCTCCCAGTCTTACCAGATTTCTCGGGGTGAAATTGCGTTCCGAACAGATTCTTGCTGGCCACGATGCAAGGATACTCTACTCCGTACCGACTCGTCGCGGCAACCCATCTTCCACGCGTCGACGGATAATACGAGTGAACATAGTACACCCATGACTCATCAGGAATCCCGTCCATAAGTTGGCTGCTGTTTCTTATCTCAATCGTATTCCAGCCAATCTGTGGCACCTTAACTGTGTCGGGGAGCTTCTTCACGCGACCTGGAAGAAGGTCGAGGCCCTCTCCCGGGCCCTCTTCGCTGCCACGGAAGAACAACTGGAGACCGAGGCAGATACCGAGGACCGGCTTTCCGGAGCCGACCACGTCCCGAATCTCCTCCGTGGGAAGCATCTTGGTGGCCTGAGTGAAGCTTCCGACACCGGGTAGAAGTATCGCGTCGGAGTCTCGCACACGCTTCACGTCCTTCGTAATTCTCGGCATGGCACCTTCCCGCAGCAACGCTGCCGTTATGCTGTAGAGATTTCCGACGCCGTAGTTCAAGATCGATATCTTCAACTTCACATGACCCCCTTGGAAGACGGCTGTCGCTTGGCGCGGGCTGCGTCCGGAGCTGTCGCCTCCCTGAAGGCAAGGGCGAACGCCTTGACTGCGGCCTCGAACTTGTGATGATCGTTCCGGCCCGCAAGCACCCTAATGTGGATGGTAGCTTCCATGGCGGTTGCCAGGGACGGGAAGATGTGCTCCAGATCCTCTCTCGGTGCGTCCTCCAACACCACGCGGCCGAGCTGAAGATCGACGACTGCGTAGGGTCGTCTCACAAGGTCAACCGCGGCGAGTGCCAGCGCTTCGTCCATCGGAACGATTGCGTGTCCGAATCTCCGTATCCCACCTCTGTCTCCGAGCGCCTTCTTCAGAGCCTCGCCCAGTGCCAGGGCGACATCTTCGACGACGTGGTGCTGTAGGTCGCCCGTCGCCCTCACCTCTATGTCAGTCATACTGTGGGTCGCAAGCGAGGTAAGCATGTGGTCCAGAAACTTCACGCCGGTCTCGGCCTTGACCTTGCCCTCACCTTCCAGCACGACCTTGACCCTTATCGTTGTCTCATTCGTCTTGCGGGTCAGAGTAGCGGTCCTCAATCCCTCGCCATCTCCAGCAGCCTCGGTATATCGTTCGCGGACCTGAGAATCAGGTCGGCGTCCTTTGTCTTGAGGTATTTCACCTGTTCCCGCTCGTCGGTGACCGTTCCATAGATCCCAGCGAAAAGGATTGATCCTCCGGACTTCTTGGCATCTTCTACCATCATTCGGTCCTCTTCTGAATCTCCCACATAGAGAAGCGTATCGGAAGAGAACAACCGCATTGCACGGACCAGGCTGAATCCGCTCGGCTTCAGGTACCTCTCGTAGTCAGAGGCAATCTCGGGGTGAACGTCAGCGTCTCCTATGAAGACTGACGCCCCGGGGTCGAAGTAGTCGAGCAGGTCTTCGAGCGAATACCTCACAGACATAAAAGGACGTCCAGTCACGATTGCCATGTTTCTTCCCAGCATCTTCGCCAGCCTTCTAAGCTCTCCCCTGTGTATGGTAATCTTCTCCCGGTCTATCATTCCCCTTCCCTGGTAGTAGCGGGGCCCGAAGCCATACATCTGCACGAAGAGGTCAGGCCCGTGGTACAGCTCGTCGAAGAGCGTTGCCATTGTGCTGGACGGCGGATTACCGGGGTAACCGAGCCGATTCCGTATCATCTCGGCCATCCTCGACTCGAAATTTGAGCGTCTCGCGCCGATGAACTCCTCTACAGCCTCGTACCCTATCCCTCGTGTCGACGAGATGAAACTCTCCGTGATTTTGAAGAGCCTTGCGACAACCTTCTTGGTGTTGGTCCTCCGCCCTACCATTCTCGCCTTCTCTGCGTCAGCGAGTATCATCATCTCTTCAGCCTCCGTGAGGGGTAAGGAGAGTGCCGAAAAGACGATTAGGGCGTATGTGGCGTTCCAGTCGTTGTTGAACCCACCTGTCCTTCTGAGCTTACGGATCAGTGGAGGACCTATCTTACGCCACGGAAGGCGCAGGGACAGGATCTGGCACAGCATCGTGTCCGCGACCTTCAGTATCGTCTCGTCGTACGAACACCGCGTGTCCACGAGAACTCCATCACAATCGAAAACCACAGCATCCACCCTGCCGAGTGCGTCAAGCCGTGAAGAAAGAACCCAGGCCCCGTCACGGAGGGGCCCGATACGCTCGTACTTCACTGGCTCACATCCTCAAAACGCGCCCTCACGGAGAGGTAGTGGTTCGGCAACCCCTCAGCATAGGAGAGTGCCTTCAGCGGCTCCAGCATAGATTTCAGTCCTTTCCTGGTCCCCTCGACAGTCCAGACGACCTTCACAAAATCGAGCACCGAGATTCCAGCGCGTGTCTGAGCGAATCCTTCAGTTGGAAGCACGTGATCGGTGCCGGCGATGTAGTCACTCACGGCGCACGGCGCGTATGGTCCGATGAGTATCAACCCGGCGTTTGCGATGGATTCCGCGAAGCTTCTCGAGTCGTCGAGCATCACCTCCACATGCTCTGGAGCCAGGGCGTCGACGAAGCGCGCTGCGGTGCGGGTGTCGGTCGAGATCGCAGTGAAGCCTCTCTCCAGACAGCCCTCCACGAATTCCCTCCTCTCAAGCCGGGGAACGAGTGCAGCGAGCTTCTTCCTCACTCTTCGGGCGAAGTCGTCCGAGAACGTCACAAGCCCGCAGATGCTGTCGATCCCATGCTCCGCCTGCCCAATCAGGTCCCAAGCTACTGTTAGAGGATTGGCGCCTTCGTCGGCCACCACCAGCAGCTCGGTGGGACCTGCGAAGAAGTCGATGGCTGTGTCTCCTGAGACAAGCTTCTTCGCGGCCGAGACATAGATCCCTCCGGGCCCCACTATCTTCTGGACTTTCGGAATTGAATGCGTGCCGTAGGCGAGAGCCGCGATTGCCTGTGCACCGCCTGTCCTGTAGATTTCTTTCACCCCGCAGACGCTGGCAGCTGCAAGAATCGCGTCATGAACTCTCCCTTCCGGGCCGGGCGGTGTGCAGATGATTACTCTCCCCACACCAGCCAACCTCGCCAGTCCGGCTGTCATGAGCACGCTGCTTGCATAGGCGGCTCTCCCACCGGGTGCGTAGCAGCCGACTGACGACAGAGGCCTCGCGGAGACATTCATCGAGAAACCGTTGGCTCGATAATCGAAGTTCAGCCTCTTGAGAAGTCTGCCCTGCGCCGAGCTCAGGTTTCTTAGCGACTGCTCCATCGCCTCTAGAAGTGATTCTTCGGTGCGATTTCTCGCTAGCTCGATCTCCCTCTCGCTGACTCTCAGTTTCTTCTCTGGAATTTCGCCTCCGCCGAACGTGCGCTCGAGCCTGAGCAGCGCCCCGTCTCCGTCCTTCTGCACCTCGGAGATTATCTGTCTGACATCGGCCTCCACACTCCTGAGGTCGTGTGAACGTTCACGGATTCTTGATGCGGTCTTCTCGAAGTTGCTGCAGGTTACACGAATCGATGGGATGAATGTTCTCAACCCTCTCTCTTTCCTTCCATCGTGTCCTCAAGTGCGAGCAATTGCTGAGGCTCGTGTACGACAAGTCCTTGTGCGAGTTTCTTCAGGGTCGGAAGCATCGCATGGAGGTCCCCCTTGCTGATTACGGTGTTAACGGCAAACCAGCCCTTTGCCGAAAGAGGACTGACCGTGGGCCGTTTCAGGGCCTTGAGTTGCGAAAGAAGTTTCTGGAGATTCTCCTCTTTCACATTGACGAAGATGTGCAGTTTCTTCTGGGCCTCCACGACGCCCCTTAGCATTATCTTCATGTCGGCTATCTTCTCCCTCTTCCATGAGTCGGCAAGAGCCATCTTGTTCGCTATTAGGTGGGCAGTCGATTGCATTATGGTGTCTAGCTGCTTGAGATTGTTCTGCTCGAGAGTCGTGCCAGTCTCTGTCACGTCCACTATCATGTCCACGATCTCTGGGGGCTTCGCTTCCGTGGCTCCGAAGGAGAGGTAGACCGCTGCTCTGGGGTTCTCTCCCTTCCTCCACCAGGGTGTGATTATCATCGGTTCCTTCTTTCCGAAGCGCTTCCTGTACGCTTCTCTTGTCTTCAGGAACTGGGCGGTTATGTTGAGGTACTCCGCCGAGACACGAACGCTCTTCCCGGCCCTCCAGTAGTCCTCAAGCATTTCGTTGACCGATTCGTAGGGCGCGAGTTCCGGGACGGCGGCCACCAGCTTCACCCCGCCGAACTCAAGGTCGAGAACCCTCTCGACCTTCGCCCCCGTCTCCTTTATCCAGTCTGTTCCAGTTATTCCAACGTCCTGGATTCCGTCTGAGACGTAAACAGGAATCTCCTGCGGACGGAGTATGCGCAGCTCCACATTGGGGTCTCCGAAATAGGGGCGGTAGGTTCTGTCCTGCCCGGAAATCCTATAGTACGCTTTCTGAAAGATCTCAGTGCTTGCCTTGCCCAGGTGGCCGTTGGGAAGTGTGAGTTTCAGTTTCACCAATTGTAATCACTCGTTTGTTCTTCAGAAACCGTTCTTGGCCCTGTCGACAATTCTTCCCGTGCATTCAACGTGGTGCTGGATAGAACGATGAAGTGAACCAGCTCCAGTGAAGTTGATCCCCTCGCACTTGCACCACTCGCGCAGTTCGCCTCTCCAAATTCTATTTAAGGATTGTTCCGGAGCAGTGAGTGGACGCTTGCTTTTTCCTAGACAGTTTACCCACTTCAGTCGAACCAATGAGCCCACGCGCACAACCCGAGAGGTGGGTCCATGCGCGTAGGCGAGAACACAATATTCGCAACAATCGTGGCACTCCTGATCGCACTGAACCTGCTGACGTTTCTCCAAGCGTACCCTGAAACCTTCAGGATAGATTCAGGGTGCTGCGCGCCGGCCGACCAGCTGTTGGCCAAGGACTTCTCGGCCTACTATACGGCCGTGTGGAGACTGTTCCACGACCCTGCACAGATTTACGCGCGCGGGTTCGTTGCGGACGGCGAATATCATGCGCTCCCTCAGCCGGAATCATTCAAGTATCTCCCCTCCTTCCTCCTCGCTGTTTCACCTATCGCTCTCTTGCCTTACCAGAGCGCACTCATCGCCTTCGACGCATTCCAGTTCCTGCTTCTCCCCCTGATTGCACTGATGATCCATAGAATCGTGAAGGAGCACAGCCTGAGAACGAAGGTAATCCTCGCCATTATCGTACTTCTTCTCCCCCTCCCCCTCCACGCTGGAGAATCGAGCGTCTCGACCAGTTACTACTGGCAGTGGGCGGAGGGGCAATCCAAGGTCCTCGACACCTTTCTTCTCGTTCTAACGGCCTATCTTGCGCGTGTTGGGAAGCCCCGGCTCTCAGGCATCGCATTTGGGTTGGCATTCTTCGATCCCAGGTTCGATCTGCTGGCCCTGCCCATATTCCTAGCATACAACACCAGGCTTCGCTCTTTCAGCGCTTACGCGCTCGGAACCATAATAGTAACGAATCTTCCCCTTCTCTATCCAGGTTTGGGGCAGGCTTTCATCGGCATGGCCCTGGGTTCAGGAGGAGTATCGACGCCTCTGTACTACTACGCGTGGATACCCCTCATCGCGGTCGTATCTCTCATCATCATCAGCAGGGACGAGATCGTCTTGGCGTTCAAGAAGAGCTAGGGGGAGAGATTGAATCACGCACAATCGGTGGGTTGCCATGAGAAGCAGTCGCGCTCCAAGACTTATTACCACTCACGGCCAGCGGTTGCTCGGGGCCGGTCGTCTAGCCTGGTCTAGGACGTCAGAGCTAATCCGTCAGGCTCTTACACAGCGAAGAGGCCAAATCCTCGCAGGTCGGTGGTTCGAATCCGCCCCGGCCCATTTCTCAAGACAATCTTGAATGGGCGTACTGCGACACTCACTGACCGATCAAACACCAGTCATCTCGGTGCACAGTCCATACCTTTAACTAGCTCTTCACACGACCGCGAGATTCGCTGAATAAACTAGCAGCAGGATGGGTGAAAAAAGGATGAGTTACGGACAACGCGGAGGAAGAGGAGGCTACGGCAGCCGAGGTGGAGGCTACGGCAGCGGAATGGGTAGCTTCGGCAGTTCCTTCAAGAAGCCTGTTGAGGTCGGCAAAGAGTACAACGTTACTATCTCTGACACAAGCAGGCGGGGCGAGGGCATTGCCAAGATCGATGGATTCGTCATATTCGTCGCCGGAGGGAAGCAAGGCCAGGCGGTGCGAATCAAGATCACTCAGGTCTCGAACCGATTCGCAACAGGACAAGTGATAGAAGGTTCGACTGCAACAGGTTCGACTGCAACAGGTTCGACTGCAACAACCTCTGAATCCACTGAGAAGACCACAGAGTGACCTCGCGAGTAATCACGAGGTAGACCAACTGATGCTGGTTGCCTTGCCCTAGCAAGGTCAACCACATCTCTCTTTTGTCGATAGGAAACTAGGTCCTGATTGTTATTGTTCCCTTACTGTGGGGAACGGACAGCGAGACAGAACTTGTGCGTGGACCCGTATTCATATCGAAAAGTTATCTAGCAAGTGGGGGAGAGTGCGGAAGTGGCCAAATTCCGCTACATATCCTGGACCAGTTACGGCCGTCTCGCTTCGGAGCTTGCCGAAATGGTCGCCCGCAGCAAGATCGAACTTGAGCTTGTAATTGGGATAGCCAGGGGAGGAATACCACTCGCCATGGTCCTGGCGGATCAGCTCGGCCTCAAGTTGGACATAATCAACGTGAAATCCTACTCCGGGATTGCAAAGAGGGGCAGGGTCGCGATTGTCTCTACCCTGACTGAAGACATCAAGTCGAGGAACCTGTTGCTGGTCGATGACCTAATTGATGCGGGTGATACGATCGAGACAGTCACGGACTTTCTCTCCAAGAGAGAACCCAAGTCGATCAGAACAGCCGTAATGTTCACAAAGCCCTGGAGCAGGCCGAGGCCCGACTTCTCCCTTGATGTCTTGGAGGAGTGGGTGGTTTTCCCATGGGAGCGGGGCGAAGTAGCGAGGCTCACGAAGTGACCTAGAGAAACTCGATCAGACTGACGATTATCCTTTCTGTAAGCCCCCATATCAGATAATCATCGACTCGGAAGGCGGGAAATGTCACCTTCACCCCCCGCTGGTCAATCATGCGGAGGGAACTGGTCTTATCTAACTGAAACGCTCTGAGTGGCACCCAGCGGTAGGAGGAGACCTCGCTGTCCGTGGAAACATCGAGATCGCTATGCGCCTGAAAGACACACGGCACGACTTTCATCTCCGTCGTCCTCGCCCTGAATACTCCGAGGTATCCGAGGAAACTCGAGTTGGTGTCGAGGTCCACACCCATCTCTTCTCTTGTCTCCCTGATGGCTGTGTCTCTCAGGCTGTCGTCACTCTTCTCGACTCGTCCGCCGGGAAAGGCGATATGTCCAGACCAGGGGTCACCCACTCTCTCCGATCTCTTGATCAACAACACCGTCGCCTCTCTTTTGCGGCCGAGAATCACTGCCACGCTTGCAAGGTCAGCCTCGCGGCGACTTGTCGGTTCCTTCATCGCCAGAACCGGACTGATTCTCTTGACGAAGAGGCTTGTGGAGCTCGAACGAAGCAATCGCCTGGCAAGCAATTTTATATACAGTTGAGGAATCGCCATAAAAATGTTGTCTGACCCCGAGCTCGACAAGCTCCTCCAGGATAAGATGAAGCGATTAACGATACAGAAGTCAGCGGGGCCGATTGTCCGCCTTACAAAATCAAACTTCGATCATTACATCAACGGAGACCGTCCGGTGTTCATTGATTTCTGGGCCGAGTGGTGCGGCCCCTGCCGGGCGATGGAGCCGGTTGTCGCGGATCTCGCGCGCCGATACTCCAGTGAAATCGTCTTCGGAAAGCTTGACATCGACACAGAGCCAGAGATCGCGACTAGGTTCGACGTGCTCTCAATCCCGACCTTCATGATCTTTAAGTCAGGCAAACCCCAGGACGCGATAATTGGCGGAGTTGGAGTTCGGGTGCTCGAGAAAGCAATTAAGAAGTCTCTCGCCGCCTAATGGTGCAGCTCTCTAGCTCACGCGTGTTCCATCTAGAAGAAAGATGTCCGCATTCGTCAGGTCTATGCATCCAGACGAAAGGACAGGGCCGAAGTTGAATCCCCCGGGCCTGTTTATCGCCTGCCCGCCCACGAGGTTGTTGAATGGAGGCATTACGACCAGCTTTCCAATACCCTTCCTGGTGGGGAGATAGCCCGCCTTCCCCAGAAGGTCCTCCAATCTGTACTTTGCGAACAGCCAGACGGATTCCCTGCTCTTGGCTCCAAACCGGTCCTTCATCTCGTACCTGAAATGGGAGTGCCCCATTACGAGGCTACCGGTCACTATTACCTCTTGGGACGGCCACGAGTGTCCGTGCATTACACCTATGCTGTTGTCTTCACCACCCACCACGACACCTGTCGAAGGGTGCAACCTCACCCTAGCAGGGAGCAATGACCTTATTCCTCCGTCATGATTTCCGGGTACAACGTCGACCGAGGGAAAGATGTCAAGCAGCGTCTCGAAAAACCACGGAAGGGTGGTCCAGTCAATGTCTTCGACCTTGCCAATCGAGTGTTTGACGTCTCCGAGGACAACTATCCTCT
Organism: uncultured Nitrososphaerota archaeon; assembly: GCA_963836465.1. GTDB lineage: Archaea > Thermoproteota > Nitrososphaeria > Nitrososphaerales > Gagatemarchaeaceae > CAWIJZ01. Next base: position 27,212 of record CAWIJZ010000030.1, read on the forward strand.
CCGCCCTGTACGCTTCACCCATCCCCTTTATCCTGTCCATGATCTTCATTGAGTAAGGTGGGATTCTGAAGCCCTTCGAGGCCATCTCCTTCTCCAGCCCCAGGTGAAGATCAGAGACCAGCAGGGTTGTGGAGTCACCGCTCTTGAAGATGAGCCCTGCTTCATTCGGGATTACCTTTAGCATCTTGTCGTGATATCGCCAGGAATTCGTCCCTAATATAGCTCTCAGAACACTAAACCAGGCCCTATCCAAGATTGCAACGACACAGTCTCTGGGTACGCGAGTCTGCGTACTCGAAGCTCCTTGACGTAACGGAGATACACCCCTCATGCTCACTCGGACTGTCAAGCCCTGGTCCTTCAGGATTCGTTCGAAGCGGGCGACTGGTGCCCTGCCAGCTGAACTAGCTGATTATCGGGAGAATCTCAGCTCGCATGTAGTTCTTGAACTCGGGAAGATCGGCCCGACTGAAGACAGTGACAACACAGTTCCTCGTAACACCGATGATGTACCCATATTTGCGAGATCTGACCACGGCGTACCATATCTTCCCGTGCTCGAGGTAGTCATTGTATAGGGTTGTGGATCCCAGTATGGAGCCGTAGAGGGAGAGTTTCGAGATGTTCGGCAAATCCACATCATCGAAGAAGATTATCTTCGTATCGTCGATATTCTCCTCGTGAAACCTCTTGAGAACCTCAGGCTGAATTCTCGCCTCCACTATCTGACCGAGGCTCATGAAGAGCACCTTGCTCATCTCATTCGCGACGTTGTTCGCTCTGTTCTTCTTCTCGAATATCGTAAGGTAAAGCTTCTTTCCGAAGAGGTCGAAGGAGAATGGGGCTTCGAACGTCCTGGGAACGGGAACTGGCTTCCCCCTGTGCCTTATTACGAAGACCGTGTCAAAGGAAAAGGTGCCCTCGAGTATGTTCTTCGAGCTACTCAGCCCGCTCACTTCGGAAATGAGGTCGAATTCAGTCTCCTCGACAGAAGTTTTCTGCTCCTGCCTGAAACTTTTCAGCTTTGAGGCGAGCAGGTCGAGATCCGTCTGCTCTCTGACGATGAATACCTTAGCTGCCAGAACCAAGACGCGCTAAGGGAAAATAGGGGGGTGTAAAAGCTCATCGCGTCGAACGCCAGTCCAGGAGAGAGTATATCCTAATATTCACCGTACTGCTAAAATACCGTTCAGATACGGGGCAGCTAGGATGTCGAAGCCGACCGAAGACCTCTCCGACTCATCGAACTTGGCTCAGACCACCATCAGGGAGATCATCCTAGAGAACTTCATGAGCTACGAGTATGCAAGGATACCCCTTCGCGAGGGTCTGAACCTGATCGTCGGGCCCAACGGGTCTGGAAAATCGTCAATTCTGCTTGCGATCTCTGTTGCGATGGGTCAGGCCTACACGGAGAGGTCGAGAAAGCTCAGCGACCTGATCAGAAGAGGGAAGGATATAGCGCGCGTCTCCCTGGTCTTCGACAACAGGGAGAAGGGTGGGAAGAGGCCAATTCCCTATTCTAAGTCAGACACCTTCATGCTTTCCAGATACCTCAGGAAGGATGGCTCCTACTGGTACGAGGCGGACTACAGGGAGATTGACAAGAGCGAGGTCGTGCGCCTGCTGAGAGAGTTCGGAATGAACCCAGACAATCTTCTCATCATAATGCATCAGGGAATGATAGAAGAGTTCGGCGCCATCTCAGCCCACACCCGATTGAAGATGGTCGAGGAGGCGGTAGGCTTCCGGGAATACAGAGAGAGAATATATCAGTCGGAGACAGACCTGAAAAATCTCATAAGCGAGGAGGGCTCGCTAATTCAGCTCGTCGAGAACGCCAACCAAACGATAGAGTACTGGAAGCAGATTTACGAACGGTTCCTGGAAAAGAGGAGGCTGGGGGAGCACAGACGACTCCTGGAGAGAGAATCTCTCTGGAGTCAGGAGATCAAACTGACGAAGGCACTTCAGGCGCTTCAAGACAAGCTAGTCGGGAAGAGAAAGATGCTGGAGGACCTCAAGGAGCAACAGCGAAGCGCCCAGGAGGAAGGGGGAAAGTTGCAGAGCTCGCTCACGGACAAGCAGGTGGAGCTGCGCAAGCTCTACTATGCCCTCGTGCGTGCCGAGAAGGAGAGAGCCACAGACGAGGGAGCGAGGGCAGCGCTGGAGCGGCTTCGCAACGATTCTCGAACTACTCGAGAAGGACTTCGATTTGTTCTCTTTCCCTGGCGTAACGGAAGAGAAGCGACTCAAGCACGTGCGAGAGCTTCTGAGTTACTCTCTTAAGAAAACTGAGAGGGAAGGTGAGGAGGCTGACAGGCGGAAGGGAGAGCTCGACAGAGAGATTTCAACGCTTCAGTCAGAGCTTGGCGGCCTCGAAGATTCAATCAAGAATGTGATGGAGAAGTACATCGCCGAGAGGGTCAGGTCCGAGGTCCTCGCATTTCGGATAAGGACGACCGAGTCTGAGGTTAGGGAGATGGAAAGGTCGGAGCGGGATCTAAATGCGGAGTTCGAGACACTAAGACCACAGCTTGAGAAAGCGGGGGAGCGGATTGTCACTCAGAGACAGCCCTATGAAGTTGCCGAGGAGCTCAAACTCGCGACGGCGCAGCTGCAGAAGTTGCAGGACGTGCCCGAGGAGGCAGAGAGGATCTACAAGGATTACACAGGAAACATGGAGAGCCTGAAGTCGAAGCTCGGTGAGCTCCAGGAGAACAAAAAGGTGCTTCTGGAAGAACTGGAAGAGCGAAAGAAGGTCTGGAGGGACGCGATAGAGAGGTTGCTTGAGCAAATCGTCCCCGCCTACCAGAAGGTCCTCGCGAGTGTCTGGGCCTCCGGAACAATCAGGCTGCAGGAGGCAGAAAGCATGGACGACGCGGGTCTTGAGCTCCTTGTGGGTTTCAAGGGCTCTTCCCCCACGGTTCTTGATCCGTACACGCAGAGCGGCGGTGAGAGGTCGGTGGCGCTGATGGCTTTCATCCTCTCCCTGCAGTCGAGGATTGTCTCTCCGATTAGGGCGATGGACGAGTTCGACATTCACATGGATCCCAAGAATAGAGAGGCGATCTTCAAGATGATACTCGCCCAGGCCACGGGAAGTCCTCACACACAGTTCATGGTGATTACTCCTTCGATAATCACTGTAGTTGACAGGAGCGCTCACGTGATAACGGTGCAATCGGTCCGCGGGTCTTCGGAAGTGTTGGAGCTTGCCAGAAAAACGCGATGAGAAGCTCGAGGACGTTCTTCGGCTCATAGAGCTTTGCAAGGCAATCTCGACAAGCAGTGTGAACCCATTCGAGGTCGACATCAAGGAGAAGCTCGTCATCCTGAAGAAGCACCTCCCCGAGTGGAAGCTCCTGGACGAACTCCTGCTTGATTCGGAGGCTCTGAGCGGACTCGTGCAGATAGTGAAGCTGCAGGATCAGTGGATAAAGCACAGGGCGTCCTCACTTTACATCGACCCACTCCTGCTGGAGTTGAAGATCCGCTTGCTCTCACAGAACGACCTGGCTGACAGCTTTGTCAGGTGCTGGCACCCCATCGCAAGGCTGGACCAGCTCACGCCCAGAGGGCTGGAGAAGGCCTTCGTCTACTGGAGAGACCTCATCCCCTTCTCCGAGAGGTTCAAGGAACCATTCAGCAAGTACGGGGAGGGGCCGGGAAAGATCGACTATGACGTGCTGCTAGGCATGGAAATATTCACAAGAGAGCAGTTCGAGTCTAGGCTCGATTCATTGCAAACTGAGCTCGTCACAAGAGTCAAGGGAGGAGAGATTGATTACCGTGAGTTCATCAGAGCGAGCCGGTTCGAGGAGACGGCGGTGCGCGCCTACCTTGTGGCCTTCCTGGTCACAGAGGGCCGGGCAAGTCTGAGGGTCGACCCTCTGACTGAGCAGATCACCCTCTTTACACTCTCAGAAAGAGCTACGGGTGATAGCAAGTCCGTCGCCATCGAAGTCGAAAGGAGGGAGTAGCAGGACATCTTGGAAGAAGAGCGAGCGATCCTGGAAAGAAAGATGAGAAGGGCAATGCAGGTCCTCATCCTGCAGAGGGGCCGGAACCCAGGGATCAAGGGCTGGGAGCTCAAGAGGTACCTGGGCAGGGACTACAAGAAGATACTAGAGTTCCTGTCAGACGAGCTAAAGCCGCTCGGTCTGGAAGTCTACCAGGTTCCTGGCCTCGATGAGTCCGAGGACTCGGTTAGGTATATGCTAAGGTTCAGGGAGCCGCCAACCTTTACGGAAGCGGAGACGGCCGGATTCAGGATAGACGACCTTGCTGTCCTTGCGGCCTCAATCGCGTACATTAACGCCAAGCAGGGTCGAGTCGCGAGAAAGGAGCTTGAGCGCTTTCTGAAGGAGAAGTTTCCCAGGTGGAGAATCGACTACTCCCTGGATAGGTATGTCAAGAGGGGCTACATAGACCAAGATGACCAGTCGCTGCTGAGAATAGGGTGGAGGACGAGGGCTGAGGTCGACGAGAAGACGCTGATGACTCTCATCCTCGCCCGTGGTGGCGAAGCACCCAGAACCTGAACGGCCAACGGTCTGAAAGCAAATCCTAACGAGATCCCCGGGGGCTTGAGAGTCGAGTTTCTGCGCAACTGAGCTCTTAGTGTGTGTTCACTGTGCGAAATACCTTCTTCTCAATGCTTCCCTCTCGCCATCGATGATGTAGTCGACGATGTTCCCTCCCTCCTTCTTCTTCCTGGCTGCATGGTTGAAGGCCTCCGCGGTCCTAATGCCCCTTCCCGCGAGAAGCATCACAAAATCGTGACCGTACTCCTTCCTTAGGTCGGCCGTTCTCCTCAAGGCCTCCACCAGTTTGAGGTTCCTCCCGTGGAGATTCGTCCTGCTCCTCGCCTTCATGGCGATACCGAAAACTTCTTCGTAGGTCTCGGTCGAGAACCCGAGCGATTCTTTCTGACACCTGGGGCACTTCGCGAGTGTCTCTATGTCTGCAACCTTCCTCAGCTCCACGTAATCCCAGCAGCTAGTGCAGGCAGCAGCGAGGAATGTGTCGTTTATTCTGACTTCGGTCGATTGACGGATCAGCGCGCGCAGCCTCTCAGGGCTTATGATCTCGCCTCTCCTGCTGACCTCTTCCACTCCGATCTTCGCTAGGGGGGAGAGAACCTGTGAGTCGATTATCTCCACCAGAATTTCCTTCCTTCCAATCTTAGAGACTATTGCCTCAGTAGCCTCGACATCAAAGTCGTCGTGAAATATCACGTTGATCGCCTCCTCGAAGACGGGGGTACCTCTGAGAGCTTCTATGAGGCCGGAAAGTGAGACGCTGGCGTAGTCGGCGTTCTTCGCGATTGCCCCGCACTTCTTCCCTGCATGAATAAGGCGTCGCTTGAAGATTCCCGAGCGCTCGACGGCGGCTCGCGCCAGCTGGCGAATATCCTTTCCAACCAGATCGATGAGCGTCGACTTGGCGATCTCGGCGGAGATGTCGGCCTCCAGAATCATCCTGTAGGGGTCCTGATGGACAGCTACGGACTGCCCAATCCTTTCCGACAGCAGATGGGCGATCACCCTTGCCAGAACCCTGTTTACCTTGTATCCGAATGAGGTCTGGTACACAATGTATCTGTCCCACCTCTCCACCGTTACGAGGTTGTCTGAGGGTACGGGCATCGATAGCGCATTCTGCTCCAGAACCTCCTTGAATGCCTCTCTTGCTGTCTCGGGCTTGATCGGATATCTCTCGCACAGTTGTCGGAGAAACTGCTCCTCCCGCATTTGCTTGACCGACTCGAGGTACTCGCGCCTTAGCGATCCCACCTCAAGGGCTACCTCCATGGGGACAGGGATCTCGTCGCCTATCCAGCTCGGTACAGCTCCTATGGGGTCCTCCTCGGGTGACACGTAGACCTTGTTCTCATAGACCTGCTGTATTTTCCAGCACCTGCCAGCCTCGACGAACTTGACACCAACGTTGCCGTATTCAGATATGAAAGCCTCGTCAAGCACTCCGACCATTCGGTCGCCCTCAGCCACCACGATGTACTGCTTCTCGTCTGGGATCATGGAGAGGTTATCGAAGTAGTACTCGAAGAGTGGTTTGACATCCCTCGCCCTCTTGACAAGACTCTCACCTTCCAAGAAGTGCAGGAGGCGGGGGTACCTCTCGCTCATGTACCCCAAAAGCATCTTGAGCGTTTCAATGCTCATCGTGGAGTAGGGATACGCCCTCCTCATGAGGGAGTACAGGTCCTCCAGCTTCCAAGAGTTCGTTTCAATGAGGAGCCCCGCAATCTGGTGTATGGCCACATCGTAGGGCACCTTGAAAGGGAGGAGCGGCTCCAGCTCACCCCCAAGCGCCCTCCTGCAGAGAACGATTGCCTCGAGGGTGTCGTCCGAATCCTGGGTTATTATCATCCCCCTCGAAGTCTGCCCTACCCTGTGCCCACTCCTCCCGATTCTCTGAATCAGCCTGGAGACCTGCCTCGGGGAATTGTACTGGACCACGAACTCAAGGAAGCCGATGTCTATTCCCAGCTCAAGGCTGCTGGTGCAGATGACCCCAGAGAGCTTCCCATCTCTGAGGTCCCTCTCGACCGCCTCCCGGGTCGCGCGTGAGAGTGAACTGTGGTGGATCCCGATTGGTAGGTTCGCGTTCCAAACCCTGAACCTGTTGGCCAACGCTTCTGCCTCCGTCCTCGTGTTGGTGAATACCAGGACGGAGTGATACTTCCCAACGAGGTCCCTTATGAGGCGCAGCCTCGCGGCGACGTCAGGATACGTGAAGATGCTCTCGGCGAGTGCCCTGTCATCGGTCCCAGCCTGCGGGCGGACAACGGAGAATTCCAAGCTCTTCTCGACGGGTACCCTGACTATCTCACACTCGTTCGCTTTCCCCACTAGGAACTGCGCTATCACCTCGGGGGAGCCCACCGTGGCAGATAGGCCAATCGTTTGGAATTCCCTCCCAACGAGCCTTCTTAGCCTCTCGAGAGCCACCGTGAGCTGGCTTCCTCTCTTGTCCTCCGCAAGCTCGTGGATTTCGTCAATCACGACCCATCTCAAAGATAGGAGGCTCTCGCGAATCCTACGACCTGTCAGTATCGCCTGGAGAGTTTCGGGTGTTGTTATCAGAATGTCGGGTGGGGCCATACTCTGACTTGTCCTCTCAGACGCGGGCGTGTCCCCATGCCTCACGCCCAGTCTGATGTCAAAGCGTTTGCACCACCAGCGCATTCTTTCGAGCATGTCCCTGTTGAGCGCCCTCAGCGGGGTGATGTAGAGCAGTTTGGTACCCCTGATTCTTGAGAGGCCTTCGCGGATGATCACATCGAGAATTGGGAGGATTGCCGCCTCAGTCTTTCCGGTGCCGGTGGGGGCCATCAGGAGCGCGTTCTTTCCGGCGGCTACTATCGGAACCAATCTCATCTGAGGGTCGGTGGGAGAGACAAAGCCTCTGTCCTCTAGGGCCTTAAGGAGGGGCGGACTGAAGATCTGAAAGACGGTGCCTTCGCCCGTGCTCCTACCTGCCTCTTCGGTTCCGAACTTTCCATCGCCAGCTTTGTTCAACTTCATGCTCCGCACCTAATTAAGGGAGACTCTGCCCTATTCCAGGTTCTGTAAAGTACAGAACCCTATTCCACGATGCAGACAGCGCCTTTAGACGCGGACGAGACGAGCTTGGCGTATTTCGCAAACACACCATGCCTGTACGTCGCGGTCGGTGCCTTCCAGACCTTCTTTCGCTTTCGTATCTCCGTCGCGGAGAGCTCGACGCTTAGGCTTCTCTTCTCGACGTCGATCGCTATGATATCCCCGTTCTTCAGAAGCCCAATCGTTCCTCCGACAGCAGCCTCGGGTGATACATGCCCTATCATGAAGCCATGTGTGGCGCCCGAGAATCTGCCATCGGTTATCAGGGCAATCTTATCCTTCAGTCCCTGACCCACTATTGCAGATGTTACGGTGAGCATCTCTCGCATTCCTGGTCCCCCCTTCGGTCCTTCGTAGCGGACAACGATCACGTCTCCTTGCTTGATCTCCCCTTTCATGATCGACTCGAAGGCATCTTCCATTTTGTTGAACACCTTCGCAGGACCCCGATGCTTGCTCCTCCCCACACCGGTTATCTTGAGGACCGCACCCTCCTCCGCGAGGTTCCCCCTGAGTATCGCAAATCCTCCTGAGGCCCTGACTGGACTGGCTATCGAGTGGACCACATCCTGAGACTTGGAATAACGGACGTCCTTCAGACGCTCCCCCAGAGTTTCACCGGTAATCGTCTGACAGTCGTCATGCAGCATCCCAGCATCCTGCAGGAGTTTCATCACCACGGGAAGCCCGCCAACTCTGTCGATGTCGGCCATCACGTACTTACCCGCGGGCTTCAGGTCCGCGAGCTCAGGTACGTGGATACCAACCCTTTCGAAATCATCCATGGTCAGCTTGACTCCTGCCTCGTATGCGATCGCGGGAAGGTGGAGAACTGCGTTCGTAGATCCTCCCATGGCAGCGACGACGGTGATCGCGTTCTCCAGCGACTTGCGCGTTATGATATCCCTCGGCCTCCTGTTCGCCGAGAGGACGCTCATCACCGCCTTGCCAGTTTCGTAGGCGATCTTACTACGCTCCTTGCTGGGCGCAACGGGAGCAGCGCAGTTGGGGAGCGTGAGTCCGAGGGCTTCGAGCGCCGACGCCATGGTGTTGGCTGTGAACATTCCACCGCAGGCACCGTACGTTGGGCATGCCACGCATTCGAGGTCTTTGAGCTGCTGGACCGTCATTGTACCCTTGGATACCGAGCCCACCGCTTCGAAGACGTCCTGTATCGTGACTTCGCGCCCGTTGTATTCACCGGGCGGAATGCTGCCGCCGTAGAGGTAGATGCTCGGGATGTTCAGTCTGGCCATCGCCATGGCACAGGCTGGCTGGGTCTTGTCGCAGCCGCCTATGGTGACGAGCGCGTCGAACTGGTAACCCACCGTGGCAAGTTCAATCGAATCGGCGATTACTTCACGGCTTATGAGCGACGCTTTCATTCCCTCGTTCCCCATCGCGATCGCGTCGTTGATTGCTATCGTGTTGAACTCGAGCGGGGTCCCTCCGGCATCTCTCACACCTTTCTTCACTCTCGCCGCCAAATCGCGGAGGTGATAGTTACAGGGTTGAGCTTCCACCCATGTGTTCGCTATTCCGACAATGGGCTTCTCGAAATCCTCGTCTGTTAGGCCGATCGCGCGCAGCATGGCTCTTTGGGGTGCTCGTTCAGGGCCGAGAGTAATGTGATCACTGCGTGCCTTCCTTGGATCTTTTCCGGAGGACATGGTCGGCCTTCGTCAGAGTTGGTCCTTATAAGAAATCTATCCGCGGCTCTACTCCTTACTTAGCTCCTATCCTACTGTTCAGGTGATTTCAGGATAGCAAACGCCCTTGAGGAGACCTCCTAAGCTTATATGGTCTCGATTGCCTCGCGCCTAGGTCGTAACATGGTGAGAATATGGCACGATGAACAGGTCAATCTGGGTCCCATCAAGAGCGAGACTGTTGCTGTGATCGGGTACGGTATACAGGGGCGGGCGCAGGCTTGCAACATGAGGGACTCGGGCGTCAAGGTGCTGGTCGGCCTCAGGAAGGGGGGAAAGAGTTGGGCCCGCGCTGTCAAGGAGGGGCACAAGGTTATGGAGGTCTCGGAAGCGGTGAAGACGGCGGACATTATCCACATTCTGATTCCCGACATGGAACAGGCGAGGGTTTATCGCGAGGAGATAGCCCCCAACCTCAGCAAGGGCAAGGCCATTTCGTTCTCTCACGGTGCTGCAATCCACTGGAAATGGATAGTACCTCCCCAGGGCGTCGACGTCATAATGGTGGCTCCCAAGGCTCCCGGCCAGCGGGTGCGAGAGCTCTACCTCCAGAACTTCGGAACCCCGGCGCTCGTTGCGGTCCACAAGGATGCGTCCGGGACGGCGTGGGACAGAATCCTTGGAATGGCGAAAGCTGGTGGTTTCACCAGGCCGGGTGTCCTCGAGACGACCTTCAAAGAGGAGGTGGAGAGCGACTGGTTCGGCGAGCAGGTCGACCTGTGCGGCGGAGTGGAGCGGCTCATCATCAACGCGTTCGACACTCTAACCGAGGCGGGATACGCACCCGAGATAGCGTACTATGAAACACTGCACGAGTTGAAGCTAATTGTTGACCTTGTCCAAAAATACGGAATCGCTGGAATGTACAGGCGTGTGAGCGAGACAGCGAGATACGGTGGCCTCACCCGCGGGAGCAGGGCTCTCGACGAGCACGTGAGGAACTCAGAGAAGAAGATTCTGAAAGAAATACAGGATGGCACCTTCGCAAGGGAATGGGTCGAGGCGTACACCAAGGAAGGCCAGAAGGCCTTCGGGAAATACATGGACGCCCTGGATGCCCACCCTGTCGAGAAGGTCGGGAGGAAATTGAGGTCTATGATGTGGCCCAACGAGGAGATCAGCTAGAGCTTCGGCAAGGATTAGCATTGCCGTTAGCGTGAAGAGCAGCTCTACTACTAATCGCCTGTTTCGCTACTCTGTCGGCGATCGCCCTCCAGAGACTCTTCTCTGGCGGGTCAGGAGGAGGCTCAAGTGAGACAAATCGGCGAAGTTTATTAGCAAGGTCATCAACTCTACATTGGTGTCTATGATAACTGCGTGCATGTTGATTAGAGCCGAGAGGGGGAAGTTCGAAGAGGTCGCAGAGAATCTGAAGCAGATCCCCGAGGTGGTAAGAGCTTTCCCCGTCCTGGGAAGGTATGACATCGTGGCAGGAGATCGAAGCTCGTGACAGTAGACAACTCGCGAAAGTCGTCCTAAAGTCAAACAGGCTGGCCGGCATTGTTTTCACGGAGACCCTACCCAAGGTGGAGGTCGGCTAGCAATGACTCTCAACGCCTGTATCCTCATCAAGACGAAGCCTCTTCAGACCGATGACGTCATCGCGAAGGCGAAGAAGCTCAAGGGGGTACGAAAACTCTTCGTGGCCTATGGCAGGTTCGACCTGGTTGCGTTCGCCGAGGAGGAGAGCTATCCAGCGCTAAGGAAGATGACGGGCAAGTTGAATTCAATCCCGGGGGTCAGGAGCACCGAGACTCTCGTGGAAGCCTAGCCTGTCTCACTGATGCGAAACACCCTCGATCTTCCCTGTAGTCTTCGCCCCCATCGCCGCATCCTGCTGCGAATGCCCTTCACCGCCCACCTCAACTATCGAGACGATGAGCTGACCAACCTTTACAACTTCACCCTCGTTTGCGAGGATTTTCGAGACCGTACCCGCCCTCGGCGACGGAATCTGGATGTTGACCTTGTCAGTCATCACTTCCACAAGCGGTTGGTCCTCAGCAACCTTCTCTCCCTCCTTCACGAGCCACTTGAGTATCTCACCCTCCGCGACTCCCTCTCCAATGTCAGGCAACCTGAACTCGTACGACATGAAGCTCGCCTATTGGCTAACCACTTTTCTCACAGCTCTAAGAACCTTTTCAGGCGAGGACATGTAGCTGCTTTCGAGTGCATAAGGAAATGGCGTGTCATAACCCGCCACCCTCAAAATGGGACCGCGGAGAGAAGTGATATCGAACGGCAGGAGGGACCTAAGGTCAATGAGATCCACCTTCATCCCTTCGTTCATCGCCAGCTGGACGGCTTGTCCTCAGGTCTGGACAGTCGCGCCCCAGCTGATCAGCGTCACATCACCGCCTTCGTCGCCTTGTAGACCGCGAGCACGTCGTTACCGTCCACCTGAACTCCCTCGAACCCGTACACCCAGGCCTTCATGGCTATGCTCTCAGAGGCGGTCTGCCGCCTCACTGGAAGTGAGATTCTGTTCGGATGAAGAACTCCGCCGCCCGGTAGCTGCTTCTGACGAGCGGACCGGACGCGACGTACTTGAAGCCCATCTCCTCCCCCATAGCCTGATACTTCGCGAACTCACTAGGCGCCACGTACTCTGCTACAGGAAGGTGTCGTGCAGAAGGCCTGAGATACTGTCCTATTGTCAGGAAGTCGACTCCTGCGTTGCGCAGGTGCATCATGGCGAGGCGGACCTCTTCTTGCTTCTCACCAAGGCCGACCATTATTGATGATTTAGTATGGATTCTACGATCAAACTTCTTCACGTTCCTCAGAACCGACAACGACTGCCAGTAGGTTGCCCGCCGATCTCTTGCCCGCTCCGTCAGGAACATTGTCGTCTCAATGTTGTGCCCGATGACGTCAGGCTGTGCCTGCACCACAACCTTCAGTGCATCTAGGTCTCCTTGGAAGTCGGGGATGAGCACCTCCACAAGCATCCCTGGATTCGTTTCCTTCACCTTGGTGATTGTCCTGGCGAAGTGCGAGGCGCCTCCATCAGGCAGGTCGTCTCTGTCCACAGATGTGAGCACAACGTAGGAGACGTTCATTTGCGACAGTGCAAACGCGACACTTTCGGGTTCGAGCTCGTCGAGGCCACCATTGGGTCTTCCGGGTCTAACCATGCAGAAACGACACGCTCTGGAACACACATCGCCCATCAGCATTAGTGTTACCGTTCCTCCCCCCCAACATTCATGAATGTTGGGGCAGTGAGCCTCCTCACAAACCGTGTGAAGGCTGAGTTTTCCAAGGAGTCCCTCAAGTGTTGTGAAGTTTTCTTTCTTGTCAGCCCGCACGGTGAGCCAGGTTGGTTTGCTTTCCAAGGATTGCTTGGTCCGCCGGTCACGAGGTCATTTTTAGTCTTGTCGTTACGTTCGCCAAAGAGATGCCGCCGTTGCAGGCGTAGCAACCCTGAGTGTTGAAGCCTTGTTCCAGCTCGCCGTGCAGTCTGCACAACAGATGGCTGAACCTGATGTAGTCGCAGACCTCTGTCATCAGCCTCAGAACCTCTCTGTAATCGGGACCATCGGATGCTAGCTCAGCGGCAACTTCATCTGCGACTTTGGCAATTGCGGCGTCGGTCTCAAGATTCAGCATGACTCCACGCGCCTTTCTGGCGTAGTTGCTTATTGAAGCCTGCGTGACTCCGAGTCTGATCGCCGCCTCCTGTTGTGTCATCTGGTAGTCGTCGGTCAACCGCTTCGATATCATAGCACGAAACGCGGGCAGGGCGGATTTCGAGATTATCTCGTATGGGTGGATCACGCCTTCTTCGAATTATGTCGACCGTCCATCTATTTAAGCATCGCCGAGCTTGGACACACGCCGACTCCAGTGCGTTCCTCCTCATCGGCTATTAGAGAGATTGTCTCTTGCACTCCGAATACTTACAAAACTTATAAATCCCGTTAGCATTCGAGAGCGGCGTTGATCGAACGCAACGCGTTACCGGAATCGGTTTTCTCTCTTCTGCCAGCGTTGCTTATTCTTCCGTAGAGCCCTCGCTCTGCGTGTTACTAAAGCGAGGAACTTCAGTTGGTTGGTGAGAATACTGTCTGAAATGTCTGGCAGCCAGGCGCTTGTTGAAGCCCTGCGAAGAGAGAAAGTCGAGTACATATTCGGGATGCCGGGAGGTTCAAGCCTTCCATTTTATGACGCGCTTTGGGACTCCAGCATCAAACACATCCTGACCAGACACGAACAGGTAGCCGCCCACATGGCGGACGCCTACGGCAGGGTCTCTGGAAGACCGGGTGTCTGCACTGCCACTTCTGGGCCCGGAGCGACCAACCTTGTTACGGGTGTTGCCACAGCCTTCGCGGATTCTTCACCCATGGTAGCCATAACGGGCCAGGTTCCCAAGGCAATGACGGGCAGGAACGCCTTTCAAGAGACAGATATCGTTGGAATACTCACTCCCATAGCGAAGTACTGTGTACAACCAGCCAGCGCTTTGGACATACCAATGGCGGTGAAGAAGGCTTTCTATCTGGCTGCCACAGGCAGGCCTGGTCCGGTGCTGGTCGACGTACCCAAGGACGTCCAGCAGGAGGTCATGTACATGAGTTTCCCAGACAGCATCAAGGTCCGAGGGTATTCACCGACTTATCGAACCAGTGACAGGGACATAGAGAGGGCGGCGGAGATTCTGGCCAAGGCTGAAAGACCAATTCTCTTCGGAGGAGGAGGCATCAGGATATCCAAGGCCTCGCAGCAGTTTCAAGCACTGGCGGAGGTCCTGATTGCCCCCGTTGTCACCACTCTGCAGGGGAAGGGCTCAATACCCGAAGACCATCCTCTCTGCATCGGTCCGATAGGAATGCACGGGAGGGCTGAGGGAAACAGGTTGGTGTCAGAGTGCGACGTCATGCTGGCGGTAGGAGTGAGATTCTCCGATAGGTCAACCGGAACCTACTCTGAGTTCGCCCCTGACGCAAAGATAATACACGTGGACACCGATTCGAGCGAATTCAACAAGAACAAGAACGTCTTCCTCTGCCTTCAGGGCGACGCTGGCGAAGCACTAATGCGCGTCAGAAACTCTGTGATGCGGAGGATCTCGAAGAGGAGCGAGGATAATCCCTGGATCAAGAGGGTCGATCAAGTGAGAGAAGAGATGAAGGGGATACCGGCTTACAGAGATTCATACGCTGAGCTCTCCGGGCCCAAAATCGTGAAGAAGATGAGGGATATCCTGCCCAGGGACGCGATCCTTACCACTGGAGTTGGAAGACATCAAATGTGGTGCGAGATACACTATAAGGTTCTGGCCCCGCGCAGTTGGATTTCATCGACCGGCCTCGGGACGATGGGCTTCGGACTTCCTGCGGCCATCGGGGCTAGGCTTGCGAAGCCCGATGTTCCCGTGGTGAATTTCGATGGTGATGGAAGCTTCGTCATGACGGAGCAAGCCCTCGGCACTGCTGTTGAGGAGAGGCTGCCCGTGGTGTCGATAATAATCAACGATCGGAGTCTCGGGCTGGTTGAACAGTGGCAGAGGCTCATGTACAATCGCAGGTACATTGGGATAAAGTCTCGCGGCATACCCGACTTCGTCAAGCTCGCTGAGTCCTACGGCGCGATCGGCAAGGCTGTGGGCTCTTTGGATGAGTTCGGCAAGGCGCTGAAGGAAGGACTCTCGTCCGAGCTTCCGATGGTAATTGAAGTACCCGTGTCGCCGGAAGAGGATGTGTACCCCTTCATGGCCCCGGGGAAGGGTATCAAGGACACCACCTACGGCCCACCTAAGGAGATGGCTATCTTTTGAGGGCCACGAAGATACTCTCCACTCTTGTCGAGAACAAGCCTGGAACCCTGTTCAAGGTCGTTCACCTAATTCGCCTCATGCGTGTCAACATCGAGGGTCTCTCGTTGGGGGTGACGAACCGAGGGGACACCTGCAGGATGACCTTCACGGTGGACGGGGATGATGCCACGCTCGACCACATCGCCAAACAACTGCGGAAGGTGATCGATGTACTGGAAGCGAACACCTACAGCCCTGAAGAGGTGACGAGCACGGAGCTAGCCCTCGTCAAGATCCGGTCCTCCGACCAGTCCCGGAGCGTCATGAGCAAGTCTCACGGTCACAAAGTTGTCGACTCCTCAAGCAAGGAGTTCATCGTTCAGGTAGTGGGAACCGTAGCTGACATAGACAGCTTCGTGCAGAGGTTGGGTTCTGACGTGCTTGACATCGCTAGGACCGGCGTCACGGCGCTACCGAGAGAGAAGACATGAAAGACCGTCGAATAGTCAGGGTCTTGGACACGACACTCAGAGACGGCGAACAGACGCCAGGCGTCTCCCTGACTCCGCAGGAGAAACTGGAGATCGCGAAGGCTCTTGACGCACTCGGGGTTGATGTAATCGAGGCGGGCTTTCCGATAACCTCTAAGGGGGAACAGGAGGGAATCAAACTTATCGCAAAGGCCGCACTCAGCGCAGAGGTATCTGGTCTAGCTCGTGCCGACAAGGCAGACATAGACACGGCGATTGGCTGCGGAGTGAAGGGAGTTCATGTCTTTCTCGCGTCGTCGAACATCCATTTGGAGCACAAGTTGCACATCGGGCGGGAAGAGATGCTTAAGAGATCAGCTGAAGCCGTTCGCTACGCCAAAGGCTTCGGTGTCACCGTCGAGTTCTCTGCGGAAGATGCAACCAGAACCGATCTGGACTTCTTCAAGCGTGTTGTGAAGGCGGTCTCCGATGCGGGGATAGACAGGTTTGACATACCCGACACGGTCGGGACGGCGACCCCAGAGAAGATGGCCGCCTACGTTCGGGCTGCGAGGTCGGTGACCGACAGGACCATAAGCGTTCACTGCCACGACGACTATGGTTTGGCGGTGGCGAACAGCCTCACCGGAATCGTCGCCGGCGCGGATCAGGCTCACGTGACAATCAATGGTCTGGGTGAAAGGGCCGGGAACACTTCTCTGGAAGAGTTCGTTATGAGCTGTCACAACCTCTATTCGATCGACACGAGAATCAACACTGAGCTGCTGTATGAAACTTCGCGTCTGGTGTCGAGGCTGACCGGCGTGATGGTGCAACCGAACAAAGCAATCGTCGGAGAGAACGCATTCGGGCACGAATCAGGGATTCACACTCACGGTGTTCTCTCTAACCCCCTCACCTACGAACCCTTTCGAGCCCTCGAAGGTTGGCCGGGCTCGGTGGTTTCAGGCCGGGAAGCACGCGGGAAGGCACGGCATCTCTGCGCAGCTGAGAGGTCTTGGTCTAAGACCCAAGGAGGAGCACCTAAGGCTCATAGTCGACAGGGTCAAGGAGATGGGAGATCAGGGAACCAGCATAACAGACGGCGACCTGTACCAGATTGCCACGTCGATCATGGGAGGGGGGACCGCGGAGAAGAACCCTCTTGTGGAGCTCGAGGGACTGGAGGTCGTAACCGGCATCAGAGAGGCTGCCCACGGCGACGGTCAAGCTCTTGGTCAGGGGTCACCTCTACGAGGAAACCGACGTTGGTTCGGGTCCCGTTGACGCTGCGATTAACGCCATTCAGAAGATATTCAGCAACCTCGAGACTGTCCGTCTTAAGGAGTACAGGCTGGAAGCCCTGACGGGAGCCTCGGATGCGGTCGCGGACGTTACCGTAAAGGTCGAAGACGACGCCGGGAACACGGCCTCTGGCAGGGGAATGAAACCGGATATCGTCGTCGCGAGCGTTGAAGCGATAGTGGCAGGAACAAACGCACTTCTCGCAAAGAAGCTCTCCGCTCGCAACGAGCGGTCTCTGCCCGCTGAAAAGACCTCGGGCGACATTGAGGGTGTCTAGATGCTGGGCTTCACCATAACCGAGAAGATCGCATCCCGGGCGGTCGGGAGGAAAGCACAGGCCGGAGACCTGATTGAGGCTCTCCCGGTAGACAAGCTCTACTTCAACGAGGTCATAGGACCGCCAGCGATACTGAACTTCCAGAAAGACTTCGGGGACGTCTTCAAGGAGGCAGGGAAGAAGATGAAGGTCTTCGACCCCATGCGTGTGGCGTTCATGCCCGACCACACGGTCCCTTCCTGCTCGGTCATGGTGAGCAGCGGGGTCAGGATGATGTCCGACTTCGCGAAGGAGCAGGGAATAGCCATGTACAAGGAGGGAGACGGGATAGAGCACACAATCGCTTCCGAGGAGGGGTTCGTGCTGCCGGGAGAGATTGCGGTGGCGACGGACTCCCACACCTGCACCCAGGGTGCCCTCGGGACACTCGCCTTTGGGATAGGAACGACGGAGGCCCAGAACCTTCTCGCGACTGGCGAGCTCTACTCCTTCACGGTCCCTGAAACGCTGCGCTTCCACGCGGAGGGGCGTCTCCAGAAAGGCGTCTATCCCAAGGACCTGGTGCTGCACATCCTGGGAATGATGGGGCAGGACGGATGCTCAAAGCGTGTGGCCCAGTACACTGGCGACACCATAGACACCATGGAGATGGACGGCCGATTTACGATCTGCAACCTCTCCGTCGAGATGAGCGCCAGGACCGCCATCATTGATTCAGACCAAGCCACTATGGACTACGTAAAGACCGCCACGGCGTCGAGGGGGGCTGGTCTGAGCGCAGAGGAGGCAGCGAAGGTCGTAAAAAGCGACCCGAACGCCAGCTATTCCAAAGTCGTCGACATCGATGCGTCTGAGATAGAGCCCACGGTCTCGCTGCCCCACTCTCCCGCAAACGCGAAACCGGCGAGTGAGGTCAATGATTCGATTAACGTCGTTTTCATCGGCTCCTGTGCCAACGCCCGCCGAGCGGATCTGGTGGAGGTTGCGAGGATACTGAAGGGCAGGAAGGTGCACCGCGATGTGAACCTGATAGTCATTCCTGCGAGTCGGAAGGTCTACAACTGGGCGATGAGCAACGGTCTACTCTCAACCATCGCGGAGAGTGGGGCGAACATTGAATCGTCCAACTGCGGTCCATGCTTCGGCAAGCACATGGGAGTCCTGGCTCCGGGCGACAGGTGCCTGAGTACGAGCAACCGCAACTACAAGGGCAGAATGGGTTCGGCGGAGGCCTTCATCTACCTCGGCTCACCAGCGCTCGCTGCTGCCACCGCAATAGAGGGAAGGATAGCCGATCCCAGAGGATACCTGAGTGATTAGCATGAGAGCTACCGGCAGAGTGGTCAAGAGATATGGCGACGACATGAACACAGACTACATAATACCAGCCTATCTGCTTCAGGAGAGTTGGGACAAGCAGTTCTTCGCGGACCATGCGTTTGAGAGCTATGACCCCTCCTTCGTGCCCAGCTGCCGCGTAAACTACAGAAACATCGTCATCGGCGGAAGGAACTTCGGCTGCGGTAGCTCGCGAGAGCAGGCGGTCTACGCGATAAAGTACAACAACGTTGCAGCGGTGGTTGCCGAGTCCTTTCCCGACATCTTCTTCAGGAACTGTCTGAACAACGGCCTGCTCCCAATTCAGATCGACGACGCGAAATCCATAGCTCTGGGTGATGAGCTCGAAATCGACCTCGATGCGCGCAGCCTTGCGAACACCACCAGAGGAGAGTCATTCCCAATAAGGGCCACAGATGACGCGATTGAACAGATGACGAGGGGCGGCCTCCTGGGTTACGTGAGGGAACGGCTCAGGCAGAAGCTAAAAACTGCGTAGCTTGTCACGTGGCGAGCATCATTTGACTTCGTACAAGCTGGCCCTCATGGAGGGCGATGGAATAGGGCCTGAGGTATCCAAGTCGGCCCTCACCGTGCTCGAAGCTGTCCAGAGGAATTTCGATCTCCGGTTCGAGGTCACCCCTGTCGAAGCCGGCGATGGGTGCCTCAAACGAACAGGTGAGGCTCTCCCTGACTATTCAGTTTCTGTTATTCGGGGCTCCAACGTATGCCTGAAGGCACCAGTAGGGGACACGGCCGCAGCCGTAATAGTGAAGCTCCGCCAGATGCTCGACCTCTATGCCAACGTGAGGCCGTCGTGCACGCTGCCAACAGTGGAATCCCTCAAGCCAGACATCGACCTGGTCATAGTCAGAGAAAACACTGAGGACCTCTACAGAGGGATGGAGTTCGAGATTCCGGACGGAGTGATCGGTCTGCGTGTGACGACCGGGAGTGCCAGTCGCAGGATTGCCCAGTACGCGTTCAAGCTGGCCGAAGGTCGCAATAGATTCAGGAAAGTGGTGGCGGTGCACAAGTCGAATGTGCTACGGAAGGCTGACGGTCTGTTCTCCCGGGTCTGCAATGACATCGCTAGGGAGCATCCGTCGATCGCGTTCAGCGAGATGCTGGTGGACGCAGCTGCTATGAACCTAATTCGTTGTCCGGAGACGTTCGACGTGATCGTCACCACGAACGTCTTCGGTGACATCCTCTCGGACGAGGCAGCACAGCTCGTCGGCGGTCTCGGTCTGGCCCCGTCTGCCAACATCGGAGACAATTTCGCCCTGTTCGAGCCCGTCCACGGCGCGGCCCCCGACATAGCAGGAAAGGGCATAGCGAATCCAACGGCGATGATATTATCGGTCGCGATGATGATGGAGTGGCTGGCTGTCTCGAAGGGCGACAAGGAGTGCTCCTCGGCCGCCTCTTCAATTCGCGGAGCCGTCAACAGAGCGCTCGCGAGTGGCTACAGGACGCCGGACCTAGGTGGAGGCGCGACTTCGGAGAGGGTAGGGCGTGCTGTTGCGGCCGAAGTAGCCAGATAGCCTTCGGCACGGGTCTGATGCCGAAGCAACATCGTAAATACGACAGAAATCTGCACCGTATGGTGAGAATTTGAATCCAACAAAAGAGATCTGGCTGGATGGAAAGTTTGTCCCCTGGGACGATGCCAAGATACACGTCCTCACGCACGCGCTGCACTACGGATACGCGATTTTCGAGGGAATAAGGTGCAACAGCACCCCCGATGGCCCCGCGATTTTCCGACTGGGAGAGCACATTGATAGAATGATTGGTGGCACGAAGATCTTACAGAATGCAGCTTCCTTACACCAAGAATCAACTAACGAACGCCTGCATCGAGCTCGTGAGGAGGAACGGTGTGAAGGACTGCTACATAAGACCCATCGTCTTCAGTTCCTACGGCGAAATGGGAGTGAACCCTCTCAAGAACAAAATCATCGGTGCCGTAGCTGAATGGGAGTGGGAGGGATACCTTGGGGACGAGGGTGCGGACAAGGGAATTCGGTGCACGATTTCCAGCTGGACCAGAATCGACTCGAAGATGCTCCCGCCTCACGCAAAGTGCTCGGGGAACTACGCCAATTCAATACTGGCCAAGATGGATGCTATCGCAGCTGGATACGACGAGGCAATCCTCCTAAGCTCGAACGGAATGGTAGCCGAAGGCTCAGGCGAGAACATCTTTAGGGTGAAGGACGGTGTGCTGACGACGCCCACCAAGACTGCTGGAATCCTCGAAGGGATCACGAGGGACTCGGTGATCAAGATTGCCCGGGACAAAGGAATCACAGTGACGGAAGCAGACTTCACTCGGGAGGACGTCTTCACATCCGATGAGCTTTTCTTCACCGGAACGGCAGCCAATGTTACACCGATTCGCGAAGTCGACAAGAGGCCGATAGGGAGTGGTCAGTGGTCAATTACGAAGAAGATTCAGGCCATCTTCACGGACGTTGTTCACGGCAAACTCCCGCAGTACAAGCCGTGGCTTTCGTACGTCCACTAGAGAATCTTTAAGCGTGGTCTCCGGCGACCGAACGCGTGGAACCGACATGCGGGAAGTAGATGTCGTTATCATAGGAGCCGGGTCAGGAGGATACGTCTGCGCCATCCGATCCAGTCAGTTGGGCCAGAGGACGATCCTCGTTGAGAAGGACGGTTTGGGCGGAGAATGCCTCCAGGCTGGATGCATTCCCTCGAAAGCACTGATCCATGTTGGGAGGCTCTTCGAGAAAGTGAAGAATGCCCAGAACCTTGGTCTGAAGGTGACGGGCCTAGAGATTGATGTCGCCACACTCCAGCGCTGGAAGGCGAGTGTGATTAGTACCCATGAGAACGGCATCGAATCACTCTGCAAGGGATACGGCGTCGAGATTGTGCGCGGCGAGGCCGAGATCGTGGACAGAAACCGGGTTGTGGTTCGTTCCCAGGCGGGGACCGAGGAACTAACGACGAAGAAAATCGTGATAGCGACTGGCTCACGCGCCAGCTCACTTCCTGGTCTGGATTATGACGGCAAACTCGTCATCGGCTCAAGAGAGGCACTCAGCCTCCAGAAGATCCCGGACCGTCTCCTTGTGGTCGGAGGAGGGTACATAGGCCTGGAGCTCGCGAGTGTGTACCAGAATCTCGGCAGCAAGATATTCGTGGTCGAGGTGATGGACCAGCTGCTCCCCGGCACGGAACCAGACCTGGTACGGCTCGTCCAGAGGAAATTGGAGAAGGGTGGCGCCCAGATACGCCTGAAGTCGCAGGTCACTTCTATTGAAAAGGGTTCGGACTCCATCAAGGCTACTATTCAGACACCGCAGGGGACCGAGACGGTCGAAGCGGACAAGCTACTACTGAGTGTGGGGAAGAAACCGGTGACGGTTGGTCTCAACCTCGACAAGCTTGGTGTCCTCACAGACGAGAAGGGCTTCATCAAGACGGACAAAAGAATGAAGACCAACGTGGAGGGCATATACGCTATCGGGGACGTGAGTGGCCCTCCACTCCTCGCACACAAGGCCTCAAGAGAGGGCATTGTCGCCGCGGAATCAATCGCCGGGCTTGACACCGTCGCTGACTGGAAGGCCATGCCGTTCGCGGTCTTCACGGAGCCTGAAATTGCAGGGGTGGGAATGACGGAGAAGCAGGCGATGGATGCGGGCTACAAAGTCAAGAAAAGCCGATTCCCATTCGCCGCCCTGGGCAGGGCATCGACTGCGAACGAATCTGATGGGTTCGTCAGAATAATCTCCGAGGCTGAGAGCGGCACTGTCCTCGGGGTCCAGATTGTGGGTCCAGAGGCCTCCGACCTTATAAGCGAAGCGGCACTCGCCGTGGAGCTGGGTGCCTCAGTCGAGGATATCGCCCGCACTACGCACCCGCACCCCACATTTCCAGAAGCGTTGAAGGAGGCAGCCGAGGTGGCCTTAGGGCGACCAATTCACATTCGCAAGGCATGAGCGCCATAGTTCTCGAGCTGGGGCGGAGAAGGTACGAAGAGGTCTGGGAGCTGCAGAAGAAGCTTGTCAGCATGCGGGCCTCCGAGAAGATCCCAGATGTACTTCTGCTGGTGGAGCACGAACACGTGATCACTCTCGGAAGAAAGACAACTCCAGAGAACTTTCGTCCCCAGAACATATCCGTGTTCCAGGTCGAAAGGGGTGGCGATGCCACATATCACGGCCCCGGCCAGCTCGTCGGGTATCCTATTATGAGACTACCAGACAATGATGTCCACAAATATCTTCGAAAGCTCGAGGAGACACTCATTCGAACGGTCAGCAAGTACGGGATTGATGGAACCAGAAAGGAGGGCCACACGGGCCTCTGGGTGGGGCACAAGAAGCTTGCATCGATAGGAGTAGCTGTCTCGAGCTGGGTGACCTATCACGGTTTTGCTCTGAATGTGAACACAGACCTGACCTACTTCCACTTGATAAAGCCCTGCGGTCTCGACCCCAATGTGCTAACCTCGATGAAGGAACTCGCTGGCCATGAGTTGAACATGCGCAAAGTCGAGATGACGTGTGCCCGTGAGTTCTCAGAGGTATTCGGAGTCAAGCTGGATTACGGAAACCTGGACGACATGCTTAGTCAGCGCCCGATTTCTTCACAAAAGGATTGAGGCTTGGGCATAATTCAGCTACGTAACGCATGATTCTTCTTTGCGTGGAGAAGACCATGATGCTCTCTTAGCTTCCGAGCATGTGCTTGAGAGCCCTCGAAGGCCTCCCAGACAGATGGTTGTAGTACACCATTACCTGGTACAGCAAGACGGAGAGGAGCACGATGCTCGTCGCCGCCTTGAACCCTCTGATGGGCAAAGGGTCGATGCCGAAGACGTCCTTGACCTGCTCGAAGAGGGGCTCCACCGACTTGCTCCTCCACGAGTATACCAGCCGCCCCAGCTCGGACTCGTAGAAGAAGATGAGCTCGAGCCTCCCCGGATGCGTGTTCTCGTACCTTCCTATGGGGCAGACGAGGTCGAACCCTCTCTCCCTGCTCAGCTCGTAGAGGTCGTCGACGTCGTAGCCCCGATCCCCGTCCACATACCTGACGCCGCGCAGGGACGCGGTCACTCTGCCGTAGACCTTGCTGTCTGGGATGTTCGCGGTCGTGAACTCCGCGGAGAGCGGGACGATCAGCGGGCCGGTGCTGCTCACGACGTGCAGCTTGTACCCGAACAGCCACCCCTTGCTCCTGCTCTTGCCCCACCTGGCGTCGGTGTCTATCCCGGCGTAGGTGGCGGTCCCCTTCTCCATGCTGCTCTTGTGCCAGACGTGGCCCTTGGCCCTCAGCAGGGTGCTGTCCACGGAGACGATGTACGGGTCGACCATCTCCTCCCTGACGAACAGCTCGCCCATGGAGTCGATCCTTGGCCTCAGACCGAGAGAAGATGCCTCGAACCTCCTGTCGAACGTCCTCCTGTCTGGAAGCCTGCACAGGCCGCATGCCGTCGTCACCTTGGCGTTGTACGGGTTCTCGATGGAGAGGAAGGAGTGAAGCGCGTTGTTGCTAGGAATCCTGAGCCATATCCTCACGATGAAGCATCTCAGCATCACTGTCGGTGGGTAGACGTAGGGTCGCCCGCGCCTCTTGGCAACGACTCTTGGCCAAGGAATCAAGCCGATTAAACGCAGAATCCCAATAAGAAACGATTCCCGGTAGAGCATCCTGCTAAGGAATCTTCTTCCCTTGGGGATCATGGACAAATGAATCTTCGGGGACGGAGACCCTTAGCATCCTATCTCAATCAGATTTCGTAACGTTGTAAAGGGTATGGAATTATGCCCAAGCCTCAAGGATTAAGTAAGTAAGTACTGCGAAACGTTGGGGAATCATGCCCAAGAAACCTTCGAAGATAACCTATGTCACCCTCTTCGCCGACGAAAGCATCCATCCGAAGTATGAAGCTGCGCTGAAGAGATTGTCGAAGGAGCTTGGAAAGCACTACCCGATGTACATCGGCGATCGCGCCATCTCCTCGGAGGAGGAGTTCGAGCACAGGAGTCCCATCGACACATCCATAGTCGTGGGTCATTTCCAGGTGGGGAGAAGCACGCACGCAGTGGAAGCCATAGAGGCTGCGAAGCGTTCCTTTCTTGGCTGGAGTCGCGCGTCCTGGAGGGTCCGGGTCAAGGCTATGATGAAGGCGGCGAACCTCATGGACGAGAGGAAGTTCGACATTGCAGTCGCTATCACCTACGAGGTCGGCAAGAACAGACTGGAGGCGCTCGCCGAGGTGTGGGAAGCGATGGACGCAATACGTGTGTACGCACGAATCATGGAGAAGAATCAAGGATACGTGAAGGAGATGGGTCCTGGTGGACCGGGCGAGAAGTGCAGAATGATCGCAAAGCCCCTTGGCGTCTGGCCGATCATATCTCCCTTCAACTTTCCTTTTATGCTGGCAAATAGCATGACTCTCGGTGCACTAATAACAGGTAACACAGTCATTCTGAAGCCGACAAGCGAGGCCCCGCTGACTGGGCTCATGCTCTACAAGGTCTTCCGTGACGCTGGAGTTCCTCCAGGTGCGGTGAACTACATCACGGGTTCAGGTTCAGCCTTTGAAAAGGAGTTCACCTCAAACCCCGACGTCGCAGGTATCGCCTTCACAGGCTCGCGCAGTGTGGGAATGAGGTTGCATCACGAGTTCCTCGCGAAACAGCCCTACGCGAAGCCTGTCGTCATGGAGCTGGGAAGCAAGAATCCCGTGATCGTCACCTCCAAGGCAGACCTGAAGAAGGCTGTCGAGGGAACTGTGAGGGCGGCGTTTGGCTTCTCCGGGCAGAAGTGCAGTGCAGCGTCACGGGTTTACGTCCAGGCCGAGGTCAGGGACGAATTCTTGAGAGAGCTGAAGAACCGAGTTAACCACGTCGTTCTCGGAGACCCGAGACTCGAGGAGACATTCATGGGCCCGGTCGTCAACAGGTCGGCCGTGAAGACATTCGAGCAGGCGGTGCGGGAATCCAAGAGAGACGGGGGTGAGATACTCGTCGGCGGTGGCGTGGCGAAGGGAAGGGGAATGGGGAGGGGGTTCTATCTCGAGCCGACCATCGTGACGGGGCTGGCGAGGAACCATCGACTGTTCAGGGAGGAGTTGTTCGTCCCCTTTGTCGTGGTTGCGGACTTCCACACACTGGGCGAAGCACTTCGGGAGGCCAACGAAACGGAGTACGGCCTAACGGCGGGCATCTTCACCGAGGACAAGCGCGAAGTGAAACGATTCATGGACACGATAGAGTTCGGGGTGGTCTACGCAAATCGCAGCGGAGGCGCCACTACAGGTGCGTGGCCCGGTGCGCAGACTTTCGTGGGGTGGAAGGGCAGCGGGGTCACTGGCAAGGGAATAGGCGGGCCAAACTATCTTCTGACGTTTCTGAGGGAGCAGTCACAGACAATCGTCTCCTGACCTCTCTGAACTGAATCCGACACCCACGGCCTGGGGCGGCCTACGAACAATTTCCTGTCTTCAGAATTTGTTCTGGTCCGTAGAACTAAATCACGCTGGCACAGTGCGCGACGAACATAACTGTGATTCGAAGGAGGTAAACGGGCATCAGTCATCGTGGTTGTTGAGAAGAGTGTCTATAGTGCAATCGTCCGTTGGGTTTTCTGCGCTCTCACTCAGCATCTACCCTGCGGGTCGACAGCTGGTAGACCAGGATGCCGAGCACGAGTGCGATTGCGATTGGCGGGAGAGTCCCGATGAGGGTGGTCACAATCGAGCCGGTGGTGGGGGTGGTCTTCGCTGCAATACTTGCACCTTGCCCTGTCGGTGAAGGAGGGGAAGCGGCTTGCGTGGTGGTGGACGTAGATGTCACGCTACCGTAGACTGCCGTGTTCGTCTCGACTGCAGGATAGGCGATTGATGCTGTAGTTGTTGTCATGGTGCTGGTCATGGTCCCCGTCCGGGGGGGCGTGCTCAAGGCGGTGAATGATGCCGTGGGCGGTCCAGGGTATACCGTGTTTACCGCAAGTACTATGGCGACCGCGAACAACAATCCCACAGCGGCACCTGCCAGAAAGCGCATGCTATCACCCAATCCACTCTATCTCCTCTATAGACCTACTTAGTTCTAACATCTAGAACGGCTTCCTCCTCCAGGCTCTCCAGGCTTCGTACCAGAATACCGCTGAGCCCCCGACCGCAGCTATCACGGCGTACGCATCGGGGTTGCTGGCGCTCCGGAGCAGGTAAGCGACAGCTATGGTTGTGAAGAAGGTGGCGTAGAACCCGACGCGCGGGAAGGTGAATCTACCAACGCTAACGAACGCCTGCAGTACGGCGGGATCCACCTTCCTGGCCAGGACGTAGTTGCCGTACTTGTCCTGCTCAACTACTTGCAGCCTCGTGAGCTTCTCTATGTGATGGAAAGCTATACTGGGGCTTGAAAATCCGAGCTCCCTCTGAACCTCCCTGACGCCAACGGCGCTCCCCTTTCTCAGAAGGTAGAGGTAGACCTTGAGAGTCTTTCCTCTCAGCTCATAGTTTATTCTTTCTCTGTCTGCCTCGGGCCCGCCTGACATTTGCCAGACGGTGGATACCCCACGCTGCCGCTGATAAAGCTTCAACCGGCTTTCCGGAGACTGGCTATGTTCTGAGGTTATTCCGGTAACCTGCAGTCGGACTGCATTTCCCTCCTGACGCTCTCGGCGGTCAAGACGGGAGTGATGGCAAGAACCGGCAAGGCGACGGCTATGAACGCCAAAGATGAACCCGAAGCGCGCCAAGAGCTATCAATACGACTGAGACGCCCTGGATAAGCATGAATTCTAGGACAATTCTGTTCGCATCCTGCACCTGGTAGGATACAGGAACTTGGGCGACGAACCACTATCCACGCTCGAAGTCGCTAGCGCAGGGCTTCTTAAGCAACTTTGGTGCCTGGCGGCATCTCCTTGTCTGGCGTGACGAGACAAAGATCGGAGAGATTCTCCTCCTCGAACGCCGCCAGCATCATGCACTCCGAGAGGACTCCAGCGATAGGCTTGGCCTCAAGGTTCATGACAGCTACGACCTGCTTCCCCATCAGCTGATCGCTAGTGTAGAACTGTTTGATTCCGCCGACGCACTGTTTAACACCGAACGGACCAAAGTCTATCCTAAACTTGTACAACGGCTTCCTGGCGGACGGGATATCTTCCACTGAGACAATCTTGCCCACCCTGAAATCCAGCTTGTTGAAAGTCTCAAAAGGCACGGGCATTGCAAGGGTGTGCGGCTGTCCTGCAAATAAGCCTTAAAGACCGCAGAGTTTCGAGCGTGCAACAAGGGCCGGTCGTCTAGTTTGGTAGGATACAGCCAACGTCCAGTCCCTTGGCATAGACGATCTCCAAACTGGGAGAGGTCGGGGGTTCGAGTCCCCCCCGGTCCACTGCTCTTCCATTTCCGAACCGTTTGGCAGCGGGATTCGACCAGCTGCGTGCTTACACAGACTTAACTGAACTTTCAACAACTAAGGAATCCACTAGTATTCGTTTATTGGATGCGCAAAAATTGAGCACAACTGATGTTTCACACGTTAGGGAGCGGCGACCCGGAGGGAAGACCATCCAGGAACATCTCAAGGAGAATCCAAACCGAACGAGACTCTGGGTCCCTACGGGTTACAACTCAGATTCTCAACGAGCGGCTACTGGGATCTTCAAAGCCTTTCGCAGGAGGTGAATCCCCCCATTCTGGGAGGGCAATACGGAACAGGAACCCTTCCCTCCATGCTTTCGTCCCAGGAGTATACACCGTTGGAGTGGCGGACGAATGAGGGCAGACGGTAACCCTACATTTCGCTGTCATTCAGAACTGAGGTCCTCAAGTATGGTTCCGAGGAGCTGGTCGCTCACTGGACAACCCGGACGGTTCCCTGCACCCTCAGCAGCTGTCCATCAACATTGGCCCCGAACACCAGGGTGTACTCTCCGGGCACTATTGGAACAGTATTCGTTTGGTTCCGGGCATTCCAGCCCAAGTAGCTAGTGAATCCCTGAAGCTGGTTGGTGTAGGGGATGGAGTACAGGTCCGGCATCTTCTGGGTGATGTTCAAAACGTTCACGCCTGCGGAGTTGGTCACGACCATGCTGACATCTGCGTAGGACGCGTTCCAGGCGCCACGACCAACGAATGCGACCCTGATCGGAAGATAACTGCCTGCTTGCACGGTTGAGTTACCAAGGGTCACATTGAGTTGCAGCCCTCCCGAGGCGGAGGCGAAGGAGGGCCCGCTGAAGACTGGATGAGCCCCGTAGGGCACCACATCGACGGAGAAGACGCCCGAGGGGACACGCAGCGTTACTTCGGTCAGGGTGACCGGGTACATGGGGACGTTCACGTTGTACCCGCGTCCTTGGTAGCTCAGCGTCAGGTTGTAGGTGCCCAGTGTTCCAGGTAGTGCGATCCAACCACTTGAGTCTGTTGCGATCGGTGAAATGGTAGAGTTTCCGCACGGGTTGATATTAGCGCCACTGAACTGCTCTCCAGCGATTGGTGAGCCAGAGTCTGAGAGGACGCGGACGGCAGCACCTGCTGACTCAGCAGTTATGCTGCAAACCGCGCTCACTGAGGAGGCAGCGGAATTGCTCGTCAGCGTGGTTGCTGTGGCTGATGCACTAGGTATCGTTGACTGGTTCGACAGCGAGCTGGGGTGTATGGTGGTAGAGATGTTTGGTTGAGTTGCAATAACTAGGACATCAATTGCTGCAACTAGGACGATTGCAACTATCCCTATGACGATGGCTGTTGTTCCGATTGCCGTTCTTCGACATGTTACACCGCGTACGTGTTTGGGGCGATGATTCGTCATTCGTACCTTTCTCCGAATGGAATCGCTGTTCATGGTAGATTGGTTTCTCATGTTGGCTGAGTGCATATAGTGCCACTGTTTAGTACGCCCGTTCTGCGTATCGCCACCCCTGATTCGAGGGGATGGTCTCAGCGTTAGTACATATCAGAAGAGCTGTCCTAAACCGTAGGACTATATCCTCACACCTACTACAAGACACCGATGCAACATGAACAGCAATCTCGTTCGGAGAAAAGTACTAGTCGGGAATCGCCTTCTCAAACACCGACTTGGCATGGAACATCAACGAAGGGCAGTCTCATCGACAATCATGGCTGCGGTCGTCATTGTGGTAGTTGTGGTCGCTGCGATAGGCTACTGGGCTTACATCAGCGCTCCGGTCTCGACCACTACATCCGTTACGACGCCTAGTACAATAACAGAATCGGGACAAAGTACCACCACCAGTACGATCAGTACGGCAACAGTATCGTCGGGAGCAGTTGCCACCACTGCTACAATTCCAGGAACAACATCCTCAGCACCGCCGGCTGGTTCGACCTCTCAACAAGGTGGGGCGGAGACGGAAACCACCACGGTAACGTCTACAGTCAACTATCCTGCAGGGACAACCACGGTGACTGAATGCAGCACCACGAGTACCGTAACTGTCACACAGATAGTAATATTGTCCAACATGACGGCGAGTCCTCAAGCTACAGTCACGGTGACGACGACGGCAACAAACTACGGTTCCACAGCGACCGTAACAGGTTGCCAAGCGACCACAACGACGACTACGGTCACCCAAACGCCGTAGAATGCCAATGAATCAACAGTAGCTCCGAATAAGCGTGATTGAGTTCCTGCTCAAGGATGTTTGTTTCATGTGGATAGGATGAGCTTACCCCGAAAGCATCGTTTGTGACAACTGAGCTAGCCCACGGCTTCGACCTCATCTTGATGAGGTATCTGCCAGAGCTGTTCTGCTTCGAGGTAAAGCCCAATTCTATCTACGCGGAAGATGGATTACATATCGCTGGTTGTCAAGGCTTCCATACTCAATGGTTATGCTGAGGGAACGAGCAACGCATCGAGGAGGCTCGTGAAGGCTCCACCGGAGATACCGTCCTCTCATACCTCAAGGGCATCGACAGATACGAACTCCAGAGCGTGTCGTCAATCGTCTTCGAGTGCGCAGGTCAACGAGCTGAAGAGGAAGGGGTTGCTCAGGAGGCCCGTCCCAATCGCCTTCGACTGGCACGACCAGATGTTCTACGGCGATAGTGACTCGGAGATGGTCAACGGAACGAGGCCGAAGGACGGCTCCTCCCGCGCCTACCAGTATCTGACTGCGAGCATCCTCGTCAACGGAAAGAGGCTGACCATAGTGCTCACCCCCATCAAGAGCAGGAAGCACATGCTCGAATACGTAGAGGACGCGTTGAACAGGATCAGGAACATGGGGATAAAGGTGAAGCATCTTCTCTTCGACGGAGGATTCTCCTCCCTTGCATTACCGCGATATCTCGAGGAGCACGGGTATTACTACGCGATACACTTCACACCCAACAGCGTGACGAATGGGATTGGCCTGAAAGACGGAGAGGAGGCCCTCTATCCTTGCGACGATAGGCCGTTCAGGATCGTCAGGGCAGACGACCGAAAGACTGGGAAGACATACCTCTTTGCCACCAACATGACTTGCAGGCCGAAGAGGGTTCTCAAGCGTTACAAGCTGAGGTGGGGAATCGAAACGTCCTACAGGGAGCACAACGTCTTCCTGGCGAAGACGACATCGAAGGACTACACGGTGAGGCTCCTCTACTATGCTGTGGCCGTCTGCATCTACAACGCTTGGTGTATCTTCAACAACACCCAGGAGGAGAGGCGAGTGATTGCTCTCGAGGTGAAGATTCCCTGCTCATGGAATATCTGGTACCGTTCAGCTCAAAGAATGATCCGAAGGCGAAAGAAGATGATTATGGATGACGCTTATTCGGAGCTACTGCAAGTGGCTCTGACATTGGTCGTATATATTGCGGCAATGCCACTGTCAAAGGTGGCCAGGACTTTTCGCCTTACTGAAAGAGCACGTACGGAGGAACCACAACGGCCGTGGTTGATGCGCTGGAAGCGGTTCCATTGGAGTATGTTACCGAGACCACGACGTCGAGACTCTGTCCCACCGAGAATGACACGGTCCCCACGGGCATCGAATTTTCTTCATTGCAAGACTTGGATTGAGTCAGAGGCGTATTGCGACTCACAGGAAAGATGGTATTGCCTGCGATACCAACACACCCTGAAATCTCGCTTACTGGGTTGTTCGCGGACCCAAGGGTCGCGTGCACAGAAACGATGGGCGTCGGGGATTCGTTGGTCAATGTGAAATACCATATGTAATAGGTCTGATTCTGCATTGCCCACGGTGTGACGAAGGTGTGGATTCCAAGCTGATCGACGGCAACCGTCGACACCTTGAACTGCGGTTGGATTATCGTGGTCTGAGCGTTAAATACTTTCGTCATGTTTGCGTTGCTCGTAAGGAAATTGATCTGGGCTGTGAGAACCACCTTGTCGCCCAAGTTTCCACAGCTGAGCGGTGAAAAAACCACGGTTGAATCGTTCGGGTAAACCGGGAAGAAGTTCGCGCTGTTGTTATAGCAGGACTGGAAGGTGTTGCCCTGCTCATAGACGCCGACGAGAAAACTCCCTGAGCTGACAGGAGCCTGTCCGTCGTTCGAGAGAAACAGAAGCATCACCGGCTCGGCTGTGGCGTTGGCTTTCGTTACAGTGAAGTTCGACAACACCACGTCCATGGTTGGACTGGCCAGCTCGGAGGATTGAGATGAATTGGTCCTCTGAAGCGCAGACAGCTCAGACTGCTGATAGACCGCGACGGAAGCCAGAACGAGGATTCCAATAACCACAGCCGCAAGAATCACGTTTCGGCGGTCAATCGGTCCAGTGGAACCGCGGCTGCCGTTGCCACGGTTTGATTCATCTGCAGTGCTCCGGATTATCTGAAGCGCCTCCCTTCCTTCCTCTGTCAGTGCGTACATGCCGGCCTGATCTGTCCCGACGAGGTGAGTCAGCTTGTCCAGATGGAACGCCAAGAGACCACTGCTCTCTATGCCGACCGCTCTCTTTAGCTCGGAGAACCCGAGGGGCTTCTCGGCCAACGCCTTGATGATTCTTATCCGGTTTGGATGGCCCATGGCATCAAAGAGTTCCGCTCTAGCGACGTTGAAGGCATCGTCATTTTCTCTGCTCAAGGCACATCAGCCGTGGTACAGAGGAGTCTGGTCTTATTTCTATGTTCGTTGACAACGTTTCGGTGCCCTCGACGAACCGAGTCAATGGGTGTTGACCAGCATCGGCGATTCATTGCTAGGGCACCATGCGCGAGGCAACAGACCTTTTGCCAGTCACTGCTCCTGCAAATGCCGCATCAGGAGCCGGAGTTCATCCATCATTAGACTGTCCTAAACTTAGGACAGGGGCCCAACCACTGTTCCAAAGGATAGCACTATCTCCCGGCCGCGGGCTTCCTTGGAGAGGGGAATAGGGTCGGTGAGTGACACGTGATGATGAATCAAACGGCAGATAGCGGCAGACACAACACCTACCTTGCAGCCGTAATAATCGTAGCAGCGATTCTCATTTCTGCCAGTATCTTCTTTGCCGCATCCACCTTCACCACCACGGTCACTAGGACTTCAACCGAAACTACAACTCTTCTTCAGTCTACAAGCACAACTCAAACCAACAGCACCGTCTGCAGCATCACTGGGGAACCTTTCGGTGTCGTGCTGCGGGCTGTTTCGGATTCTGGTTCACCCATAGCTGGGGCGCAAGCGACCGGCCAAACTGTTGCTTACTGCGACGGTCAGCCCCAGGTCCACGCTCTTCCAGCAGTAACTACCAATTCGAGTGGGTTCGCCAGTTTTCTCGAGGGGTACCCTGGCAGCTATCAGTTGTCCCTGACTTACGCAGGGCGTCAGTACAACCTCACGGTTCCAACCCAACCAATGTACGCGTCATACGTGACATACTCAATTCCTTCTGGGAACATGAGCACGTCTTTCTGCTTCGCTAACACGAAATGTTCGGGGGAGAGCAGCCAGACCTCAACAGGAGTCGTCTACACAGTGAATGCTGCCTTTGTTTCACGCTTCTGCAGCAACTCATCCACGATTCAGCGGAGTGGTGGTACGAGTCAGGCCGCTGGCCTGCAGTCTTCGGGGAGCCTGAGCATAGGTTTCTCGTTCGTCGGCACTGGCTGGAGGAATGCTGGCAGCTCCTCACTGCCGGTTGAGGCCGTCTGCATTGACGCTATCGGAATTGTACCCGCCAACGACACGACGAGCATCATCGGCCCCACCGCAACAACCCTTGAGTTAGTCGTGTCGTCGAGTGGCCCCATCCAACCCGACCAAGAGGTGAACATCTCCGCAAGGTTCACTGGTGGTTCGGGCATCTACTACATGCCCCAGGGAGGAATCGGGATTACCGTCATAGCCGCCGATGGCTCGAGCGTGAGCGAGAGAGGACCAGAGGGGGTTGGCTTCCTCACCACAGCGCGGTCCCCCGCACCACTGGTGTCGATGGAGAACGCTTCGCTCTTGGCAGGGAACTCTCCAGTCTTATCTGCGCTGCTGAGATTCAACTCAGGTGCTAGTCCAATCTCAGAGGTGGACATCTATGTCAACGGAACGTACATAGGTACGGCTGGAGTTGGTCATGACACAGCTTCTCCGGGTGCGCCTGGCCAGTATGACGTATATTACAACATACGAGTCATCGAGCCCGGGCGCGTCTCGATAATCCATGGAGCCCGATACGCAATAACGTTCGTGGCAGCTACAAGAGGCTTCACCGAAACTTCAGCTTCCGTTACAGTGGTGGCCGAGCCATCGAGAACTGGGATAGTCATCGCTACCGCAGCAGTGGCCGTCCTGTTCGGGCTTTTCTAACGAGATAACACTGACCGAGCTGATCGTCGCAAGATGAAAATCACTTCGCGGTGGTCAAGACGCGCGTGAGTTCAACCAGGATGGTGGGCATACTCATTTCAGTGATCGGAATTGTGTTCCTAATCACTTTCCTGAGTAAACCGGTAAACCCTGACGTCACAATCGGCAATCTAGGCCTCCTGACCGTCCTTCTGGGTGTGCTCGTAGTTGCCTCTGACCTGTTCGCAAAGAGGGTTCAGCTTAGGGGAACAACCACGATGCTCGCCGTAGCCGGCTGGTCTCTATTTTCCGCTGGTCTCTTGGTCGGCTTTGCAGGGTTTCTGCTGGCAAATCAGGTGATGTGTTCATGCCCTGCGTACGGGCCGTGCACATGTGGTGTTCCACTGTACAATCTAATGCTCTCTGCAGGAACGCTGACCGCTGTGGCAGGCGCGGCGGTCATAACTTCCAGCTCCCTCTTGGTACACAGGCGCCCCGTTGAGAAGCGACGGCAATAACAACGACCACGGTCGGAAGCACTACGACTGTCACCTCGACCAAGTCAGACCACGAGCTATGTTACTACCATTCCTGGCATGACCGTAGCCGTTTTTACTTTGATGTCCCTATAGGAGCTCAATCTCCTATAGGGACATCTCACTCCAGGTGATCCAAGACCGGATGTACTACGCTGTTATCCTGTCCAATTATACGAAGACCTATCTCTTCTTGGTGAATCCTAGAACAGGGGAGATCGGTTCCCCCCAGTCTTAGAATGAGGACGTTCCAAATTCCTGAATGGATTGGGAAGAGTTATCGTCGGGGTTTCGCATTCGACCTAAAGTATGGTTATCTCCTTGCCGATATATTTCGGACTCCGAAGTTTCGAGAATGGGCAATGTTGCGTGTCTCGCTTGCTGCGGAAGAGAAAACGATCACCGAGCTATTTGGGGAAATGAAATACGAAGTCAGGAAACGTTGAAGTGGTGGCATGGACCCACGTGCGTGAGTCAACCCATGTCAGCCGAGCCCATACATCCATCTTCAACAGCCGAGGTAGTCCAGAGATCGAGAATAGTCGGTCCGAGCTCTATATTGACGTTGCTGGTTCCTGTGGTTGCTCTGATTGCAGCTATATGGAGCGGCAGCCTCCTCTTCCTGGACTACGTGCACGTGATAACGGGAGGGACGTGGACCGGGATAGACCTCTTCATGGGCCTCGTGATGAGCAGGGTACTCAGGGACCTTCGTCCGGACGTTAGAGCAGAGTTCATCAAGAAACTTGTCCCGATAATGCTCTTTTTCATGCCCGCGCTTGCTTCGGTTGCCATAACAGCGGGCGTTTACCTGGCGAGCTGGGAGGGCCGCGACTTCTTCTCCCTCCCACTCATCGTCGCAGGAGTAATCGCAATCATACTCGCGGTGCAGGGGTTCGGTCTGCTGTTGCCCAACGAAGTGCGCATCTTCTTGGAGCTCAGGAAGGAGCGTCCAGACTTGCAGAAGGTGATAAAGCTCGGAATGAGGAACATCTACCTCTCCGGGAGCCAGAGCGTGTTCCAGATAGCGCTGATTGTGGTGATGGCTTACCTCGCGATTGGGTGAGTAATCGGATACGATTGGCCCAACCAGCAGGTCAGAATATTCGGCTGAACGCCGAGGGTAACACAGGACCTGCGGGCAAGTGTGCAGGAATTGTCCCTTGAACCGTCCTTTGAGGCGGGCATGAGAAAACTGTGGACACGTCATCTGGACACGCCAATACATCACATCAGCTGTCGCAGTGTTCAGTTGCCTTTCACTGGTGTGACTGAGACCCAGTATGTTCGCAACTTTGTGGCAGAAAATGAGTTCATGGATTCTACAGCTAAATGATGGGATGACCTGAGCACAAGTACGTCAAGGCGCCACTGGTAGTTGCCATTCAAGCTGTTCAAGGAACCCGCAGAGAAGGCGGAAATAGAGTTCAGGGAATCCCCGGAGCTCTGCTAGATTCCGATCGGCTTTCGGACCAGGATTACGGTCATCCGACCGTTCACCCACTCCCGCTCGACAATCAGGACCTTGCCCACAAACGATCCAGTGCTGACGACCTTGCGGACCTGGGCGTCTTCCCACGGCAGAACGTACTGGCGGATTCGCCTGAGCGC
Source organism: uncultured Nitrososphaerota archaeon (assembly GCA_963836465.1). Taxonomy (GTDB): domain Archaea; phylum Thermoproteota; class Nitrososphaeria; order Nitrososphaerales; family Gagatemarchaeaceae; genus CAWIJZ01. The sequence continues at coordinate 63,610 of CAWIJZ010000030.1, forward strand.
CGCCTCTAAGTCGGGCACGATCTTTTGACTGCCCACCACCAGGATCACCTTACCGGCAGTGCCGGCATAGGGGCCAAGTTGACTCCCCGTGGCAGACGCAGCAACCAAGACGCCATCCTCTGTGACCGCGTTGACGCTGCCCAGCATGAAGTCGGGACCGGCGATGAGCTTGCGGATCTCGCGCGCCTGGGTCTGGCGATCCATCTTGAAGATGCGAGGCCGCAGAGCGTCATAGCGGCTCTCGTCATGAATGGCGTCGAAGATTCCGGCGTCCTGTAGGGTCTTCGATTTGCCGGAATGGACCTCTGCTCGTTCTGGCAGTCGCTCCAGCACCAACTTGCGTGCCTCGTCGCCGTCGTCGACGACCACTACTTCGATGTTGTGCTCCCGCATCTTCTCGGCGACTCTCTGTATGGCGTCTTCGGATGCCGGGACCGCGAAGTCTTCTGGCTCCCGTGTCATATTTGGGTCTTCTCCTCATGAACAGAGATAAGAGGATATGCCTCACGATGTCCCGTTACCGCCAAAGTATGTCACTTTCCAGCTGGTTTCTGGGCCTTCGTTTTTGAGGCAAACACGTATTTCGAGCAGGATCATCCAAAGGGAAAAGTTGTTCTGAAAATCAAATGAGCCAGTATAAGTAGAGACTGATAGACGAAATACTATTCCTAGGCCCTTCCTCATAAGAGTCCACTTTTCGGACCCGTCAAGGGTCTGGGCCCATCAGGATACCGTTTACGACACGAATCCCACAGGGCCCGGCCCCAGTCCTTCTATCCTTGGCAGGGACACTCTCATCGAAGTCGATTTCAGAGATCCTCCCTTTTCACAATCAAATCCCCCGCCGCATCGAGGAGTCTGCTCAGAATCCCGTACGTGTACGCGACCGATGCGGCTAGGAGAATCGCGGTAAGCGGGACGGCGGGAACCCCACCGAGCGCAGACGCCTCCGTTGCCGCGAGGACCAGACCCATCAGCGGGGAGACGAAGGCAAGGTTCATCACCGTCTGATACAGAAAGCGCTTGACATCCGTCAGCTGCTGGGCCTGTGAGGAGAGTATGTCGTCCGCGGCACTCTGGCCGTACTTCGACGCGAAGTACATCCCTCCTCCCATCATCACAACCGCGACCTCGAGGGCGGCTGGAAGCGCGAGGGCAACCCCCAAGAGGGATCCGGAGTTGCCGAGCCCGCCTAGGATCAGCGGGATGCCGACGATGGCCGCGATGGGCGTCAGGACCAGAAGCAGCGGCGTGACCCTCGCTCTGAAGACCGCCCTGATGTACCTCCTGACGTCGAGCGCGGAGGTCTTCACAATCCACAGCCTCTCCTTTTCCAGCCACCCGCTGGCATTCCCCGAGCCGAAGGAGCCGATAAGGAAGAGGATGAAGAGGAACGATGTCGGCGAGGACTGGAAGGTCCCTGCCAGAGAGTATATCACCATGAAGCTCGAAAAGAAGAGGGCGCTGATCAGCAGTCCCCTGCGCTCCCCGGATCTCTTCATCACGATCCTCTTCCTTCTCCCTCACCACCGACCAGAGGGACCTTCCAGCCGTCTTCAGCACGGTCGTGACCTTGTCGCTCCCCGCAACCTGCCCGGATTCCGTGGTGTCTACGACCTGCAGGACCTCGTAGAAGTTGTTCCGAGACATCCTGATTCCCAGCAGAACGGAACCGACGAACCACGCGAGCAGCAGGACAGCGTCAAAGGACAGGTCGAGGTTCCAAGGTGCGCCGCTCACGAGTCCAGCGCTTATGTCCGCGGCCAGCCCGCTCGGCAGAATCCGGCTGACAGCACTCAGGGCTGGTGGGGCGCCGGGGATCAGGAGGGTGACGGGGAGGATGCCGACGGCCGCGACGGCGACTATGAGAGCGTTCCTGACGAGCTTCACCCTAGGGCCAGTGTTGGACCTCAGCGAGACCGTCACGTCGGCGCTGATGACCAGACCCATCACGAGGAATACGAGGGTCGCCACCCCGCAAGCACAGCCGCAGACGAAGGTGCCCCGTAGGAAGCGGAGAGCCTGAAGTAGAGAAACAGCATGGGTGGAAACGACAGAAGCACAGTGGTGAGCGAGTTCATCAGTATCTTGGCCGCGAATATCTCGCGTGGCCTCACGGGAGATGTTATCACGTAGTCCATGTCGGCCGACGACACGGGGAGGCCGCTCCCGCTGAATCCACTCTGCAGCAGGCCGACCAGAATGAAGGCGAATATGAGGCCCAGCGCGGAGCCGGAAAACCCTCCTCCCAGGCCAAACCTTGTGGAGAACGAGAGGAAGGACTGGGTCCCGAAGGCAATGAAGACGAGGGCAAAGCCCTCTCCCAGGAGCAGCCAGATCAGGGCCGCTCTGGAGAGACGTCCCTTGAACCAGTAACGAAGCAGGATGGCGACGTTGCGGAACCCCGCCGGAAGATCAGGGTTGCGCGAGTCCATCCTACGAATCCTCTGTGAGCTTCAAGAACACTTCGTCGAGTCTGGCGTCTGCTTTCGTGTCCGCAAGCCTGCGCAGGCTTTCGAGCCCTCCGCTGGCTATGATGGTCCCCCTGTCGATTATCAATATCCTCGTCGCGTAGTCCTGGACGATTTCGAGGTTGTGGGTCGAGAGGAAGACCGTCTTGTGGCTTCCGCCCTGCGAAGCAATCCAGCCGTTGACGAACGCCTGTGTCTTCGGGTCGAGGGCCGTCAGCGGCTCGTCCAGAATCAGGACGTCAGGATCGTGGATGTTGGCCGCCGTGAGGGCGACCTTCTGCTTCATTCCCTTCGAAAGGGAGCCCACGAGCGAATCCCCTTTGTCTATCAGCGCGAAGGTATTCAGCGACTCGGAGATTCTGGTCTCCAGCGCCCCGTCCTCGACCCCCCTGATCTTGCCGACGAACCGGAGGAACTCGCGGACCGTCAAAGCCGTGTAGAGCGAAGGGTTCTCGGGAAGATATCCTATGAGTCTCTTGGCATCTTCAGGTTCCTGGACCACGTCGTGGCCGCCGACCCGGACCGTACCACTTGTTGGCTTCAGTATCCCTACTATGACCTTCATCAGCGTGCTTTTGCCTGCGCCATTGGGACCGATCAGACCGACAACCTCCCCGGCTCCGACCTCTAGGGAGACCGCGTTGAGCGCGACTAGCTCACCGTATTTCTTGGTCAGGTTGTCGACCGAGATGCTCGTCAAGCAGGTCTACGCGACTCATCTGCTTTGATATATGCCGTTGGGCCGTTACTGTCGTGTTCAGCGTTCATTGCGCCTGCCAGCCAGCCTCATTGGGGAAAGTTGACCACATCTTCTGCCAGCAGGGCAGGAGCTTCGTATGCAGGTGATAATGTCTCTTCGGCTATGGGCCTTCACTCTTCTTCGGCAATCTCCTCCCGTAAGAGCGAGTCGGCACAATGGATTGTCCTCCCCTAGCGCATTACAGGATTTTGCTTCTCGTTCCTTCTTTCAGCCTCTTGAATCTTCTCCAATGTCCCGAGCGCCTCGTCAATGTGCTTCTTTGGATTAAGCTGAGAAGAGAAGATGTGTCTAACGATGCCCATCCGGTCTATAATGTAGGTGACCCTGCCTGGAAGCCCGAAGGTCGAAGAAGCACCATAGAGTTTCCTGACCTTCCCATCCTCGTCGCTGAGAAGGATGAACGGTAGGTTGTTTTTAGACGCAAAACCCTTGTGCGAATCGGTGGAGTCCGAGCTCACCCCCACGACCTCAGCTCCTCGTTCCTTGAACACTTCGTAGCTGTCCCGGAAGGCGCATGCCTCGGCGGTGCATCCAGAACTGTTATCTTTGGGATAGAAGTACAAGACAATCTCCTTCCTTCCCACGAGGTCCTTGAGGTTCACGGGCTCGCCCGTTTGCGAAGGGAGAGTGAAGTCCGGTGCTGAATCTCCAACATTGAGCCGCTTTGACAACGAAGCAATCCTCCGATCCTAGCTAGACCTTGATCAGGATGCTGTCTTCGACGACTTGGACCTCGTAGATGCGCAGGTCACTTGCTCGCCTGCTATTCGCGAGGCTCATCATCGCGGAGACATTCTTGACTACCTTCCCTGTGGGGACGTCATACTGGGCCTTGTGGACGGGGCAGATCACGATGTACCTCTCAGCTCGCCCCTTGGCAGGTATCCGTAGAAGTGAGAGCATATTGCGTCCGTCGCATAAAACTTGCCTCCAATACGGGAGATCAGAATCGGATTGCCAGAAATCGCCGAACCGAACATCGAACCTTCCGGTACATCACTTACCTTTGCGACTGCAACGAATCCCTTCCGAGCCGACTCTGAGGCGTTGGACATTCTCAGGCCTCGTTCTCAAGGTAGACCGAGTCTCCCCTGATCTCTACCCTGTAAGTCCTCAATGGTCTGATCTCTATCTCGGAGATTATCTCGCCCGTCTTCTGGAACATCGCGATTACTTCAGGCGGGATCTTTTGCATCAGCTCGGGCGGCATGCTCATTTGTATTCCCGACACGTTCCGACCTGTGGTCACGTCAAACTTCGCGCCGTGTAGGGGGCAGGTAACGATCTTGCCCTGCAGGCTCCCCCGGGCGAGGCTCGCCCTCTGGTGGCCGCAACTGTTCTGCGTGGCCCAGATCTTGCCGCCAACGTTCGAGAGGAGGACGTTCTCGTCAAATGCCGTGACACGCTTCATCGTGCCCTCGGGGATCTCGCTGACCTTCGCAACTTCGATCGCCAAATTGTATCGGATGACCAACCTTGGGTATCCAATATAAAACTATCGGACGTCCCACATGTTTATATTCGAGAGCTCGAAGATACCGCCGTCCCAAGAAACATGGCGAACAGCGAAGAAGCGACCATGTGTGACATGCGTGGCATGTTGTCATTCATGATACTCTGGCTTCTTTCCAAACGACCCATGTATGGGCAGGAGATTGCGACCGAGATCGGAAAACGCAAGGGCGATAGGCCAAACTCAGGGACAATCTATCCCGCGCTAAAGGAGCTTGCCAAGAGAGGTCTGATTGAGGCACGCCCCGATGGCCGTAACCTGGTGTACGAGCTTACGAGCCAGGGAAGCGCCAGCCTTTCCAAGTCTATCGAATACTTTAGGCGGGCTTTCGGGGAGATCTTGCTAGATCGCGCAAAGCCTTGACGAGTCCCACCAGTCTAGGAACTTCTGTGCTTTCGTGCTTGTCGGACGCGGCCGTTCAACAGTTACGTCGCTGCGGGAATCTTGACTGATGATGTCAGAAGTAGGGGCCGGATGCTCCGGGGGTTCAGTGGTCGTGTACTGCTGGGCGTAGTGGACGAGGGGCCTCTTGTCTGATGGCGCCTGCGCCGCCACGACTTCACCTATGATGAGCGAGTGGTCGCCGCCTTCATAGACCCGCCAGGTCTTGCATTCGATGGCGGCACACACGCCATCTATGATGGGAGACCCGGTCACGCCGAGCTTGAACTTCAGGCCCTCGAACATGTCCAGAGCCTCGGTCCTTCCCGCGAACCTGTCCGAGACCGACTTCTGGTCGTCAGCGAGGAAGTTGACCGGGAAGCCCTTCGCCTTTCTGTACAGGTCATGGGGTTTGGATCCGTTTGCGATAGAAATCAGGACGAGAGGAGGACTCAGCGAAACGCTGGTGAAGGAACTCACAGTGATGCCCTTCGGGCCGTCGTCGGCCTGCGTGGTCACGACCGTCACTCCCTGAGGGTACGCGCGCATCGCCTGCTTCAGACCATTCTGCAGGGGATTTTCCAAGTTCACTATCCCGAGCTCCCTATCCCGGCAGCCTGTCGAGGAGCTTCGTCATCTCCTCGTAGTGCTCTTCGATGATTGATGCCCCCTTTGGCCCCATCATTGATTCGGCGTTCCTCCTGCACTCCTCGATGGCGGTCATGATGCCCGCCTTGGTCGGCCTGTCGAAGCTTACGCCGCAATTGCTGAACACTCCTGTCACGAACTGCCTCACCTGCTGCTTCAGCGCCTCGTCGCCGACGGGCTGGTTGAGAATCTCGTTGAACTCTCTGTTTGCGCTCTCAAAGCACTTCAGGAGCTCGTCCCGCACCAGTGTCGCCGTCACGCTCTTCCCGGTCACATCTGGAACCCTGTAAGTCTCGCTCATGTCTAAGAGTATAACATAAGTTATAACAAGTATAAGAAGTTTCCATTCCCTAAGGCCTTGGCACCGAACTCCCGAATGATATCGACGAATCTTGATCGGCCTTTTCTTGGCCTGCATAAATTTCCACCTGCTGATAATCCAGGACCAGCAGGAGAGGCCTTCGACCTCGTGCTCATCCTCGGAAGGTGCGCTTCACGAATGAATTAGCGGTCAAGACCTCTACTACGAAATAACGATGCCCTTCATTGGCAAAGACATAGTCAACGAAGCCAGTATCTGCGTGCTCTTCTCGCGTGATGTTTTCCTCGCTCCAACCAAGACAACGAAGAAAAGGGGGTCTATCATTTTCGCACGAGTATCAGACTCGGAGGGTTGGGACCATTCCTTCTTTCCCAATTCCTTTAGTTCGGCTAGACCTACATCCGGCCCTATCACGCTCCAAGAAGAAAGAGTCAGATATTTGAGGTTGCGCTGAAATCTACTTACCTACCTGATAGCGTTGTGGATATTCTTGATACGAGTATCGGAACTTGAAATCTGGGCAATTGAACACAGGAACCATGTCTATGAGGAATTGATGAGATATAGAGCGCAGGATTGGAGCCAGGCGCCAAGGCCCAGAGGCACGACTACTGCTGATGATGCCGAGAACATAGCTGTTGAGGTGAAGAGGAGCGAGAGTTAGTACCTGGTCGATGCAGGGTCGATGCAGCTCAGGCAGTACATGGCTGAAGCCTACGGTTTCTACGATGAAGGGTTCATCGTCGGACCGTTCCTGGAAGGCCCAGGGGTTGTCAGTATCAACCGTGAGGGGAATCTGGTCTTCGAGAGAAGCCCTCCGAGTACCAGTGTGGCAGTCACAGATTTCTGGACCGAGAGGAGAAAGCTGCAGATGGCTGACGTGCGGGCCACCATGAAGCTCCAGCTCCTGAAGAATCTCCCTCTGTCGAGGATGATTGAGGTCTGCGGAGGCAAGGAGAATGTGCGGACATACGAAGAACTGCTACAGATGTCGGATGGCTTGGGCATCAAGGATGCAATAGGCATCCTCTGATGATGACGATGATAGCAACGGACAGCGGCGTGTCATTACACAACACATCCTTTGATTCTGCTGCATCGAGGAAACTTGGGAGGGCCCGGGAAGCTCTGATACGGCGTTTAGCTGATACTATAGAACCCTCTTTTGCACAAAAATGTTTTCAGGGGGACGCCTATCCAACTACTGGATACTAACCGCCTTTCTTTCCGTCTCCCGAGGGAATTTGATGGACCGATCAGATTTGGCATCCCTTCCGCTCATTAGAACGCCCCGTTTCTCCGACCGAACGGGAACGACTCTAGTGGTAAAGAAAAATCGGAGCCTAGGCCCAGATGGGCTTGTAGGCTATCAGCGTCTCGCTGGATATCACGCCTTGCACTTCAGCTATCTTCGAAACCGAAGAGAGAATCTCGGCCTGGTTCTTTCCATACACGGTTGCTAGGATGTCGAATTCGCCCGGTACGACGGATGCATTGCGGATTTGTGGGTACTGTTCTAGGGATTGTAGGACCTTTTGTGCGTTCTGGTTGACTTGCAACAGAACTAGTGCAAGAGAGTCAGTTGCCTGAACGTTCTTGCCATTCACAAAGCCTTCGAAAGACGAATAGGTTCTTGTTGAGATGACTCCATTAATGGAGTGGACCCTGTTGACCAGTTCGTAGACCTGCTTCTGGTCTGCGGCCTTCAGCTCGATCGCTAAATCGAACCTGCCGATCACTGGCGAGTAATACGTGATTCCCTGGATGTGGCTTAGCTGCTCAGTTACTTGGCTGAGCATGTTCGGCTGAACAGATGCGAGGATGGTTGTTGGATTCATGTTCGTAGTTATCATTTTATTTCAATCTGTAATGGGTATGACATTATATAAACATATCTATTGCCAATGTTATATTCATAACACACTGGCGAGGACTTTCTGCTTTTGGCATGACAGCGCAATCGTCTCAATCGTCCGACCCGGATGGACAACCTATCTCGGAGAGCTGGCGATCTCTTCTTGTCGATTTCTACAAAGACTGAATAATCGAATTTGTATTTTGTGCTGGTCACAAGCCCCGAGGCTCCCTACACACGTACGATTACTAAAGCAAAGTAAACGGAAAACACTTCAAGAGTAGAAGTTTGCAGGAGATAAATCAATAAAAAGGGACACGCAAGGTTGTAATTGTAGGGTCCGAAGTCCTCACAATCTAGGCTCTTGCCAGGACACTCCCCCAGACCGTACACCCTGATGACGCGAAGCTTGTGCTTCAAGCGATAATCTCCTTCGACGGCGTTCTACTGGGATTCTGTGGGATCGTGTTCAGCACCTTCCTTTCTCGGGAGAGCAGGCAGGGGCGCATGTTCAATCTCCTGACATCCATCATAACGACGGTAGTTTGCCAAATCCATAGGAGGGGACATAGCAAGGCTGGGAGAGGAGAGAATTGTGATTACCCCACCGGGCGTGAGAATCTGGAGAGAGCGACAGCCCCAGGGCTTGTCACCGGTTCCTTTTTCGCCGTGATCGCAGAAACGTATATTCGACTATTGTTGAGAGGTCTCTACTTGGGTGCGCATTCCTTGTGATAGCTTTTCTTCATTAGGAATCCTTTCTTGACTTCCTGCCCCGCAGGAATTTCTTTTCCGCATTTTGCACAGTTAACCATCGCAACCGTCGCGGATTACGAGGATCGCCTGTATTAAACTTGCTCATTGGCTAACTCATTTCAATATTCAGCTGATGGTCCACAACAGTTGTCTCGGAAAACTCAGTAGTCCGCATGGAGGACTATGCCCAGCAGATCAATGACGTTGAGGGGAAGCTGGGTCTTCAGAAGACCAGGTTTGAAATTCCCACCGAAACAAAAGAGTAAGAGCTGCCATAAATGAAGGTCATCTTGTCACTAATCGGGTACAGTTTATATCAAAATATACCCAATTAATTCTGGTGAGTCCCCCCACCATTGCGATGCTGCCATTACCCCCTGCCTCCACAACTTCTTCGAGCCCTACCAGAGTGGTTCAAAATAATTTGATACAACGCAGCGAGGATAGCGAATCTAACCTATTCTTTACTCAGAGGGTTTCTACAGAGCCTCACTGATTCTATCCTTAATTATCAAGGAGTACGGCACAGAGCCGTTCGATTTGAAGTCTAGAGCTAACACGACCGGATCAATGATCAGCGACCTTGAAGGGGAGGTGGCAAGAAAGGTAGTCTCTGAGTCCCTTCATCTGAAGAAAGATGAATCGGTGACAGTTGAAACGTGGAACAACGGGCTCGCACTTGCCCGCCGGTTCATGGTAGAGGCAAGGAGGGTCGGAGCCCTTCCAATCATGATATTCGAGGATGAAGACACCTACGTGGATAGCGTAAGGAATACCCCCAAGGACACCCCTGGGGAAGATGGGAAGACACGGATACGAGCTTCTCGCAGCTTCAGACGCTTACTTCTTCATCCCCAATGAAATCCTCGAACCATACACAAAGCGGCTCACTCCAGAGGAAGTCGATCAGGCGACGAGCTATGGCTCATCCTGGTACGAAGCGGCAGAGAAAGCAAAGCTCAGAGGAGCGAGGATGAGTTTTGGGTTCGCAGGAAAGGAGCTGGCAAGGATGCTCGGGAAGAGGCTCGAGGAGATAACGATTCACCAACTGAAGGCCACTCTTGTGGATTTTGGCGCGCTCAAGAAGACCGGGAAGGAGCTCGAATCACGTCTACCCAAGAATAGCGCTGGCGTGCTCATCTCCGGGGGGTCACAGTTAGAGTTCGAATTTGAGGATGGAATGGGACTCGAGGATGGAATTGTAGACGAAGAAGATATCTCAACGGGTCACAATATGGCCTACCTGCCTCCCGGGATGCTGACAAAGGATGTCAAGGTTGGTTCGGTCAGCGGGAAGGTCAAGCTCTCACCCACGATGACATGGCTTGGGATGATAGATGATGCAGTCCTCGAATTTGAGAGTGGCCGGCTCGTTAGGTGGAGTAGCAGGTCCTCGAAGAAGAGACTGGATTCTCTGATCAACTATCAACCAGAGGATGAGAGAAAGGTCAGCAGGGTGACCATAGGGCTGAACCCCTTGATGCGTTACGGCTATGGTCAAGACAGGTTTGTGGCTGGGTCCGTAGGGCTCGGCGGATTGGAGTTCACCGGGATCGTGAGGAACGGCACTCTTCGGGCCGATCAAACAGCCGTGGTCGTTAAGGGGAGACTCGTGCGCTAAAGATCAGTATCAGTGCTACATTCCTGACCTGCAACTCGGGTGAGCATTTCGGCTGAGCATTCCTGATCTGTATTCCAGTGCAGCAGGCCGACGCGACAACCTACATCAGAGCAAATGCGGAACGTCCTCTTACCTTGATGATTCGAGGGCCATAAGTTCGTCATATGCCTCCCTAGTTGGGCCAGAATTTGTAAACTCAGATAGCCTGTGAGAAAAGTTCGCTTTCACCCAAAGAGACGGGACAGTCATCATTGAGGCGTCACTGGCGGCAGGAGTCGCCATGGTAGCCAGAGTTCATTCTCGTCCCTTGAGCTTCCTAATCTCCTGGACCACGTTCGCAGGGAGTTCGTTCTGCAGATAGTTAGCGGATCCAGGTGCTCGAACTTAGCCAGTCCGACGAGCAGGTCGAGGAAGGCTGTTGAATCCTTCCTGGTCGCTCTGCGAATCACGGCTTCTCCCTACCCCACCATTAGCTCACGGTCCAGGCTTGACGTGGTGCGCTACGACCCCGATCTTCCTCAGCCTGTCTCGCCAAATAATCCACCAACAAATTATCATCATGAAACCTATCGCTCCAACGAATGCGCCCCAATAAATCAATTCAAAGAGAGCGCCATTTAGGGAGACAATCCATCTCGTTACCCCAAGCGGAGGCATCACGATTGTACGATTGGTCGTGTTGCCGTGGTTGTTTTGGAAGGAGGGTGTTGGGGGAAAGGAAGCTTGCAGAGGATTCCGAGCGAGGGGCGTGATTCTTCGAACCCGAACAAGTGGGAATCCTAGCCAGGTTGTTGAGATGAACCAGATGGAAGGGCTTTCCAAGTACTCTGTACCGGCCACCGTCCAGACGGCCCCCAAGAGTAGCGGAATGCACGATGCACCATGTCCTTCTGCCGTGTCTCTGTGTAGTTAAAGGAGAATATGACCTGCCCTTCGCCTCTCTGGCGGTAGTACTAGTCATCGCCGCCCACGCCCATTTGTCTCCCTGTGCGGCCTCAGAGGTCAGCTCCCCGATAGTAGATGCAACAGGCAGCTCCGAGCTCGTTACGGTGAGTGAAGTTTTCTATGAATGCTTCCCGCACAGCCTCAAACTCCGGTTTGACAAGACCTGAAACGGCAACTTTTTTCGGCATATCGATTCAGTTCATTGGCGTCGCTGCCGTCAATTGACCCTGGCGCCACACTTGGAGCAGAAAGTGGCCGAGGAGACCAGTTGTGTGCCGCAGGTGGGGCAGAACTTCATTCCAGCCTGGGCCGTCGTGGTTGGTGCCGTCGGCATCTGGCCCGCGGGAAGCTGGGGCGATTCTGGCGAGGTTGGAGTAGTAGTAGACGGCCAGTAGTATCGGGAACAAAGGTTGGTAGAATGCCGAAAGGAGGCCGTTGACCACTGGGTTTGCGACGCCTAGGGGCCCGCTTATCGCACCTACGATGGCCGAAGCTATTGCGAAGATTATTGCGAGGACAAGGAACGTTGCGAACGTCTTGAGCCACCTGTGGCCGACGAGCTCACGGCTCCTCCCCATGCTGTCGAGGACTCCTTTGTTCTCGATTATGAGGACGGGAAACGCGAGGGAGAACATTATCGTTAGTATTATCCCGGGGACGATTAGAGCGATGAACCCCAAGACGACGATGATGCCGACTAAGATGCTCAACGCCCAAATCCAGAGCAGTCTTCGAGGAAGCGAATCTGACTGATGTCCCGAGGTCAGCCTTCCCTTCTCAATCTGTTCAGAAGCCAGCTTGATTGCGCTCCCCTGGGCAATGGGGAAGAACACGACCGTGACGATGCAGATGGAGGGGCGAGCGGGACTAGGGCTCCAAGGAACCCGGGGAACCAGTTGAAGAACTGTTGAGGCGTCGGGTTGGAGGGCAAAGTAGGGAGGACGAAGGCGTGTTGCGCCAGTGTCGTGACGACCCCGATGATTACCTCCACCACTGCAAAGAGAACGAAATACTTCGTGAAGTCTCGTTGGTACACCTCGAAGGTCTTCGAGATTACCTCGCCGAGGGTCAGCTCGCGTTTGATACCCTCATGCTCCGGCTGCATTGTCATGTCATTTCATAATCCGTTAATGGCACATTACTCATGTCATGTAGAGGGAAGCATTTGCTTTCCTTTCCTTGGTTGCCATGGATTAGGTATTGAATCTCAGTCTTAATGACCCTTGTGCCTAAGGGGTCCCGATTCCCTTGTTTTACTAAGGGCATCGAGTCATCGATTCAAGAGCGCCAAGATTCTTCGTTGTTCTGGAGTCAATTTGGCTCTTACTCTTCGGCGCTTGATCTTCCATCTAGCAGATATCTTCAGGAGGGCGAGCCTATCTGAAGTCTCTACGGAAGGGAGAGATCGAGTATTGTGGCTAACAGGGTACAGTTAGCTCAACAAAAGCACCCAATTAATTCTGGTGAGTCCCTCCCGGTCCACTAGTTTGAACGCTGGACGCCAGAGGACATAAGGGAGATTGAAAGGCATTATCGGGAAAAGACTACCGCGCGCAAACCATTGTTTGAGGGCTCACGGCATCCCTCCTCTTTTGCTCGATAAACCCGCTTCGCGGTTGACGATGTACGCGGATTCGACGCGTCCGCTGCGGGCGGCGCGCTTCGCCGAGCGCCCTCTCGATCGAGAGACGGCAGCTTTCCCTGTGAAACGAGAAAGCCTCCGATCCGAAACGACGACCTCGTTGATTGCCGGTCAGGGGACAGTTCCGTGCTCGGCCTCAACCTGACGCGAAGGGTGTGGACCTGAGCCTCAACGTTATCCACGCGCACAGCGCAAAGCATGCGCCGGTCAGCAGAAAGGTGACATAATACGCTGAATAGAACGTGACGTACCCCGAGGCGAGTGCGCTTAAGGTCGTGCAGACACCCGTGAGGGCGGTATAGATTCCCAACGCGGATCCCTTATCTTCAACGCCCAGCGATTCATAAATCATCGCGGTCGAGGTCGTGTAGTACACCCCCGCTGCGACTCCTGAGGCGAGTGTGTAAAAGAACACCGCAAACGCGTAGAACAAGATACCCTGTCAAAAGGTAGGCGGCGACACCGATCGAACCGAACGCGAGAGACCTGAGCACCAGGCTCAGCACAGAGTCCCTGACGAAATTTTCTCTCTTCATGCGCGAGCCGAAGTACCGGAAGGAGGGTGCCAGCACGGCCAGATTGATCGTTGAAGCGGCGAAAATCAGGGCGTCGGACATCCCCTTGGCACGGAGGAGCGGAACAAAGGCCACGGAGATCAACCCCGTGCCGAAGTAGAATACCAGTATCGAGGCATAAAGGATGCGCAACTCCCCCGTGAAGTCTGACTCCAGAGTCACGAACGTATTTCTGAGATGCGTGAGTCTCGGGGTCTTGAGAAAAACCATAGGTTGTGTCACGAGCCGCTGGAGGATGGAGACATAGTGCTTCACCTGCGCCGTTCGCTCGAGGAGGAAGGCGGGCTCAGAGATGAGCTTCGCTGCTACGACCGCTGCGGCAACCGAACAGACGGAGAGGAAGAGAACCAAGAACTTCACGGGGATGAAGACAGACCAGATCGAGCTGGCGAGCAATCCGAGTACGTTCCCTGCGGTTGCCAACACCTGGTAATTTGCATACGAACTCGCCCACTTCGCCTTCGTCTGCGTTTCCAAGATTAGCAGGTTGATGGGAGTTGACGGAGCGGAGTTGATGAAGGAATAGGCTACGTACAGAGTTGTCACCCCGGTCACACTGCGTGCGAACAGAAATAGTACGAGGAGAGCCCCAACCGCGCCGAAGCTCGCAACGATCATCGGCCGTCGTCGCTTGAGGCGGTCTGAGACCAATCCCCAAAATATTGCACCGGGTATTGCGACCGCAGTAGCCAGGGTTATGGCAATGCCGACGTCCACCACTGTTCCGCCGAGGTCCAGTATGTAGAGCTGGACGAGTGTGCTGATGGTCCCTGTGACCATTCCGTAAGGTATAAGCGAGTTCATCCATCCGGGGTTCGACCTGTCCGTGGGAGTGCTCGACAACGTCCTCCTCAGCTCCTTGACGAACGACTCGGCGCGACCTCCATGCTATGACAAGCAGCTCGACACGGCCTGCTACAAGCGTTCAACCGCTCATGTACGTGAAGAGAAGACACTCGAAGATTTTGTCCAGAGAATCGGGTGTGGCCGACCTCGAGCTGGTAGCCTGGATCCAATTCCGACGGAGGCCCCGTCTGCGGGCGCCTTTTATTAGCCTCTGGGGCCACAGCTCAGTTTGGCAGAGCTTATCTCGTGGCCTGAGGAGTCCCGCTGGGTCAGGAAGATAGATCCGGGGCAATTCTCCGGGTAGCTGCGACGCCGCCAATAGGGCTAATCCATCGTCCCAAACCCGACGACGAAGATAGCCCTAAGCCAACTAGTTAGATGTAGACATGAAGCATGGAGTTGAGTGAATCAATGGGAAGCGTAGTCGTTCTAGACAATGCCGGGCCCCTGCGGTGTCTTCACGGAAAGGGACCTCCCGAGCGCCATTTCATCAAATTTGCCCGACAGATATCTTACTCTCTGATGCACAAATGATAAGGTACTCCATACGAATCACACTTAAACTCGGTGTTTCAGCAGATGACTGGACGCACTGGAAATAGATTGATTGCTAATAACTCATTATATAGCGACGGCGATTTGCTGATTGAAAAGTTCGGGGGAGATGTCCTTGGTGCGCGGGGAGAAGGTCTGAATGATGTGCTCCAGAGACTCTCGGAGTTCAAAGGCAGTCATTTGCTCATTCTCTCCGCACTGAGAGGCGTCACGGACACCTTGAAGGAATACAACAATACCAAGAATGAATCTCTGCTTCAGGAGCGTCTGGTTTCTTCTTACCTGTCTGACCATTTTAACAGTAGTATTTACGAGTCCTTGAATCTGAAAGCCTACATGAAGAACCTTCGAGCTATGACCGATGCAGAAATCCTAGGTCTTGGTGAGATACTGTCGACGGATCTCCTATACTCCTTTCTGAAGACGAAGGGCGTCAACGTCGGAAAGGTTAACTTCCTGAACGTGAACTCGCATTCTGATCCTCAAGCTATCGAGTCGAACCTTGAGTTCCCGATTGTTGCGAAACAGTACAGGGTACACGACGCTGACCCTGACTTGGAGGCGAGCAGAAGCAAGATGAAGGAAGTGAAAGAATTGCTAGAGACGCACAATGTTGTTGTTACGCCCGGTTTCGTCGCCAGATACAGGGACGGTCGAGCCGTAACGCTAGGACGAGGAGGATCTGATACCTCGCTCTTCGTCTACGCTGACTGTCTCAGGGTACCCCAAGGAATACTATGGAAGTCGACCGAGGGAGTAAGGAGCGCGAATCCCGATATCGTTCCACGGCATCGCCTAGTCAAGTACTTCACCGCGCTCGAGGGATTGAACCTAACGCTCTTTGGTGGAGGCATCGTCAATTTCAAGGGGATGGAGATAGCCTACAAGAATGATATAACTGTCAAGGTCGCATTCGTCAAAGATTCCCAAGTATTCACAACGATAAGCAGGGAAAATCCCTCAGGAGAGACCAAAGAGCAACCTGCCGTGAAGTATGTTGGAGGTACAGCCGATGCGGTTCTGCTGCACTTTGATCTGGAAAGGATGAAGAATCGCGTGGACAGGTTGGTAGAGCGAAATCTTGGGGACTTCGTTCACATATTCGGACCGGCTCTGAACCCGACGGTTGCCGTGTTGGATGCTACGAAGTACTATGAAATCTCCGACGAAGAGGGCTGGAGTGAAAAAGATGGAATGAGAGTGGCTGCAGTTGGCATAATAGGCGAAGGGCTTGGCGAGATGAGAGGCGCGTTGGCCGAAGCTGCGAGGGTCGTCGGAGACCTCGGAGTCGTGATACATGGAAATCTTGCAGCGACAAGGAGAGGGACACAGGGAGGGTACATGACATTCTTTGTTGATCGACCCGACTACGAGAATGTCGTTAGGTCGGAACACGCACGTTTTATCGAAATTGATAACGGGTTCCACGAATCCATTGATATAACGAGTTCCACGAACCACTGAGACTACAGCGCTGATCAGATGACAGACCTACGAAAGGAGTAACTACAAGATTACTCTCGCTATGGGAACTTGGTTAACGTCATATTTGCGCTTCAGATAGAGTAACTGGTTTCCGTCCGGATGGTTCAAGAAGAACTTAAATCTTGCAATGGTTTCCTTGAAAGATGTGATGAAATGATCTTCATCGCGCTCGGAAAATTCAGGAAGAAGGCCACAAAGGAAGGGGTAGCAGCCACCGACAAGCTCTTTTCAGCACTCCAGAAGCAGGGTGTCAGAGTTGTAGGAGCATACTGGACACTCGGCAGGTACGATAGCGTATTCATCATTGAGGGACCAGACAGCGGCGCAATCGAAAGGGCCATGAAAAGTGCCTTGGCCGTCTCAGACTATATTGCAACCGAAACACTCGTCGCACTCAAGAGAGAAGACGCACTCAAACTGCTCGACTGAGAAACGCGGTGGCTCCTCCCTTTTTTTCCAACGGCTAAGACCAGTTTCCAACGGCTAAGACCAGTGGAATCTAGACTTCTGACCGATCCGTTCCATTTCTCGGATGGCAATTGCCCAAACTCTGACACCCAAAAAGTCTAAGCAGGACATGGGGATCAATTCGAGTTTAGGCGCGGTCTAAGGCTGTACCCGCTACCGTGGGGTCATCGAGGGGTCATCGAGGGGTCATCGAGGGGTCATCGAGCTGTGTGCCCAAACCAACCGTAGTCGGAATCTGGGTTCGAATCCCACCGGGCCTGTCTATTCTCAGGCGAGATACTCGTGAAACTATATATACCTAACCCTAACAGGTTAGGCCATGAGAGTTCTACTAACAGCACACATCCCGACCAACGAGGCAACTACCAAGGCGTTCAAGGAGAACCCCAAGATGGTCGGTGAAGGGATTGAATCGTATCTCAAGCAAGTTCATGCTGAAGCTGCCTACTTCGGAGAGGACAATGGAGAACGGACGTTCTACATTGTTGTGAACCTACCCAGCGCTGACATGATACCCCCGATAGTCGAGCCGTTGTTCATCAATCTGGGAGCGAAGGTCAACGTTAAACCCATAATGAGCATAGAGGAAGTAAAGAGCGGGCTGTCAAAAGTGGTCCTCCAATAAGTAGTCTCCCTACAACGCCCCCCCATCGGGAAAACAACAAGGTCTGGCATTCTTTCGAAGCGGTCTGATTGTCCCTGTTCCACAACAGGAAGAGCGAAGCGGGGAAGCCTGCGCGTCACTCGATACACCTCGTGTAATCTACTGACGGAGTGGCCGCGTGACTTGCCTCATCGTGACCGAAGAGTAAAGGAGTATGACCGGGGATATCTGATGCTTCATGGTGTGCACCGAAGCTTCCCCATTTCAACATCAAACCATCCTGGTTCTTTCGCGCTGCACCTCCGAAAGCCCGATTCTTGCCTAGAGCGGTTTTACTGTGCGTGATAACAGAAAGGGCTGAAGTTAGGCGGTTTCTTCTGTGTGCTCGACGCCGATTACAGGTAGTATCTCTAGCCACTAGGGCTTATTCTCGGCTCGTAGTAGCTAACAGGGTCAAGAAGATGCGCGGATTGAAATAGGTTGAACCCAAGGATGGCGGTTGAGATAACAGGGAAGTCATGAGCGTGACGAACGAACTGCTTTTCAGAGTTCTCTTCTCTATTCTGTGGGTTGTCTTCTTTGCCAATCTAGCATTGGTGAGGTACTCATCAAGGGAGCCGAAGAGTAAATCTTCGATTGACCAGACGGCTCGACATGAAGGGCGGTTGCGTATCGTAGCCCTTGCCTTGTCTGCTCCCTTCTGGTTCGGAGGAATAATACTCTACGCAACACTTCCCGGTTGGATAATGTTTCTTTCGATTCCATTGCCGCAACACTTCCAGGTTCCGGCTAATCATGATCGGCGTAGCCATTCTGAGCATTCCATTCACACTCTGGGGTTATCGGACGCTCGGTAAGAATTGGGTTCACACGTTCAACTCGTCGAAGTTCCTGCAAGAGAGAGGGAGTCACTGGTGACGAGTGGGCCATACCATTATGTTAGGAATCCAATTTATTTGGGAGCTTTCGTCTTCATAATAGCCCAGGCGCTTGTGGCCGCTAATTGGCTTCTCCTTTTGCCTGCACTTGTCATAATCACGATAATCTACGCGCAAATAGGCAAGGAGGAGCTTATGCTGATTGATAGGTTCGGCGATGAGTATCGTGAATACATGAAGCGAACTCCACGAATTATCCCAAAGCTCAAGCATTGCGATTCCGACCTCATTGACTTTATTAGGACTGGTCCGAGACTGAACTGGCGACTTGCACGTCAACAAGGTTGAGCGGCTGGGCTTCGGCAATTTCCCCACGCCCTTCGAGCGACTGCCTAGGCTCGAGGAGAGTTTGGGTGGACCAAAGCTGTTCATCAAGCGTGACGACATGACGGGGGTTGCCCTCGGCGGCAACAAGATCAGACAGCTAGACTACATAATGATGGACGCGAAAAGGCAGCATGCCGATGCGGTCATCACGACGTGCGGGATACAGTCGAACTGGTCGAGGATGACG
This sequence comes from uncultured Nitrososphaerota archaeon, assembly GCA_963836465.1. Classification (GTDB taxonomy): domain Archaea; phylum Thermoproteota; class Nitrososphaeria; order Nitrososphaerales; family Gagatemarchaeaceae; genus CAWIJZ01. The sequence continues at coordinate 82,509 of CAWIJZ010000030.1, forward strand.
GCTGCGCTCGCAACGAAGATGGGGATGAAGGTCGTGCTTGTCCTGAGGACCGCCCAATTCGGGAGCAAACCCAAGGTTTACGACGGCAATATCCTCCTCGACCACATCATGGGGGCCGAAATCAGGGTGATCAAGATGAAGATAAGCGAAAATCCCTCAGAGTTCCTGGAGGCGGAGGCCCGGAAGCTAAGAAAGAAGGGCCTCAGGCCATTCGTCATGGGGATAGAGGCGTACGTATCCCACCTTGCGGTCGTCTCCTATGTCGATGCGATGAGAGAGGTGTACGAGCAGTCCCGCATGGCCGGCATCGAATTGGACACCGTCGTGGTCGCGTCTGCTTCCGGCGGGACGCAAGCGGGCCTGATCCTGGGAGCGAAGATTCCTCGGCATGAAGGCGAAGGTCATAGGAGTTGATGTGGGAGTATACTCGAGAAAGGTGGTGGAGAACGGAATGATCGAATCCGGAGAACGGGCAGCAAGGCTCCTCGGAGCGAGCGCGAGAGTTGCCTCCAGAGATGTCATCTTCAACCAGGAGTATGTAGGGCCAGGTTACGGAATACCAACGAAGGAGTCGATTGACGCTCTTCGTTTGGCTGCAAGGACGGACGCGATAATCCTCGACCCCGTCTATACCTCCAAGGCTATGGCAGGGCTCATAGGCATGGTGAAACGAGGCGAGCTGAAGAAGGACGAGAACGTCTGCTTCTTGCACACCGGAGGCATCCCCGCCCTCTTCCCGTACAGAAAGCACTTCCAACCTAGAACAGAGTAGAAGCGCCATCATCGAGTGCCGAGAAGAATCCAAGCTTGTTGGCGCTAATCATGGCAAATCGAGAGTTTCTGTCATAATTAAGAACAGAGCCTAAACTCAGGTCCCAAAAAGTGACATGGACTTGATGTTCAGAATTGTTTCCAAGTGGATGCCGAATAGCCTAGAAAATACATGCCCGTTACAACGAACGACAGTCCACTCAATCCTGGAAGGCCAGACATGAACCCGGACATGGCCCCGAATGAAATACTGATTGGATTCCTGTACTTGCTGAGACCAGGTCTAGACTTCTCCGTACCTACTCGGTCTGTTGACTGTATTCTCCTGAACGCTTCTATGGCCATTGGGATGCTGAGAACTATTAAGACTACGCCTATGATTGTTTCAAGGTCCGCTGTAGAGAGGCGACTGGAAAAGTATACACCCAACAGGGCACTGCACATACCGCTGAGTCCGAAGGTCACTCCAGCTCTCACATTCAGGTTTCCTTTTTCACGATGACTCAGCGAGCCTATTATCGCAGTAGGCACCATTGTTGCAAGCGATGTTGTTACCGCGATTCGCGGGTCCACGCCGAAGCCTAGAATGAGCAACGGAACATAGAAGACGCCTCCTGATCAGCCAACGAGCGAAACCAGAAACCCTACCAAGAAACCAGCGGTCGGGAGCAAGATTATCGTAACTAGAGAATAATCCAAGCTTCATCGCCCTCCTACGACACAAACACAGGCGAGACAGTCGGATACACTTTATACCCCAAATGTGGGGTGTTTTCATGAGACACCATGCGAGAAATCACGCTCGAGATTCCACTGCTTGAGAGTCCACTCTCCGAAATTGATCTTCGTTTCTTGGCAGATTTGGGTCTACTCGGGAAAAAACCGAGCAGAACGGATAACGCAATAGTAGGGTCGCCTTTCTGAGTATGTCGCTGAAGCAGTGCTCCATGGTCCTTTCCAGTGGTCCTTCCAACCCTGGTGCTGCGATGAACTGTTTCCAGAGCAAAGGGACCTGCTTTCCCGTCACCTTGTCTCCTCGAAAGTAATCTTAGGGCATAAGAAACCTCAGGGCCTTGCCTGCACAACTTGCCTAACGTTCACGCAGAGAACTCCACCGTCATGGTAGATGGAGCACAATGCCTCGAAGCTCCTTCCTTTCTTAATCAATTCCCTCGGCCCGGCGTAGTTATCGGGAATGAGCCTGGCTCTCCACTTTCCGTCAACCCAGACGATGGCGTGCCCCGACACCACCTTCTCGACCTCGATGCTCATCCTCATCGTGCCCGGAATTTCCTTGAACGGAACGGAGAGGGATGGACCCTGCTTATCTGAGATGTGCTTCGCTTTCACAAGCCTGGACAAGGCGACCTTGACGACATCACGGGAATAGCCCTCCTCTTCCATCTCGGAGCACAGAGCTTCGTTATCTATCCCGATCATCCCCTCCTCGAGTATCTTCATGTACACGGCTCTCTCAGCCCTGGACACCTGCCTGCTCATTTCTGAAAGCCTCTCCTTCTCGGTCTGCTGTGCGGCGACGATGACAGGTTCGGGCTTCAGCGCAGTTCTCGCATAGATCTCGGCGAGGTCCTCGGGCGACAGGGGTACAGGAGCTGGCCTTGACCTGAGCCTCAGGACTGGCCTCAGTATCGTGTTCAGCTTCTGCGTTATGCCCTTCATCCGTTCGACCCTGTTCTGCGACGCGTAAAGATAGATCATGTCGTACGTATTCTGCGCCGCGAGGATCACAACCTTGCCAGCTGTCTTTCTTCCCGTCCTCCCCCTTCTCTGTATGTACCTTATCTCTGATGGTATCGGCTCGTAGAAGACCACCAGGTCGACCTGAGGTATGTCCAATCCTTCCTCGGCTATCGAAGTGGCTACCAGCGTGTTCACGTTACCCTTCCTGAGGTCCTTTATGATGGAGGCCTGCTCGTCCTGCGTCAGGCCCTTGTCGCGGAGCTTCGACGCCTGGCCGACGAACCTCTCCGCTCTGATACCGGAAACTTTGTTCAGCTCCTGGACAAGGTGGGTTGCTGTGTCCCGGTACTGCGTGAAGACCAGCACCCTTGAATCTGAACTGCTCCTGAACTGGTCCCCGAGCATGCTCTTCAGGGCATCGACCTTGGTGTGCCCGACGAGCGACTCTCCGTTCAGGAGATTGTGGAGGCTCGTGAATGCCTGTTCCCTTATCATGACGCTGTGGCTCTTCTTCTTCTCAGCTTCGTCCATCATTCGCTCGACGAAGGCCTTGAGGGTGTGAGCGCCCTGAGTCTCGAGGAGCTCGAGCATGTGGAATATTGTGAGGGCAGACGCCTGCCTCGAGATTACCGCATAGATTGGGCCTCTCTCCTCCTCTATGCTCATCTCAGCAGCGTACCTCAGCTCAGCGCCGAGCTCGATCAACTGTCTCCGGCTGACTTCCTTGAAGATACCTTTCAGGTACCCCCTGCTCTGGAGCCATCTTACCCTCTCGTCCAGCATCCCCTTCAGAACATCTCTGACAGGCTGATACTCCGGCGGCAGATCGACCGTCTTCCACTCGACGGTTATCGGCTGGACATAGGGACTGACATCAGGATCCTCGTCGTTCCGATACTCTACGTGCTCTATGAAGAGAGATTCGCACACGTTCCTTACTCTTTCGATATCTGAGCCCGGAGACGCGGTCATGCCGAGTATGAGCGGGTACTCGGAGGTCTTGGCGTACTGGCTCGCTATCTCGGTGTAGGCGTACTCCTTGACGGACCTGTGACATTCATCGAAGACTAGGAGGCCGAAGCCGTTCAGGGTCATCCTCTTCGCCAGGAGGTCGTTCCTCACCACCTGTGGCGTGGCGAAGACCATCCTCGACTTGCCGTTCCACACTGCCACCCTGAAAGCGGCTTGGGTCTTCCCTGTGAGGAGAACGAAGTCGTCCTCTGGCAGTCTCATGACTGTGCGGAATGTCTCGAAGTGCTGCATGCACAGTGGTCTGGTGGGCGCCATCACCAGCACCCTCTTGTCTCTGTAGTTGTACAGTACATCCACAACGACAAGAGCAGAGATTACGGTCTTGCCCAGCGCCGTGGGGAGGACGATTAGCGAGTTCCTGTTCTTGACTGCTTCGGATATCGTGCACTGGTACTCCCTGTCCTCTACGGTCTCCGGATAAATCAGAGGATGAGAGACGTACCCCAAATCGCATCCCTACCTACAGACGGCCAACCAGCTAAATCTCGAGGACTTCCTCTCCAGTCTTTGAGGCCCTCTTCAGCTGCTTGGGGTTGATGCCGTCAATAGTTTTGAGGAGAGGCGTTAGCTTGTCGTACTGAAAGATTGCTTTGTATTCCTCCAGCTCCTCTGACGACCTCAGCACAAGGCCCCTCTTCTTGGTCGGAGAGCCGGAATCGTCCGTCGGGTTCAGCTCGATCGCAAGCCTGGCGGGGCTGGTCTTGTAGGCCGGCATCTTGAGGATGAATATGCCGGGAATCGATGTCTTGAGTCTCCCCCAGTCGGACCCCGTCTTGAGAAAGGAAGAGAGCTTTTCTTCTGACATGCACGCTTCCTTTGATGGCCTGAATAATTAAAGCCAATGATTCAACTAATGAACGTCCCTAAAAGTCAGTAGAGCTCTGAGCCAAAGAAGGTCTTGACGGCGGAAGGACCATGAAGCAGAGTTAGGGGTTCCCCGAGGCCCAACCTGGCCCGCATAGTTTAATCCCGACCGTCTGCTCTCACCTTGGCGATGTTCGAAGCCGCAGAGGCAAGGAGCCCGCCTCATCCCGAACTGGTCCAAGGAGAGGTGCTCTTCTGGAAGATGGCAGACGTGAAGGGCCTGATCATGCGACACTTGGTCACCGGATACCTGGTGACCAGCTACCGGTGCTTCATATGGGACGTAGAGAAGAACGCGGTCAGAGTGAACGTCCCGATAAGCCTCACAGACGTGACGGTGGAGGGGAAGAGGCAGGGCAAGAGGGCAAGGCGAGGAGGTAGCTTCATCGTGCCCAAGACGGCCGACTACGTCCCACCCACGATGGGCGAACCCGTCGAGATAGGCGACCTCTTCTTCCGAATCGGGGGCGAACCCGTGATGGTCTTCCGTGGAGTCGCCGAGCCGGTCAAGGTGAAGGCGCTGATAGACGCCCTGAGGGCGCAAGTGAGGGTGCCCCGGGGGCTCGGCGTGGATGCTCTCTGGAGGAGCTCTGGTGAGCCAGCTGGGCACCGCACCTGAGGATTCATCGTCCTGTCGAGATAAGTCCGAGTGATCACCTAGCCCGTCATGAATGACGATTCGTCCGAGGCGAGGAAGAGCGAGAGACACGGGTGAAGTTAGTGAACCAAGAACTCCAAACGTCTATAAGCGCAAGCGGGTTTCCGCCCAACGTGGTGACCGGATGAGCGGTTCAGCCGAGCAACCCACGTTTGGGCTCACCTACGATGACGTGCTCCTTCTCCCAAAGTATTCCTCAATCAGGTCACGGAAAGACGTCGACACCAAGACAAGGCTTTCCAAGAACATAATGCTCAACTTACCGATCGTGAGCGCAAACATGGACACGGTAACCGAGTCAGCCATGGCGATTGCCATCGCCAGGCTCGGCGGGATCGGAGTCATCCATCGGTTCCTCCGGTGGAGGACCAGGTCGCCGAGGTGACCCAAGTGAAACGCTCCGAAGGGATACTTATCGAGAACCCGATAACGCTCTCCCCGGATAGTACGGTCCGAGAAGCCTCGGACTGATGGATAGCCGTGGAATAGGGGGCATCGTAATCGTTGACGATAGTCGAAAGGTCCTAGGGATAGTCACGACGCGGGACATAATTTTCGAGGAGAGGTCGAATCGTAAGGTTAGGGAGGTGATGACTGCCAGGGATCTGATTAGCGCCCCGCTGGGAATTGGAATTGAGGAGGCACAAGAAATTCTCCGAGAAGAAGATTGAAAAGCTGCCGATACTCGACAAGCAGGGCAGGCTCGCCGGACTCATCACCGCCAAGGACATCATGAAGAGAAAGCAGTTCCCGGCTGCAGCCAAAGACGACAAAGGAAGGCTACGCGTTGGTGCGGCGATCGGGGTCACGGGAGACTACCTCGAGAGGGCGGGGAAGCTGCTTGACGCCCAGGTCGATGCCCTTGTCGTTGACATAGCCCATGGTCATTCCGCCAATGCGATGGACGCAATCAGGGTGATCAGGAGAAAGTTTGGGGACGTCGAGTTGATAGCGGGAAACGTCGCTACCGAAAAGGGGACTTCCGACCTGATAAGAGCGGGCGCCGATGCCGTGAAGGTGGGCGTAGGCTCCGGAAGCGTGTGCGTCACCAGAGTCGTCACGGGTGTAGGCGTACCCCAGTTCACCGCCGTGCTCGAAGCTGCCAAGGGGGTACGGGGGCACGACGTACCTTTGATCGCCGACGGAGGCATGAGGAACCCCGGCGATGTTGTCAAGGCGCTGGCGGCCGGCGCCTCAACGGTCATGGTCGGAAGCCTGTTAGCGGGCACAGAGGAGAGTCCCGGAACGACGATTCTCAGGGGAGAACTAGGTACAAGCTCACGCGGGGGATGGCGTCAATGACAGCGACGATCGACAGAAGAGTCAGAGAGGCAGGGCCTGCCTCGCGAGCTGAAGTGCTCGAGACGACGGAGGAGGTCGCGGGTGAGACGATACCCGAGGGTGTGGAAGGGCTGATCCCATTCAAAGGCAAGGTCGAGGGTGTCGTATCACAGCTCGTCGGCGGACTACGCTCGGGGATGAGCTATTGCGGCGCGAGGACACTGGCCGAACTTTGGCGGAATGCCGAGTTCATAAGAATAACTGAAGCAGGTCAGAAAGAAAGCCGACCCCACGACATTAGAACGGTCTTGTAGGCCTAGTCATCGATGCTCGGTAGAGGCGGCATGCCCGAGGCCCATGCTCGCTCAGATACAGAAGAAACTTGTAGACTGGGATGCATCTATGATATGCTCAATGACTACCATTGGGTCCGGGAATATGAACGAGAAGCCGCCCCTCCCGATTTGGCTACAGACCTAATAATCAAGAAAGCCTTAAGCCGATTCGATGGGAACGCGAGCTAAGCAGATGGCTAGCGTAGGTCATCTCGAATGGTTCGAACAATTGCCCTGTGCGGTGACAATTTGCGACAAGAACTACACGATCCTGTACATGAATGACAAGGCCGCAGAAGTGAACTCAAAGGAGGGAGGCAAAGACCTCGTCGGAAAGAACTTGATGGACTGCCATCCGCCAGAAGCCCAGAAGAAGCTCAAGAAGGTAATGGCCTCGGGCAGGCCAAACGTGTATACGACTGAGAGGGGAGGGGCCAAGAAGCTGGTGTATCAGTGTCACTGGAAAAAAAGGGGACGGGTGGCTGGGCTCGTGGAGTTGTCTTTTGAACTTCCCAGTGACATGCCGAACTTTGTGAGGACCTGAGCCCCTTAGCGTGAACAGGCAGGGGTTAAGTGAGCCATCCAGACAAAGGTGGTAATGACGCAATCATTGCTCGTCCAAACATATACGCAGCCGAGACGCCAAAGAACGGCCATCGCAAACGCCATCATTGCCTTGGCCGCGGTCATAGTGATAGTCATTGGCGCAGTAGGCGTATTTCTGCTCGCGTCACCGTCGGGTACATGTCTACAGTCTCCAACTCGCTGTCTACAAACCGATCGAAAACGACCTCGCCGGAAGCAAGGTACGAGGTAACATTTCAGCAGATAGGCGCGTGTTCTCCCCCGTTCTGGGGCGTGCCCTGGTCGGTAACTATCGGAAATGTCACCAAGGTCCAGCCACCCAACACGAAGCTACCTCTCGATAATTTCAGCCTCTTTGGCACAACAAACATGAGTCTCACCGAAATAAGTTTCTTCTCGCTAACGGGACGTATCACTACAGAGTAAGCCCGTCCGCAGGCTTCTTCACCCCCACATCGGGAATCGTAAGCGTAACCGGATCGAATGTCACAGTGCCGATTGAGTATTCGGGGACTTCCTGTATTTCAACAAGTACAGGATCTACGGGATGACTCCGATGAGCCGACGGTTAACAGGGACGACGATGAGTCGACAAGTTCACATCTCTGAAAGATTCATGGGTCAACGGGTCAAGGGCGGTTCTTCGGTATCACGTAGTCCCGCTGTCCTATCTTCTGCGGCTCACCGTCTTTATAGCAAAGATTCGCCCAAAGCAAATACCGGTGGGAAGTGTAGTAATGCGCTTCGAAGCGTTTTCGTTTGGCTCCATCCGCATTGACGGGATCACCTACGAGCACGACATCGTGATCGATCACGGGCAGGTCCTCAAGCGTAAGAAAAAACCATCCAAGAAATTCCGTGACGCCTTTGGACACACGCCGTTATCCATCAAGGAGAAGATACCCTGGAAAAAGTGCCGCCGGCTGGTAATCGGTACCGGGACAGGGGCGTTGCCAGTCATGGAAGAGGTGAAGAGCGAAGCTCGACGCCGCAAGATCAACTTGGTCATCCTGCCGACAGTAGAAGCCATCGAGGAGTTGAGGGAAAATCCTCGCGGAAACAAATGCCATCCTGCACGTGACGTGCTGAGCACTAATATCGTTCTTCGTCCCTTTAGCATCAGAATCTCGATATATCATCAAAGTTACCGTACAACACTCAACTACGTGGATGC
>CAWIJZ010000031.1:0-32807 GCA_963836465.1 uncultured Nitrososphaerota archaeon
TAGATTGTTTTGACGCAATTGATTCAAAAAACGGTCTGCCAGAGGGTCATTCAGTCAGTCAGTTATGCTCTGCGGGGCCGATTATTGCATCAATTGAATCAATTGAATCAGGAAAGGAGGCCAACCAACCATGACCGAAGAGGCCAATCCCCTGCAAAAAATAATGGATCAGAGAGCGAGAGTGAATGCTAAAGAGAGGGAAAAGTCAGGCTCTTGATTGAGGAAATGAACCAGGAGTGATTGAGATACGCCGAGCTCTTTCTTTAAGTCTTCAAGTAGCGCCTCGACCGTCTCAACCCTCTTGATTATTTATCGTTATCTTGTCAGGCTCCAAGCTGACATAGGGCTCCATCTTCAGATACTCTTTGACTGACCTCCCTCATGGAGCTGGTCACTGTGATTGGATATCCATGAAATATCCGAGACATGCCCTTCGAAATAGCCCCCAACCTCCTTTGGGACCCCCGCATGGGCCGCCTCCGTCTCGAAACTGTGCCGGAGGTAATGGGAGTGCCATGAACCGGCGTCGCTGTTCTCCACCAGTCCGCCCTTTGCCAGCCTTAGCGCTGTTTCCGCATTGAATCGTTGATCCATTCCATGCACATAGGCCCGCCCTTTCCCATGAAGACCAGATCCCGTAGGCCGAGCCTCTTCCCCCTGAATATCTCTCCACTTCTCGCGCCACACCTTCAGAGCTATCACGCTGTCGCGTCCGATGTAGGTATGGTATGGCTTGCGGTGTCTCTTCCTACCGTGAAACTGGAGCTTCAAAGGAGATCGGCCGGAGTCGATCCCTTTGACATCCTCCCCAGCTCAAGCCGAGTACCCGGTTGACCTCTAGCCCGCTCTGCCAAGCCAAGACAAGGGGAGTGCGTTGAGCGAGAGGTAGCGCCTTCAAAACCCTCCTTATGTCCTCGGCGCTAAGAGCCAGGGGAGGCGGCCTTACCTTGTGGCTTGAGACGGCGAATAATCCGAAGAGGGCCGAATCGTTCCGAGCGTAGAATTGTCCGACCAGACTGGCGGTTATGGCTCTGGAGGAATCATTAGCCCTCGCTCACTCATGACCTTATTCACAAACTCGTCCAGCCAGTCAAGATGCCTGCGCTTCCTCTGAACGTCCGTGGCCTGAGACTCGAAGACACAGCGCAGATTGTCAGTTATCAGCTCCGGCGTCAGAGACGCCCTTCTCTTCCCTTAGCCATTTCAGATATCGGGCGAGATGGAAAAGCACTGTCGTCAGACTGGTCGCCCTTCCATACCGGCTGACGAACCGCTCGATTGAACGATAGTTCCCGACCGACGCGAGGAGCCTCGCCCCGACCCTCTCTAGGTTGCTTTCTAGCCGAATCTGCATCCTACCTAACAAAACTGGCTTATCGTTTGGTGATACCATGATCAGATACCTTTTTCTAACTCCTCAGTCTCGACGGGCCAGAGGACACGGACCTCGACAGACCTAATCACAGCACTGATTATGCTAGCCGTGGTAATAGTGTTCGCCATGGTGGCCATCGCGGCCGGGGCCTTGGACAAGGGCGGTTTCCTGGCAACCGTGGCCGTAGGCTACGCCATTCTCCTCGGCGGTGGCTGGAGCTGGTTCATCGTGGTGGCTACGTTCTTCATTCTGGGTGTGGGCTTCACGTTTTACAAATATGACTACAAGAAGAGCTTGGGTTCAGCCCAGGAGAAGGGAGGTGCGCGCAATTGGCCCAACATTTTGGCGAACGGAGGTGCTGCCGCCATGTTCAGCATCGCGGTGCTGTTTTCAAACGGGGCAGCACTCGCCTTCCCGTTTCTGGGTGCCATGACAACCGCCGCGTCGGACACCGTCGCCACAGAAGATCGGGCTACATGAGTAGACTTCAGCCTAGACTCATTACACGTCCTGGAAAAGGGGTGGCTCCCGGAACCTCTGGGGGTGTCTCTCCTCTCGGATTCGTCGGTGCCGCGATAGCACCCGCGGTCATTGGCGTCTTGGCATTCTTGCTTCACATTTCGGACGGGGGTTGTTGATAATACCAATTGCACTGATCTCAGGACTGGTGGGCTCGTTAGCGGACAGTGTCCTCGGCGCGACGGTTCAGAGAAAAGGAGTGTGCACCGTGTGTGGTAAAGAATCGGAGAACCACACCCACTGCGACAAGCCAACCAGAGTCCTGTCCGGTCTCCCATTCGTTGACAACAACATAGTGAACCTTCTCGCCACCCTCGCTGGCGCGGCGACCGCCTTCGTAGTAGCATTCATTCTCTCATTGAGGCAGGGATGTGAGGACGTCGAGCCGATCGACAAGTTCGGCTCCACTGACGCGCTCCTGCTTCTTAGAGTCTCTGTCTCTGAGAGTGACGGTCCTGTCTGCGAGGGATTGATGATCGATTGTAATGCAGAAGGGAACTCCTGCCTCGTGGCACGCGCGTACCTGCGTCCTATCGAACCACTCTCATCATACGATGTCTCGAACCGGTTCCTCAGGACCCTATACAGTGCTGTTCCTCCTCTGTAAGTCCATCCTTGGTCACTAGGGGAAAGACGCACACCTGAAGGGGTGCAATGTATGGCTTCAGAGCAAGGTAAGACCTCCCATCCTCCTTTCTGTACGCCTTCTCGAGAAGTGCGTAGACTCCTGTCCACACCCATTGAAAGCTCGAAGACCTGGGGGAGGACTTTCTTCCGTTGTCATTGACATGGAAGTCAGTCCCACTGACCTCCTGGTGCCTTGTGAGGTCGTGGTCTGACCTGTAGTTGCAAACCACCAACTCGAGCCACCCAACCGAGGTAATCACTTCGAGGTCGTAGGCGACCGAGGAATAGAACGCCTTCTCCTCATCGCTGAGTTTTCGTAGCCGAATCTGGGAGAACATTAAATCCGGCAGAAATGTAGAAGCTCTCAATCAGGTGAAGATGATCGCCCACCAGTCTGTTGGGTACTAGTCCTCTGGCGATGGCCTCAGAGACCTTGATTCGGGCAGATGCTCTGTCGGAGGTAGCCATGCTAAGTTCCTGGTCAAAGACCTCGCTGAATTTTGGCACAGAATCCACCGTCTCCGGGTCGAAGAAGACCTCAATTTCGGCTTGGTTGAACTCGCTTAGCCTGGAGGAGACCCTGCCTCGGCGCAATCTCGTTCCTGAAACTCTTTCCTACCTGCGCAAAGCCCACAGGAAGCCTCACGCGCTGCGTCTTGAAGAGCAGCGGAAAATCCACGAAGATGCCCTGACAAGTCTCGGGCCTGAGGTACGCCTCTTCCCGGCAGGGCTCCAATCCCTACCCTGAACATCATGTTGAACGTTTCGTGCCTGATGAGCGGGTTTCGACACTTTCGGCACCATACGGCGTCCTCGCCATCAAGCATCTGTCGTACTCCGCGTCGCCAGGTTCTCTGGAACTGTTTCCCGGTCATCTTCGATTAACTTGTCCGGTCTCGGAAGATCGAACCGCACTTCGGGCACTCAACGACGGGGTCTGAAAAGCTCGCCAGATGCCCGGACGCTTCGAAGACGCCTTGGGAAGGATCTGTGCCCCGTCTATTTCGATCATCTCAGTCTTTCTGTACGAGCAGTCGCCTCCAGAGCTCAATGAACCTGTTCTTGAAGGCCACACCCAAAGGACCGTAGTCCCAGAACCCCGCTGGGGTGCTTGAATAGGAACCTGAGGACCTGAGGAAGAACCCCTTCCTCGTGGCGAGGTTCATCAGCTCTTCGAAACTCATTCAAGTCATTGCAGGCTACTGAAGGCTATATCTTGTTACCTGTGGCAGGGAGAGAGAAACATGAGAAGAGTTGGTTGGTTAGACCGCCTTAATCTGCTTGACGACCGTGGGCCTGACCTTGCGGAAGACCCTGTAACCGCATATACACTTCACTTCGGGGAGGCTGTTCAGTCCTCTTGGGTGGCCTTTGTGCCGCACCGCACACACTCGTATACTGCGCCCGGAAAGATTTTCGTTTGTTCTTGTTGACCAGACATCTGAAGGTTCGTCTCGGTCAGGTGTATTTTTGTCTTGCGTTCCGTGGGGGAAGGCCGACAGGCCTCGGTGTCCAAGGATTTCGCTCCGGGCGTACTCGACAACAAACGTTAAATGCGCCCCGTTGAAACCTAGAAAGAACCGAATTGGCCAACGACAAAGCGCTAGGCGGCGTTATATTAGTCGGAAGCATTGTTGCAATAATGGTCTATGCCCTGATTCTTTACTGGTTCCCACTGATCATTCTCCAGATAACGGCCTTCTTGGGTGTCGTGGTACTGTTGGGAATCTTGGCTTGGATTGGATGGACCATGGCGACCACACCCGCGCCAGAGCCCATTCCCGAGGTTCCCTCAACACCTGCCGCCGCTAGCCCTTCAACAGTTGACTCGGACAAGAAGCCCGAGCAGAAGAGCGCCTGGGGCAATTCCGTCACACTGTCTCTCCATTCCTTCGCCTCTCGATTTCTTCTTTATCACAGGAGGTCTCGCAGGGTGTCCTTCAGCCTTGCTGCGATGTAATCGATTTGCTCCGGACTCACGCCCGGGTGCACGGGGAGGGAGAGCACCATCTTTGCGGCCTTCTCCGTGTTGGGTAGCTTCGTCTTCGAGAACCCCAGACTGATGTAGTATGGTGTCTTGTGAACGGGCTTTTCCCAGTAGACCGAAGCCCCAACCCCCGCCTGCCTCATCCTGGCCATCACCTCGTCCCGCCTCTCCTTCACATTGACAGTAAACAGGTACCACACGTGATTCCTGTCGCGCGCCTTCTGTGTCATTTCTATGCCCCCAAGGTCGCGCGTCTGGTCGGCGAGTGAGGCGGCGTTCCTTCTCCTGGCCTGCAAGAACGACGGCAGTCTGTCCATCTGTACTGACGCGATTGCAGCCTGAACCTCTGGGAGCCTCAAGTTGAGCCCAAGCACGCGCGTATCATATCCCTTGACCATCCCGTGGTTCCTCACCATTCTCAGCTTGCGCGCAAGTTCCTCGTCGGTTGTTGAGACGGCGCCCCCCTCCCCCGAAGTAATCACCTTCGTCGCGTAGAGGCTGAAGCACCCCGCCGTGGTTGTGCTGCCTGTTTGCTTCCCCTTGTACTCGGCGCCGAGCGATTCTGCCGCGTCCTCGATCAGGGGGAGGTTGTGCCCCTCAGCGATTTCCTTCAGTTCGTCGAGGTCCGCTGGATAGCCATAGACGTGGACGGGCAGTATCGCTTTTGTTTTCTTCGTAATCTTCTTTGCGACCTCTGCCGGATCAATGTTATAGTCTGCCTTCGTATCGACGAAGACTGGCTTCGCGCCGCAGGCCAAGACGACGTTCGCAGTTGCGACGAACGTGAACGAAGGTATGATTACCTCGTCGCCGTTCTTGATGCCGCACGCCAAGAGGGTCGAATGGAGCGCTGCGGTCCCTGAGTTAACAGCTATCACGTGTTTGACTCCGAGGAGCGTCCCCACTTTCGACTCAAAGTTCCTGACCCACTTCCCGCCCTCTAGACTCGAATCCGTCAGCAGTCCGCTCGAAAGGACCTCGTCGACCGCCTTTCTCTCCTCCTCGCCGAGAAACGGTCTGTTGATGGGTATGAAGTTCAAACTGTATCACTCACGTCACGGATACCTCGTCGATGATTCGAGCGCCGTGGAAGTGTGATCTCACAGGAGCGACTATCCTGTTGATTTCCTTTGCCACCGCGCTCTTGAGGTCGCTGGGGTGCAGCTTCCCTGCTGAAAACTCGCGTTCGAGAGCCGCGTAGCTTTCATAGGTGACGTCTCCCCCGTACTTCGCGGGTCTCTCAACGGTGATGGCGGCACTTTCATGAAAAACTACCTCTCTGGCGTAGTCAATGACCGGGTTCCCGGTGACGGTCTTCTCGGGGCACCAAGCCTTCGACATCTTTCGCCTGATGTCCTCCTCGCTGTCGTGTATGAAGATCGCTGTCTCGGGCTTCGACTTGCTCATCTTGCTGGATATCACGGTGTCGAGATTCTCATTCTCGTCCATCCCTTGCCGAGTTGGCTCTCCGAGGCCACCCAGAAGGTGGTGGTGCACCGCGACGGGTCTCTTCCAGCCCAGGGCGGGAAATATCTCTCTGGCGAGCATGTGAACCTTCCTCTGGTCGATGCCGCTATGAACGATGTCTAGGTTCATCGCATGGATGTCATTGGCCTGCATTGGAGGATAGAAGTACTGGGCCATGTCGAGCTTGTCCTTGGTCGTCCTGCCCAATATCGTCAGGCACCTGGTGTCTCTGGCCAGTGTCACCTGCTTGCAAAGTCTGACTAGGTTCCTCCAGTAATCATCATTGCCGGCGTAGAGCTCGCTTCCGTACTCTATCTCGACGCCCGGACAAAAGAAGCTGTACGCGTCGGCGTAGTACTCCCTTGCGATTCGCTGTATCTTCTCCCAGTCGCCCCCGAACTTGCCGTTGATGAAGCTGTGCCAATCGGCGAGGAATACCCTGCAGCTGAACCCCGCCTTGATGAAATCGTTGATCTTGAAGCCTGTGAGGATCAGGCTGCCAAGGTGCAGAGGACCTGGGATCTCCAGTCCGATATAGTGCCTGGGTCGCTCTTCACGTGAAAGCAACTCGACGAGCTCCTCCTCCGTGACCACCTCCTCTGTTGGTGGTCTACTGACGAGCTCCAGCTTCGTTTCGAGATTCAATCCGAAGAGTCCCTCCACAGACGCCATTTAAGGAATTTGACCGGATGGAAGAAGACTCTGGTCACAAGAAGCGGTTATATCTGTTGGCTTCAGCAGAGGTCATGCTAGTGAGTGCGTGACCGTGGCAGGCTCGGTCGCCGGCGGATGGCTAAGCTCGAGGAGGTGGGTTCCAATCGGAGTCGCAATCTCTGCTGCCGTCGTCGTTCGGGTTGTCATGATACTCCTCCTGCCGCCCATGACTGATGTGTTCTACTTCGACAGGGAGGCCGCACAGGTGCTACTCGCTGGAACCAACCCCTACAACCACACTTTCACGGCCGTTCCGAGCTCCCTAGAGACACCGGGGGCGGCAGGTGTTTTCGCGTACCTTCCACTTACGCTCCTCTACTTGGTGCCGTTCTATCTCATCGGCGACATACGTCTTGGCTTCATCTTCGCCGACGTCGTCATTGGTCTGCTGCTATTTCTTCAAGGCGGCAAATGGAGCTTCCTCGCCTCAGTCGTCTACCTGCTGATTCCCTTCACCATTGTTCTATCGACCATCTATGTGAACGACCTTGTCGTTGCGGCGCTTCTCTTCTCGGTCTTTGCCGCACTCGAGAAGAGCGGGAGAACCACAGCGGGTTCGGTCTCACTCGGGGTTGCCATGGCCACCAACCAACTGGCTTGGCTCGTTTTTCCCTTCATCGCCTACTGGTACATCAGATCGGGTCGGAAGACTTCGCTCCTGGTAATGATCCTGACCGCAGCTGTATTCATAACCCCATTTCTGGTTTGGAGCCCCGGCAGTTTCTTCTACAGCACGCTCGTGTTCCAGTTCTCACGGCCCGCTCTCTCCCTCCTGTCGAAATCTACCGCTCTGGGGTACAACGTCAACTTCTCGCTTGATGAGATCTCATCTCCCTCTTTCACGTTGCGATACCAGCTCTGTTCAGGATTGCGTTGGTTCTGCTTCTGCTACCTCTATTTCTAGCAGGGGCGAGAGGATTTCGTAGCTTCCTTCTCCGGTCCTCGTTCTTCGCTGCCATGGTGATATTCGTACTCCCAAACGACCTTTTCTGGTCCTACGCAGAGCTGCCTCTGGTTGCCTTCCTGATCTTTCTCGCATCACGCGAAATCCCGGACTTTGCTGAGAAACGATGACAGGCCAAGACTTAAAAGTTCGCAACGCACCTACTGGCCAGGATCGCCCATGGAAGAGATGGCAGAGCTCCGCAGGTCGGAGAAGAAGACGATCCTGATGTACAATATCGTCTCCTGGATTTCCGGTTTGACCATTCTAGCGGTGCTGGCCTACGGCATTGTAAGCACAATTCTTTCCTCGGGAGGTGTCATCGACATAGGCGCAACGTTCGTAAACGTCGAGTTCCCCTTCCCATTCCTGGCGAAGCCTGTCACCTACCTGAGCATCGCGTCGGTGACCTTCTTCTACTCTACACTGAGAGTCTGGGAGCCGAGGATAGCCAAGTGGTCCCGCCTGAAGTTGTCGATAATCCAGCTCTTTGCCATCGTCGTGGCCTTTGCATCTGCTTACGAGGTCCTGTTCAATTTCATGCTCTGGGGTGCGATATACAGCGCGCAAGTCCTGATCGGTCAGCTGAATCCAAATGTCATCACGAGTCCCTCGACCGGTCCGTCCACCATACCTTGGAATCTAGTATTCGCCACCAAGATGTTCTCCTCCCTACTCGTGATCGGAGCGTACACAGCTTACTTTCTCAGACGGGTGCACTCGCGCACCGAGCCGTTCCTCGAAGTCTAAACTCTGAGATCAAGCCGGACCCTTCTTCAAGGTCGCATAGAGGAGAACCAGTTGGAGAATGACGATCACGGCGAATATGGCGAGCGAGTACAGAGCGAGTGCAGCTAGCTGAGTTCCGACCAGAGATATCGCGAGATACACCTGAAACAGAGCGATGCCCAGGCCAAAGAGTGAGCTTGCGACGCCCAAAGGTCTTCTGATGAATTTCGCCGAAGCGAGCAGAAATGCTGCTGCGCTCAGCGCGCACACGAGGGCCGGCAGGACGAGCACAAGCTGACTGCTCGCAACAGTAAGTGCGGCCCAGACCGCTGTCGCCACTAGGAATAGGGCGGGAGTTGCTTTGCCGAGTCTGCCCGGCTCTTTCTCCAAGACGTCCCAAGCGCAAAACTAGTCCATATAAGTTCTCACGGGAAAGGATATAGCCTCCGTTTCTTCCATCAGGGCAAAGCGATGCAGGCTACCGTGGCGGACGCTCCGAACACTTCGGGGAAACTCTCTGAGCTGACAGGACCTGTTAACGACCTAGAGGAGGGGCTCCTGGTCTCGGCGACCTATGACGGCGACAAGAGAGTGGCGATCCTCAAGTTCTATGACCCCAAGAACGACGTCATAAGACTCTGGTATGACAACACAGGCCACAAACCATACTGCTACACCAAGCTCCCCGCGAACGAGCTCGGGGGTGTGAGGGCGCGAAAGGACGTAATCGAGATCCGAGAGGAAAGCCGACTTGACCTGCTCACAGATTCGAGGGTGGATGTCAGAAAGATAGTCGCGACAGACCCTCTCGCGATAGGAGGTGGTTCCAACAGCATTCGCGACATGATCGAGGCCTGGGAGGCGGATATCAAGTACTACGAGAACTTCATCTACGACAAGGGTCTCAAGATGGGAACATACTACAGCGTGAAGGGAGGCCAGATCGTCTCAATCGACAAGGAAGTTCCCGAGGTCGTTTCACGCTCTCTTTCCGAAATCGCTTCTAGGAACGAGGAGGAGTCGATCGAGTACATCAGGCGCTGGGCGGAGCTGCTGGGGCAACCGCTCTGTAACTTTAAGAGGATCGCACTAGACATTGAGGTCGCGAACGAAGAGAACCGCATTCCTGATCCAGAAAAGGCAGACCGAGAGATACTCGCTGTCTCGATGTGTAATAGTTCCGAGAAAATCGTGTGTCTGCTATCCAAGAACGATGGAGGCGCATCCTTCTCAGGGAACAGTCTTGCTTACGAATATGAATTGTTTGCTGACGAGGCCTCGCTTCTCCGCGCCGTCTTCAGAAAGCTGATGGAGTATCCCGTGCTCATCACCTTCAACGGCGACGACTTCGACCTCAGATACATCAAGCACAGGGCAGAGAAGGTTGGGATAGAGGAGGACGAGATACCGATCCAGCTCCAGAGGCAGGAGGCCTCGCTGAAGCACGGGGTCCACATCGACCTCTACAGGTTCTTCAACAACCGCTCGATCCAGGTGTACGTCTACAGCAACAGGTATACGGAGCACACTCTGAACGGGATCTCGGAGGCACTCCTGAGCAAGTCGAAATGGAGTTCGACGGGAATATAGCTGACGCTGCCTCTCCTCGAGCTTGCGAACTACTGCCTCAACGACGCTCAGCTCACCTACGAGCTCACGAGCCGAACTCCTCGCTCCTGATGAAGATCCTGCTCGTTATCTCGCAGGATCGCCAAGATGCCCATGAACGACGTGGCGAGGCTGGGGGTCTCGAACTGGATACAGGAGCATGCTCTTCTACGAGCACCGAAGAATTGGAGCGATCATCCCGCGGCCGGACGAGCTCGCCCAGAAGGGCGGCGCCTCCTCCGAGGCGATAATCAAGGGCAAGAAGTACAAAGGCGGTCTGGTGATCGAGCCCAAGCCGGGCGTCCACTTCGGGGTCTCAGTCCTCGACTTCGCCAGCCTCTACCCCAGCCTCATCAAGGTCTACAACCTCTCTTACGAGACTGTGAACTGCCCTCACGAGGAGTGCAGGTCAAACATGGTCCCTGACACGACGCACTGGGTCTGCAGAAAAAGAAGGGGGCTGACAAGTCTCGTCATCGGCTCCCTGAGCGACCTCAGGGTGAGCCACTACAAGCATCTCGCGAAGGACCCAAAGCTGAGCAGCGACGAAAGGGAGCTCTACAACGTTGTCTCCCAGGGCCTGAAGGTGATCCTCAACGCCGGCTACGGTGTGATGGGGTTCGAGACCTTCGCGCTCTACTGCCTTCCGGTCGCGGAGGCGACGGCTGCTCTGGGTCGCTACGCCATCACCAAGACGATAGACAAGTGTAAGACGCTCGGAATGACTGTCATCTATTCAGACACAGATTCGCTCTTTCTCGAGAACCCAACGAAGGAACAGATCAGGACCGTCTCAGACTGGGCGGAGAAGGAGCTGGGTGTCGAGCTTGACCTTGACAAGACCTACAGATACGTCGCTTTCAGCGAAAGGAAGAAGAACTACTTTGGCGTTCTGAGTGACGGTACTCCAGATATCAAGGGACTGACAGGAAAGAAGAGTCAAACGCCCGAGTTCCTGAAGAAGACTTTCTATGATTCCCTTGAAATCCTGGGAAAGGTCTACGGTCCTCAGGACTTCGAGCGGGCCCGAACCAGCATCAAGGAGCTCCTCACGGGCGCCGTCGCAAAACTGCGAAGGAAGGAAGTACCGATCCAGGACCTTTCCTTCAATGTGATGATTGGAAAGGCACTCTCAGGGTTCTCGGAGACTATCCCCCAGCATGTCAGGGCTGCCCAGCTCCTCCACGACAAGGGGCGAGAGATAAAGGCGGGAGACATAATCTCCTACGTAAAGACCAAGAACCCACCCTATGTGAAGCCAACGATGCTGGCCCGGCCCGAGGAAATCGATGCCGACAAGTACCTAGAGTACGCGAGGTCGATGTTCGACCAGATCCTGGACGGGTTGGGCTTCAACTTCGACGAGATAATGGGCGGGACGACTCTGGACCTGTTCTGGTCTTGAGCTGAATCGTTCTAATCGGTTCTGTTCAGGAGAAGCTTTCGATGGCAGACTTGGCCTCGGCAAGGAAATCCTGCAGTTTCACTCCGTACTTCACTTCCCCCTCTCTCTTCCTGACCGCTACCGTTCCTTCCTTCTGCTCCCTGTTTCCGAGCACCAGCATGAAAGGTATCTTCTGGAGCTGAGCGTTCCTTATCTTCGAGTTCACAGTCCCGTTTTCGAGGTCGATCTCTGCCCTCAGACCGTTCTTTCTGAGGTCACTCAGCACCCTCTCCGCATACACTGTGTTTTCATCGGAGATGGGGAGGACTTTAACCTGGACGGGAGCCAACCAGAGGGGGAATCTACCCTGGTAGTGTTCGATTACTATCCCGATGAACCTCTCAAGAGAGCCGTAGATGACCCTGTGGATCATCACAGGCGTATGGTCGCGCCCGTCTTGGCCAGCGTAGCTCAGCTCGAACCGCTGCGGGAGCTGAAAGTCCAGCTGAATCGTGGCGCACTGCCATTCCCTCCCAAGCGAATCTTTTACGTCAACGTCTATCTTGGGGCCATAGAATGTGCCCTCCTTTTCCTTGATGAGTGGTTCGACCCCCTTCGATTTGACCGCTTTCGTCAGCATGTCAGTGGCACTTTTCCACTGTTCTTCCGTCCCCAGATGTTCGTCGGGCATCGTCGAGATCTTGGGTGTGTACTTCAGCTTGAAGATTCCATAGAAGTAGTCCACAAGGTCTATGAGACTCTCGAGTTCTGTCTCTACCTGGTCCTCCGTGCAGAATATGTGTGCGTCGTCCTGCGTGAAGCTCTTGACCCTGAAAAGCCCGGTCACGACACCGCTCAGCTCCTTCCTGAACAAGAGGTCGAAGTCAGCAATCCGCAGTGGTAGCTCTCTGTAGCTCCATCTCCTCGACATGTAGTAGAGGATCGTCGACGGACAGTTCATCGGCTTGAGGCCGAATGCTTCTTCAGCATCATCCTTCAGCTTGGTCATGAACATGTTGTCCTTGTAGTGTTCGAAGTGGCCACTCACCTTCCAGAGATTAACGTTGGCCATCAAGGCTGTGCTTATCTCAATGTAGCCTCTTTTCCTGAGTTCCCTTCTGATGGTCTCGATTAGTAGGTTCCTCAGTGTGAGTCCCTTGTCGTGCCAGTAGGGCATGCTGGGGGACGGCTCGTAGAAGCTGAACAAGTCCAGTTTCTCTCCAAGCGTTCTATGGTCAGTCTCGGGGAGTCCGGCGAAGTCGCTCTTCTTCATTCGTGAGAGTAGCTCCTTGTGGCTCTCTTCCCTCCCCTTTCTCGCGGTAATTGCCACGGCCGGTGCTTTTTCCACTGCGACATTCGAGTATGTTCTTGACATCTCCGCGAGTGGATGCCCCTTCACCTTGATTTGGAATGCCTTGTTCCATCCGAACGGTGCTCTGTGTACCTCCAGACCTTGCTGCGCGGCGTATCTCTCCATCTCTTTCAGAACGGCGAGCGCTAGGGCCGGCTTGGCCAAGTCCTGACTGAGGTGCGCGAAAGGATAGATCAAGAGCCTCTTGACCCCCAGTCGCTTCAGAAACTCCTTGGCCTCGTCTATCGCCTTCCTAGCGACCTCCTCGTCGTCGCCAGACTCCACGGAAGTGAAGTCCACAATGATCTCCTCAAGCCTAACCTTCTTTTTCTCCGCCTCCTCCGCATCGGCAATTTCCTTCTTGACGGGCTCGTACTCTATGAAGTCAAGATGCTCTTGGAGTATTCTCATGAGATGCTGTCAACCCCACCTTGACCTGTCGGCGTCTCTGAGCTTCCTAGTGTTCTTCTTCCATTCCCTGTAATGGTCTGTGCAAAGATAGACTCGGTGTCCCTCAGACGCTAACATGAGGTTACTCCCCGCCATCTGGTCCCTACTCACAGACCTCTCTGCCTTTGTCGAGCAGCCTTGGACGGAGCATCCGACGCCCTTGTCAACCTTCCCCATGTTTCTCGCTACGTGCTCTGATTGTCTATATGAGGTTTTGGATGATCGTCGTTAATTAATGCCAGTTCCTTTCTTAACCTAATCGAGGCACGGAGGGCTCTTATGGGTGAACGGTCCTTGCACTGTGCTGAGTTTTGAATGGTTTTCTTAAATAGAATCTTATTTCGAGCATCGAGACGTTGCTCGACAGGTTAAGGGGCCAACTGAATGCCGCTCTGATAAGAATCGGTTCGGCTGCGGCCCGGGTGCTGCCGTCGCCGACGGCGTGGACCTTTGTCGGCCTCCTCTTTGCTCTTCTAGCGGCTGTTGCCTATTCCTTGTCAGGCCCTTTGCCGGTCTCGGTTGCGGGAGCGGCGATTCTCGTCTCGGGTTTCTTCGATGTCGTTGACGGCGGGGTCGCAAGGGCCACGGGGCGCACTACCAAGCGCGGTGCGTTCTTCGACTCCACGCTGGACAGGCTAGGTGAATTCGCTATTTACGCGGGAATCCTGCTGGGGGGAATCGTACCGCCAATTACCATCCTCCTCGCTCTCGCGCTAAGTCTACTTGTCAGCTACACACGAGCGAAGGCAGACTCTCTGGGTTACAGTCTGGCGGGAGTGGGAGTAGGTGAGAGAAGCGAAAGACTCCTTGTCCTCGCAATCTCGTCTATCGTGGGACTGCTGTATTATGGCCTGATTATTGTAGTACTTCTCGCAGGCTTCACTTTCGCAGAGCGAGTCTACAGAGTTTCCGTCTTACTGAGCTAACGAGGCAGTCGCTCAGTCCGACTGCTCGCCGAGCATCCTGGCAGTTTCAGCGAGCAGTTTCAGTCCCTCGGCCAGCACAACTCGCCCCTGCTCGGTGATGCGGTACCTCGACCTGAATTCAGCGCTCGTCTTCTCGACCAGTCCCTCACGCGTAAGCTTGTGCAGCACCGTGTAGAACGCAATGATAGCAGACCGGAACCCGTACTGACGGAGTACTGCCTCGATTATCTCTGACGGGATGCGCGGACCAGTATTCAGAACCCTCAGTACGTACAACCAGAGGTTCTGTTTTGTGACAGAGTCACGGAGATGTCCGAGCGCCATCTCATCGCTGTCTAGTGGAGCCGTCTCTCTGACTGAGCCCTTACCCTCACGATGCCATAATGAACGCTGCACGATATGCAGTAGTACTTCACCACGGTTGGTGCGGCGATATACGCGCCAGCCTGTCTCAACTCGCGTGCAAGCGTCGGTTCGACAAGGCTCATTCTGGTAGTCACCTTCTTCGCCTTGTCTCGAGGAACGAGAGAACCACAATTGCTGCAGTGGATCATCACGGAGCTGCCCTTTCCCCCTTTGGAGCGCCCCCGACTCTTTCTCTTCTTTGTCATGCTCGCCGTGGCGGTGTTCATATTGGCTTAAAAGGTTGGGGTTCCAACGAATGGAAGCACCGAGCGATAAAATCTTAAGACGAGGGCGGGCGAGAGGCGATGATCAGGTTGACTTGAATGCGCTCATCGCTGGCTTCATTACCATTGACACGATCGAACTACCGGTGCGGACCATCACCTCCATAGGTGGCCCCCCCACCTACGCTGGGTTGCTCTGCTCTCGTTTCGGCCTGGATGTCACCTGCCTCACAAAGATAGGCACGGATTTCCCCCGGGAGCAGCTGGTCTGGCTCTCTCGAAACGGTCTTCAGCTCAGGGCAGTGGACAGGAGCACGACGAAGAAGACGACCCGTTTCCGCCTCGACATAAGGGGCAGCGAAAGGACACTCTATCTGGTCGAGAGGTGCGAAGACATAACTCTAGAGCAGGTTCCAGAGGGGCGCTTCAACGCAGCTCTCGTGAGCCCCCTGGCCCATGAATATCTCCAGTAGGCGTGTTCGATGCCATAAGGTCTCGTTGCGACTTCTGCTTTCTCGATCCGCAAGGATTTCTTCGCAGTTTTGATTCCTTGGGAAAGACGTCACTCAAGAGTTGGAGTGACGATGGCATTCTCGGTTCGATAGACGTGGTGAAGATGGACTCGGAAGAAGCTGAGGCGACAACAGGGAAGACGGACACGAAGGAAGCATTGGAGAAGCTCTTCCACAAGAAGGTGCGAAAGGCTGTGATAACGCGTGGGGGAGAGTCGACCTACGTCTTGGACGGGTCTAGGATCTCGAGGATTGATGTTCCGAAGGTGAAGGTGGTTGACACCACCGGCGCGGGTGACATCCTGCTCGGCGCTATGATGACCTGCTATCTCCGATCCAGGGATTTCCTGTGGTCTTGTTGTTTCGGAGTTGCGGCCTCTTCCCTGTCACTCACGTCCATAGCTCTGGCGAAGGTCGACCTCCCAAGGAGCGTCGATCAGGAGGCAAGAAGGCTCTACAGCAGCACGGTGCTAGTTGGTTCGGTGTAGTGGAGCTCTGCCATTATCTACTTAAGTATCGTTCGCGCCGAGCCGGGTACGCATGTCCGAAGGAAAAGCTCTGGGCATGACCGCCAAAGAAGAGGGGACTTCGACGAATGGTACACCCAAGTGATACTGAAGTCGGAGGTGGCGGACTACAGCCCAGTCTCCGGTTGCCTCGTGCTAAGGCCCTCAGGCTACGCCGTTTGGGAGAACCTTCAGCGCGCAACCGACGCGGAATTCAGAAGGCATCGGCATCCAGAACACCTATTTTCCTCTGTTCATCCCTGAGAGGCTGCTGAAGAAGGAGCAGGAGCATGTCGAGGGGTTCTCCCCCGAGGTCGCCTGGGTCACCCAAGCCGGCGACTCGAAGCTCGACGAGAGGCTGGCAGTCAGGCCTACCTCGGAAGCGATAATGTACGAAGTGGTCTCCAGGTGGATACGTTCCTGGAGGGACCTTCCGCTTCGCCTCAACCAATGGAACAACGTGGTCCGCTGGGAGTTCAAGCACCCACTGCCTTTCCTGCGCTCGAGGGAGTTCCTCTGGAACGAAGGGCACACCGTCTTCGCGACCAAGGAGGAAGCCGAGGCTGAGCGGGACCAAATCTCTGGAGATTTACAGAAAGATAACCGAGGAGTACCTCGCCCTCCCCGGCTATCTCGGGAAGAAGACAGACCGCGAGAAGTTCGCGGGTGCAGAGGCGACCTACAGCTTCGAGCACCTGCTTCCTGACGGGAAGGCGATACAGGGCCCGGACTTCCACTCTGACGGCCAGAAATTCTCGAAGGCGTTTGAAATCGTCTTCGTCGACGAGGAGGGCGAGAAACAGTACGTCTGGCAGAACACCTGGGCCATCACCACCCGCGAGATGGGGGTCATGTTGGCGACGCACAGTGACGACAGGGGGCTGGTGATTCCTCCGCCCTTGCGCCAATCCAGGTCATCATAGTGCCCATGACCGGCCGGGAACAAGGATAAGGTCCTGGCGGAGGCAGGTCGACTTCAGGAACGCCTGACACTGTGGCGAGGGTGAAGCTAGACGACAGGGACCACCTTACGCCTGGCAGGAAGTTCAACGAATGGGAGCTGAAGGGCATCCCACTTAGAATCGAGCTCGGCCCGAGAGACCTAAAGGAGGGACACGCGGTCTTGGCGCGCCGCGACACTCTCGAGAAACGTTCCACGAAACTCTCTTCGATTGAGTCAGAGGTGCGCTCAGAGCTGAAGACCATACAAGAAAACCTACTGCGAAGAGCAACGGAATTCCTGCGTAAGAACACGCATCAGACCGCTTCCTACGAGACGCTTAAGTCCATAATTAGCGAACACGGAGGCGTGGTCCAGGCTCCATGGTGCGGCTCGGCGGACTGCGAAGCAAAAGTGAAAGACGAAACCGGTGCGAAGATAATCAACATCCCGTTGGAGCAGAGGTCACCTGTGAGTGCCTGCGTCTACTGCGGGGGGCCCGGCAAGGTAATCGCGAACTTCGCGCGATCCTACTAATGAGCCAGACTAACTACCTTCCCGCTGAGCAGTCGCCTGAACTCAGAGAAGAGCACAATTTCTCCGCGCCTTCACACGACCTCGAGCACGGCAAGGACGAGACTCCGGAAGAACCTGTAAGACACCAAGCAAGGCGAGGGCGAGAGCCTGTCAGACGATGAATTGGAGGGCCTCCGTCCCCAGCCTAGACTGCACCCCGCTGCAACCATTACCAGACCTGTAACCAGGAGAACCACGGCGGGTATGCTTCCTCCTATTCCGAAGAATAGCACCATCACGAAGGGAACGACGGAAAGCGCGGCCAGGACTACTTCGGCCCTCTACCGCCCCGAAAAGAGAACTTCGGCATCTCGATATAATAGCTAGTCGGAGGCCGACGGAAGGTATATTCATCACCCGCTGGGGTGCAGGCTGTCTGGTTTGAAGCGACTACGGGTGGGTTTCCAGGGCGAACACGGTGCGTACAGCGAACAGGCCATCGTGAACCAGTTCGGCGAGAATACCAGGACTATACCATCCAGGTCGATTAGGGAAGTGTTCAATCTCACCGAGGTGGGGGCGGTTGATTTGGCTGTCGTTCCCATAGAGAACTCAATTGAGGGAAGCGTCGGGGAGACCTACGACCTGCTGTTGACCTCGAGCGTCAAGGTTGTTGGCGAAATCGTTCTGCGCGTGATTCACTGCCTAATCGGTCTCCCGTCCTCCAGGCTCGAGCAGATTCGCTTCGTCTACTCTCATCCCCAGGCGCTGGCGCAGTGCCGGGGCTTCGTGGCGTCTCTGCGCGCGGAACCGATGATAACTTACGACACCGCTGGGAGCGTGAAGATGATCAAGGACCAGGGTAACAGTGCCGCCGGCGCGATAGCGAGCGAGAAGGCCGCTTCGCTGTATGGGATGCATGTCCTGGCCCGAGGGATAGAAGACTACGGTCGCAACTACACGAGATTCCTGATAATCTCAAAGAACGAAACAAAAAGAACCAAGGAAAGCAAGACTTCAATCATCTTCTCTGTGCCCCACACGCCTGGCTCACTCTACTTGGCTCTGGAGGCCTTCGCCAAGGAGGGAATCAATCTCACAAAGATCGAGTCACGCCCCACAAGGCAACGCCCTTGGGAGTACTACTTCTTCCTAGACTTTGATGGGCACGCGCAGGACAAGAAGTGCGCCCACGTCTTGGGGGAACTCACCAGGAACAGCGTCTTCCTAAAGGTCTTGGGCTCCTACCCGAGGTCTAAGATCGAACTGAGCTAGGGTCCTAAGTATGAGAGACGCAGCTAAGGAACTGTCTCTAGTCTCTGAAGAGGTGAATCGGTGCAGGAAGTGTCCACTGTGGGAAGAAAGGCTGCACGCCGTGCCGGGAGAGGGGCCTCCGACCGCTGCCGTGATGATCGTCGGCGAGGCGCCGGGCAGGAATGAGGATCTGTACGGTAGGCCGTTTGTCGGCGAAGCAGGCAGGAACCTCGATTCATTCCTTCGAGAAGCAGGCATCGACAGGGACCGTGTCTTCATCACGAACACTGTGAAGTGCCGACCGCCGTCGAACAGACGCCCAAACCGGAAGGAACTCGACACATGCTATCAGTACCTCAGGAGGCAAATCGAGGCGCTCGCCCCCAAGATGGTCGTCCTTCTGGGCGACGTCGCCCTGAAGGACTTCTTCCCAGAAGGCGGCCTTTCGGCAGTTCATGGGACGGTGCTCACGAGGCAGGGTCGAAGGTTCTTCCCGACCTATCACCCGGCCGCAGTGATATACAACCGTGTTCTGAAAGACACTCTTGCGGAGGATTTCAGAGCTCTCGCCAGGGCGATCTTGGGCGGTGCTCCGACCGGCTCATCTTGGTGAATCTATTGACTAGTCAATTCACAGGGCCCCTCAGATTGCGCCGCTCTAACCGATGGAGCCAGGATGTGGATCCCTCCATTTCGTCATTAAGCTGGTTCTGTCTTACTGGGGCGTCGCATCGCAATCAGGAAAATGCCGAGAGCCAGAAGGATGACTGCAACGAGGTAACCAGCTCCGATGTTCCTCCGTCCTATCTCGTACATTGCTGCAGGCACCGCTACCAGCGAAATGACGCCGGCCAAGCTCCTGACGTGCCGTCTCTGAAGAGTGAACGTGGGCAGAATCATGAAGCTGAACAACACAAGCAGAGCTGGGAATACAGCCGCGTACCTGCCCGCTAGAAAGGTTAGCACAAATGCTGATAGGTTACCTGAGAATCCAGCGGTATACCACGCCATCAGAAGAGAAAGCACGAAGGAGACGAGCGCGACCGATTGGAGCCGCTTGCTCAGAGAGAACAGCTCGGCCCGCCTCCCCCCCGCATCTCTGCCTGCTACTTCGAGCATGGCGGCTAGTAGGACGGCAAAGAGTCCGATCAGGAAGACGTCCGGATTCTCTGTTACCTCAAGATAGGCGCTTTGCGGAATCGTCTCGCTGAGTCCCGTCTGTGTCCAGAGCACCATCGCGTAAGCTCCGCTTACAATGAATGGTACCAGATAAAGCAGAAAGGCGATGTCAGCGTAGGTCTCGTATCTCGTCAATGATTCACACGTTGCCAGTTCGGGTCAGATTAAAACTCTTCCGAGAGGTCGCCCAGGCATTCAGCTCCCCTTCCGACCGAAGATGAGATAGGCAGTGTGGCCGATCATGGCGTTGGACGGCCTAGTTATCCCAGGCCTGGACTCGATGTGCCTGATGAGGACCTCCATCGTGTCAATCCAGATGAAGGACTCTTCCTTCATCTTCTGAACGAGCGCCTCAACCTGGTTGTTTGTCGGGGCGACGGCGGCCATCACGCCCGAGGGCTTCAGACATCTGCGCACTTCCTTCACAAGCTCCCAGGGATCCCCAAGATCGAGTACCGCTGCGTCGAATAGTCCGCTGTCTTCGATCCCGTCCTTGACATCCTTTTGCCTGAGAGTGACAAATTCAAGCAGCCCGAACCTTTCAAGGTTCCTGCGAGCAATCTTCTGGAATGCCTCATTCTTGTCGTAACTGTACACGCGGCCACTCGGCATTACAGCGTGAGCAAGCGCGGCCGTCGCGCAACCACTCCCGGTACCCGTTTCGAAGACGATGCTACCGGCATGCACTCCGCACTTGAAGATGATTGACGCGAGGTCCTTGGGATAGATGATTTGGGTTCCTCTGGCAAACTTCATGACTATGTCCTCTATGGTTGGCTTCAGAATCCACAACTCGTCGTTCAAGGAAGTGACTGCCGTTGTTCCGTACTCCCTCCCGATGAGCTGTTCGCAGTCGAGTATGCCGAGGTGTGTGTGTAGCTTCGGAGTCTCGGATACTCTGACGAGCCACTTTCTCTTCCTATCCCTATACACGAGGATGAAGGAATCCTTCCCTATGGTCTCCATCTTCTAGAAGCACTCTCCGCCAAGGTTTATATTATGTATTGAAGGCGTGAGAAGACAGGAAAACTCTCGGCTTGACGGACGAAGGAGATGTTTCTCAGAACGAGCAAGGCGCAGTTCCTGGATCCTCGGAAGGTGAGCGTGCGCAGGAGGAAGGCAGATCGCAGAGGCAGGGAGTCCCGGGTTCCCACTTCAGAGAAAAGCCAGTGAAGCTCGACGAGGAGCTGGACGTGTCAATAACAGAGGCGAGCAAGCGTGGCGATGGCGTCGCCAGAGTACAGGGCTACGTCATCTTTGTTCCAAAATGCCAGCAGGTCAGGATCAAGATAACCATGATCAGACCAAACTATGCAGTAGCGGAGATTGTGCAGGGCTCCGTGACGGCGCCCTAGGCCCTCCACCAATCATAAGCTAGGAAGTCGACCGCCATCTTTTCGATGTCCGCCACGGCTATTATGAACTGCTTCCTCACCGTGGTGGCCAGCCTCCCCGACCTGACGACGGCGGTAGCTGTCATGGCGCTGCCCGGCTTTGCGACCTGGACGATGTATGGCGCATGATCTATGCCAGGGCCGTGCTCGTAGACGGCGAAGTCTGAGCCGAACTTGATTCCAGGCGCAACTACGAATCCCGCTTCCCGAAGCTGATTGTAAACCAGGAACCTCTCTAGGAAGTCAGGGTACGATTCTGCGCAGAGCCTTCCAACCTCGTCTACAGACATCTCATCGCCCTCGGGAGAGAGCACCTTTAGTTTCCTCTTCTTGGCGAGGTAGTACCCCTCCATCAGGTCGAGTATTAGGGGCGCGTCGAATGTGGCGTCCTTCGGTTTTGGTATGCCCAGAGGCTTTCCGAAGAAGCCGCTCTTGAACAGCTTTCGCGATGCTTCGATGTCCCATACGACGATTCTGTTTTCGAACAACCGACCCGTTGCGATGGTTCTCTTCATGCTTCGGGACCCCCCAGAAGGGCCAACCGTCTACACTCCTAGCGCCACGACAGTGGTGGCGTCAGCAGCCATAAGCGTCGCGTCCGACGCATCCTCTACTGCCTGTACGAAGTCTTTCATCAGGATCAGGTCGCGGTATCCGTGGGTGATCTTCACGATCGCAACAATCATGTCCCTATACTTGGTGTCTATCTCGCTTTCAAGCTTCTGGATCTGCGTGGCGATTTCGATGGATTGGTCGGGATTGATGGACAGAGCACGCACACACTCGTTCAGTTTCGTTATGGATTCTATCAGGAGATTCAGCACCTCGGTGACGGTTGTCCTGTACTGCTTCGACCCTAGCATTGACTTCCGCAGTTGCGACATCCTGAAGGCGGTCCCGTTGATATGTCCTACGATGTCCTCGACGTTGAAGGCCGTGCGGAGAAGGTCCTCCCTGTTCACGAGAAGGGTGCCCACCTGAGCCAGTTCCCTTATGAGAGCTCTCCTCAGGGTAACGACGTCTTCCTCCGCCTTCCTTATCCTCTCCAGGGCGTTCTGGACTCCTACCTTGTCCCCCCTTGAAAGAGCCAGAAACTCCTCGCCCAACACGCGAGCTGCATCGGTGACTCTTCGCGTCTCGTCCTCCAGTACCAGCAATGTTCTTCGCCTGGCCTGCATGTCAGCCTCGGTGCCAGCCAGATTCTCTACCCGTCCATGACCACCGCGAGTTCACCATATAAAATGAATCGGTTCCTTCTTCATACGACACTGATCGGCTGGGGCTTACTCCGGCGGGATTTCGCCGAATACCATCGCCAGGTCGAGCCCCCGTTTCTTATGGTAGCTTCTTGACACCGAGTAGAGGACTATTCCCGCGACGAGCGTAATCACAATGTAGCCATAGGCCAGCGGGTTGCCGCCCCAGACGCTAGGGGCAGCGAGGAACTGGTAGACCAGATAAAGGAAGACAAGCGCCATTGCCGCTCCCGCGACCGCGAGCGTTCCTCTCTGAGTTCCCTTTTCCCCCTTAATGGCATAGACAGTCGCAGCCACCCCGACGAACAGAAAGAAGACCATGGAAGCGAGAACCGCCCCATAGAGGGAGGAGAGCGTTCCGTAGACGAAGGCTGCCAGCCCTATCAGGGCTACGGTCACAACAAGATCAAGAAGGTGCGCGAAGACAGGAGAGCCCCACTTTGGGCTGACGTAGGCGAGCATCGAGGGGAGAAACCTGTCGAAGGACTGGGCGAGCAGATACCTCGAAATCGTTATGATACCGAAGGCCAGGATGGCCACCTCCCAGAGAATCCACCCCAGCCCTATGAGCAGTCTGACGATCGAGGATTGAGCGACACCCATGGCAAGAGTCCAAAAGTTAAACGAGTTGTCGTAGACGAGGCCCGAGTTTGCCAACGCCTGATTGGTGAGGCCAAAGCCGCCGACGTAGTACATCGTCGCTAGAGGGACTGTCACCACGAAGAATGCCATGATTGCAGATATCGGAGCGTTCCAGCTCACCGTGTTCTTTCCCTTGAGCTCCGAACCCACCGACGCCGAGGCGTTGAACCAGGGATACACAAAGATCGCGAAGAACGGGAGAATGGAGAGCGTAACACCCAAGTCAAAGGAAGACCCGTGATAGGACGACGCCAGGGAGTCGTACGTTGTGTTCTTTACGTTCAACGAATTGATGTAGTTCGCGACTCCCTTCCTTTCCGGCGCCGAGAAGCGTTACTACGGACAGGATGAGCGACAGTAAGCCGATGATCATGAGCACCGAGATCAGCTTGAATCCCAGCCGGGGTCTCACGATATTGAGCCCAATCAGGGCGGCGAAGATGGTGGACGCAACAAGGAACTGAGACCATGGGTTCGTCCCCGCCGCGGCAAGTCCAGCAAGGCCAGCGTTTCCCATTGATAGTCCAACCGAGCCGATGGCGAAGACGGCGGATAGAGCTATCAAGGCAAGGTACGGCATCGTCTCCATTGTGACACCCATGAATGTTATGACGCTCCCCACAAATCCGCCGAGCGACCTGGATATCCATACGTAATCTCCCCCCTGTCCTGGAGACCCTTCGTGACATCATGGAGTAGACGATGATCTGTGGAATTGACAGGAGGAATCCGATCAGCGAGGCATAGACCAGGTTGAGTCCTGAAACCGAGGGCAGGAGGATTACAGTGAAACCTATGAGTGCTAGGGCCGCACCCGTTGACATGTAGCTCACATTGACGGCGATAGCGTCGAAGAGAGAAACGCTTTTCAAGAGGCCGGTGCTCTCTTTCACAAACAGCTCCCTCTTCTCCAACATGAGGGCCGTTACCTGATGAAATGATAAAGTTTTGCGGGTCATTACGATCATGAGTGTTCGGAAAGGCTAGGGAATGGAAAGAAAGACTTAATTTCACTGGAAACGAGCCGACCTCCGCAATGGGTTCGGTCAAGAGGAAACCTCTAGCAGCAATGGAGAAGAATCAATCTCAAACAGAGACACAACAGGGTCAGGTTCCGGAGAAGAAGGCCAAGGAATCAAAGCCAACGTCCGAGAAGAAGAGAAATGAGGTTCTTCCTCCAAGAATGACTGAGCAGGAGCTGCTCAAGAACCTCACCTCGCTCAAGGCGATTACCGTCTTCGGCGCTTCACGTTCGCTAGGTGTGAACGCGTCGGTGGCGAAAGGTCTTCTCGTGACACTTGAGTCAAAGGGGCTTCTCAAAAGGGTGGGTGGTTTTAGTGGCCACTACGTCTGGTCTCCAAGCTAACTCTGGCCCTTTTATCATAACGTGAATGCTCCAGAGCTCATGCTTAAAGGCTCGCCCGCGTGGCGGAGCTTCCGAATGACAGTGAAGGCCGAGAGGACCTGGACGGGCTACGCGGCAGACTTCCAGAGATTCCTCGAGCACGTGACGCTGGGCTCTGATGCCCTCGTCGAGAGAGCCCAAGACCCAATGTGGTTCGAGCAACAGGTCACAGACTTCCTCTGGATTCACAGACAGCGAGCCGAGGCGAAGGAAATCACCGCTAATCGCGTCTGGCGACATCTTTCCTCGTTCCTACTGTAAGCCATCGGGAACCAGGGTCTGGGCACGGGTTGAACAATCCTGAGCGCAGAGCAGAACTGCTCACACACAAGGCATCCAAGAATGGCCGCATTCCTGGTGCGAGCCGGCACTCTGCCCGGTTACTCGACGGAGTACCTCTCGCGAAGGTACGGCAGGTACTTGGTTCCGAATTTCGTAAGAAATGATCGCTCGTCGGGGCTGACGCTGTAAATCTCGATCTCGTCGAAACCGCTTCCAGAAACCTTCTCGACCTCCTTTACCACGTCATCCAGATCGGTGCAGATGAGCCATCTGCTCGCATACTTGCGCAAGTCAACTGCCTGTGCAATCCGATCCATCTCTCGAGGGTCGTAGAGATTGCGACCCATGAATTTCGAAAGGCCGGGGTCGTCCGTACCCTGTATGGCCCATCGCGCAATCGAGCGAAGGGCACTTTCGTAGTCCTCATCGTAAGACAGCGAGATACCCGTACGTTTTCGAATCGTGCGGACTTCGCGTCCGGCTTTAGTTGCTGCCTCCTGCAGTTGAGTCAGCAGCCCCGCGTCTCTTCCGCATATGAAGCCGTCCCCCACCCTTCCGGCTAGCGACGTGGCGGACTTACCCGATCCAGCGACATAGATGGGTACGGCAATCTTGGGCTTCGTGTAGAGATTTGCGTCTCTCAGCTTGTAGTACTTGCCACTGTAAGTCACAAAATCCTTGGTCCACAGAAGCCTGATTATTCTCACGGCTTCCTCGAGCCGCTCAAATCTTTCGGCATACGGGGGCCAATCGAAGCCCAGGGGCACCTCGTTCATTGCCTCACCCGTGCCGACCCCCAGCTGTATTCTTCCGGGGTACATGGAACCCAGAGTAGCAAACGTTTGGGCCACTATCGCGGGATGATACCTGTAGGTCGGCGTGGTTATGCTCGTCCCAAGGCGAATTCGTTTCGTAAGGGCCGCCGCCGAAGCCATATAGACCCACGCTTGCGCGGCAGCGCCGTCACGGTGGAACCATGGATGAAAGTGATCGGCAACGCCTAGGAATTCAAAGCCGTGGTTCTCTGCCTCGATGGCAGATTCAACCAGAAAGCTTGGAGAGTACCTCTCCATCTCACACCTATAGCCAAATCTTAGCATTATTTTTGGCTCTCGAATTGCATATTTAAATTCGTTCGTCTCCCGCTTTACGTGATTCGAGAAACTGAACCAAAGATACAGTTCCGAGATCTTCGGAGCCAATTCTTGTCCACGTATTGTAAGGCTAATCGACTGTCTATCATAGATGGTTCTTGTGAGGTCATACTAGCGCAGGAAGTGCACAGAAGCTTGGTGTCAGGGATGTCGTAGTGAATGACGAGGTTGCTGATGCACTAGTTGAGGCAATCAGCGCGCTCGGATAGGTTGTTGCGCCGGGAACTCGTCATGAATCGACAATCAGGAGAATGGCTCTTCATTCAGAAAGAAAGTCTGGATTTGTTAGCTATGTCTGTTCCGCGGCATCCTGAGACTTCCTGATTTCGAGAACGTCGCCGGGCATCGCCTTCTCAAGTAGCTCTGCTCCCTTTTCCAGCTTTCCCACTGGGTTGAGCGGTCTATCGCTCTTCGTGTTCCCGAGGACGAAACACAGGAGTCCGCTTGCCGCTAGGAATACCACGTCTCCCCTTGTGTACTCGTATCTCTGTTTCTCCACGCCCGTCCTGATCCCTGTGATGATACATACAGTTCTTGGGAACAGGATCACTCTGCCGACCAGAGGGAATGCTTCGACAAGAGCGTCAACGGTAGTGGGTGCGAGGTGCCTGTAGAGTGCCAGCTCCACGGACCCCTTCCCCTTCAACTTCAGCGTGCAGTTGATCCTCGAGACAGACAAGCGCTTGTTACTGGCCTTGTATCCCTCCTGGCAGGTATATCTCCCTTATCCGAACCATGAGTGGAGGCACAAGACTTATCTGAGAAGGTATCGGGACGAGTGTGCCCCCGTGTTATTGTTGGACAAGGTTGGTTCTTCTAAGGAAGGTCGTAGATTCTCAAAGAGAGCTGCAGAGGAAGGTTTCGAGATAACCATCGGACCCGCGAAGTTGACGCGCTTCGAGAGGGCCAGGATCATTGGCGCGCGCTCTCTGCAACTGGGAATGGGTGCCCCCTCGTTCATCCCGTTTGACGAGACGACGCGAGACCCAATAACGCAGGCGATGGCCGAGCTGGCCAGCGGCTCTCTGCCGATTTCGATAAGAAGGTCGCTGCCCAATGGGGTCTTTCAGGACATTCCGATCAAGTATCTTCTTTGATAGTGGTTGCTCAAGTGTCCGTGAGCCGAACGGCCTGATACTGGAGAATTCCTTTCCCGTTACACGAGCATGCCTTCTCTCCGTGTTTGCTAGTGAAAGAAGAACAAACGATAATACTTCCCCTCAGAGAGAGGACGGACGGAACCTACCACTTTGGCAGACGACCACTCTTCTGAGACTCCTAGCACTTCATTTGTCCGAACAGCCACCGGACTTGTCAGACAACTGTCTGCGACGGATATCTTTGTAGCTAACAACGCCATCCCATAGAAAATCAAGAGAAGACTGATTGCTAGGGTTTCACCTATCTGGGTAAGGTCCTATCTTGACCAAAAAGATCCTAGGGCCAAGAACCAAATTGCAGCAGTGGGTATCAGCGAAGCTGTCGTGGTTATCCCGAATACTATGTAACCCACCCGCATCATTGATTGCCGGTCACCAATTCGTCATACTTTAGGAGGCTAATAAGCAAGAATTCTGGCCGAGTCTTCGCACTTTTTCCTTACCGAGGAGCTCCCGGCCTTGTTCTCCTTTCTGGGAACTAGCTCCCGGAGATGCAAGATGCATTCCATCAGATGAGTCTCCTAAACAGAATTGCCACTTTTCAAAAGCGATGGAGCTGAAACAACGAGGGAGCTCCCCTCCCTCTATTCTTGCCAGACATCAGGTGCCACTACCCCAAAACTGCTTTTCTGCTTCACCCACAATTCCCGCCAATTCCTCGTAAAGCTCTCGGCAGACCTCCCAAACCTCCTTTGAGTTCTCTTCCTCTAACCTGAATACGGTTTTCGTTTTGAGCGCTGTAAGACTGGTTCCCCACAAAGCAGGTCGAAAGACGGTTATGTTTCCTGAGTAAGAAGTGGCACCAGCACTGAATGCTGGGTCTCCAGAACCGTATCCAGATACATAGACCAATTCCCTTTCCTGACTTACGTTCGGATAGCCCCTATGCATAACGAAATTCCGCATCTTTCAAATTGGCTTGCGTGATAATGCGCTGTTCTTCTCTTTCATCCACTTAGAGAATTCCAGCTCCTGTGGGACGTTGTGGGACTTGGCGACTAGTTCGAAACGTTGGCCGTCAAGCCAGTCGTGCCTCGTGATACCCATTCCCCGCATTTCAACGAAGTCGTAAATTATTATGTCCATGACGCTATGACTTGCGCTCAAGAAGGCCGAGAGCTTGTAGTTGAATTTGTCTGGCTCTAATTCATTCTTCAATTCATCAAGGAAGTAGGAGGCCTCTGCGAGCTTGCGCTTAGTCACCATCTCTGGCTCTGGCATTGTGGCGAGATTCTCGGCCAATCTCTATAAGCATGAAAGTTGAACAAAAAACTGACCGTGACCGCAGCTACTCAACGTGAGAAGAGAATAGCAGAGCTTCGTGAGTACGCAAGACAGAACTTCAACACAATTGTAAATCAAGCCGACAAGGACATTCAGAGCCTTGGGTTCGAGAAAATAGACGACCCCGATTACCTCCCTGATGAGCTTGATAGACCACAACTTGTTAGGCTTGACATGTACTATGTTCGCCCATGGGGAGATTTCTTCTTGATTCTGGTTGACTTTGCCGTCGAGCACTTCTATGTCACTGAAGCTACTGCCAAGTCATACGCAAGAGTAGCATTGAAACCGTTTCAAGGAGACTTTGCCAACTGGAAGTATAGACGTCGAGAACAGTCCAACAGGTCTCTATCTAGAAGAAGAATGTAAAAAGAACCCATATGGACACGAGCCCCGGTCTCCCGTTGGCAAGGAGGTGAAAAACACGAAGGCCATGAAGCTAAGGCTCCTGTTAATGGGGTGCATCATAACAACCATAGGGGTGATTCTGCTCGCCGCGAGAGGTTTCGCAACGAGTTTCGTCGGATTATCCCTAGTGGGAATAGTGCTGCTCGTGCTAGGGCCACTTTGGAAGTAGCCCGACAGGGAGAACAGCGTCGGCAGGGAGTTGATGCTCAATAGCTGGAAGCCGCATCGTGGACTTCGGTGCGGCAGCGGACGCAACACTCAGTGATGAATTGAACCTGTATGACAGCGATCCCCACCGGCCGCTCTCCCTTTTTCCTCCAATGGGAAAGTAAAGCAAACTGAGCCTCATCTCCCTTGGATCATCTTCGCTGCCGTAACGAGTCTTTCCAAGCTTTGGAAAGACCCTTAGTTTTACCATGCCACTATCCCCGAGAGGGGACATTGAGAGATGAAACAAAAATCATATCTCCTTCAGCCCTTCACGTGCCGGGAGGCGAGCTCATGAGTAGAACTGGTGATTTCAACGCGCAAAATATCGCCGAGTTCCGCAAGAACCACGGAAGGGTCGGAGGTTACTTTGAGGGGGCGCCGTTGCTGCTGCTCCATACTATTGGTAGGCGTAGTGGCAAACCTCGCATTAACCCGGTTATGTACCTCAAAGACGGAGAGCGTTACCTGGTGTTCGCGTCGAGAGGCGGCGCAGATACCCACCCGGACTGGTACGACAACCTCAAAGCCCATCCCGACGTCCAGATAGAGGTCGGGGACGATACAATCGAGGTGCACGCCGAAGAAATCATCGGCAGCGAACACGACGCTCTCTACCAACGCCAGGCCACCCTATACCCCAGGTTCGCTGAGTACCAGAGCCGGACCAAAAGGATCATCCCAGTCGTTGCTCTCACCAAGAGGACTGCTCTTCCAAGTTGACTATTCCGGGTTCCCTATCCCAGAGCCTGTCCAGGAGCTCCGTCATTTCCCCTTAGTACTCCTCAATAATCGATGCGTCACGCGCCCGTGTCGCCGTCGCGCTCCTGCCCATCGGACGATAGTTTGACGCACTAGCGTTTTCAGGGGGAAGAGGCCTGGTCAATAGCAGCAAACTCCTCGTCGCTGAGTTGCCACTTGAGCGTATCGGCATTCTCCATCGCATGACGCGCGTCGGTGGTGCCCGGGATAGGTATCACGTGGGTATCTCTGCGCAGGAGCCAGTTCAGGGCGACCTGACTGACACTCTTTCCGCGCTGTTGTGCAATCGTCTGCAGGGTCTCTTGGATGACCTCTTCCTTCGAAGCCACTTTTCCTTTCCCACCTGTCGGAGAGGGTGAGCCAGATGTCGCTCCTGGAACAGTGTCCGACCTGAGTCGTCCTCTCTCCAGTGGGCGATAGGCCACCAGGGCGACGTTGAGTTCCCGGCAGGCAGCCAGCACGCCATTCCATTCTGGCTGGCGATGCAACAGGTTGTACCGGACTTGGTTCGCGGCCAGAGGGATACGGTAACGCGCGAGGCGAGTCGCGGCCCGGCGCATCTGCTTCGCGTTGAAGTTACTCACCCCTACCGCACGGACTTTGCCCGCCGCGACGGCTTGCGCCATCAGGTCCATCAACGTTTCAATACTCAACAGAGTATAGGGGAAATGGATGTAGTACAGATCTATTGTCTGCTTGCCCAGGCGGCTCAAACTGGCATCTAGGGCGTTCATGAACTGACGGCGTAACAGGCGTGTGGGGTACGGCGCAAATTTACTCGCAATCACCACCGGTCGGGGGTCCCGCTTGAGACAAGCACCTAGGAGGCGCTCGGATTTCCCCATGCTGTAGACCTCAGCGGAGTCAAAGAAGTTCAGCCCTGCATCCATAAGAGACTGAAAGGCCTGGAAAACGGCCTCGTCATCCTTTCCTTGCGTCCATCTATTGGTCCCAGTGCCCAGGGGGAGACCATTATTCCCGAGGCACCGAGGGGGCGGTACTGGCTCTCTTGTATCACGAACGCATCCCTTCCTTTGCCATTGGAGTCGGGTATGTCCGCCCTAGTTGAATTCTTTTCTCTCGTTGCTTCAATCGCGGCAGAGTGACCCACTTCTGTCCAGGGCCCATCTCGGATTCCTCCCTCTTTTCGAGGCCAAGCTTCTCGGTATACCATCTGAGCGCTTCTTCTTGGTCGGATACTCAATTATAACATTAGTTATATTAATATGCGATAGCGACAATACGTTTTTGGTGAGTGAAGAGGAGAATGGCAAACAGAAATGGAGATGCAAGGATTGTGGGGATACCTTCGAGAGATGGCGCAACTGACGACTTAGCGCGCGTGCGTGCGCTACATGACGACGAAGCGGATTCTTGCCAGGTGTGGTTTGGATGAAGTTTGCATACATTCAGAAGCCTCTGGCCTTTGTCCTCGCCATCTGCGCCTTCGCGTGGGCCATCGGCTTCGCGAGGTATTTCGACCGTTGGGTCTACTTCCCCGCCTTTCCCAACATCTTCGACTCCCTTGGGATATCCCTGATAGGAGTCTATCTTCTGTATATGGCCCTGAGCAAGAGTCACCATCTTGCCAACACATCAGACGCGGAATCGGAACCAGTCCTGTCTGCTCTTGATGACATTGATTCTATAACGGAGTTTGGAGCCAACCGCGCGAACAGGAACCGATGAGAATGATGGACAGCTACAGACCAGGCGTGTGTAACATAGGCAAGAACGAGATAAGAAAGAGATATGCAACGGGTTTTGTCGGATTGATCATCGCGGGCGTACTAGTGTATGTGATTGCCCAGTTCTCGCTGCCGACATGGTCTTTACTCGTATGTTTTTTCCCACTGTTTCTTGGTGCAGAGGGGTTCCTTCAGGGATACTTCAAGTTCTGTGCGGGATTCGCCGCGAGAAGCATATTCGATTTCTCAGGTTCCAGTAACGAAAAAGGGAAGGTGACAGACAAGGAAGCCCACAATCTGGATATGAGGAAAGCAACGAGAATCCATCTGTATTCTTTTGTGATGGCAGCCGTGGTAACGACAATCATCTATCTCGCAGGGGCTGTATAGGCGCCGCGTTTCAGGGGAGGCAGAGTCGTCGACCACTACAGGCGCTTCCATCCTCGCCGCGCACTACGGAGGGGTGAGCAAAGATGTATAATTCCCAGTTCATGTCTCAATAGGCGAAATGAACTACGTCAAGCTGGGCAATACCGGACTGAAGGTTTCGAGACTGTGCATCGGCTGCATGAGCTATGGAGGCAGATACGCGGGCAGGTTCGAATGGACGCTAGGCTACGAGGATGCCAAGAAAATCATAGACAAGGCTCTTGACCATGTAATAAACTTCTTCGACACCGCGGATGTCTACTCTAACGGAAAATCTGAGGAGATTGTCGGAAAGGGGCTCGAGGGAAGGAGAAATGACGTAGTAATCGCCACGAAGGTCTTCTCTCCGACTGGAGAAGGGCCGAACGAACGCGGGCTCGGAAGGAAGCACGTTCGCCAGAATCTCAAGAGGTCGTTGGGCAACCTCAGGACTGACCATGTTGACCTCTATCAGATCCATCGTTGGGACTACGATACACCCATCGTCGAAGTCCTCAACACGCTTACTCAGCTTGTTAGCGTGATGGTGCGGTCAACTACATCGGGGCGTCAAGCATGTGGGCATGGCAGTTCGCAAAGGCCCTGTACACAAGCGACAGGCTGGGGCTTGAAAGGTTCGTCAGTATGCAGAACTACTACAACCTGGCCTATAGGGAGGAAGAGCGGGAAATGATACCACTCTGCAAGGAGGAAGGCATAGCCCTGATTCCATGGAGCCCCTTGGGAAGGGGCTTCCTCAGCGGGAAATACAAAAGAGGAGAAATGCCTAGTGGAAGAGATATGAAAAGGACAAGTTCATCCGCACAAGATACTTCAGGGACGAGGACTTCGATGTCGTGGAGAGGCTGGAAGAAGTCGCCAAGGAGAAAGGAGTCACGCCCGCGCAGCTAGCTCTTGCCTGGATGCTCAACAAGCCTGAAATCACATCCCCAATAGTGGGACCCACCAAAGTCAACCAACTCGATGAACTGGTTGCCGCAGTGGACATCACCATTACAGCGAACGAAAAGAAGAGGCTTGAGGAACCCTATGTGCCTCACCCAATCATGGGTCACGAATGATATCATCGAGAGAATGCTGCATGTCAGTAAGAATTTAGTAGTCAATCCGTGCCGATTGG
>CAWIJZ010000032.1:0-11378 GCA_963836465.1 uncultured Nitrososphaerota archaeon
GGAGAGTTCTTGTAACTCTTGGGGAGATGGAGTTCTTCGACATTCCCAAATTCCGGGTTGTAACTATCGGGAGATAAGGGCCTAAAGCGTGCCAGGAAGCAGGAAGTCCTTCTCGATTAGCTTGTCGGGGATGGGCTTCTCGGTCGGGAGATAGATCTCTACGGGAATGTCTAACGCTAGATTCTGACACAACACTGGGCCTGCATCCTTCCAGTCTAACCCTCCCAACCCGCAACCTAATGCAGGGAGAGCTAGGGACTTGATACCCAAGTCATGATAGTTCTTCCTGAACCACGCCAGCCCCTCCTCGATTGACTTCATGCTTGAACTGTTCCACCAACGATCCTTGGTAGGGAAGAGCAAGAACCACGTCTCCCCGACATGGTTCGTCATGGTGCTAGGCTCATCAGCAACATCATCCTCGAATGACTCTTCGCGCTTGTAGAGAACGGGCTTGCCTGGCCTAAGGGACTTGTTCCTGCAAGCGTCCTGGTAGTACACATAGACATCGGGGAACTGGTATTTCGCCCTCGAAGCGACTCCCTTCCCCATTACGCCCATGCAATTGACGCTTACAGTCAGCGTCTGCATCCTTGAGAAGAACATGTCTCCGTCGACAACTGATAGGTTGTCTGTCAGCTTGGAAACCCGGGTCGGTTGAAAAAACATGTCGGGCTCGGTTATGATATGTACGTTGGGATTTCTGAATTTGGACCTGAGTTCAGCCGCGACCTCATGAGTCGGCGCAAATGTTTCCTCGATATAGTCCGGGGGAATGGCGTTCGGAACCAGGCATTCGGCCATTATCCTACGCTTCGAGCCATCGAACCTATTCCAGTATTTCATGTCGATGCCCTTCATTAGGCTTCGCTCCAACTTCTTCAATTCCGAGCCTGGATGGATTATAGTTGCGTTGTTAGCTGCATTACCGTTCGTCACGTAGATGTCACCCCTCCGGAGGACAGTTTTCCTGACTCCGACGACGACTATGTTCTGCGGTCCTCTTTCGTCGATTACCCTGTACATCATCGGGTTGCGGGGCTGGAAGTAAAGATTGGCGAAATCCCAGAGACTTCGTCCATCTGGCACTGTCTTCTGACCTCTTGCGGAGACTATTTCTTCGTCATAGACTCGGGCAAAAGGGATGCCGCGCCTCTTTATCTCGTTGTGCGAGAGAATCCCGTTTTCCAGAATTGAAGGCAGGTTATCCTTATGGGTGATGTAGAACAGTTCCCTGACAGGCTGAGCCCCCGATGCCCGACTCATCGAAATGCTCACTCATCCATTCGGGTCTGCTCGCTCCCAAGAGCCCTCGCGATGTCCTGCCCGAGCAGTCCAGCGCTCGGAAGGTTTCTGGCGACGTTCTTCAGTGCTTTTTCGCTCAGCACCGTGTAGGCATCACGGAACGAGTCCTTCCTCCTCCCTACATACAGGATGCTGTGGTGCTGCACTTGGAGGATCTGAGACTGGCTGAGGATTGTTGAGAGGTCAGTCTGGAACTCAGGTGTCTTGAACATCGCCGATATGAGGAACTCATCCTTGTAAGGTATCAGGCTCGAAAGTAGTCCCTGTTCGTTCTTTTCCCGCAGCTCTGCCTTGTACGACGAAAGCATGTCCCTTACTAGTTCTGTCGGGGACGGATAATAGACCACTTTCGCCTTGTATATCTCTGACCGAGACACCGGGCCTTCGAAGAAGTATATGGCCGAGAGTTTTACCGCTTCCATACTCACCCCGGTCAGCTTGTTCGTAAACTCTTTGACGAAAG
The DNA here is from genome assembly GCA_963836465.1 of uncultured Nitrososphaerota archaeon. Lineage (GTDB taxonomy): Archaea > Thermoproteota > Nitrososphaeria > Nitrososphaerales > Gagatemarchaeaceae > CAWIJZ01. The sequence goes on from CAWIJZ010000032.1 coordinate 1,769, forward strand.
TTTCGCCCATGTCTGGAGCTGTCAAGACCACATCGGCGAAGTCCTCTTCATCCGAGTGGGTATGGCCATCAACCTCAATGTCAAGATAGGTCTGGCGCCAAGGGTAGGAGTTGTTAATCGAGATGTAGCCGGTCATGCTTTGGTTTGCTATGCGCCAGACTCCCTGGACCACTATGACCGAGGCGAGCAAGTCCTCCAAGTTCTCACCCCTAAACCTATCCTGTAGCTCGCTCATTACCTTCGATGTCGTCGAGATTTGGTCAAGCGTTAGGCCACCCTTGCTGACACCACCAACCTGCGTAAGAGAAGCGTTCTTCCATAGTTCGACTTTGGTGGGGTAGAACCATCCTTCGAATGCTTCCCAGACCTCCCCGCCAAATGCAATTCGAGCAAGCGCGTGCTCTCTTGTGCTGTGGAACTCCTGTGGCTTGAGCTTAATGTAGATGCCCATTGTTCACATCCACCCGAAGAACTGCGCTTCCTGCGGCGTAAATATCATGACGGGGAGGCCATCGCCGACTGTAATGGGCTTCCCACTTGGAAAAGCAGACAGAAGGAGATGACCTCGATGGTCCCAGCGGTACAAGCCCGCCTCCGCCCTTGGGATCTTCTCTTTCACTATGACCGCATATTTCAGATTCGTCAGGGTCAACTGTTCAAGAGTGCTTTGGAGCTGCTCGATGGCGTGCTTGATGGGTTGCGCCTTGCCCTTCTCTTCAATCACGACGTGGTCGCACCCCACAAGATGAATCACCCTGTCCGCGCGTGGCAGGTAGTCCTTCAGCCCCAGCAATCTGCGCTGCTCCTTGAGGTCTAGGTCGTAGACGCGATCCTTGCGCCTTGACAGCGGATTGAACATGGTCGCAAGAGTCTGTGTCCCCGCCTCATAAGGGTGCATCATCATCCTCGACTCGCCTCCTTCCTTCGGGGCGTGTCCCAATACGGGGACTTGCATTTGGGGCATACCTTGGGCTTGTCCTTGTTCCGTGGCATCCAGACATGGTCGCAACGCTCGCACTTCCAGGCTTCGACTGTGACCTTCGCCATCCCCGTTCGTGTCTGCCTTACTCAATGATATATGCGTTATGATATGATAGCACTGGTAAATCATTATATACCCAGTGGTAATATACCAATGGGTAAGCGTAATGGCTTCCGAAAGTTCCCGTTGGGCGCGTGGAATTGTGATTTCACTGAAAGGGAGCCAGATCAGGAAACTCGGATTTGGGACCTACGAAGTCAGGTCGCAGACGACCCACGAATGGAAGTATGTGGTCGAGAATGGTAGCCCCGACGGGTGGACATGTACCTGTCCTGACTTTGTCCATCGGCATGTTGTCTGTGAGCATGTTTATAGCGTCATCCACTTCTTCGTCCTTAGGCGCAAAGTCTTTCCGGAAAGACCGAGCCTAGAAGGTAAGAACACAACAAATGATAACCTCTGTCCCAGTTGTAATTCGGCCGAAATCGTAAGAGACGGCCTTCGCAAGACAAAACACGGTCAAAGCCAAAGATACTCCTGCAAGGTCTGCCACCATAGATTCATCCCGCCCTCCGCTTTCCTGAAAGTAAAATCGAATCCTCAGGTCATTACCGCCTCCCTAGATTTTTACTTCAAGGGCTGTTCTCTCCACTCTATCCAAGACCACCTCGCCCAGTTCTACGACGTACATGTCTCGCACGTCGCCGTGCTGAAGTGGATACGAAAGTACACGAGAATGATGAAGGAGTTCACCGATAGGCTGGCCCCCAACGCTTCTGGAGTCTGGCACGTGGACGAGATGATGGTGAAGGTCAAGCGGACGAGACCAATGAAAGTGGGCAATCCCGCGAAAGAGGAGCACTATGCGTGGCTATGGAACCTGATGGATCGTGAGACGAGGTTCCTTCTTGCCAGTCAGATTCACAAGAAGAGAGAGGTCGCTGATGCTAGGCTTGTCTTCGCCGAGGGCAAAGCCATTGCGAGAACGACCCCTCTCGCGGTCGTTCACGACGGGCTTACCTCCTATGATGACGCATTCAACAAAGAGTTCTACCGGAATCGCAAGCCGCAGGTAACCAACATCAGGTCAATAGGCGCAACGAAGCACGGTCGCAATCAGCATGTCGAGCGGTTGAACGGCACCATCAGAGACAGGGAGAAGTCAATGCGCGGGATGTACAGCGACACTTCAGCACAATCGCTCATGGATGGGAACGGAATCTATTACAACTTCATTCGCCCACACATGGCGCTCGGCGGAAAGACACCTGCGGAGGAGGCCGAAGTTGATTTTGGGTTGGAAGGGAATAGGTGGAATGCACTCATCACTCAATCCTACACAGCCATGAGGAAGAGGAACGAGATTGTCGGGTAACCCTAATACAGTAGAATCGCCGTCCCTAGCAGTCGCATTGGGCGGGCTCAAGGAAACGAAGAACCACATCAAGTCGACAATGACCTTGGCGCTAGGGATTCGAGAAGGGAAGCCTGATTGATTTTGAGACGACAGGACGCCCGTATCTAGATAGCGAGCATGACGTCATCACTCTAGGCTACTTTCATGGCAATGAATTAGTTGTCATCCAACGGAAAACCAAGGAGAAAGACTTGTTCTACGGTGAGGTCAAGGGAATCTTGAGACAGCTCCCGAGACCGTTCTATGCTTACAACGCGAACTTTGAGCGGAGCGTCATAAAGGAAGAGTTGGGCCTTGAGGCAGGCCCTAACGACTTTGTCGATATTATGCGTCCTTGGAAAGCCAAGGCGGAAAAGGTTGGGTTGAAGTGGCCAAAGCTGGACGAGCTGATCAGCGAACCTGAGGACTACTTCCATGACAACAAGATTAGCGGAAAAGACGTTCCTGGGCTATGGAAGGCTTACCTTGCAGGAGGAACTGAGACTTTGCTGCGCATGATAATGGAACACTCCTTGAGCGATTTGCTAAGGGAGACAGTCTTGCTTGTAAGATATGAGGCTTGATTGGATAGGCAATCATCTAATCCGTGAAGGGGAAGAAGGTCGAAGTGAGGGGACCGATAGAGAATAAGGCCGAGAGCACTCTTGAGTTTCCCGCATAGAGAGGCCGACGCCTTCAAATAAGGTCAGACGAGGGGTGCCGCGAACGCTCTCTCTTGACTCGCATAGCATTGTCCCAAATCGCGAAAGTAATGAGAGACACAACCCTCCAACGGAAGGTCGAGGAGCTTAGAGAGAGGGGCGCTGAAGAAAAGGAACTCTACCCAATACTGCGTGAAGTTTTCAAGAGCCTCGGTTACTCTGACGAGGAGATTGTAGCACAGCCCGTGTTCCCCCTGAAACTGGCCTCAGGGACGGCGACAGCGATCCCTGATTTCATTCTCAACATCGCCGGTAATGTCGTTCTCGTGACTGAGGCGAAGCGGCCATCACTCGCGATATCTGACAGCGACTATCAGCAAGGACTGTCCTACTCTCTGCTGATGGGTGTTCCGTACGCCCTCATCACAAACGGGTTCTACTGGGACCTTATCAGGTCGTTCAAGGGGATAACAAGCTGGCAGCAAGTGGCACATGATGCCGAAGAACTCGTGTCTGTGCTGAGAAACCTAAGAGAGAATACGACCCAAGCAATCGAGGATTCGAACAAGCGGCTTCAGAAACTTCCTGACCTTGCTCTACACAAGGAAGAGGCATACAAAGTTCTGAAGACGTTCGCGGGGACCGAGAACCTTTCTGAGATGTTCGACGCTTTCAACGACAAGCTCAGGACCGAGGCTGGAATTGGAGACCCAAAGCTCCGTCTCTATGAGATAATGAAACTCCTGACGGTCAAACAGCTCGACGAGAAGCGTTTCTACGACGAAGGTAAGCGCCCCAAGTTCATCGGACTGGCTCAGGCTGACCCGATGGAGACCTTCAATGAAGTTAAGACGTTCTTCACGAACACAGTCATCCCTGACATACGAGGCGTGTTCGACGGCACAGACAGCATCAACATCAACTCGGCATCAACGGTCTACGACATATTCAAGGACCTCGAACAATACTCACTGTATAGAACGCGCAGAGACGTAATCGGACTCGCCTATGAGCGGTTCCTCAGCCGGGTCATGGTCGGGAGGGGAGTCGGAGACTTCTTCACGCCGAGGGAACTCGTGAGGTTTATCGTCAACATGATGGAACCCACCCCTTCCACGCGCCTGATCGACCCTGCGGTCGGGACGGGCGGATTCCTCCTTGAATCATACAACACGGTCTATGACGAGTTCGGCTCTGACATCGCGAGCAAGTCGCGGTCCAACCTCTATGGGATAGACACGGATTCCCTCATCGTGAAGCTGTGCCGGGTAAACATGTTCCTCCACGTCGGAAACAACTGGAAGAACATAGAGCGTGCGGACTCCCTCGACCTTCGCGGGTTGCCAATCTTCGCACAGGCGGCGCTCGACAATCCTGGCAAGCATGGCTATGAGATGTGCATGACCAATCCACCATTCGGGCGAGGAGCCGACAAGAATGTGAAGAACGGAGGAAAGCTGGACCTATTCGAGAGTCCCATCGCTAAGAACTCCGATGGGTCCGTCAGGGAGGGGGGAGCGGACATGCAGTCGCTCTTCCTTGAACTCTGCCTCAGGGTTCTAAGACCCAGAGGAAGGTGCGCAATCATAATCGACGACGGCGTTCTTGGCAATATGAACATGCCAAGGGGGCGGGGCGGAAGCGAAGACAAGGTATACCTGAAGTTCCGCGAATGGCTTCTGGAAGAAGCGATACTATGGGCTGTAATCAGCCTCCCAGCCAAAGCCTTCGAGCCTTATGGGTCAGGAGCAAAGACGAGCGTCCTCATCTTCCAGAAGAAGGATTCTGGCATCAGGGCTCCTGAAGAGACGTTCTTCGGTCGTGCCCGCTTCGTCGGCTACAAGCTGCAACGACAGAAATACGAGCCGTCACCTTTGACGGACCTACCCTATATTGAATCTCGATTCAAGGAGTGGCTCAAGAGTCATAATTACGACACGGCCTTCTACGGTGAATCACGCTGGGAGAACAGGAACTAACCTGGACCGTCTCGCAGGCCGACCTTTCTCCTCTGCGATTTGATGCTGACTTCTACCATCCATATCTCGTCAAGGTCTCCCACGAGATGAAGAGACAAAGCAGCCACGACTTGAATTACTACGGCAGAGTTCACGGATACATGAGCGTGAAGAAGTCATACGAGCCTGATGGCGCGATACGCGCGTTGTCGGTGAGAGACGTCGAATCGGGGATAATCTTTCCCCACATCCCACGCGTTCTTGCCCAGAAGGGTTTCAGGACGTATGCCAAACCTAACTCCGTCGTGGTGACTCAGACTGGCATCCAAGGGATAGCTTCTGCCGTCCTTAATGCCAAGGAGTTCTGGGATGCACTCAGCACCACGTATTCAGTCAATCCGACAAGAGACGGGCTCGCCGTCACATCGGACCTCTTGGGAGTGGACATGACCCGAGACATGTCACCCGAAACTCTGGCAGCTTATCTGAGTTCGCCAGTCGGAAGGAACCTGACGCGTCGATTCGTCTATGGAGTGAGCAACCGTCATCTCCGCCCCGATGACCTTGCGGGCCTCCCTATACCTGACACGTTGAAGGAGTTCCAAAAGTCGCTTAACGAGCGTTTCCTTTCTTTCTACAAGGCGCTGTGGCCAGCCCTGAGACTGGGCCAAGCCTTCTCTCTGAAGTTCCCCAAGGCCGTGAACTTCATCAGCGACATTTCAAGGAGAAACATCATCCTATCCCCTGCTGACGAATATCGGTTCGACTATTCATGGTATCAGTTCCGAATGATGCGTGACTTTCTCGCAAAAGAGGGGTTCGTGGAATTGGGCACGCTCATCAAGATCCGCAAGCCTCAGTCGGTAGAAAAGGCCGACAAAGGAGTCCTCGTTCTCGGAACGCGCGACCTCAAGCCGAACGTAGTCATGCCGAGGGGAGAGAAGCCGAGAATAGTGGAGCACGTGCCTAAGGCCAACTGGGCCTCCAAAGGCGAGCTTGTCGTGGCAGAGGTCGGAGGCGAGATTTCCGTCGGCACGTGTGCGATGGTTCCTGCCAATATCTCGTTCTGGAAGGGCCTTGGTTTCTCAGTAAGGGAGAGTGGGATTGCTGTCTCTGCCGACATCACCATCCTGCATCCGCATTCAGCCAGTCACGCTGGCTACATTTCGAGCTTCCTGAACTCTGAAATCGGACGCTACCAACTGAAGGCCCTCTCATTCATGACGAAGCAGACCCGCGTCAGGCATTATGAATTGGGCAAGGTGATGATTCCCTCCCCCGAGCATGCGGGGGAACACAGCAGCGCCCTCGAAAGTCTGAACGACGCGGTGCTGGGAGTAAGAAAAATCGTAGACGTGGAGATACCTCGAGCCTTGGGGTTCGACGCAATCGAAGTGATGATGGCCGCACGTCCCTATCTGGAGCGGGTGAACGTGAGCCCTGACGAGGCCACGATGAACGACTTTGCCTGACGCGTCTTCGCACAGATAAATGAGTCTCCGATTACGGCACCTTTCTTGAAGTTCGAAGTTGTGAACATAGTGGCCGGGATTAGGACTACGGAACCGATTGACATCAATGCCGTAGTTCTGCAACTTCCCTATACTCAATACGAACCAGACACTTTCTCCGGTGTAGTCTATCACAGAAGGGACCCGAAGGCCACCTTGATTTTCTTCGCGAGTGGGAGGATGGTCACCGTGGGAACCTCCAACATGCGGACGGCCCTCATGAGTATCAAGAAGACGGTCGAAGAGGTCTCAGAGATACAGGAGGCGCACCTGAGCTTCGACCGATTCGAAATAATCAACATCGTCGCGACAGCAACCTTCAGAGGCCAGTTGACTTGGGCGAGTTCCATAAGAGAACCAGCCTCGCCTCAGTCTATAACCCCAAGAAGTTCCCACCCATCGTGGTCCGGATAGGACAGCGGTCGGTGCTCGTATTCGGATAGGTAAGTTGGTTTGCGCCGGTTCGAAGACCATCAAGGCGGCAAAGAGGACACTAAGCACGCTTGTCTCGGAGATAGACAAGGTTTCTAATATGCCGGTCCGGAGTCGTCTGGAATCAGCTTGAAGTATGTCTTGGTGACGAGCTGGCCGAGACACTGGGACAAGATAGAGGGAAAGTCGTCGTTCACCTATTCGATGCTTCGTGGTTCTGTGATGAATCCTGACCGCATCGTTGAGCGCACCCCCGCGTTGTTTATCAAGTCTGACAAAGAGACGAGACTACCGCAGAAGTGCTGGCAGGGAGAGATATTGAGCAAGAAGAGGACGGAAGACAGGCTTTGGTTCACCTTCAAGTTGGACGGCTTGGTCAAGTGCCCTGAGAGGTGGATAGGTTCGCCTGACGGATGGTATGCAGATGAGTCATCAACGGACGCATGACACCGACGGCTTGAAGGGGAGAGCGGCCCGTCTCGGGTTCTCAATCCCGAGCCGTTCTGTCAGACTTGTCGAGAATGCCAATAATCGCTCGGCGCGTTTACCCACGCTTTGTGCTGTCTGCAAGAAGCCGATAATTGAGTATCCATTCATCACGAAAGAACATTCTGGCTACAAGAAGTATCACGTCGAATGTGCCCTGAGAGTAGGGTTAGTGCTACCCTCAACTGCCGACGGTTGACAACCCTAACCGCGAGCCGCTATCTTTGACGGAACCCCGAACGGAGAGACAAACACTTAACAGAGAAGCCTGTCACCTCCACTGTAATGGCCGACTTGAGAAGCATGAAGGCTGATTGCAGGCGAGTAGTCCAGCGATACAGAGAGGTGAGGGAAGATGACAGGGAATTCCCTGAGTTCTTCATCCACTGTCTCGCTGGCGATGGGAGCAAGGGTAATGTCCGCCTATACAGAAAGGCATATGGTAAGAAACCCTACATCTCCAAAGGAAGCGTCCACTTTGAGAGCATTGCTGAGTTGGCCCTCGTCATGGAATGCTTCGGCAAAGCGTGGGACTCCTCAACACCCGCATAGCGCGGTCGATGTCCCGACAGTTAATGCCCCGTCGGAGGATGCCGATGTCCCGAAGAGTTAGGAGAACCAAAAGTTAGCAACGACGAAGGCGAAGCCGTGTACACCCTGGTCTTCGAACGAGACTAGAGGCTGCCCGACTAGGATCAAATCCCTCTCCTCACAATCATCAATGGATTCTGTAGTCTCTTCTACCTTTTGGTCCCAACCGGTTATAATCGGTGCTAGGACTTTGCAATCCCAGCCGTGGTGCCCCTTCGCGTTTTAGATGATGTACTAGGCTTCCGTTACTTAACCGCCGCCGCCGTTGCCGCTAGCGAACATAGAACTTACCGGCTTCTTCCGCTGCCAGCATATTTAAAGCATTCAGTCATTCCGTCTCATAGAGTGAGTTCAATGAGATTAAGCTGGCCTAAGTGGCTGGGTAAGCCAGCCGCGCTTGCGGTCGCTAGCGCTCTCCTCGTTGCCCTGGTGGGCGTAGGAATCGTCCTCTTGGTCGTTGGGGGACTCCTTACAGGTCCCCCCAGCGTAAAGGAGGTTGTCATCACCTTCGGTTCAGGTTTAGTCACTGCAGGCACCGTCGGGATACTCGTTGAGGTCTGGATCCACACCCACGCACTTCGCCAGATCCTTGGCGAGTTTGCCAAGAACACTGATTCAATCGTGAATCAGTTCGTGGTAATCGGCCTGGAAGTGTTCTTCAGAAAGGAGAACCTAGATTCTGTGTCTTCCACCCCTGCACAACTAGCCAAGCTGTATGGGGACACGATAATGAAGGAGTTCAGGGAACCAGTGGTCAGCGACTTCGTTCTGACATTAGATTACGTTGGAGACTCCAAGACTGTTCCGAGCACTGGGAGGAAACTGATAGATATCAAAGAGCACGTAGAGTTTGTAGCAACAAATACTTGCAAGCTGGAGTATGGGCTGATCAGGCATATCTATTGGAATGGAGTCATCTTCAACTTCTCACTAGAGCTTTTCGACACGCTGCCTGCGAATGAGACGGATTATGATAAATTCTTCAAGGAACTCTTCGGCGACCTGCTGATTGAGATTACACCGATCAAAGCTGGCAAAGAGGTTTACAAACCTACACTGGTTATGGTGAAAGATTACGATGCCTCTCTGAAGGGAATCCGGGAGAAGCCAAGAGACGAGATAGTCGAGATCATCGAAAAGGCAGGAACCCATTTCCATGATGGCGAGAGCTACATTCTTTACACTCTGACAGAAAAGGGCAAGAAGGTCTACTATGTCATGTTTTCCGACAGGAGATTGAAGCCCCTAGAGGCGGTCAAGGTGTCGTTCTCCAAGACGCATCCATATGAGGAGGCCGATTACTTCAGTGTATGGCTTCCAGGCCTAACTCATGGGTTGAATGTTCAACTGAAGGGGTTCGAGCATCAGTTCGAAACCAGCATCGACAGAAGGCTTTTTGGAAACATAGTATCCGTCTATATGGATGACACAGTTCTCAACGCGGACACATGGTTGCTACCTAGAAGCTCGTTCACCGCGTCATGGAGGCGCAGAGCACCGGCTAAGGGTCCGGGTGCGCAGCCAGTTGTTCAGGCAACGTAACACAACAGACTCCTGTCCAGACACAGCCTTTATCCAAGTAACTGGAGCCA
>CAWIJZ010000033.1:0-3577 GCA_963836465.1 uncultured Nitrososphaerota archaeon
GACGAAACGTCCGTTTCTGAGGGGTTCTTCCCCGTCGCGACCACCTTGTACAGTATGTCTCTCTCCGTGACGATTCCGATTGGCTTCCCTTCCTTGATCACCATGGCTTCGCCCGTGCCGGCCTTCTTCATCGCCCTAGCTGCTTCGGCCACTGAGACAGCAGTGGAGACGGTCACAAACTCCTTCGAAACGTAGCTGGAGACTGGAAGGTCGAGAGACTTGCGGATGTCCATCGAGTTGACGGCGCAGAGACCTCTAATTAATGTGACTGGTTTTGAAGCGTTAAAACCGCCCCAAGGTCGAAGGTGGGCGTGAAAGTCGGAGTCCTCGGGGCCGGGCTAATGGGCTCGGTCATCGCGTGGGATCTTGCGAGGTCGGGCGAGGTCGATGGCGTTGTTGTGGCGGATTTGGACGAAGGAAGACTGGATGCGCTCCGAAAGAAGGTTGGCACGCGGAAGCTTTCGACGGTTAGGCTGAATTTCAGAGACGAAGCAAGCACAATCTCGTTCATGAAGGATTTCGACGTTGTCTCGTCTGCGCTTCCCCACGGCACGGTCGTCCCAGTGGATGCCGCGGCTGCCAGGTCAGGCGTGAAGCTGGTGGACATCGCTTTCGAAGACGCGCAGATGGAATTGGACGGTGAGGCAAGGAAATCTGGCGCGCTTCTTGTGACAGGGTGCGGAGTGGCACCCGGACTCGGAGGGATACTGCTTGCACATGGAGTCAGGACACAGAAAGGAGCCGACGAAGGTCATATCCTGGTTGGCGGGTTGCCCCAGAAGCCGCAGCCTCCCTTCGGTTACAAACTTGTCTTCTCTGTGGTCGGCCTTCTGAGGGAGTACATTGAGGAGGCGAGAGTATTCAGGAGCGGGAAGATTGTGAAGGTGATGCCATTCTCGACCGTGGAGCAAGTGAGGTTTCCTCCGCCTGTGGGCGCTCTCGAGGCATTCTGCACTGACGGGCTGGCCAGCCTCGTTTACACTCTCCCAAAGATGCGGGTGATGGATGAGAAGACCTTGAGGTGGCCGGGACACGCTGAGAGGATGAATCTACTGTTGCAATCGGGATACTTTTCGAGGGAGAAGGTCAAGGTGGAAGGCGGAGAATTCAGCCCACTTGATGTCTCCTACGAAGTGTTGGGAAGGAAGCTGAGGGAGGGCGGTCCTGAGGACATGACTGTCATGCGGGTTGAGGCCAAGAGCAGGACCAGTAGCTTGACCTACGACATGTTGGACAGGTACGATGCTGTCGACGGCATCACATCGATGGGAAGGACCACTGGGTTCACTTGTTCCGTGGTGACCCAGATGATAGGTTCTGGATTGATTGATGGCCAAGGCGTGGTTCCCCCGGAGAATGCGGTTACCGGCGAACTGGTAAACAGACTTCTCACCGAGCTCGGAAAGAAGGGGGTTAGGTTGAAGGAAAAGCGCCAGCGTAAGAAGCGGTAGTCGAGTTTCCCAGGAGCCTCACCACATGTGGTCTGAAGGCGGGAGTGTGTGGTCTACGCTCTCCGTGGTGGTGTATTGATGTACATAGAAGACGAGGGGGGGCTTTGAGCTTAGTTTCTCTGCCTTGATTACTTCGCCGATGAGAAGCGAATGGTCGCCGCCGTCGTAGACCTTCCAGATGCGGCATTCCACCACTGCCCTTGCGCCCTTGATTATGGGCGAGCCGGTTACTCCGGAGACGAAGCCAACTCCCTCGAATCTGTCACTTACATTGTCCCTGCCAGCAAACCTGTCGGAGACAGCGCTCTGATTGTCCGCCAGGAAGTTGACCGCGAAGCTCTTGGAGTTCAGAAGGGCCTGGTGAACCGAGGAGTCCTTTGAGATTGAAATCAGAACCAGGGGAGGGTCGAGCGACACGCTTGTGAAAGCGCTAACGGTTATCCCGTAAGGCTTAGTCCCCGTCGTCGCAGTAACGACGGTCACTCCTTGGGGGAAGATGCGCATCACTTCCTTCAGGCCTGCCTGAGCGGCTGTGTCAGCCGTCAATGACAGTCTTGCTCCATGAGGGGATTGGTTCTCGGAGTATCAGGACGCTGCACGCTGGACAGTCGAATTTCATGCTTGATAAAAGAGTTCAGGGCATCGCGGCAAACAAAGGGGACCAACAGACTAACGGTGGGGCACTCTTAAATCGGCAGGCCGTTGCAACCAAGCCTGCCTGTCTTGACCACACGGAGCCGGCGAAGGATTCCTCGTTCGTTCTTCATCAGGGCGATCTACTCCTTTGTCATGATAGTTGTTGTACTCACGATTGGGATAGTCGGCATCCATCAGCTCGAGGGTTACTCCTATCTCGATTCGTTTTACTTCACGGCTCTGCTCGCCACTGGCGAGGGCCCAACCTTCGCCCCGGCGACCGTCGGCGGAAAGCTCTTCGCAGGGATCTTCGCGTTCGTCTCGGTGGGGACGACTGTCACTGCGCTCCTCTTCCTCTTCGGGCCGTTCTTCGGCTCTGTCATCAAGATGGGGCTGGAAAGGATAGAAGAAGAAGCTGAGAAGGAAAAAGAAAAGATAGAGAAGCGAGACTAGGCCTTCGGCGCTGCGGGAGACCGTCTGTTCAGCGCAATCGCGGCTATAGCGATGATTGCCCCGACGACGAAAGTAGCCTCGCCCTGGGTGACCCAGACCGGGTTGTTGTACATCAGGCCCCCAGCAGGCCCGACAAGACCCATGCCCTGCAGAGTGAAGGTGAGCCCCGCGAGGGCCACCAACACCCCAATCACAAGGAGAGTCAGAGCTGACTTCTTCACGCTAGAGGCGCCGTGAAATGGTTCAATTAGATTCTTTCGGTGCAGAGGGATGTAGGCTCCGCTTCGCCCCCAGCCAAGGGGTTATCACAAACAGTGTAAGATAATAAGCCGAGATTAATAACGCAACCCATGCCAATTGTTAGCCTCTCATTTCCCGACAAGATGCTAAAGGAGATGGACGAGTTGGAAGAGGCGCTCGAGTTCTCCGGAAGGTCAGAGCTGGTGCGCGCGGGAATTCGGCTCCTCCTGCAGGATTTCAAGGACAAGAAAGCCATGTCAGGCGAGGGAAGCGCCGTCGTGGTGGTGACGCACACAGAGGAGAACGAGGAGCCTGTGACGAGAATAAAGCACAAGTTCGACGATATCATCAGAACCCACATTCACAACAAGATTGCAAGGGGGAACTGCGTCGAACTGTTTCTCTTGGAAGGGCAGGCTCGTTCCATCGCGTCGATGACCGAGGAGTTTCAGAAGGAAGACAAGATCCGCAGCGTAAGGCTGGTTAGGCTGTAGACCGGAAGAATTTTCCGGGAACCCCTTGGATCGGGATAGCGCCGTCGGCCCCAGGTTCGGGGCTCTGAGCTTCATGTGTTTGGGATGCATTGGCCTGACGCCTCGATAGACGTACCTCACGAAGAGGTAAGAGCCGAACACTATGCTCGTAATGAAGAAGCTGGCAGGGTACGGTTCGTAGAAAGCGACGAAAAGCCCTGCCCACGTCGAGAATAGTGCGATGATGACCGAGACTGCTATCACCTGGCGCGGCCTGCTAGCTAGGTGCTGGGCGGTCGCAGCTGGGGTGACCATCAGCGAGAA
>CAWIJZ010000034.1:0-4925 GCA_963836465.1 uncultured Nitrososphaerota archaeon
AGTCCAAGATTCAATAACGAAATGGGTATTTCGTTAAGTAATTGGTATGGAATACGTTTACTTGTCTGACTATCAAATGGATTTCGTAGAGTCGCCATTGGTACAATTGGTACAATTGGCAGACCGCCCTCAGGCTGGTACAGACCTACGGGAGGAGCGTGAGGAGCGAGACCGACCACGCGGTCACCTACGTGCTCGATTCGAACTTCACGCGCTTCGTGGACGCGCATCGAGAACTCTTCCCAGCGTACTTCCTTGAAGCTCTGAAAGTTGAGAAAGAGGAACCCGGCGCCACGCACGTTGTTTTTCAGGGGGCTCCATAGGGCATAGCAACACGGAGAGATGTCCCCACCCTAACCTCAATTACTCCTTTGGCGGAAGTCTTCACAGGCAATCTTTTCTCCTTGCGAGACTCGCGGTTGTGCACAGTGTGCACATCGAGGGTGAGGAGCCTCGAATCAAACGGTCGGCAAGTCCTTTTCAAGATTGGCGCCAAAGGATGAATTCACCTTAACCTCCAGCGATACAAACTCAGCCTATTTGCACAAAACTAAGGAGCCAAGATGGAGCTCGTCTATCAAAGTGTTAAGTACGTGATGCGGGAACGAACCTTGGAATGGTATCAAGTTCTCTTGATTCTCTGTACGCCCAGGTCGCGCGCAAGGTCCTCACGGAATCCCTGACCGTCAAGAAGGGCGAGAGTGTAGTCGTGGAGACGTGGAATACCGGTCTCTCGTTTGCCAGGCAGGCGGTCATCGAGGCCAGAAAGATTGGCGCAATCCCCATCACACTCTTCGAGGACGAGGAAGCGTACGTCCAGGGCGTCAGGAAGGGAGACAGAGACTCACTCGGCACCATGGGCAAGCACGAGCTTTCACTCCTCTCTAACACAGACGCGTACGTTTTCATCCCCGGCCCTGTGATTGGGGCATACTCCAAGAAGCTCAAGAAGAAGGAAGTAGCAGATTCCACACGCTACAATGCATCTTGGTATGAAGTAGCCTCGAAGGCCAAGCTCAGGGGAGCCAGACTGCCCTTCGGCCATATAGACGAGGATGCCTCGAAAGTTCTCGGAAAACCTGTTAGGGAAATCGTGACGAACCAGCTCAGGGCCGCACTCATCGACTTCGAGGCCCTGGGTAAGAAGGCAAAAGAGCTCGCCTCGTACCTTCAGGATGGTACGGAAGTGAAGCTGGTAACCCCGGGTGCTGAACTGAAGTTCGTGTTACGCGGTGAGGTTGAAATCAACGACGGGGTTGTAGATCAGGACGACATCGCTGCCGAAAACAACATGACATACGTCCCTCCCGGCAACGTCTATAAAGAGGTCGAGGTATCATCCGCGAACGGTACTGTAAGGCTCTCCCCCACCACGACTGGCTTTGGCATTTTCAAGGATGCGTCGATGGAGTTCGAGAATGGAAGGCTGGTGAAGTGGAGCAGCAAGTCTTCCAAGAAGGTACTTGACCAAGTGATTGAAGCAGCGGCGGATCAGATGAAGACGGTGTCAGGCTTCTTCATTGGATTGAACCCCGCCTTGGGTTATGGTTACGCGCTCAACACTCTCTCTGCCGGTGTGGTCGGAATAAGGTGCGCGGGGATAGTCGGTACTACAAACCAGGGGATGCTGTCCGTGGGTGGCAGAACCGTTGTAGCAAACGGCCGGCTGAAGTAGGTCTATCTTCGACTCATGCACAATTCTGGTGGCTCAACGAATGCGAAGAGCGTCCTCTTCCAAATCGAAGAGTAGCCGCCTCTACTCGGGAAACTCTGCAATCGCTGTCGCGCTCGCGGCCCATCTTGTCCACTTAGCTAACTGCGAGGCGTGTTCTTGGAACAAAGCGAACTGCTTGACCAAACCCTTGTCCAGTGTGTAGGCCTCAGGTGTCATCTGATCTGAAGCCTCCACAGGTGGGTATCGCGTTGCCATTTCGTGCCACATGGTGACGATTGAGAGGACCAACGCGCATGGTAGGCACCTTAGCTGTATGCCGTTGAAATAGAGAATGAACCCGATATCGCCCAGGAAAGGGAATGACTTGAATGCCGCTTGGTCGAGAAGGTCAGCTGCCTTGGCACTCTCATCCGCCTTGGTCAGTCCCCGCGTTATTTCTACGGTAAATGAGTCCTCTTGTTTTAGTTCCAAAGTCCTCCGCCACATGTCCGCCAGTGGAAGTCTGCGGAGTTCGCGAATCCACCCTTCAACTGTGGTGCCCTCGGGAATGTTGAGTCGATGGATATCTGGTAGCATCTTGCAGCGGTATCGTAATCCATACAGAAGCCGCCGTTGATGTTGTAGAACTGCTTGGGGTAGTAATTAATCGGATTAGAACTCGACCAAACCCCGCAGTTATCAGGGAGAAGTCGTAATCCGTTAAGTTATCGGAACAGAAGAAACAGTCGCTCAGGAGTTGACTTCCCGTAGGAAGGCACCTCTTCCTCAGTTGATCACAGGCGTAGGGCGGCCTGTGCCCCAGCAAATGCTCCTTCGCAGAGTCTCCCTGCGTGTTGACTAAGTCTCGGGAGCATTTTCACCAACCCCTTGTCGGGGGTGTACTCCAGCGGATTCCAGTAATCTCTGGATTCTGTTGGGGGATAGCGGGTCTCTCTCGTGCCACATTGAAACGAAGGCCAATGGCGCAATCTCTGGGAATGCTTTCCCATTGATGTTCAAGAAGTATCGGATCAAGTCAGGGTCTCCCAAGTATGGGGCAAGCTTCTCGTGCCAGAGCTGAAAATCATCAATCGCTTTCCACTGTGCCTCGACATCGTCCAGCATCTTGAAGACTGCGGCGACCCTTGGGTCCAGGGGGTCGAGGTTGAGGGTGACATCCCACATCAGATTCGACGGAAGGCTCTGGATTAGCGGGACCTGCCGACTCGCCGTCTCTTTGCTGGGAAGCTTACGAAGCATCTCCTGTGTCGCAGGGAGTAATCCACCAAGCCCAAGCTCCGTTAATTCCCTTTTCGCAGATTTCATTCCCGGAGACTTCGATGTGGTAATGATTTGGGATCGGAGCTCCTCTATCCGTTCGGGATAGCGGAGGAGAATGCCAAGGATTGTCGCATGGCTCACTTTCTTTAGGTCGACCGAAGTCGGTTTTATGAGTCCGAGCAAGAGGCCCACCGCCTTCGTCGCTTTCTCTACGGTTTGTTGAACGAGTAGACAGCCTGTGGGTACATCTCGTACTGATAAAAAGGAGCAAGGAGGCATCAAGATCGCCGCGCGCGCGCGCTAACTTGGTTTCAGGCTTCATGAGGCATGGTTCGCGCTGTGCCTCTCCGTCTTAGGACGAGGGCAGCGACAGCGGCGGCCGCGACGACGGCCACTGCCACTCCGCCCAGAATCAGTGTCGGCGTCTGTGTCGTCTGAGAACCGCCTACGGCAAACGGAGAACCTGATAGGTCCGAGACTGAGATATCGCCGCAGACCTTGACGCCAGGGGTGGCAGTCACGTTGGCTGCCTGAACCCATGAGCCTGCCGAGTAGTAATCGATCACCGTGCTGGCACCCACATTGGCGTTTGATACGCAGACGTGCGCAGTCCCTCCTCCGACCCCGGCCACGCTCAGGTCATACATCCGGCTGAAGAGCCGCTGACTCCCGGGAGGCTCAATCCGCCTGTGTTCGTGGGCTGACCGGTCAATTGCGAGGCGACCATCTCAACAGTCCCGTTCGCGCCGGAGATGCTCACGCTCAATCCGATGGTCGGGAAGGTCTCGGTGGAGACAGACCCTGAAGTGACATTGACAGTCGCCTGCTGGCTGGATTGGCAACTTTCGACCACTATCGGATCTCCTGTCATCGTTCCCATGTTGTTTATGGCGCCTCCGCAGTTGTTGAAGAGATAACCAGGGTTGTTGATCGTAGCTGCGGCGTTGTTGTTCAGCGTGCCGAAAATGCCCATCGAATCGAAGTTGTCAAAGACACCATAGTTGTTGAAGGTCTCGTTGCTCTGGATACCATTGGCTCCGTGGTTGTCAAAGGTACCGTAGTTATTGATCGCTCCAGTCATACGTCCAGTTGCAACTTGGCCAAGGAAAAAGAGTATCTCGCCACCTTCGACTTTGACAGTGCCACCCAACTGGTTGTTGATCGTACCACCACAGAGGCAGATTCCGGCCTGGTCATCCAGAAGACCGGTGTTGGAGAAGACACCGCCGATGTGCAGCCCAGATGGTTCGGGGGCGGAGGTGACAAACGTGCCAGAATTATCAATCGTGCCGTCCTCATTCGTGCTGAAACCTCCAGAGTTTGAAATCGTGCCAGTGTTGGTTATCGTACCATCTACGCTAGTAAAGTTGGACGTGTCAATTGTACCCGAATTCAAAAGCGTGCTTCCTGGGCCTATGGCAAGCTCCCCACTACTGTCAATCACTCCTCCGCTAGCAACTGATATTTCGTGTCCCCCAAAAAAGCCGGAATTGTCTACAGTGCCTTGAATAGTCAGGTTATCGGGACCCCACTTCGTGCCCGATCCTTCTGGATGGTCATTCCAGATGGAATTGCAAAGTCACCTCCCTCACAGTCTAGGCCCTGCGGTGTGGGGCCCAGCCATGTACCATTGATCGGAGCAGCCGTACAGCTTGAGGCGTTCAATATGATTGTCGAGGTGGCATGCACAGCCGGAGATACGACTACGAGACCCAAGAACCCGGAGGCCCCTAGCAGAGTAAGTAGAAGGATCGCCTTCTTGCGCATACCCGACCGTTCAATTTCAGTGGAAGGCTCTTATTTAAGAGAGCAAGACTAGTTTAGGTTCTGCTACCGAGAACTGAGGAGAGAGTGCCCGGCGCCCTTCTGGTAGTGAGTCTGGTGGGACCCACATGGTTTACCGTCATATCCGGGCCCAAACTACCTCCCCAGCGTGGCGCCCTGGCCGCGCGCTGCTGAATAATCAGGGGCGCCCCGACATACGAGTAGA
>CAWIJZ010000035.1:0-6454 GCA_963836465.1 uncultured Nitrososphaerota archaeon
GACGACCCCGACAAACTGGTGAGCGCGCTTCTGGCATGCGTCGACGGATTGTCGAGGATGGCGCAGCTTTCTCCAGAGGAGGTGGAAAAGCAGATGCCTGATGCGGGCATAATCCTGCGTATCTAGGACCTGAGCCGAAGTGAGTCTGGGTTGAGACTGAAGGGTGTCTGTTACGATGTCGGAGCGGTGATGGGCTTCAATTGGCGTCCAGTCTTCGACCCGAAGATTGTACGCCGGGAGCTGGAGATCATCAAGAACGACCTGCACTGCAACACGGTGAGCATCAGCGCCCTGGACGTCGGTCGGATTGTGACCGCCGCGACGGCCGCGCTCGAGGAGGGGCTCGAGGTATGGCTCTCGCCTCTGCTGTGGGACAAGAGCGAAGATGAGACCGTCGCGTACTTGGCCAAGGCGGCCGGGCCTCTGGAGGCTCTCCGCAAGCAGTGGCCCGACAAGGTGGTGTTGAGCGTCGCCTCCGAGTCCACGCTGTTCATGCAGGGGATACTCGAGGGGAAGAACATCATCCAGCGGCTCGGGAACCCAAAGTTCAGAGCGCGAATCATGGCCGGCGAGCACAACGGGCCGCTCAACGCGTTCCTCGCCAAGGCCGTGGCCGCCGTCAGGAAGGAGTTCAAGGGCAGGCTGACCTACCATTCCCTAATCTGGGAGAAGGTCGACTGGAGCCTCTTCGACTATGTCGGCGTGGACCACTACCGGGCCAAGGACATCGAGGACAAGTATGTCGAGATGCTGAAGCCGCTCTTCGACAGCGGCAAACCCGTGGTGGTCACGGAGTTCGGGTACGGGACCTACCAGAGCGACGGGAAGCTCGCCCAGGTCCTGCTGGGAGGAGGGGACGTCGACTTCAGGTCCCAGTTCTTCCACGCCCTCCCGGTCGTGGGAAGGTTCGTCCGTCCCAAGGTGAGGGTCATCCACCCGCGCGACGAGGCCTGGCAGGCGCGCAAGGTCGTCGAGACCCTGGAGATCCTCGACGCCGCGGGCGTGGACGGAGCCTTCGTGTCGCAGTTCGTGTCCCAGATCAACCCCTTCGATGAGGACCCGAAGTACGACCTGGACACGGCGAGTTCGAGCCTCGTGAAATACTACGAGGGCGGGAAGCATGGAACGACCTACCCCGACATGCCGTGGGAGCCTAAGGAGTCGTTCAGAGCGGTCGCCGACTACTACGCAAAACACTAGGAGAGAGGTGCCAACAGAATACTTGGTGGGGTCGCCCGGATTTGAACCGGGGGTCTCAAGCGTTCCTGTCGGGGATAAGATCCCAAGGCTACTTCCACAGGGTTTGAAGCCTAGACCAGACTAGCCCCGCGAAACCTCGCGATTTCGCGGCCTAGCCGACGACCCCCCTCGTGCAGGCGCTTAATCGTATGTGGTAGTTATGGATTCTGAACGCATTAGTTTCGATTATCTCTGGGATGAATTTGATTGCGATAGGAGTTGTCTTAATTCTGAATTCTCTACTATCTGGGATCATTGGCTGGACCTTCTACTGAAATCTTGGCTCAAGATCCTCCGTCATTGGAGTGGATAGCTGGATTCTTTGACGGGGAAGGATCAATTACCATGCACGTCAGGAGATTCTCCGTCGACCTGGAGATTAGTTTCACTCAGGTGTACAAGCCCATTCTTGATGAAGTGAAATTGTATTTTGACAGACAAGGAATCTCGGGGGGTGTGGTGTATACAGAACGGGGTGGTCGGATAAGCCGCTTGGTATTCGTATCAAACACGTCTGTACTGCGAGTCTTGGTCCATCTCCTGCCTGTTCTCATGATACGGAGAAGACAGGCCGAAGCAACAATTGACTACCTTTCGGACAAGTTGACTGGAAGTGATTTCCTTGGAATAATGAATCAGGAAATTGCATCGAAGGGAAGGAAAGGAAAGAATCATCCTGAGAATCAGCCCTGGCTTCGTAGTGTCGGCATCATGAACTCCCGGTTGGAATCAATGCGAAGAGCGCGTCAAGTATACCAAGAAATGCGTCAATCACCTGGCATGAAAGAACTGGAAAAGGCTCACGCAATTGCATGGAATAAGCATCGAGGAATGAAAACTCAAGAGAGTATTCTTTGTGCTCTATGTCGCGGGCCAATGACAATAGACAAAGTGGCTGACAAAATCTCTCGATCCTACCACCGAACCAAGTTGCTCATGAAAGAGATGTACGACTGCGGATTGTTAGACCGAAATAGGGAATGCATCACAGTTCCCTTCCAATTTGTCCTGACACCAACAGGGCAGCATTGCCTCTCGCTCCTAGACGGAGGATATCCCAGTGAAAACCCGTCCCCTATCTAGGTCGTTTTATGAAAGAGATACACTCTTGGTCGCAAGAGCTTTGCTTGGAAAGACCCTCATTAGACAAGCAGGTGATGTGGTTGTATCCGGCAAGATTGTGGAAACCGAAGCATATCGAGGGCACGACGATCCTGCAAGTCATGCCTTCAGAGGCAGAACCGCCAGGAATTCAATAATGTTCGATCATGGTGGTCTCGCCTACGTCTACTTCATCTATGGCAGAAACTGGTGCCTGAATGTAACGACAGAATCTATTGGCACGCCTGCGGCTGTTCTTATCAGGGCCATCGAACCACTTTCAGGTCTTTCGTTCATGATTCAGCAACGTGGTCCCAAAGATAGAAGAATGCTAACGAACGGTCCAGGCAAGCTGGCAAATGCACTCGACATCACTGGAACTCTAAACGGGGTTGACTTAACACGGGTTGGCCCGCTATACATCTTGGATTCCGTCATGGACGCACCTGGCCAAATCGTTTCTGGGCCAAGAATAGGTGTTAACGTTGGGCGGCATTTGCCGTGGCGATTCTACTTGCAGGCAAATCCCTTTGTTTCGAAGACTGGATAGTTTCCTTCCATGTATTGAATGTGAGCCTCATGATCTTGGTGGGATTATGTTCATGTAGAAATAAACATAAGAATGGCCTGCTTCGCCGAACATTACCTCATTTCTGGCCGTTTTTCCTCGATAGGCGTGGCTGGCAGGGTCATCCGACCCTCCATACGCTTCGACTTCCACAATCATGCCCGACAGCACCCTTCCGCCGATCACTCGCACCAGACGCTTGCCCAACAATCTTCTGGCGACCGTCGGAGTTTCATCCTCAAAGAATGTACGAGGAAGCCTACGCATTCTGAGCACTGCTTCAGTGTCCGCGTCTTGGGAGCGAGTTTATATAGGCGTAAGCTATTTTCGCGTATGTAACCTCGAGTCTCCAGCTGAGATCTAGGGGAACAAGGGGCGAGTAGAAAATTGGAATCAATATCGTTAGAGAGGAGACTGAAGACATGGGTAAGCGTAAGGTGCTGAACGAGGCAAACCTGAAGGAGCTCGTTTTACCCCAACAGGGAGAGCTACTAGGGCGGGTCAGCAAGATATCCAGTGGCGATCATGTGATGGTAAAGTGCACCGACGGTAAGGTTAGACTCTGTCGAATACGCGGCAAGATGAAGAGAAGAGTTTGGATAAGCGAGAACGACATAGTGCTGGTGGCTCCGTGGGACTTTGACGACGACAGGGCTGATGTCCTCTGGCGATACATCAAGGCCCACGAGGAGTGGCTGGCCCAGAACAGCTATCTCCCACAGGGCTTCTAAACAGGCAGTCTCTCCGCACTACCCTTTCGGAATTACGTCCTTGAAGTTGACGTAGAGCAACACTATCGCTACTATGTAGAGGATTGACGCTACGACCCATGGCAGGTCGAAGAAGAGGCGGTTACCTGTCGTAAGTCCCAGCGAAAGAATGTAGCCCCCCGCGATGCTACTAACCCCGTTGGGTAGCCTCCATATGATCGAGCTTATGGAACTCGCCAAACCCCTTCTCCCTGGTGTCACGATGCCCATAGGAACGAGTCCAGAAGAGGTGAGGACATGTTCATCAGTGCGGCCCTTATCACGTAGATGCCCGCCGCGAAGTAGACGTTCGGAATAAACGCAATCACGAACATAAAGAATGTCGATGACCCGGCCGTCATCAGTATCGACTTTAGACGACCGAATCTCGCCGAGAGCCGCGAACTTCCTACAGCTGCGAGCGCAATGGTCATTCCAGAAATAGCAAGAAACGGTCCGCTGTAGGTGTCCGTAACGGAGAACTTGTAGAGCATCCAGGTCCCCACGAGCGGAATTATCAATCCGGCTCCGAGGCCAATCAATCCGTTGATTCCCGAGAACTTGAGCAACAATCCGATGTTGCCACGTTCGGCCAGGCCATCCGCGACGGGAGCGGTTCTCTCTTTGTAGTCTCGCAGGAAAATCCAGATCAGGAGGGGCGCCAAGAAGTCCCCAAGTCCGAACACCAAGATGATCCCGTTGTGTATTCCGGCGGAGGTGAGACCCAGCATGCTCTCCAGGGCGGGGAAGAAGAAGGGAAGGGCCATGCCCAGTCCACTAAAGAGATTGCTGACTATGAACGAGAGCGCAAAGGCCGCATCCCTGTTCTTCAGGTCTGTCTGGTCAGCTATCATCGCGTTCCAAGATGACAGCGATGCAGCTTCTCCTATTCCCCCGACGACAGCAGCAACAAGGAAGAAGCCCACATTCTTCGTGAAAGCAAACACCAGCAGAGTGGGCGCCAACAGCAGATTACCCAGGATCAGGAACCACTTCCTTCCCTTCTTGTCGGAAAGCAGACCGAGGGGAACTCCCGCGCAAACTGCCGCGGCTACCTCGACGCCGAAAATTATGCCCACGATTGTGGCGCTTATGCCGACCTGGGGCAGGTAGACAGAGACGTAAATCAGGAAGTATCCGAATCCAAAGTTGTTAAGGACTTGAGTCAGAATGAGTAGTTTCACTCGGGTCGGAATTGACTGGAGGAATCCGACCCCTGAAGCGGCCGGTTCCCTTCTCATGGTCTTATCCCTAGACCTCTTCACTAATTAACTAGAATCAGATTCTGATGTTTCTTCTCACTGAATAGCAGAAGCGTATGACCGGCAACGGCGCCTTACAAGGAAGGGCGACTTGCTCTCGCAGGTGGTGGCTCAACACTCATATACGAATACCGGGCGAGCTTTCCATCATGTCGGTTTCGATGGTCGACCCCAGGCAGCTACGGAAGATTAGGATCCAACTGGGGATAACCCAGGCTGAACTTGCCCGTGCGTCAGATGTCAGCCAATCACTGATAGCCAAACTTGAATCAGGTCAGGTCGACCCTTCTTTCACGACGATGAAAGCTATCTCGGATGCGCTTCGTAAGCACATTCGATCCGAAGGTAGGAAGGTCAGCGAGGTAATGTCGAAACCCGTGCTTTCCGTCCGAGTGAACACGCCTCTGTCGGAGTGTGTAAGCCTGATGAAGAACCATGGACTCTCCCAGCTGCCGATATACTCGTCCTCAAGAATCGTCGGCTCCATCTCGGACAACCACATAGTATCAATTCTGAGCAACTCCGAAGACCCAAAGATCGCCCTTGACAAGCCCGTGTCCGGGATCATGGAGGCCGCTTTTCCCATGGTGGACATGAAGACGCCCCTGGACGCGCTCTATTCATTGTTCAGCTTCGTGCCCGCTGTGCTTGTGACATCGGGTGACAGGGTCGAGGGGATAATCACGAAGATAGATCTGATTTCCGCCGGCACAAAATGAGCGTAGGGCGGACTCCTTCTTCACAACCTGCATTCTACCTGAGCGAGGCACGCTCCTATTGCACCCGCAAGGATGGCGGACATCGCCAATGCCATTATCGAATAAATCAGAACGGAAGACGGACTGTTGGCTCACAGGTTCGATTTCGGTTTTCCTATTCCCAATGGCTTGGCATCGACCAACACCGCGGCAAGTCGTGCGGGCGACTCTCCACGATTGGACCAGACGTGGTTCGTTCCACGTTGGATGACAACATCTCCAGCCTTGAGTCTTGCGGTTGAATCATCCAGTCCCATGTCGATTTCACCGGAGATCACGACCACATAATCGATTGTTTCTGTCCGGTGCCACACGTCGACGGTTCCTGGTTCGAAGTCCACGATCGCGAATTGTGTGCCATTTGGCCTCAGCCTGATGTCTCGCGCGTCGCCGGCATCCCTGATTCTTTCGCCCATTGATATGTCGACAGGCATCTGATCTGTGCTCCAGACCAGCGTCGTAACCAGTCCAGGTTTAACCTGCCTCGCATTCGTGGTTGATTTGTCCCAGATTACCTTGGATCCCCCGTTCCTACCATGACCAGTAACAATTCTTCGAACTTCGGGAAGGTGGGCCTTACCGCTTGCCAATATTCGAGTCTCGGTCGTATTTCTTATCAATGTTGGCCTTCGGACTTTTCACAACGAATCGGCCCAAAACTTTCCTGCACCAAGACCTCTACAAGGTCGTAGATTGCCATAGTATAAGTCCCTCCTGGAATTGCCGATTGTCGATTTTCGATTATCGATTAAAAAAAACCCACCATCGGCAATTCCT
>CAWIJZ010000036.1:0-5955 GCA_963836465.1 uncultured Nitrososphaerota archaeon
CTATCTCCTCGACAACCTTCGCCGCTCCCACGATTGTGGCGCCTTCGGCCAGATGTCCCTCGGTAATCCCACGAGGCTTGGTACAGGCTCCGCACAGCCACACCTTTCCCCCCTTCCCGACGAAGTCGGAATAGATCTTCGAGAGGGGATCAAGTCCCTTTGCTGCGATGCCATCAGTACCTCCTTTCGTCCCAAGCCAGACTGCCTCAATCGTGCAGAATACGATGGCTTCTTGACCAGCGGTCGCTGCGACGTTACCCGCCACGAAGGGCAGGGAGGCACGCTCAGGGTCTTCCTTTCCGTGAGTGCAGTTGAAGATGAGTTTGTTTGCCAAACTCACTCGCTCGCTCCGTTCTGGATTTGCGCACTTTGCGCTCTTTTGCTCATGGACAGGGGAATCGCCTTGGAGTGATATAGCGAGGGCGGGAGGGTCACGCCTCGAATCTACAATCGAGGAGCCTGGAGCAGCTTATAACGAGCCGAGGTCAGGTCCTTCTCATTGGACTCCACCGATGTGCGGATCTTCTGCGAGATGGCGTTCACGGACCCCAGTTACGAGGAGTTTGAGGAGAGGCACCCGAGCGCAGCCGACTTGGGAAAGAAGCTCGGTTTGGACAAGAAGACCGTAAGGGTCCGGGTGAACCGGATGGAGGAGTCGGGTTTCATCAAGTACTACCAGGCAACGCCAAACCTCGCCCTATTCGGGATGCGCGTCATCAGCCTTTTCAGGTTCGAGGCACTGAACCTCTCGACCAAGAACGCGATTGTCAACCACCTTCACGAAGTGCCAAGGTTGGTCGAGTCCTCTGATTACCTCGGACCATTCCTGACCGGGAGCATGGCAGGCGCGACGAGAGAGGAGGCAAGGAACGGGGCTGACTACCTGGCGTCAAGATACGAGCTAGGGACTGTCGTGCTGGGGAGCAGGACGATCAAAGAACCGGTCTCTCGCATTGACAATCTGGACTGGCAAATCATCAAGGGCTTGAGGTACGACGCGAGGTCTAGCGATAAGGACCTGGCGGAAGCGCTCTCAGTGACGGAGCGGATGGTGGGATACAGGGTCTCGAAGCTGCTGCGGTCAGGCGCCATTCGCACCAAGGCAGTAATCGACCCTCAAAGGCAGGCCGGTCTTGTCTTCTACGAGCTTGAATTGGCAATCGACCCGCAAAGGAGAGGCGCCATTTCAAGATGGCTAGAAGAGAAACATGGGGACAGACTCTGGAACCTGAGCAGCCCGATGGCGGACGTGATCCTCGCGAGCCTGTTCTGCTTCACCCTCGCTGAGCCAGAGGAATCGGTTATCGAAGCGCTAAAGCTGGAGGGGGTCAAGCGGTGTCTATTGTTCATATTGAAGGAGGTGATTGAACCGAAGCGCCCGAACTGGATTGATTCGCTCATAGAATTCAGGCTACAATCCCAAGATACTGGGGCGAAACCCGTCCAGGGCTAAACGAGTAATTGGCCGGCGCCCTTCCCGTACCAAACTGGGAATCTAGAATTGCTTAATGTGCGTCATGAGCTCTTCAGGCGTCATGACCGTGTCAGGATGGACTTCCTTCATATGAATCATGGAGTGCTTCTTTACGTCCTCGACCCCCTGAGGGGAAACGATTGTCCAACCGCAGGGACAAGTACCTATTGCTCCCATGCAGGTGGTTTCCACGGCCGTCTATTTATCCTCTGAGACCCATCTGAATTGCTCCATGGCCGATTCCCCTTCCATTGCAGAACCCGGCACCTCCACGTTGGGGTTATTCTTGTGGGGTCCGCCCGTCTTCCTCGGGCATCGCGGGCGTGGTTTCGCATTCGCCGACGGCCCTTCTCCTGATTCTGCATCTGCTTAACGGTCACCAAGCCGGGACCGCGGGATTAACGCAAAGTCGTCGAACCGATTTCAGTTTTCTTTCTTGATGACTGTTGGAGACAATGGCCTTGCCGGATAGTTCTCGGCTAACAAGCCAAGCCGTAGGGAAGCGAAGGAGTGTCCCAAGGTGAGAAGCAGGAGTGTCACGCACGCCGCGGACAGCCAATGACATGGGACAAAATCTACTCAGACAGCAGTGCGCACGGTAGGCCCTGCCCCCAAATGGGTTCTAAAAATGGATTCCAGAGAGTTAGCCTATTTTCCTTCGGTCACTTCGTGGATCTCGTCTGCGAGAGACCATGAGCTTCTTTGTGTACCATGTTGGAGGCCTTGCTGTCGGGAGCATTGACAAGGCAGAAAACAGATTCCGATTTTTCGTCTACCCAGTATTTCAGAAACTGCACCCCGTGTTTCCCTTGGTGCTCTAGGTCTTTCCGATGAGCCTTCGGCAACAGCTTTTGCTGTCACGCCTTTGACTTTCTTGTGCACATCCATGTAGAGCGGCATAGCCTCTGGACGACTTGTCTTTGTTATTTAGACTTAACCAACTTCTTTGTGTTGCCCTTTAGTTCGATTGAATTTCGTTCGCCGTATGGCTGGACGCGTCCGCTATCACCGTCTTCAGTTCGCGCAGTCTTAGGCACGCGTCCGAATACATGGCTTGATTCCCATCACATGGTTCCCCATTAAGTCTAGTGCCATCACCGCTTCGCGACACACACCGACGTCTTGCGATAGACTGCCTGACATAGATTAGGGACGGAAAACAGCCTGTACTTTCTTCTGGGCAAGGCCCCGCATTCTTTGCACTTTTGTCTAGCTGGAAAAAAATCTTCTTTGTATCAGAAACCTCGACAATGTAAGGCCCATAAACCAACGCAGCGGACCACAGTTGACCCAGCCGGACATCGGCGGGCACATCGTCTCTCGCGTTCGGCCTCACGATTACTACCCCTATGAGGAGCGCAGCATCGAGGAGAACAATAGCTAAAATCATGTTTCGACTTGGTTCATCCGGGAGGTCGTATTTCCGCCGCGCTGAGGGCGTTCTTCGACACCCAGCTTTTCCAAGCCGAGGCCACGGGGCTCCTACCGGAGTCCTTAGGGCCCATTGGATGGGGCACGTGGGATCCATCGAGGCGACGTACACCACGGGCAAGCGCAGGCTGCCGAGGCCCTCGTCCAGGAGGATATGGGTTCGAATCCGCTTGCTTCCTGTCCGGCATTCTGGCTATGTGCGGTCGCCAGGACTTCACTTTAGGTTCAAATCCCAATCAGAGTTCTTATCGAAATCCTCATCTCTTGGGATGAGTCACCTCCCCATAGAGCAGCTAGGCCTTCCTGCTCGTTCCTTGTAGCCACCTGCACTGGCACACCAGCCAGAGGCACTCCTTCACGATGAATCTTGCAAAGCAGCAGATTGCTTAAGAGTGGGGTGCTTACGTATTCCACAGCCTTCAAATGAAGTGTAGCACCGTAATGACGTTTCTGTCTCAGATAGACAATCGGGAGGAGTCTGAGCGCTTCATTTCTATTTCATCAGCTGATTTGGATTACCTATCCGTCAATGGATTCGTTTTGAGGACAACCAAGGAGGATCATGACAAGGGGGTCGATTCCGTCGGCAGGTTGTCTCAGCTAACTTCTCAAATGAACGCTGAAAAGGCCGAGGAGGAACAAGCAGCTGCGGCCTTGCGGAAAGACGAGCAAAAGGAGCACTCGTTCCTATTCCCCATCGAAGGAAAAGGGAAGAAGGAGGAGCTGGGTGAAAGGATTCAAAGTGAGACGGCCGTTGTTTCTAAGGAGGAATCCGAGCTAAGTGCAATCGAGGCCAATGTGAATGAGCTCATCCAGACGAAGTCCACGATTGATCGCATGGTGCCATACGATGGGGGGTACCTGTCTCTTACCGACCTTGGAATCGTCATACTGCACGACCTCAACGTCAGGAACTACAGAGTTGCTGACCAGGAGTTCCCTGATTTCCTAGCAGAGATCAAAGCAACTTACACTGAGCTGCGGTCCATAGCTGACAGGTCTGCTTCCTATGCGGCCTTGCTCAAACCCAGAGTCCCAGACCTAGAAGACGAAGATCGCCCGGTCATCCACGATGAAAGTCAAGGGCCTCCTGCGGTCGAGGCTCCATCACTACTGTGGAGCGTAGCGATAGGGTTGGCCAAGCTCCAGGGTGATACTAATCAAATAGGAGAGAGGTTCATTCAGGCCCTCAGCGTTCTGCAGAATCTCAACTCCACGACTCCTAACAAGCTGATGGCCGCCGAGATCATGACTGCGGCCAGCAATCAGGATCTTCAAAGCCTCGAATCGACTCTGAAGAACCTGGACCAGCAATTGAGAGGTCAGCATGTTCCCAAGGAGCTATCGGCTGGTGTTGCTGCGACAATCATGGCAGGAAGGAGATACGATGGAACATATCCGACGGATAGGTTTGTTCAGTTCAAGAAGCTAACTCAATCGTATGAGGCCGCTGCAATATTGGCGGTGATGAACCTCCCCTACGAGAGTCTGAGTGCCAAGTTCCAGTTGTTCAAGTCCAAGTTCAATGCCTGGGGGTACATGGCATCGGAGGACACCGAGATCGCTTCGGCTTTCCTGGCGATTGGAGAGCTGAACGCAGACGAAGTGGACGGGAAGATGCAGTACATAGTAGAACAGCTGAGGAACTACCTAGAGTATCCGTTGGTAGCGGCGGCAATACTTGCCTCCATACCCGTCTTCGAGTCCCATGAGGTCCTCGATCTGATGGAAAAGGCTGTCACCCTGCTCTTTGCATATGCCAGAGGACTCGAACGGTCCGAATTGGTTGCTTTGGCAGTAAGAATGATCCATGGAGTGCGGAACGAGATAGTAAAGGAGATTGATTCTACAGCCAAGATCGCGGCGACTCCGGTGCAATTCACATACGCATCACATCCGGGCTTCTTTGCCTGGTATTTTCCGGTGATTGTAGCTCATTCATCCTATCACGCAACATTCAGCGGGATGGGAGGCTTCCATCCAGCTCACAGTCATGGGGTTGGTGGATTCGCAGGTTGAAAGTTGAACGATTGACCAAAGTCTTTGGCGTCATGCTGTTCTCATCCCTGCTTGCAATTGCAGTCGCGGCGAATTCCCATCCGGTTTCGGCATATACGCCGCAGAAAGGCGACTACTTCAATTTCTCTGAGACGATCACTGTAAACAACGGCCAGGGCTCCTACACAGGGTACACGGATCAGACCCAGGTGAGCGGAATGGAGCAGATGAATTCTGTCAATGGAAGCACTGTGTCAGCCTCCTACAGTTTCTCCTACCAATACAGCAACAACCAAGGGAGCTCTACCTCGTATTCGTCTTCGGGCAAGTACACATGGTCACCAAGTAGCTTCACGTATGTGAACGGAACGGACAACCAGGTAGGCTACTCGAAGCCGACTTACGTCTGGTTTGCCATGAACCCCACCCTTCCGGTCGGAGGCACCTTCTATGTTCTGAACACTCAATTCACTGTGCTGTCGAAGAATTACAGCCTGCAACTGCCTACAGAAGGGAACAAGTACATTCAGACGATTCAAGCCGAAGGAACGGGTCAGCGTCAACGGAGCGACTCATATGGTGTATTCACAGCGTCGTATACTTGGCATGAATACTTCGACCCAACTACCGGGTATGTCGTTGGCTACAACTACGTGGAGCAGGACAGCGGCCAATATCAGGGTCAAGCCGGGAGTTTCACATACTCGGACGACCTCTACGTAACTTCAACCAGCTACAATCTGGCGCTGGCAAGTGCCTCCACTAGTTCAACGACGAACGCAAGGCCCGGGGGATCGACTCAGTATCTTGGCTACTCTGCAGCGTTGCTAGTGGTCGTGGTCGTTGTTGCAGTGGCGGTTTATGCTGCGACTCGAAGAAGAGACAAAGACGAATCTCTTCCAAAGCACCCCAGTACACGCCTCCGCCTTCAACGCCACGGGAATCCGACATTGATTTGGGCTCAAGGCCCTCTGAACAGGTTGTGATAAGAGAGGTTGCCAAGGTGAATTGCAAGTACTGCGGGACCCTGATTCCATCTACGGCTGATACGT
>CAWIJZ010000037.1:0-14241 GCA_963836465.1 uncultured Nitrososphaerota archaeon
ACTACGCCCAATGAAACCAAACACATTTATCGACGCGTGCCAAGCCGGACGCAGTTGAGAGCTGTCTACGGAGTAGCCCTTCTTCTTGTTGGGTTGGTCGCGGGTCTCGTGCTCGGCGCCTACGTTCCCTATTCTACGATCTTCTCACCCACCACCACCACAAGTGAATATGACAATCAAGTTGCATTCACAGGAACCGTTCAGGTTCAAAACGCGCAGACCATAAGGTTCTATCACAGTGACACGAACACAACAGTGAATACAGTTGTGGCAGTGGGTAGCAACTCTAAGGTCGAAGTCATTCTCGTTGGCGGATTCTCCTACGACCTTTCCATCAAATCGTCACAGGGCCTTAGCTGTTCAAGTTCTCTGTATGTCCCTTCAGGGGTCTCCACCTTTAGCGCTGACATTCTTTGTGGATAGTAACGCGTAGGAATCACTCTGTCGCTAATTAGGGGCGAGCCCTGTTTCCCATACTCAAATCCCGCTTGAGCACCGATTTCAGTTTTTAGAGGAAGACATGGGAACCTAGGAAGCGCGCAGGAAGCCCTCGGCGTCCGCGAGCATTCTCTTCGAGTTTGCATAGGTGACCTTCTTGATCGCCCGCTCAAAGGGAAACCAGCCGTAGTCCTGGTGCTCAGCAGAGATGCGGACCGAGTCCTCGTCCGACTTCATCAGCAGAAAGACAACGGTCTTGTGCACGAGCTCCCCATTCTTTCTGTAGAAGTACTCGATGCTCCGCCGGAAGTCTCCCCACTCTCTCTACTTTTTTCAGGCCTGTCTCCTCCCAGATCTCCCTGATAGCCGTCTCCGCCTCCTTCTCCCCTGGTTCAATGTTCCCCTTGGGGAAATCCCAGTGTCCTGCGGGATACTTGAGCAACAGGTATCTCCTCCCCTGTCGCCCTGTGCTGAAGACAATGCCGCCCGCGGACCTCTCCTCCAAGCTCTTCCTCTGAACCCCCAGAGAACCCAAGGTAAATAGCGTTGTCTCATGCCCCGGCGAAGCGTTTATAGTCGGAATTATATGACGGTAAAAATTGCATGTCGAAGATAAGGGTCGCACTTGCGGGGGTCGGGAACTGTGCATCGGCACTCGTTCAGGGCGTTGCGCACTACTCCGAGAATGATGACGATTTAGGCCTAAGCTTCAGGAAGCTTGGCGGGTATGATGTCTCAGACATAGAATTTGCGGCTGCGTTTGATGTCTCATCAAAGAAAGTGGGCAAAGACCTCTCGCGGGCTATAGGGGAGAAGCCCAACAACACGCCAAAGATTGCTGAAGTGAAGAATCTTGGGGTGACAGTGAAAAAGGGACCGGTGATGGATGGCATCGGGCGATATCTGCAGGGCGTGGTCCCGCTTTCAACGGAGGTCGCTGTCGACATAGAGGAAGAGCTGAAGGGAAGTGGTGCGCAGGTTCTGATCAACTATCTGCCTGTAGGAAGTACGAATGCAACCTTTGCCTATGCCGAAGCCGCCCTGAGGAGCCGGACCGCGTTCATCTGCGCCATTCCAGTCTTCGTAGCGTCAGACAGTCACTGGTCACGCCGCTTCAGAAGAGCGAGGGTGCCTGTCGCAGGAGACGACGTCATGAGTCAGGTTGGAGCGACGGTGCTTCACAAGACAATGGTGAAGATGTGGTGGACAGGGGAGTAAAGGTCGACGAGACCTACCAGCTAAACATAGGCGGAGACACCGACTTCCTAAACATGCTCGAGGAGAGCAGACTGAAGACAAGAGGGAGAGCAAGACAAGCGCGGTCAGGGCCATGTCTCCCTACGAGGTTCCCACAAGGATCGGGCCAAGCGACTACGTGCCCTTCCTGGAGAACGACAAGGTCTGCTACGTCTGGCTGAAGGGGACGTACTTCGGGGGCACGCCTGTGAAGGTGGACGTGAAGCTCCACGTCGTGGATGCCTACGACAGCGGCGGCGTCATGGTCGACGCGATACGGGGCACCAAGCTGGCCTTGGACAGGGGCGTGGCCGGTCAGCTCACGAGCCTGTCTGCGTTCTGCTTCAAGCATCCGCCCGTGCAGATGCCCTACACGACGCCAAGGCCGCCTTCGAGGAATTCACTCGCGGGAAGCGGGAGCGCTAGGAGAGGAAGCCGTTGGGACTCTTCTTCTGATGACAACTGTGAAAAGCAACAGCAGAAACACTGCCAGTATGATGGGCTCTATGTATCTGGTGGTGACGTCCTCCTTCACGGTGAGCGTCGTGTTTGGCACGGTACCGGTGACTCCCACACCCTGATAGTTGAAAGTGACGCTGCTCTTGCTCAGATCCAGTGCGAGGGCGCTGCTCGCCCTGAGTGAAACGTTCAGACCGTAGCTGGAGCTCGCAGCGATGGACCCCAGATCGAGGACAAGCGAATGTCCGCTCAGACTGACTGACGATGGAGAGTTCACCACACTGAGACCGTTCGGGAGTGGGATGACCACGTGCACACTGCTTACACTCACTCGCGCGGGATTCGAGATCGTTATCTCAGTCGAGAAAGTGTTTCCTTCAACTGGCGTCTTGGGATACGACATCACGGAGAGAGTGGGAGATGGCAGGATCTGAGCCACTCCAACCGCGAAGCTGAGGCTCTGGCTCAGTCCAGCAAACACGAGGCTGACGGCGACGGGGGAGCCGGTGATGTTCCCCGAACCTCCCGCATGGACACTAACCGTGTAGTTGAAGGAGTACCGCTCCTGGGGCGTCACGACAGACAGACTCTTCTGATTCCCGAAAGCGCTGGGAAGACTGTCGAAGGTATCCGCTGGCGAGGTGACGTAAGCGTTGTACACGTTCATCGACCCGACATTTGCGAGGCTCACCGTCACGGTTGGAGACATGCCTGGGAAGAACTCGGACGGCGTGAAGGTCTTGTTTATGCGCAATCCAAGTGGAATTGCCACAGGCGAAGACCAGGAGTGAAGCTGAAGTCCCATGTAACTTGTTGTCACATTCATCGGGAGCAACACATAGTTGTCCGGATTGGCCAGACTCAAGGGCACCGTCGCGGATTGTGTAGACTGGGTCGCGATGGCCGAATAATTCACTGACAGGCGCCCCCCCGCGCAGCTGACTCCTGTAAGGTTCTGGGCCGAGCAGGACAATCCCGCCGGCAGCGTGAGTAGTCCAGTGACCCCTGTTGCGTTTGCTTTTCCCTGGTTCTTGAAGTTGTATGTGACGTTAAGGGAATGGACGCCTGGCGCGATCGCTGGGATGGTGGCTTTCGCCGAGGCCACGACGTAGGGGACGACCATCCCTGAGTGAGACAAGATGACAGTGACACTGTTTGACATCAAGGACTCGTTCCTGCCATCCGGCGTCTGCCACTGAACCTTGAACATCCTCGTCATGTTCGTGTCGACGAGGCCGTTGTAGCTGAGAGTGAAGTTGAAGGTCTGAGTCTGCCCTCCCTGTGAGAGATACTGGAGAGTCTGGTTCATCGCCTTGACACTCAGCGCTGGGCCATTACCTAGGTTTGTCACCCGAAGGGAGAAACTAACCGCAACGCCGAGCGGAGACCCGGACTGCTCATCGCTCGAAGCGCTGACCACTATGGCGGGGCCCACATCGTTGAGCCTGAGCTCGGCCTGATTGAAGACAGTATGGCTCGCGAACACTCTCGTACCGACCGTGTAGCTGAACTCGGAAACGAGAGATGGTATTAGGATGTCCACCTTCGCCGCCGAAGCGACCTTCAGGATGTAGAGGTTCGTGTAGTCCTTGCCGGGAGCCAGGCTGGTTACATCGAACGTCGTATTGCCCCTCACGAGCTGAAAGATCCCAGGGTAGGCTTCCCACCAGCTGTCGTTCACCTTGACATTCTGGGCCGTTCCCGATGTTGTTGGGTTCTTCAGGGTAAGAGTCACAGAGATATTGTCGCCCTGCTGGGCTGATCCCCTGTCGAGCAGTCTAGTTGCCGAGACTACCGGCGGGTCTTCACTGATGGTAATGTTCGGTGATACCTTGCGACCCAGTGGGGCGGAAATCGAGTACGAACCACTCATATTGGCCTCGTTGTTCGTAATTCGTGCCGGGTCGTTGGAATCGATGTAGCCATCCAAGGAGTGCACGTAGATTGTGGATGGAACTGGCCACGGCCGACGTGACCAGCGAACTGTTCGAAGGCCGGAAGAGGTTCGAGAAGAGGAGCCTGCCGTCGGACTGGATCACCGAAGTGGCTCCGGCGCCGAGCGAGAGGGTTCTGTTGAAGCTCCCGGACGTCCTGACAGCCGACAGGACCAGCATCGGGCCCTGAAGGGATACGAACTGACTTTCAGTGAAGATGGACGTGAAACCCTTGACACCGGTGGGGATGAGTTTGAAGAATGCTGGGGCAGCGACGTTGTTGAAATCAAGAGGGCTGAAGAATGTGGTCCTTCCTCCAGCGGAGGATACTGGAACAAACGCCGCGCTGAGGTAGTCGTCGAAATGTGACGCAACTTTGGCACTAGTGCCAGCACTGTCCGACTGAACAACAAGAAAGACGCCCTGGTCCGGAAGGAACGGAAGATTCACTAGACGATACCCATCCCCCCAGAAGACTTGGAAATCGGAGACAGCTGTAGATGTCTTCAACGCTGTGAGCACGTATGAGGTCAGTCCAGACTGCGACTCGGCCTGCACAATCGCCTGCGCGCTTGCATTGACGCCGTGGAAATTCAGATACCAGAGAGCACTCGAGCCGGCTACGTTGACATCCAAGTTCTCCGAGTAACCGTTGGAGCCAGCTGCGTGTGAGGTGCTAAGGGCTGGCAGAATGAGAAGCGAGACTACCAAAAAGAGAGCAAAGAAAGACGTCCTCATGAAATCTCTCGAAGCCGACGCCCTTAGCCTATTAAACCATTACCCAAGCCACGGGGACCTGACCAGCAACCCAGCTATTTTCTCCTTGAACTCTCCTCTGGGGGGTCGTCGACGCCCTTTTCGTCCAGGACGAAAACCGCATCCCTCTCCGGGTGGTAGGGGCTGTCTACCATTCTTGCTATTCGGTTCTTTCCAGCTTTCCTCAGATAGAGCCTATAGGTGCTGGTGTGGGCCACCACGTGACCGCCGGTCGGTCGAGTTGGGTCACCGAAGAAGGTGTCCGGGGCAGACTGAACCTGATTCGTAACCACAACTGCGACGTTGTACACCTCCGCGGTTCTCAGAAGTTGGTGCATGAACCTGTTTAATCGCTGCTGTCTTTCAGCGAGCGTGGCCCTACCGAGGAATTCAGCTCTGAAGTGGGCTACTGCACTGTCAACTACCACAAGTTTGATCTTGTTTGCCTCTATGATACGGCCGAGGTCCTTAACGATCAGCTCCTGATGGGAGCTGTTGTACGCCCTGGCCACGATTATCCTCTTCAGAACCTCCTCTTCGTTCATGCCCCTCGCCCCTGCGATTTCAGCGATGCGCTCCGGTCTGAACGTCCCCTCCGTGTCCACGTACACAGCCCCTGCGTCGAGACCTCCCTGGTCAGGTGGGAGCTGCGCCTCGCAGCACAGCGTGTGGCATACCTGGCTCTTTCCAGCACCGAATTCTCCGTAGAATTCAGTTATTGCCCACGTCTCTATTCCGCCTCCCAGCAATTCGTCGAGGTTCTTTGAGCCCGTTGAAATTCTCTGAATACTCTTCCTCTTCGCGAGCAGGTCCGACGCGCTTATGAAGTCGGCTTCCAGTCTGCCCAGCTCGACGAGCTTCTTTCTCGCCTTATTGTTAAGATCAACCGCCTTCGAGATGTCAACGTCTATGGCCTCCGCAATCTCCGCCGGTCCCGACACTGCCAGGTCCAGCACGCTGAAGATCCCCGCGTCGTTCAGTTTCTGCTTCGTGGCTGGACCGACGCCTGGGAGCGCAGTAAGTGCTAGTTCTTCAGAGACCTCTTCCAATTCAGAGTCAACTTCCTTCCCAACTATACTTAAGTGTTCGGCGATGGGTTTCATCTCTGCGACGAAATATCGACTTAAAATCAGAGGTGCTCTCTGTCCATCCGATACCCGTCGAGTCGGCCAGCTCGCGGCTGCCTAGGGAGACACGCGTGTCATTGTCCTGGGGAAGAGACTGGCAGCCCGGATGTGTCTCAATCCTCCCAGCCATCTTGTGACCCTCTCCACCCCCATGCCGAAGCCCGAGTGCACCGGCATGCCATACTTTCTGAGCTCCAGGTACCAGCCGAATGACTCCGCTGCGAGATTCTGCTCCTTGACCCGGTCGAGCAGGAGGTCGTAGTCGCTGATCCTCCGACCTCCGGTAGCAAGCTCTCCGTATCCCTCCGGTGCTATCAGGTCCGCAGATTCTGTTACGTTGGGTCTGTCAGGGTAGGTCATGTGATAGAAGCTTCTTGCGGAGAGCGGGTAGTCGGTGATGAAGAACGGCGATGACTGGGAGGTGGAGACCTCATGCTCAACATCCGACGGAATATCATCTCCCCATCTGAGAGCCAGCCCCTTTCGCTTCGCCAGCTCGCACACTT
The DNA here is from genome assembly GCA_963836465.1 of uncultured Nitrososphaerota archaeon. Lineage (GTDB taxonomy): Archaea > Thermoproteota > Nitrososphaeria > Nitrososphaerales > Gagatemarchaeaceae > CAWIJZ01. Next base: position 6,457 of record CAWIJZ010000037.1, read on the forward strand.
CGTCGTACGAAATGCGCTGGAATGGAGGAGGGTACTCCCTCAGTGTCCTCCCCAGAATCTTCAGCTCTTCCCCCCTCCTTTCCAGTACCCGCCGGACTATCGAAGTGAGGAGATCCTCCTGCAACGCCATGTTCTCCTTCTGACCCGCAAATGCCTGTTCAGCCTCGACCATCCAGAACTCAGTAAGATGCTTCGGTGTCCTCGACTTCTCTGCCCTGAAGGCCGGCTGGAAAATCCACACCTTCTCGAGTGCCGGGAGCGCGGCCTCTTCGTAGAACTGAGCGCTCTGGCTCAGGTTTGCCTTCTTTCCGAAGTACTCGACCTCGAAGAGCGTCGAGCCTCCCTCGACCGCTGCCTGGACGAAAGTGGGCGCACTGAATAAGAGTGAAGGACCTCCTCTCAAAAAAATCAAAGGCTGCGCTGATCACGTCGGCCCTTATCTTCATCGCTGCCACGACCCTTCGACTCCTGATGCTTAGGTGTCGGACATCATACAGGTATGAGCTCGACTTCGCAGCTGTCTTCGTTATGGGCCAGGGCTGCGCCTTCGCTATGACCTCGAACTCCCTTGCTGAGAGTTCCTTCCCTCTAGGAGCCCTCGCGTCTACCCTTACTGTGCCCAGTACTCTCACTGCAGATTCCTTCGTTGCAGTCCCGGCAGCTTCAACCGCTGCGGGAGGAGATACGCCTGCCTTGATCGAGACCTGCAAGTACCCGGATCCATCCCGTACAAGAACGAAAGTTATCCCGCCGACCTTGTTCTTTCGCGCGACCCACCCTCTGATTTCCACTTCTCTTCCCGCTGCCGAGGCGAGCGCTTCTCTTACCGATGCGCGTGCACCGGCTGTGTCGTTCACCATCGCCTGCCGTGCGAATGGTAATCCACTTAAGAATGTCGTGCAAGACTGCCAGGCGCCTTGAAAGACCGCTGCTTACGGGGGCATGGGGGCCAATCACAACACCGTTCTCGATTCACTCGCTTTGAAGCAGTCTGGTGATTGATGAGACGGCGTCAAAGCGGTTGGCGTAGGTGCACATCTCTGCCGTTCTTCTCTTGAAAGAATCTCCGCGGACTTCCTCCAGTGCCTGCTCAAAATGCTCACGGTCGAGCTGATCCTCGCTGAGGCATACAGCGACACCCATTGCCTGTGCCTTCCAAGCGTTCCCTTCCTGCTCTCTCTGTGAGGTTATCGGAATCAGGATGGAGGGTTTACCGCTGAGAATGAACTGTGAGATGCTGTTGTGACCAGCCCGAGAGACCACGACGTCCGCCAGCTTGACTACTGTGTCCTTCACATCGCACCAGTCATAGATATACCCTCCCCGTATCGCCCTGGGAGTAATCACTCCTCCGGGGTTACCGCAGGAGATGACAGTCATCACTCGGTCCTCGAGCGATTGAGCCATTACCATGGCCTTCGCGAGAAGTGGAACCCGGGTCTGCTTCGGTCCCGAGATCTGCCAGAAGACCTTCATTCTTGGGTCGGTGCGGAATTTCTCGGTTACCTCATCTGAGGCTTCCTCCAACGCGGGAGTGAGGAAACCGATGTACTCGCTCCTGTTGAGTACATTCCCGGCCGACCAGAGATTCCTTTCACTTATTGTGTAGGGAGGAGGGAGGTCGGGAAGGAGAATCTTGTTGCTGAGACCCCAGAACGCACCTCCCAGAGCCACGGTGGCCGAACTAAGCATCTCCGCGAACACCCACGGTGTCTTCGGAGACGACTCGAGGCGAATTTGGTTCAGCACGGTCACAGCTCTTCTCCCGAGAACCCTCGCCGCGATTACACTGGCCATGACAGAGTCACTGATGATAAAGTCAGGCGAGAAGTTCCCGATGTTCCTTCCCTCGTATCCTACCTGCTTGAAAAAGCGCAGAAAGATTGGGAAACTGAATTTTGCTGTCTCCTTGGCCGTGAACGATCCGTTCCTGTTGTAGATTACGTCGACGTTTGGTATCTCATGGCAGGTGAAGCCCTTCGCTCTAAGGTAGCGAACCGCCTCTCCGGAGCTTGAGAGGACGACGTCCCAGCCCATCCTCTTGGCAGCGCTGGCAATGGGCAGCATTCTCACAGCGTGTCCAAGCCCGGAACCGAACACGCCGATGTAGAGTTTCTGCAATTTAGCCTTCTTTCAGCAGCTCCCGGACCACTCCTCCACGAGGTGATGTCTCCGCAAAGACCTCTGCCTGAAACACCTGGATGGTCGTAGCCTCCTTCAACCAAGCATCTGGAAGCAGGCCCGCCTTCATGCACGTCTCGGACAGGAAGTCCTCCGAGGTGAGATTGAGCTCCGTTGCAACCTGAGGGAGCAGCAAGCCACTGGATACTCCATCACTCACGATCAGCCCATCCACGCCGATGCGCACCTCCTTGGGCAGTTCAAGGGGCCTGGATGCCCTAAGGCGGCGTGGCACGGTGAGAACGCTGACCTCCACCAAGATGCCGGGAAGTTCCTCCTCTGTGACGCTCGTAAACCGCGGGTCATGGGCCGCGGCCGCGATCGCGGCCTCGACTATGGCGTCCCCCAGCGGCTTGACTGGGTGCGGGAATCCCACGCACCCCCTAAGAGAAGAATCTCTGTTCTTGAGGGTGACAAAAACGCCCCTTTTCTCATTAAGGTAGTCAGCGGCCCGAACAGGCGGAATCTCAGGCCTCTGTCCCCTCACGAATTGCTCCAGAGTCCGCCTCGCCAGAACCTACGGCTTCGCGGCCCTGTTCGTCTGTGAGCGACATTTGGGATGTCGGCCGGGGTCACGGATTAAATCCTTTTTCTTGTCAAGTTCCTTCAGGATTCTCCTGAGCCTGTCCCAGTGTTTCCCGCGCCAGTATGCCTTCTCACAGGACCCGCATTTGTAGAACAATCTGTGTCGTCTGAGGATTGTTTCGGGAACTCGGCCTACAAGCATTTCCTTTTCCACCGGCACGAGCACTCGATTGCAGAGCGCGCACCTGCTGTCTCCTGCCTGAAGACGCGTTGACGCGCGGCGCGCCTCCAGCACTAAGGTGCCTATTCTCTCGCGATCTGTTCTTCCCGTCACAAGCAGGCAGCTGGTGCCGCGCCTGCGGGCCAATTCACAGAGACCCCTGTCCGCGGTGAGAATCACCCTGCCCCCCCTCCTGGCTCGAGTGATCATGGATTGGTCGCTGCCACGTTTGAAGTACTCTGCATCGAAACCATGGATTCTGAGCTTTCGCGCCAGGCTCCCCAGCATTGCATCCACGACGAAGACAGGCGTGCCTGTCGTGTGAGCTACGAGTTCTTCATCACTAGCCTGCCAGCTTGTTCTGGTTTGGTCCATCTATCTCCCTCTGGTGAATGAGAACGCCACCCATGACCAGGACGCCGAAGAGCGCAGTGGCGTTTGCCAAGTAATCCCGGGGGGCAGGATTTGAACTTGCGACGCTCCGGTTTCCGTGTGTTGCCTAGGTAGGCTGGTCGGGTCAGCCGCTGGCCAACCTCTACAGCCGGAAGCTTTTGGCTCTTGTTGATCTACCAGGCTGAGCTACCCCGGGACAGAGCGACCGTTAGGTCGGCGGGTTATAACTTCTTCTTACCCCCACCTAAATTGATTCAGCAATCGATATTCCAATCACCTAGGCGGAAAAACAGTTTGATACGACGGCTTATTGTGTTGGACAGCGGAAGGAACCTAGTGGGGATAGTGACTGTAGGGGACATTGCAACAATCCTTGTAGAGAAGAAGTCACCTTCAACGCGATCGCAAGGTACAAGGAAGGTACTGAGGCAGGACCCTATCGGTAACTAACCACCCATTCGAAAACACGAGCACCGACGGAGAAGAGAACGCGGACTTCTCGACCAGTTGTTTGCCTAAGCATCGTCGTCTCTTTCATCAAGCTGAACCCTAACTGGTTAGGTATGGTTAGGTATATACGTATTTAGTCTTTCATTGTAAAGTAAACCTAGCTCAGAGATAATGGTATGAATTCTATAAATTATATAGAGCAGAATGGATACCGGTCTAACACTGGTTTTCAGATAAAGCGGGGAGACGCAAGCAGGCCCAGGGTAGTATTTACAATACAGGAAAAAGTAGGACTGATACAAATATCGCTTCAAAGATCGGGAGGAGGACAGCTTCTAAGCTCTGGACTTATGGACACTCAAATAGGCACTGCGTTCTTGGAATTTGGGCCATGGGTAGTGGATTACCCAGTAGGTACTTATGATCTTACAGCCACAATGGCAGATGCTATAGGCACGACAATATCAGTCTATAAGGCCCAACACATAGTGATAGCAGGAGAACCAACGAAGACTCTTTGGACAAATATCGTATTCTTGCGAGAGATATCATACCGAAGATCAATGCTTTACTTGGCTTGAACTATTCAGGAGCAGCCGTTTTCAAACTTCCGGAGCAAGAGATTAACTGCCCTGCAGTTACAACGGGGAACACTATAACAGTCAATCCAAAGTGGTTTCAGGACCACCCCGGTGATGAAGGTGCGATAGTCCACGAACTCGTTCACGTTGTCATGCATTGCCCTAGAAGGGATAACTCAAATTGGTGGATGATCGAGGGTATTGCTGACCACGTTCGGGACAAGCTCGGCTATACAACAGCATGGAGTTCACCCTCCAAAGGTGACCCTAAAGGCGGGTACCAATCTACCGCGCACTTTCTATTGTTCTTGGAAGATAAGTACGGACTAGAATATTTTAAGAAATTGGCCTTTAATCTATCCAATACAGGAGACTTACCGGCAGACCTTGATGAGAAGGTTCAAGCCTACCTAACGTAATCTAGTACTACGGGAAGCACAGGATAACAAGACCAACTTCTCTAAGGGCGCGTTCTAGACAATAGGTATAGTACTCTGCACGTATCCTGCGTAGCTCCCGAAGTGTTTCCGCGCGGCGGCGGATATGGAGTCATAATCGCGCGGAGCGAGATGGGAACGCCTCTTCGCCTCCAGCCTTCCGCGGAGACGAGGCTCGATTAGCGCGGGGTAGTATTCGCCAAGAGCCCTAGAAATCCATATATCAATCGGAAAGGCTTCGTATTTCCCGCACGAGAATAGGAGGACACAGTCGGCTACCTTCGGCCCTATGCCGAGGAAACTCTTCTTGTTGAGGTCTTTCCCAAGAGGATTCTGTCGCGCCCTTTCGTAGCTCTGCACGCGAAGCTCCAGAGATACTACCCATCCCTCGTAAACTGCACGTGCGACCCAATTGACGAACCGCGTTCGGTAGCCAAGGCCGCAGGCTGCGATGTCGTGCTGCTCCGCCAGCGCCAGTGTCTCCGGCCTAGGGAAGAGTTTGTAGCGCACCCCCTCGAACTCTACATCCTCCCCGAACCTCTCGCAGAGACTCGCGATCGTCTTTGCAATACGAGGGATGTTCATGTTGGTCGCGATTGTGAACGAGACGAGGCACTCCCACACCGGCTGGTGTATCAGCCTCATACCGTAGAACCGTTGGACCGCTTCGGTCATCGTGCTGTCTCGCACCACGGACGAAAGAACCGCAGCCAAGTCGTCGTTCAACCCAAAGTAGTCACGCAGGTAGGCAGTGTCAACATCATCTGTACTCGAAACACAGATGAGAGAGCTCTGTTCCTGCTTGACTTTCACAATTCCGGGACCGATGACTCCGTACCACCAGTCCTCCCTCTTCCGCCACCGGAAGACCTGACCGCTCTCCAAGGTCCAGGAGAGGTCAAAAGGTGTGTCGATCAGGTTTAGTGTGAACTCTGCCATCCCTGCCCCTGCGTACCGCGGCGCAGGGATAGGAATAAATGTCTGCTTCAGAGGCCAGAACCTGTGGAATGAGGGGATATAGACGCTATTAAGGACTGACTCTTTCGCGCCACAACCAACTAATTCACACAATTTAGGGGAATTCTGCACAAATTCTATCATGCTAGGCGTGCAATACCGAAAAACGACGCGCTAAGTACCCTGACGGCGGGAAACAACGTTTTTATACGAATAAAGGTGACAGCTAAGAATGGGGGTGTCGTTGTTAAACATGTCGGCGGGTACGGCCATACAGGACGAAGAAATTCCGTTTATTGCCGAGGTCATCAAAGGAGGTAGGCTCACCATACCGGAGGAGATTAGGAAGCTGATGCGGATTGAGGAGGGGCACTACGTCCTGATTCGGCTGAAGGTGGTATCAAGAAAGCGACTGGGCAAGAAGAGTCGTAACGGTTCCACGAACGCAAACGGAGGAGCCTAAGGGAGGGAAACCAGATGTCTTCTCCACCACAGGAACCTCAAGTTCTGCCGAAAGTCGATTCTGGTCCAAAGACCAGAAGCCTTGTGAAGACCTCAGCGCTGCATGATGAAGCTCGCGAGCTCATTCCGGGTGGATCCAGCTCTATCATACGGTGGGCCTCGTACGAGCCTTACCCTATTTACATGAAGAGCGGCTCCGGGTCCAGAATTACTGATGTTGACGACAACTCCTACATCGACTATCTCCTCGCATTCGGTAGTCTCATCAATGGTCACGCACATCCGAGGATCGTGCAGGCTGTTCGACAGCAAGCACAGGAGGGCATGATGTTTGGTACTCCGACAGAGATCGAGATCAATCTGGCCAAGAAGTTCAAGCAGTTCGTGCCCACAGCCGAAATGGTGACCTTTGCATCTAATGGAACAGACGCCACAAGCAACGCGATAAGGATTGCCCGTGCGGCCACCGGAAAGGACGTCATACTGAAATTCGAGGGCCACTATCACGGTCAGCATGATTATGCGATGATAAGTGTCGAGGCACCACCGGTTGTGGCTGGAATAGAGGAGTATCCGAGGCCACTTCCGTACTCAGCCGGGATACCGTCGTTAGTGCTCGATACGGTTGTCGTCGCTCCTTGGAACAACGCCAAGGCACTTGAGCGCATAATGAAGAGGCACCGGAACGATGTCGCTGCCATCATCATGGAGCCAGTCATGGCCAACTCAACTGTCATCCCTCCGAATCCAGACTACCTCAAGGCAGTGAAGGAAATCGCTGCATCGAACGATTCTCTCCTCATCTTCGACGAGGTGATAACTGGATTCAGGGTTGCGCCGGGCGGGGCGCAACAACTGTATGGAGTGACTCCGGACCTTTCTGCGTGGGGGAAGGCCCTCGGTGGAGGACTACCCATAGCAGCAGTTTCCGGGAAGAAGGAGTACATGGAACTCATCGGGCCAGGGAAAGTGTCCTATGGTGGAACGTACTATGCGAATCCTCTTACTCTGGCCGGTGCCATGGCGAATCTAGAAGTGCTCGCGGAGCAGGACTACCACGCTCTGACGGTCTTGAAAGAGAATACGGAGAGGCTCACGAGTGAGCTTTCACAAGTCCTTCAAAAAACACAACACAAAGCCTGCATACAAAGCGTGCCCGGGATATTCTCGTTGGCTTTTACGAAGCATCAGAAAATCACCAACTACCGTGAAAGCCTCTTGCTCGACTGGGACAAGTTCCGCGCGCTGCATCAGTCGCTTCTGGATCACGGAGTTTATCTCCATCCGGACAACTACGAAAGGATATCACTCTCCGCTGTTCACACAGATGCAGACATAACCAAGACCATCCAGGCGTTCGAAGAAGCGCTCAAGCAACTCCCATAGGACTCATAGAAGTCCGCTTTATCCGAAGTTGTGGAGCCGATGGTCTTTGTGTTGCCGAAACACAAGATCTATTCATGTCGGTTCGAGTGGTCGGACCAGAATCAGGGCCTGCGCACCTTGGGTTGAAGTGAGTACCAACGGTGCTCTTCGCAGTCTTTGCGTGAAGAGACAATGAGATCATAATCAGGGGTGT
>CAWIJZ010000038.1:0-160922 GCA_963836465.1 uncultured Nitrososphaerota archaeon
AATTCCTCAAGAGGAGAAAAATCGCATTGAATGACACTTAAATCTGAACAGAGTTGCCATTCAGGCCGTGAAGGCCCACACCCACCTGATGGAGTTGCCAAGAAAGGTGCTGATCGGGGATGGTGTCCTAGGGAAGCTGGGCACCTTCATCGAGGAAGCGGGAGTGACGGGGAGGCTTGTCATCGCATCAGGGACAAATGTGCAGGGCATGGTGAGGAAGAAAGTCGCGAAGTCGGTCAAGAACAACATCAGCTGGGTCGATGTCGAATCCTCCGACATGAGGAGTGTGAAGCTGGTGATGACGGAGGCAGAAGGGGCATCCAGCATAGTCGGCCTTGGAGGGGGGAAGAGCGTCGATGTGGGCAAGCTGGCGGCCCACAGGACCGGGTTGCCGTTCTTCAGCGTGCCTACGAGTGCTTCTTCCGACGGAATCTCCAGCCCCTTCGCATCCATACACGGCACGAGGAGACACTACTCCTTCATGGTAGGGCCGCCCATTGGAATACTCGCGGACGTCGAGGTGATATCGAAAGCTCCGAAGCGGCTGCTCGCAGCGGGTTGTGGAGATTCGTCTCCAAGCTGACCGCGGTGGAGGATTGGAAGCTCGCGCATCAGGCCACTGGCGAGTACTACGGCGGGTACGCTGCCGATCTTGCGCTGATGAGTGCCAGGGTTGTCCTGGACTCCTCGAAGAGGATCGGTTCCTATGACAGGGGTGCAGTCCGGGACATTGTCGAAGCTCTGATTAGCGCGGGTGTGGCAGCCGGCATAGCAGGGAGCAGCCGGCCTTGCAGCGGCGCGGAACACCTCTTCAGCCACTACCTCGATGCTGTCGCGCCAGGGCTTGGCCTGCACGGAGAAAAGTGTGGATTGGCCACGATCATGGTTGCGAAGCTCCACCGGCTTGAGTGGGAGAAGGTCAGGGACGCGCTCAGGGATGTTCATGCCGCGACGAGGGCGTCACAGATAGGCCTGACGGATAAGCAGGTTGTCGAAGCCCTGGTGAACGCCCCCTCGGTCCGGCCTGACAGGTTCACGATACTATCCAGGGTGAAGCTGACCTCGGATTCCGCCAGGGAGCTCGCCCGGACGACTGACGTTATCTAGCTGGTCTTTTCTGCCTTCTTCTCTTCTGCAACAGTAACTTCTTTTGAAGTTGCCGCGGCCGCCGTTTCGTCCTTCTTCCCTTCCTCGACGCTTTTCTCCTTCGAACGGTAAGTCTCTCGAAACGTCACCTGCTTGACCACAGGGATGAAGTGCGTGATGTCGTTCGCAATACCCCTCTTGATTATCTGAAGTCCGTCCGTAAGGAAGAGCTCCTCGGGTACCTCTATCGACACTTCATCCTCGCTCCGGCTGAACGTGAGCTTCTCTGCTTCACCCGGCAGCCTCCTCCCAATTAGGCCTCTTATCACCTCGTCGTCCGTCTCCAGCTTCTTCACTGTTTCAAGGTCATAGACCAGTGTTTTTCCAGCCAGCCTGTGATTGAAGTCTACCTGCGCCCTCCCCGATCCCACGAATCTGACGACGCCAATCCTGTTGTCGATCTCGACAACATCTCCGACTCTTAGCTCAGCAGCTTTCTCACCGAATTTCCTTAGGGGAATCATTCGCACCTGAGTGGAATCTCTCTCCCCGTACGCCTTGCTCGGTGCCAGCTCGATCGTTTTCTTCTCGCCTATTGCCATCTTGCCTATCTCGTCCTCGAGTCCCTTCAGCATCCACCCCTCTCCAACAGCCACGAGCCTTGGCTCATACCTTCTCGCCTGGTCGTATATCCCGAGTTTCTTCGATTCCTCCTCTATTGTCGTCTCAACGGCTTCATCGGTATCCTTGACCTTTGCCGTATAGTTGACGTAGACGAGATTCACTGGTTCTTTGGCCATGGGGGCGAACGAATACGCCCATTCTGCCTGGCTTTAAATCCTTAGCTCAGTTTGCAGCGATGGCGCTCAACACAGCGGGCATGTCTACGCGATAGCCAAACTTCCCGAGCGTCATGGCGATGGCCGCTATCGTCCTCGCGACGTGGCTATCAGAGACTTCTCCCATACATCCTATCCTGAAGAGCTTCTCCTTCATTGGTCCAAAGCCGCCTGCTATCAAGACGTCGTGTTCTTCACTGAGCGCCTTCCTGAACTGTTTGTCGTTGATGTCTTCAGGATACAGGGTTGCGATTACCGTGTTCGATCTCACGCCCTCCGCCGGGAAGGGTTTCAGGCCCATCGCTCCCACCGCCCGGTAGAGCTTCGCCGCGAGTCTCGTGTGCCTGTTAACCCTGTTGTCCAAGCCCTCCTCCGCGATTATGCTGAGCGCTTCATGCATTGCGTAGTAGAGGGGAATCGCGGGAGTAAACGGAGTCTCCCACCGAGAAAGATACTCGAGCTGTCTCGCAAGGTCGAAGTACCGAACTCTCGCAGAGACGCTCTTGACGTAGTCTGCGACCTTCTTGCTGACGGAGAGGAGCGCCAATCCCGGAGGAGCAGCGAGGCACTTCTGACTCCCGGTTATGCAGATGTCCACACCCCAGCTGTCGACTGGTATCGCGTATCCTCCAAGGCTCGAGATTGCGTCAACCACGACGAAGGCTCCTCTTTCGCTGGCGATCTTGCAGACGTCGCGAAGGTACTGAATGGTACATCCAGCGCTGGTCTCGTTGTGTACCACGAAGAGCGCTTTCAGATCCTTCACTTCATCGATTTTTGCCTTGACAGATTCCAGACTCGGTGTGGTCCCGAGCTCAGACCTCACCTTCAGAGCCTGACCGCCGGCAACCTCGATTGTCTCTGCGAGTCTCTCGCTGAATTCTCCAAAGACAGGAACCACGGTCTTGTCCCCCGGCCTGATAATGCTCCAGACCGCCGCCTCGACGCCCCCAGTCCCCGATGCTGAGAGGATTACGGCGTCCTGAGTTGTCTGGAAGAGGTACTTCGCCTTCTCCGTGAGGCTCTTCAAAAGACCACCGAACGCTTCACCCCTGTGGTTTATCATTGGCTGGAACATTGCCCTAGTTACTCTGTCCGGGACGTTGGTGGGCCCTGGAAGCATGATTAACTTTCTCTTGAAGTCCATCCTACTCACTCACTCTCGCTAACATCCTTCGCCGTTAGACTTCTAACCCTTTCCACACCGTCGAACTGATTCACGAGCCTCGCGACTGCCGGTGGTACAAGGCTCTCCCAGTTCTTCATTTCAAGTATCCTCGCCCTCACGTTGGTGGCCGAATAGTCTTTCCTGTTGAAGAATGGCACCGGATGAACCTCAATGCCCTCTTCCTTGAAGAGTCTGTTGGTGAGCACGTCGTTCGAGAATACAACATCAAACTTTGGGACCGTTGCCTTCACAGAAGCGACCCATAATGAATGAGAATCGGCATCTTGAACGGGGATGGCCATCCACTTGGACGGGTCGACTTTGGCCTCGTCGAGAGCTCCCTTGATCATGGTGATCCTCTCGCTCGCAGTAAATGGGTTGTCTCTTTCGTGACTCTTTTGGGCACTTCCGACGACTACGTAGAGATAATCCACCAGATTAAGGGAGTGGTTCACAGCGACAAGATGGCCATCGTGAAATGGCTGGAACCTCCCCACGAGTATTCCTACCCTCAATTCTTCATCTTTTTCGCTGGCTCGTCGGAGCCTATTTAAGTACTTGAGAAGGCTCACAGGTCGTTCCGGTGCAGATCGGGCCGGGCATGAGTGAATCTAAAGTGGATGAAATCGAGCTGGATGGATCGTACGGCGAGGGCGGTGGCCAGCTGTTGCGCATCGCAGCCTACTTCTCCGTCGCATTGCACAAGTCGATTCACATGACCAACATACGAAAGGGGAGAGAGACTGCCGGCCTGCGACGGCAGCACGTGGCGGTCCTCCGCATACTCAGGGACACATTCAACGGAGCCCTCGAGGGAGACGAGGTCGGCTCGACTGAGATACGCTTCACTCCGGGCCTTGGGGGGGCCGATTCTACCGAGGTAAACCTTGGGACTGCAGCGAGCATCACTCTCGTTCTTCAAGCTCTCGTTCCTGCTGTCTCAATGTCAGGGTCGTCACTTCGGGCGACCTTCGTCGGGGGGACCGATGTCCCGTGGAGCCCGACTTCTGACTATACGACTCAGCTTATCCGGCCCGCATTCGGACTGTTGGGCATCAACTTCGAACTAACTCTCCGCAGAAGGGGATACTACCCGGTTGGAGGTGGGATCGCTGAACTCGTGGTTCACCCCTGCCGGGAGGTGAGGGCTGTGAACCTGCCGGAGAGGAAGCTCGACTCTTCCGCCCTCCTCCTGAGCAGGTGCGCGATGCTTCCGAGGCATGTAGCAGAGAGGCAGCGCTCTGCTGCTCTTCACCTGCTCAGGCAGAGTGGAGTCTTCGCGAACGAAAGTCTAATCGGGATCGAGGAATCGAGTTCTCCCGGATCGTCGATCCTCATCGCCCTGTCGAACGATCAGTGCTTTATCGGGGCAGACGCACTGGGGCGCAGAGGAGTCCCAGCGGAGAGAGTAGGGGAAGAGGCGGCGCATCGCTTCCTCGCCAGCTTCAACAGTTGCGCGTCGGTCGACCCGAATCTCGCTGACAACATCGCACCACTCCTTTGCATGTCCAAGTCGAGTTCTCGATTCTTCGTGCCCGAGGTTACGAATCACCTCAGGGCGAGCCTTCATGTGGCGCGCATCTTCACAGGAGCTGATTTCGAGTTCTCCAAGGCAGCCAGCTCCTGGTTGGTCACAGTGACCCCGAAGCAACAAAATAGCTAATAAGGTGAGTTAATCAGCAGGCAAATGGTATTAGGACTTGTGCGCAGAAGCCTACATCCCCGGGGCGACAGCCGTCGGTATCGCGTACAAAGACGGCGTGATTCTGGGCGCCGAACGGAGAATAACCTTGGGTAACTACGTCATTAGTAAGAGCGGTAAGAAGGTCTTCAAGATCACCGAAAATGTCGGTGCCGTCTGCGCCGGTCTCATTGGCGACATGCAGAATCTCGTAAGGGAGGTCGGAGTCTATAGCAAGCTGAAGGAACTGGAAATCAAGCGCCCTTTGAGGCCCGATTCTGTCGCGAAACTGATGTCTGTGATAATGTTCGAGAGACGGTACGCTCCACTGATTACCGAGGTGATAGTCGGCGGAATAGACGGAAAGCCGAAGGTCTATGTGCTAGACCCGCTCGGGAGCCTTATCCAAGACGAATACGCGGCCGTCGGAACTGGTGCCGAAATGGCAATCGGTGTGGTGGAAGCCTCCTACTCTTCAGGAATGTCTTACAAGGAGGCCAAAGATCTGCTGATTTCGTCGATAAAGGCTGCAATTCAGAGAGACGCGATGAGCGGGAACGGCATCGACTCGATCACTGTGGACAAGAGCGGAGTCAGGGAAGAATCACTCGCCCCGTGAGGCGATCCCAATGTGGTCGTACAGAGGCATCAAGGTCCACTGGCTCGGTCATGACTCGTTCGCCCTTGAAGGATCAAGAACAGTAGTGATTGATCCCTTCAAAGTCAAGGGAGGCTACAGGGCCGACGTTCTGCTCTTGACCCACGAGCACTACGACCACCTGAGCGCGGACGACATCAAGAAGGTAGCGTCCGCATCCACGCGCGTTGTAGCCCCCAAGATCTGCGAAGGCGAACTCTCGAAGTTGCACATGGACGTGACCTACGTCTTGCCTGGCGCTCACGCGGAAGTATCCGGAGTCAAGATAGACGCCGTGCCCGCTTACAATCTCAACAAGTTCAAGGCTCCCGGCCAGGTCTTCCATCCCAAGCAGGATGGACGGGTCGGGTACGTGCTTGAGCTCGATGGGGTCACCTTCTACCATGCGGGGGACACAGACGCGATACCGGAGATGAAGAGTATCGTGGTCGACGTTGCGCTCCTCCCCGTCTCGGGAACCTATGTGATGACAGCGGAAGAGGCGGCCTCGGCTGCAAACGCAATGAAAGTCAGGGTTGCAGTTCCGATGCACTTTGGAAGCATCGTAGGCTCACTTGAGGATGCTAAGAAATTTGAAAAGTTGGTCTCGAAAAGTATTCAGGTAGTCATTTTACCCAAAGAATAGTTCAAGGTCTCGGGGAGTGCCGAATTTGCTGATCAAGTTGAGCACAACCCTCAGCTCTTGACTCTTCCTCTTCAATCTGAAGCTGATGAGATGGTTAGAAATCCAAGAGTCCGGCAAAAGCCCAGGTCGCAATTCTGGAGAAGGAGTAGCCCTACTACTCGGGAACGCTCTCGACCTTCAGCTTTCCATAAGCAACGGAGACGAACAGGTACCTGTTGTCCTCGAAGACGAAGGTCAATTCCGTTTGTTTCTCCGCCGCCGTAAGTAGCCTCTTGTCGACGATACCGTCAAACTTCGTCACACCGCTGCGTCGAATCTCCTTCGGTTGTCGTGCCGTGGACGTGTCTATTTCTGCTTTGTGTCGCCGCTCTGCATGTAAGTCGTGATCTTGATGTTTCTCTCCACCGCCAGGTGCTGCTCCACGCTTCTGCCTGTTGAGCTCTTGATCATGCCACGGATGACTTCGTCCAGACTCCTCACTCGGGTCTGCGCCTTGAGTCTCTTTAGGACGCGGTGCGTATCGTCGTGAACCTTGACACCTCGCAGTTCTAGCATCAGGAGGCTCTACTAAGGACGTATTAGAAAACTTTGCAGCCTGTTGATTTACAGTGTCTGACTCAGTATCGTCGCGAGTTCATCATCTGCCACGGAGCTACCCTGGCTCTGACTGGGACGGCGTGCACTTCATCGTCGCCGAAAACATCTTTCGCCTTCTTTTAGGTTTTATCCAGACCCGACGGACCTATTGACCATGGCCCCACTCACTGGAATCAGGGTAGTGGACGTCTCTCGACTCCTGCCCGGCGGTTTCTGCTCGATGCTGCTTTCAGATCTAGGCGCTGAGGTCATCAAGGTGGAGCAACCGGGTCTGGGCGACTACATGCGAAACACTCCTCCGTTGAAACGCGTCAGCATGGTTCACGCGATGGTGAATCGCAATAAGCGGAGCCTGGGTCTCAACCTGAAAAGCGCCGAGGGGAAGAGGATTCTGAGGATGCTGCTACGGCGGTCTGATGTCTTCCTCGATGGTTTCAGACCTGGGGTAATGGACAGGCTCGGCTTCTCCTTCAGTGAGGTCAGCCGACTGAACCCGTCGATCGTCTATTGCTCCATATCCGCATTCGGTCGGAAGTCCCCAATGAGTAAGCTCCCGGGCCACGACCTCAATTTCCAGGCGATGGCGGGAAGTCTCGGCCCAATGAAGCCCCAGGTGCCCCTGATTCAGTACTCCGACTACTGCGCTGCAATGTACGCGTCAATTGGGATTCTCGCTGCACTGGTCAGGAGACCGAGGAGTGCTGTACTCATCGATGTGCCCATCGTCCAATCGCTCATGTCTCTCTTCGTCCTGCCCGCGTCCGCCTACTTCACAACTGGGAAGCCAAATAGGCTTGGAAGCAGCCTCATCCTGGGATCTGAGCCGGTCTACAACCTCTATGAGACACTTGACAAGAAGTACGTTGCGGTAGCAACCATCGAGGAAGAATTCTGGAGAAATCTCCTGAAAGGGCTGGGAATGAGCGAGTTGGCCGAGTGGCGCCACGGAAGCGTGGCCGACCGAAAGAGACTCAGGACCGAACTCGGGAGAGCTTTCGCGAAGAAGACGCGCGAAGAATGGTGTTCGATACTGATGAAGGGCGACACCTGCGTGACCCCCGTCCTGGAGGTGGAGGAGGCACTCGACTCCGACTGGAGTGTCATCTCCGGGTCGGGACGTGGGAGGGTAGAAAAGCGTCTCAGGCTGCCGATAGCCTTTCGGCCTTCCTATCACAACAATGTGAGCGCCGCGCCCTCTCTCGGGGAGCACACTCGCGAGATACTCGACGAACTGGGGTTCTCCAACAAAGCGATCAACGAACTCGCTAGGTCAGGCGCCGTTTCGAATTGAGTTGAGGGCTTCAACTCTTTAATCCTGCAGATGGGTTGAAGATTCGTGAAGAAACCAGGCCAAATGAACGGATAAATAGAGCGGAGCCCTACAATCACTGACTTGATTACAGAGATTGAATCGAAACGGCGGGTTGAGAACGGACAAGTCATGGGGGACGACAAACTACCTTCGTCGGTGTCAAGCAAATGACCACCATTTCGCCTTCGTCTACTGACTACGCAATCGAGGTTACGGAGGAGCACGAGGCTTTCAGGAAGGTCGTGCGTGATTTCGCAGAAAAGCAGCTCGCTCCTGTTGCTCAAAAGATTGACAGAGAGAATGAAATGGACATGCAGCTTGTGAAGGAGGCAGCGAAGCTCGGCCTGTTCGGCCTGCCTTTCCCAGAGAAGTACGGCGGGGGAGGCGGGGATCACCTCTCCTTGGTAATCGCCACAGAAGAGATCGCACGCTTCTCCGCGGCCTTCTCAGCCGTCGTGGGTGCAGGCTACCTTGTTTCCACTCCGATCTTCCTGTTCGGGACTGAAGAGCAGAAGATGAAATTCCTCGTCCCCATCGCAAAGGGTGAGAAGCTCGCAGCACACGCGATGACCGAGCCCGGCGCTGGCTCTGACGTTGCTGGCATCACAACGACTGCACAGAAGAAGGACGACAGCTACGTTATCAACGGAAAGAAGATGTTTATCACAAACGGGGACAAGGCTGATGTATTCCTGATCTTTGCAAGGACAAGTCCTCCAGACCCGGTGAAGAGGCACCATGGGATAACCGCCTTCATAGTCGAGAAGGGCACCCCGGGGCTCGAAATTGGTTCGAGAAACAACGTGATTGGACTGAGGGGAGACCAGCCAGTCGAACTGTTGCTCGAGAATCTCGTGGTTCCGGCGGAGAACGTGCTTGGCCCGGTGGGCAACGGCTTCAAGATAGCCCTGACGACCTACGACCACGGTCGAATGGGCGTTGCGGCGCAGGGAACGGGCCTCGCTCAGGCCGCGCTGGAGGCGGCGATCAGCTATTCGACGCAGAGGCAGACCTTTGGCAACTACCTTCTAAGTTATCAGCAGGTTCAGTTCAAGATTGCAGAGATGGCTGCCTCGGTACAGACGTCCCGTATCCTCACCTATTGGGCTGCGACTCGAATGATGAAGGGAAGAGGCTTCATCGAGGCATCTTCAATAGCGAAGATAGTGGCGACGGAGAGTGCGGAGAAGAACGCTCACATGGCGATGCTGATAATGGGCGCCTTCGGCGTGTCTGTTGATAGCCAGGTTGAGAGGATTCTCAGGGACTCCCAGATCATCAAGACGTACGAGGGAACCAACGACATACAGCGCCTTACGATAATGAAGGAAATCGCGAAGGAAATGGGCGTGGTCGGCGGAACATGACCATTGAAATCAGGGCCAGGTCCAGAATTCGAGAAAGCTTGGTAACATGAGAAACGTGGCCATTGTCGGGATAGGTCATTCCAAGTTCGGCAGGAGAACAGATGCGAACATAGCGGAACTGTCGTTCGAGTCCATCAGAGAGGCCATCAATGACGCAGGGATAGACAAGAAGGATGTCCAGAGCGTCACCGTCGGAAGCGTCGGAGGGTGGTACGAGGAGAACCTCCCTGCCGTGATTGTGAACGAGTACGCTGGATTCCACTCCGTCGGCACCATGCGGGTCGAGGCAGCGTGTGCGAGTGGCAGCGCTGCGGTGCGCAGCGCGTACCTAAGCGTTGCGAGCGGTGAGACGGACATAGCCATGGCAATAGGTGTCGAGAAGATGACAGAGGTCGACAATCGAACATCAATGGAGCTGATGGGTCGTGCGGGTTCCTATCTCTGGGAGTTCGAGAACTATGGCGTGACCTTTCCCGCGTACTATGCCCTCTTCGCTGTCTCGCACATGAAGCGCTTCGGAACAACCGAGGAGGATATGGCGAGAGTTGCTGTCAAGGCGCACCACTACGGTTCTCTGAACCCTCTGGCTCAGTTCCAGAAGGAGATAACACTGGAAAAGGCGCTCTCCTCCCAGGTCGTCTCCTGGCCCCTGAAGCTCTACGACGCGTGTCCCATTAGCGACGGCTCTGCAGCTGTCGTGCTGGCCTCAGAGGATGTGGCGAAGAGGTTGTCAGACACACCTGTCTGGATAAAGGGGATAGGTGCCTCATCCGATTGGGCGAACCTGAGCAGACGGGACGACTACGTCGGTCTTTCCGCGTCAGTCGACGCCTCCAGGAAGGCCTACGCCCTCGCGAAGGTGACGCCTCAGGACATCGACGTCGCGGACTGTCATGACTGCTTTACCATCGCTGAGATAATGGCTTATGAGGATCTCGGGTTCTGCAAGAAGGGGGAAGGCCCCAAGCTCCTCAGAGAGGGTCAGACGGAGCTGGGCGGGAGCCATCCCGTTAACCTCGATGGGGGCCTGAAGGCGAAGGGACATCCGGTTGGAGCGACGGGCGTCTCTATGATGGTCGAGATTTCGAAACAGCTCAGGGGAGAGGCCGGAAGCCGCCAGGCACAGATCAAAAACGGTGTCGGGTTGGTTCACAACGTCGGCGGAACAGGCCACTACTGCTACGTCACGATACTCTCCAGGAGCGTGTAGGACTCCCTTGTCCTCCGAAGACAACACGCTCCATTCCAGGAGAACCCTCAGTCTAAGGTTCAACATCCCTCAGGCTAAGACGATCCAGTTCTGGGATGCTCTCCGCGAAGGCAGGTTTGTAACGACGAGGTGCACCGATTGCGGCAGTGTTTGCTTCCCCCCTCAGGCCGACTGCTCTGACTGCATGAGCTCAAGACACGAATGGGTGGACCTGGGAACCGAGGCGGAACTCCAGACCTTCACTCACGTCGCCGTGACGCCCACCAGCTTCTCAGATCACGAACCCTACACGGTGGGGATCGGGAAACTTCAGAACGGCCTGAAGGTCCTCGCGTGGGTGGAGTCGCCCGATAAGCTGCAGGTCGGCGACAGGGTTAGGCTGGAAGCGAGAAAGGCTCCCGACGGCGCCCCGTACTACGTGTTCGTGCCTCAGAAGGGTTAGGTTAGAAACCGACCGGGCAACTAGAATTCCACGGGAACGGACTTCATCACGTCAGCAATCCTCACAAACCTGTCCCTGTAGAACAGGATCTTCGTTATCGAGCCCGTGAACTTCATCATCCCCTTCAGGACGGCAGACTGAAGGTCGACCTCTCCCTTGGCGATCTTGATCCAGGCCTCGTAGGTTCCCTCAAAAGCAAACTCTGCCTGTGTCTCGCCCTGCGCCTTTCCTATTGTCGTGCGTCCGTCCTCTATCGTTACGAGATAGCTCAAGCCCTGGTCCGTCGCGCCAAGCTTGATCGTGCTCTTCACACCTTTCGTCGCCTGTTGCCATGCAGCGTCGGCCGCCATCTTGGCCTCGACCTCCTTGAAGAACTCCTCAGAGAAGTATGTTGTCATGCCGTGACGCCCTACCTACCTCTCGGCCAGTCTTTTGAGCTTGCTGATTGAGCCTGAAACAGAGGCAGACCTGAGCTTCACTCCGGCCGCCTCGAAGGTCTGCAGTTCCATCCTCAGCTCGTCCATCTGCCTGTGGTCTGACTTGATGATTATCCCACCGCTGACAAGGATCACAGACTTGTCCCTCATGTCCGGATGCCTTTCGCGCACGAACTCTGCAACCGTTCGTCGGGCTTCCTCGGTGGGATCTTCCTCACACGATAGGAGAAGGTACCGCTTCCTCCTCTTTCCCACATGAGTCAATCAGCTCGCCAGCTCCAACAGTCTGGAGTAGAAGTGCCTCACGTCAGTCTTCATCATGAACCCCCTCGGCTTCACCCTTATCCTGATTGGGTCGACGGGAGAGAGGCCGGCGGCACCCCTCAGAAACTCCTGTTTGCTGAGCCGGATGTAGAGGACCTTGTGTTCATCCAGGGACTCTTCGAGCTTTGCCAGTATCTCCCCTCTCTTTTCGCTGCCTAAGAAAGAGATCGTGTTCTTGAAGGCCGTGGTCGCCTCGTCCCCTGTCAGGTGGTAGCGCACGTACAGAATCTTGTTCCCGAAATGTCCTTCGAGTTCGTCGGTCTCTGGAACTTGCGAGATCCCGAGTCTCTCCGACAAGACTCGAAACACCCTCAGTGCGTCTTCAGTCGCGTGTATGATGCACGATATGTCGACGGCCTGGATTTCGCTCTGCATGGCTTCGCCTGACCCCCGCAGTACCCCCAAAGTGATAAACTTAGGTATCGGGGGATGTCGGCTCGGGCAAGAACAGGGATGAGCGTCAGCGCACACATTCTCGGAATTGAAAGCACCGCACACACTTTTGGGGCCTCGGTCGCCACGGATGAAAGGGTACTTTCGGACATTCGCGATGTCTACCACGCTCCAGAAGGGAGTGGGATTCATCCTATCGAGGCGTCAAAGCACCACGTCGGTGTTGCCATGCATGTCCTCAGGAAGTCCCTCGAAGAGGCGGGCATCGGTGCTGCAGACCTTGACGCTGTGGCGTACGCCATGGGTCCGGGCCTTGGACCGTGTCTTCGCGTAGGGGCGGTTGTGGCGCGCACCGTGGCGACCGTGTGCGGCAGGCCACTCGTCCCGGTGAACCACGCCATCGGCCACATTGAGCTTGGGTGCCTTCTGACCTCCGCGAAAGAACCGCTGGTTCTCCTCATCTCTGGCGGACACACAATGGTTGTGTCCTACTCGGCTGGAATGTGGCGCGTCCTGGGGGAGACCCTCGACTTGACCCTGGGCCAGCTGCTCGACCAGCTCGGAAGACACGTGGGATTCTCCTCCCCGTGCGGTCCTCGCATCGAGGAGGCGGCCTCCCGCTCCAACAATTACTTGAAGCTGCCTTACACCATCAAGGGAAACGACGTCTCTTACTCTGGGCTACTCACCGCAGCCAAGAAGCTGATAGATTCGGGGGAGAAACTCGAGGATGTAGCCTATTCGGTTCAGGAGACGGCCTTCGCCATGACGGTGGAGGTAACGGAGAGGGCCTTGGCCTTCACCGCGAAGGATGAGCTGATGGTGGTGGGGGGAGTTGCGGCCAACAAGCGCCTCGCCGAGATGCTCTCCATCATGACGGAGAGGCACTCCTCCTCCTTCTATGTGGTGCCACTCCGCTACAGCGGTGACTGCGGTGCGCAGATAGCATTTACAGGTGCTCTCGCTTTCCTCTCTGGTGCGTCTGTTCCGATAGGTGAGAGCATAGTCAAGCAATCCTGGAGACTCGACACCGTGCCGATTCCCTGGAGGAGTCAAGACTGACAAATGAAGGTAATCTATCGAGGCGCGGAGGCCGACGTCATGCTCGGGACTTGGACAGGAATCAAGGCGATATACAAGGTGAGGAAGCCCTTCCCCTATCGCCTGCCAGTGCTCGACAAGACTATCAGGGCGCAACGCACAGCACACGAGGCTCAGATGATGTGCGAAGCGAAGCATGCTGGAGTTAGGACTCCCTATCTGTACTACGTGAGCCCGGCTGAAGCGCTGATCGTCATGGAGTACATCAGAGGTGAGCGGCTGAAGGCTCTGCTCGACACGGCCGATGATCGCCTCTCCATGGCGGAATCCTTTGGTACCGCCGTGGGGCGTCTCCACCGGGTTGGAATAATGCACGGCGACCTGACGACCTCCAACGTAATCATCGGTGATGGCGGGCTCGTGGTTATCGACTTCGGCCTCTCGGTATTCTCGCAGCGGGTGGAGGACCACGCTGTCGATCTCAGGCTCATAAAGGAGACGCTGACAGGTGCGCATTCAAAGATATCTCAGTACGGGCGTTCTCAGCCTTCCTGAAGGGTTACCGCCAGGTCGTCGGCGCTCCGAGGGTCGCTGTCGTGCGGAAGAAGTTGACCGAAATAGAGAGGAGGGGAAGGTACACCCGTGTCGAATGAAATCATCTTCGCCACCTCCAACGCGCACAAGGTGACCGAGGCGGAAATCATACTGGCAGAGTTCGGTGTCAAGGTAACGGCGGTGCGAGCGAAGGGTCAGGAGATCCAGTCGGACGACATAGCTGCTGTCGCCTCCCACGCGGCGCGCGCGGCAGCCAGGAGCGTCGGCTCTCCCCTAATCGTAGAAGACGCTGGGCTCTTCGTCGACTCGCTAGGCGGGTTTCCCGGTCCCTACTCTTCTTACGCTTGCTCCAAGATTGGCCTCGAGGGCATGCTCCGGCTCCTCGGGGAGAGCTCGCAGAGGTGGGCTATCTTCAGGAGCGCCGTCGCATACTGCGAACCCGAGGGCGAACCAAGGCTCTTCGAAGGCGCTGTTCGGGGCTGGATAGTCACCGTTCCGTCGGGGGCTCACGGGTTCGGTTTCAATCCAATCTTCGCTCCCGAGGGACTCACCCAGACCCTGGCGGAGCTCTCCATCGAGGAGAAGTGCAGAGTGGGGCACCGAGGGATAGCCATGCGGAAGTTCGGTGCCTGGTTCTCCCTTGGCAGCAGGAAAACATGAGGATATGGTTTTAAACGGGTCGAATTCCCAGTCGAAGCTCGAGATTAGATCAGAGTTTGGCGAGGATTTTTTCCCATCGGCACGGCAAGAGCCACACGACTAGGCCGACGAGCAAGCGGGCTCCGAGCTGGCTGAACTACAGTGCCGATGAGGTCGTAGCTCTTGTGACCAAGCTGGCCAAGGAGGGAAGGACGCCGAGCCAGATTGGCATAATCCTGAGAGATGAGTACGGGATCCCGCTGGCGAAACAGGTGACCGGAAAGTCAATCCTTGACATCATGAGGGAGAACAAAGTCACCACACCACTTCCCGAAGACTTGCAGAACCTCCTGAATCGGGCGCAGAGGCTCCAGCAGCATCTTTCCACCTTCAAGGCCGACAGGAAGAACGTCAGGTCACTCGAACTGGTAGAAGCGAAGATCTACAGGCTTTCGGAGTACTACAAGAGACTTGGCGTCATCCCAGATGACTTCAAGTACAAGGCAGTAATTGCTCAACTCGCTTGATCTCGGAAACTGCTCGAGGAGCACTGCCTCAATGGCGAACATCGAAGCGCTCCTGGCCAAGGTAACCGAAGTTGCTAGCGACCTTGCTAGCAAGGCTCACAACGGAAGAAGGATGCTCGTGGTGACTCATATCGATGCCGACGGTCTCTCCAGTGGGTCAATCATGTTCAGGGCGCTTGCCAGAGAAGGCGCCGTGGTCTCAGTGAGGGCGGTTCCTGATCTCGATCGCGCCGTGATCGAGGAAATCAGGAGCGATGCCTTCGACTTCTATGTCTTCACAGACCTCGGCTCCGGACTTCTCAAAGACCTCGATGGCTCCTTGCCAGACAAGTACGTGGTCGTGGACCACCATCAGCTTCCTCCTGACGAAGAAAAAAGGCCAAACATACTGAACGCCTGGGACTTCGGCTACGATGGTGGGACCGAGGCGTGCTCTGCGACAATGGCTTACCTGCTGGCAACGGCGCTCGGAGCCGAGAACAGGGACACAGCGCACCTAGCTGTCGTCGGAGCTGTCGGTGATAGGCAAGACGTGGGTGAGAATCACTCCCTCACAGCCCTCAACAATCGCGCTCTCGAAGAGGCCACTTCTCAGGGTCTCGTTACTGTCTCCAGCGACTTTCTCCTTCACGGTCGCGAGACCAGGCCTGTCCACGAGGCTGTAGCGCTGAGCTACTCCCCGCTGATCCCTGCGCTCTCGGGGAGCAAGGACTTCTCGCTGGCAGCGCTCTCCAAGTCCGGTCTGAGGCTCAAGACAGCGGGTCGATGGAGAACCCTATCTGAGCTGTCAGGGGATGAGAAGCAGATGCTGCTCGATGTTCTCACGAGCTTCCTCGCTTCATCGGGAGGCGGAACGAGCGCGATGGGAGATCTCATTGGGAGCGTCTTCACGATTCAGCCGGAGGACTCCTTCACCCCGCTAAGGGACGCAAGGGAGTTTGCCACCTTTCTCAACGCGTGTGGCAGGATGGACAGGACAGACCTGGGAATAGCCGTCTGCCTGGGCGACAGGGAATCGGCGCTCTCCGACGGGTTAAGGGCTGCGGGCGAGTACCGCGCGAGAATAAACAAAGCGCTGCAGCTCGTGCAGGCCGACGGAGAGAAGAGCACCAGCCACGGAAGCCTGATCATAGTGATGGGAGACGACTTTCTGGAGGAGAGGTTGACTGGGTCGGTCTCTTCGATTCTCGCCGGTTCGGCGAAGTACCGCGATAAGCTCGTCATGGTGCGGGCTAGGTCGGGTGACTCGAACATCAAGGTCTCGACGCGCGCCGGGGACGCATACGCGGGGGATGTCAACCTTGGGCAGTTGATGAGAGAGGCGGCGGAGGAGGTGGGGGGTGTCGGCGGAGGACACAGAATGGCCGCAGGGGCGAAGATCCCTCTCACACGGTTAGACGACTTCACGAATGCTGTTGTCAGGAGAGTCTCCGCGTGAAGGCCGCCTTCCGCCTCTCGATAGAGTGCAGAGACGCGGGAACGGCCGAGAAGCTCCTGAAGGTGCTCGCGCCGGACAACAGAGCCTTCCCGAAGACCCAGCGGTTCTCCTCCGAGAGAAAAGGACGAAGCCTCATTTTCAGGGTAGAGTCAGATCGCGTGTTGTCATTACTCTCGACACTCGAGAGTATTGCATCCGATGTGTGTCTCTTTCAGGAAGTCTGGTTGCTGTCAACAGTATGATTAATTAGAAGAGGGACGAGGTCAGGGTCATCATGCTGGACGTGAGGCTGCTCAGGGAGAATGCAGACGTCATACGACAGGACCTCAAGAAGAGAGGGATGCTGGACAGACTACATCAAGTAGAACGAGGCGATCAATCATGACAAGGAGTGGAGGAGGCTCAAGAAGAGGGTGGAGGATCTCAGGCACAGACAGAACGAGCTGACGGCCGAGGTGGCCGCACTGAAGCGAAGGGGCGAAGACATAGGGAGCAAGCTGGACGAGATAAAGGGCATCCCGAACGAAATCAGGCGGCTCGAGACAGCCGCGGGGGATAGTCTCACGAGCCTTGAAGGCCTCCTCATGGGATTCCCCAACATCCTGCATCCCTCAGTTCCTGTCGGCAAGGACGACAGTGAGAACGTTACTGTAAGGACGTGGGGTGCTCCGAAGGAGTTTGGTTTCACGCCTAGGGATCACATCGATATTCTCACCGAGTTGGGGATGGTCGACATTGAAAGGGCCGCAAAAATCGCCGGGGCGAGATTCTACTTCCTGAAGAGCGACGTTGTCAAGCTAGAGCACTCGATAATGCGCTACGCAATCGACCTCCTCTCGCGCAGGGGCTTCACTCCCGTCGAGCCACCTTTCATGATGAGGAGGGAACCCTACGGAGGCGTCACAGACCTTAACGATTTCGGTCCTGTCATTTACAAAATCGACGGTGAGGACTTGTATCTCATCGCGACATCGGAACACCCGCTAGTCGCGATGCACATGAACGAGATCTTCGACACCTCATCGCTGCCCGTCAAGTACTGTGGGTTCAGTCCTTGCTTCAGGGTTGAGGCCGGAGCCCACGGGAAGGACACGAAGGGCATCTTCAGGACGCACCAGTTCTACAAGGTCGAGCAGATAATCCTGTGCAGACCGGAGGACAGCTGGGGACTCCATGAGCAGCTCATCGGAAACGCCGAGGCCATCTTCCAGACGCTCGGGATGCACTACAGAGTGGTCAACGTCTGCACAGGCGACATGGGTTCCGTGGCCGCGAAGAAGTACGACCTGGAGGCCTGGATGCCAGCGCAGAAGAAGTTCAGGGAGATGGTCTCTTGTAGCAATTGCACAGATTACCAGTCGAGACGCCTCAAGATCCGCTACAGGGAGAAGGCTGGGGGTGAGACGCGGCTGGTTCACGCACTCAACTCGACCGCCGTGACGACCAGGGCCCTCGTCGCGATAGTCGAGAACTTCCAGCAGGAGGACGGGACAATAACCATCCCGGCCCCGCTCGTGCCATACATGGGTGGGGTCGAGAGGCTGAGGAAAGCGCTGAAGTTTTAAAGGGAGCAAAACAGGGGAAAAAACCGAATTTGGTAAAGAAAGTCGCCGGCAAGGTAAAAGACAAGTGGAGGCTCAAACAATGGCTCACGGTTCTGGCGTCCCCCTCGTTTGGAAACGCACCAATTGCCAAGATCCCGGTGACGTCGGTCGAGACCGCCGCAGGGAGGGTCGTCGAGACAACGCTCTACGACATCCTCAAGCAGGACCCCCAGCACTACAACTTTAAGCTGTACTTCGAGGTAGAGAGGGTCGAGGGCGAGACGGCGTATACGGTACTCAGGGGCCACGAGTACTCGAGAGAGTACGTCAGGAGCCTGATCAGGAGGGGCTCATCGATGTCGGATTTCATAAGGGACTACAAGACGAAGGACGGGTACGTCGTCCGGGTATACTGCATGGCAATCTCCCAGGGAAGGATGAACTCGTCGAAGAAGCACGAGATCCGAATGATAATGGACAGGAAGATCAGCGAGAGAACAGTTTCGTTGACCTACGACCAGTTTGCCCAGGAGATGATCCTTCAGAAGATTGCCTCAGACATTTATAACGAGGCGAAGAACGTGACGCATCTCAGGCACGTGGGCCTTCGCAAGAGCAAGCTGGTCGGGAAGCCCCTGGTTGTGCCCGAGCCAGCCGAGCCGGTAGCCCCCGTTGCTGCCTAATCAAGTGATTCTCCTTCAAAGCGTCAAAACGTCAAAGAATCGTACGCCTCTAAGCCAAAGGGATCGGAAAACATAGTTCGTGCCCGCATGGCGGGGAAGTTCTTCGTCGCATTGCACCCCGAAGTCCTGGCTCGACAGTCAAGGCTATCTCTACTCGCTTAAGTAGGTTCTACCATCAGTAGGGTGGAGACAGCAACATGGGAGTCTGGGAGCAACGAATAGCGAATTTCAGAGGAGTTCTTTCCAAGGGGATGGACGCGATTCTCCTAGCGAACTATTCGGCGACAGTGCCGAACGACAACGACTACGACCTCTACTATGCGTCGAACCTCCTTCGGTTTTTCCCCTGGTGCTTTCTCGTCTTGACGGAGAATGAATGTGCGGTCTGGGTCCAAGAAGACGACCTCAAGAGGGCGAGGGAGCAGAGTTGGGTGAAGAAAATCGAGCCGATCGGACTCGAGCTTCACTCGGTTTTTGAAGAGTTCGGTAAGATCGCGGCTGAAAAAGTGAAGGAGCTAACAGGCAAGAAAGAAGTCAGGATTGGGGTCAACGGGCGCTGCCTCCCCACATCAGTGAACCTAGCGCTCCTCAACGCAGGCCTGCAGGTCGTAGATGTTGCATCTGACTTGGAGAGGTCGAGGCTGGTCAAGGACGAAATGGAGATTGGATACATGAGGAAGGCCGCAGGCATCGCGGAAAAAGGCGTCGAGAGAGTGATGGACGCGATTCACGAGGGCACGACGGAGAGAGAGTTGTCTGTCCTCGCAGAATGCGAGATGAGAGGGAGGGGCGCCGAGTGCTTCTGGTGGCCGAGCCTCATAGCCAGCGGACCCGAAGCCGAAAGCTGGGCCAACTCTCCCACTGACAGAAGAATCAAGAGGGGTGACCTCCTGTGGATGGACTTCACCCCTGTCTACATGGGCTATGGAGGGGACATTGCGAGGGCCTTTGTGTACGGAAAAGCGAATGAAACCCAGTTAGGAGTGTTCAGGGTAGCAGAGAAGGTCCTGAGTGGGGCTGCATCCTCCCTCAGAGACGGCGTAACAATCGGGGAGGTGATGGAGGCCGCGGCGGAACCAGTGAAAGGTTCAACATACGAGAAGTTCTACATTGGTCCAGGGCACGGAATCGGATTGTACAACGACATCTACCCACCTTTCCTAACGTCGCTGGCGAAGATGAAGCTACTACCCAAATGGCTACTCAAGACCAGACTGCTGAAGGGCATGGTTTTTGCCATCGAAATCATCTTCACAGTCCCAGGGGTCGGAGGGGTACGCCTTGAAGACGACTATCTAATCACTGGAGGTCGGGCGGAGAGGCTCACGAAGGCACCCATTACACCGAACGTAACCTCGTGACGCACCACAGTATCTCGACTCTCAAACGCGTTCTGCTCGTCTCGATTGCTCTGTTTGGATCAACGAAATCGTTGGCTTAGCAGCTTCGTTCGAAGATGGAGGACAAGCTTGGTGCACGTCTGTGCTGAGTCGTGCGCTAACTCATGCTCTACTCATTTGGTTGATACTATCTTCACGACATCGCCATTCTTGAGAATGTGCTCCCCCGAGAGCCTCTTCCCGCTCCGCGCATCCACGGCGTAGAGAAAGCCCTCCGCCAGGTCCGAATGGATCTTCTTTGCTAGATGCAGCGTCGTCGACCCGCCGCTCATAACATACGCGTCTGGAAGTACGTTGCCGTCCTTGTCCGAGAGCTTGTGCTCGTCCTCGACAGGATAGACCACGACCGCTCCAAGCAGCCCGAAGTATGCCTGGTCGATCGCCCTCTGCACCCCTGTGTCTCCCCACACACCCATCACCCTTTCCTTCACAAGCTGGAGCGCGCTGGCCTGGGCGGGGTTGAGACCGGTAGCGTTCACTATCGTGAAAGAGCTATCACCCGGCGTGTACTGGATCAGTCCGTGCTCAGAAGCCCTACGAAGAAGGAGCTCTGCCTCCGACGCGCACGGAACTACCACTCTGCCCTCCCCTCTCAGCTGCTCTATGTTCACCCTGGCCGATGGGAGATCGGCCTTGTTTGCTGCTATCAGCGCCGGCTTCGATGTCTCCCTGAGCTTCACGACCAGCTTCATCAGGTCGTCCTCGCTCCACTCCATGGGTTTGTCCGCCTTCAGGCGGAGTCTGAGGAGAGTGTCCTCGATGCTCTCCAGACTGATTCCGAGACCCGTGAGCCTGGTCGCCAGGTGCTCCAGGATCTTCCCTCCTGACTGTTCAGCCGCCCTCGCAGCTCTCTCCCAGTCCCGCTTGATTATCCCTAGCATCCACAGGTCAAGCTCGCGCTCGACCATGCTGATGTCCATCCGCGGGTCGTTCGTCCCAGGTTCGGCCTTTCTCCCCTCCGAATCGGTGGACCCGGAGGCGTCCACCACATGTATCAGCGCATCAGCCTGCCTGATCTCGTCCAAGAACTGATTGCCCAGGCCTCTCCCCTGTGACGCGCCCTCAACCAGTCCCGCCACGTCAACGAGCTTCACGGAAATCAGCCTCGTTCCATCGACACAGATGGAGTTCTTCGGCTTGTCTATCACACCTAGCTCCTTGCATACGCACTTCGTCCTGAGATACGCCACGCCAACGTTCGGGCTTATCGTCGTGAACGGATAGTCTGCGATTGGGACGTTTTTCAGTGTGGCTGCGGCAAAGAAGGTTGATTTTCCTACGTTCGGTTTTCCTACAATACCGACTAACAACCATTATCGCTCTCCCAAAGTTCTCTTGAACACAGTCTCAGATACATGGACTGATTTAACCCCAACACATCCATCAAGGTGTGTATGATTCGAAGTGATGATTATTCGCTTATAAGTTCCTGGTACGTAGTCTGCAGGATACATTTGAGTTGACTACGCCGAGGCGCGATTTCTCACACGATGTTTGGCATGGAGATTTGTGGGGCCGGCATAGGTGTCGAGCAGGCCCGGGCCGTCGGAATCGACCCGGTCGAAGTCACGTCTAAGATGCAAGGGAGGGACGCATTGTTCGGTCGCAAGGACCTTCTCTGCACTCCTGTCATTGACCGTTCGACGCGCTCCGTCTGCCGGTATCTTCCTCGCGGGAAGGCGAGCAAGCTCCTATGCGGACGCTATCTCCCTGATTGTATCTTCCGGCCTGAGGAGATTTCGTGCTTCGATTCACCCTATTCTCCAAAGATTTCACCCGACCTCTCTCCAATAGCCTTAACAGCCAGAATGGCGGCAGTGGTGCGAATCACGGTGAACAAGCGGAGAGTCCTGATCTGCGACACGATTGATGTTCAGACGCTCGGACTGGGCGACGACTTCGAGGTGGACTACCGGGCCGGGATTACCATACAGGAGTTGGAAGAGGTGATCTCCAACTACGAGGTCCTCGTCGTGAGAAGCAGGACAAAGGTGGACGCGAGCCTTATTGAAAAGGCAAAGAGCCTCCGCATTATCGGGCGTCCGGGTACGGGCCTGGACAACATCGATCTCAACGCCGCCGCAGCCAAGAGGATCGAGGTCGTGAACAGCCCGGAATCACTCGTCGAAGCGGTCGCTGAGCACGTAATAGGACTGATGCTGAGCGGTGCCAGGAAACTTCCCTCCGCCGACTCGTCGACCAGGGCCGGTCAGTGGCAGAAGGAGAAGATGATGGGTGTCGAACTGTCGGGCAAGATTCTTGGCATAGTTGGGCTCGGAAGAATCGGGAGGAGGGCCGCCGAAATAGCACTCGCCTTCGGGATGTCGATTCAGGGCTATGACGTTGTCGAGATTGGCCAGGAGCTCCTCCAGTCGATACGGTGCAGGATGGTCGACCTCGATACGCTCTTCTCTTCGTCCGACTTTGTTACCCTCCACGTTCCGCTCTCTCCAGAGACTGCCCACTTGGTAGACGCGAGGCGACTCTCGCTCATGAAGAAGACCGCATTCCTGATCAACGCGTCGAGGGGCGCCGTCATTGATGAGGTGGCCCTTGCCGCCGCGCTCCGGGAAGGTCGTATTGCCGGTGCCGGCTTGGATGTCTTTGAGAAGGAACCCCCAGGTCCTGAGATCCTCGGCGCCCCCAATCTTGTGGCGACCCCGCACATAGGCGGTCAGACGGTGGAGGCGCAGACGAAGGCCATATCGGTCGTGGGGGCCAAGATAAGGAAGTACTTCGGGTAGATAGAGAAGATTTATCTGCCTCCCGCCAAACGGGCCACGACACTGCTTTGTACTCCCAAGTCGGCGAGACCTGGAAGAGGATATTCAAGGAGAAGGCGGGAGACATCCTGGCTCGAGCTGTCGAGCTGAGAAGAGGCCCGACCATCCTCCGGATTGAGAGGCCGAGCCGGCTTGACAGGGCGAGGATGCTCGGCTACAAGGCCAAGCAGGGTGTGGCCGTGGTCAGGATAAAAGTCTCAAGAGGCGGGATGAGGAGACAAAGGCCCCGCTCGGGCAGAAGGTCGAAGCACATGGGGGTGCTCAGGATCAAGGCTGCAGTCTCCACGCAGCAGGTAGCCGAGCGGAGAGTCTCAGAGCACTATCCGAACATGCGTGTCATCGGGTCGTATCCGCTTTGGAAAGATGGGAAACACGCTTGGTATGAGTGCATCCTAATAGACACCAGCCACCCCTCGATCACGAAGGACTACAACTACCGCAGGCTCCTCGGTGTGAAGGGCTAGCTAGGTCTTCAGCGTCATCTCACTGCTGTGTCCAGGGAAGACCTTCGCTGTCGGGTCGATGAGTGTTTTTGCCACGTTGACCGCGATTGCAGCTCCGGCTGTGCCTGTCGCAATTAGGTTGAGCTTCACACTCCCCTCAGGTGCAGCGATGTCGCCCGCGACAAACACTCCTGGGATGTTCGTCTCCATTCTGCCCGATGCCTTTATCTCTCTCCCGCTGATGTCAAGTCCCCAGTCTCTTATGGGCCCCAGGTCTGCCCTAAAGCCAATGTTCACCAGAATAACATCGACGTCCAACCTCTCCTCCGCCTTCGTCCTGTTCTCGTAGATCACCGCCCCCGTGACCTTGCCACCAACTCCCAGAACCTCCTTCAATTCGTAGAAGAGCCTGACCTTGACGGTGGATTTCATCAGTTCGGCCAGACTCTCCTCGTGGGCCCTGAACACGTCGCGCCTGTGAATGAGGGTGACACTCTCAGCCCAGTGCTCCAAGTTCAGGCACCAGTCCACGGCCGAGTCGCCGCCTCCAACAATCAGAACTTTCTTCCCCTTGAGTGCCTCCTTGTCCCTGAGAAAGTAGTAGACGCCCCTTCCCTCGTACTGCGCCGCCGTGGGCGCGTCCAGCCTGTTCGGCGAGAAAGCGCCCACCCCTGCTGTGATGAGAACTGTTCGGGAGAAATGCTGTTCACCTGTGCCAGTCTCGAGCTGAACGAGTCCATCGTCGGTCCGCTTCAAGGAAATGACTCTTTGCCCAAGCACAACCGTGGGCTTGAACCTCATCGCCTGTTCGACCATGTTCTTGACTAGTTCCTTCCCGGTTATCACGGGGAGTCCTGGCACATCGTAGATGTACTTCTCGGGATAGAGAACCGCCACCTGTCCCCCGAGTTCCTCGAGAGCGTCGATTAGCTTTGTCCTCATCTGTCGAAGTCCGGCGTAAAACGCGCCGAAAAGACCTGCCGGGCCGGCTCCGACTATCGTGATGTCATAGACGTCCCTGGCGGACACCTGTAATCGTTCCCAGCCATCCCGTTGAACTATAAAGAGCTTACATCCTCGCGGCAGGGAGACCAAAGCCGAACCAGGTTCATTAGAATCCCGACTGTAGTGGGCTTTCGGGCTTGATTATCTCCCTCAGGAGAGTTGTGGCGTATTCCCCCTTCGAGAGCGAGAAGCTCAGGAGAAGTCCGTCCGCCATCACCTGCCAACCGAGGTTCCTTACAATCAGCGGTGCGTGCCTGAACCCACCCTCCGCGCTCATCTCCTCAGCTTCCTTCACGTAGAACTGTCTCGGCTCCAAGCCCTCCGCCTTCAGCTCCCGCACGATCAGACGGTCGAAGCGCGAACCGTAGTCCCGGAAGGAATAGCCCACAACCTGTACCAGGGGGAGGGCGCCTTCGACCGACACCTCCTTCACTCCGTGTGGTCTGCCCACCTGAAGCTGATCTTGAGAGAGGCTCGCCCAGTTGTCTCCTCGCTCCACGTGCGCTATGTTTATGCCTTCCTTCAGGGCGAAGCTGAGGGTTCTGTTGAATATGTAAGCCTGGTAGGCGTTCACAAAGAGTCGCCTCAGGGTAGGTCGGAGCGCCCTAAGCGCACCGAGGAAGTCCCCCCTCCTCGCAATTAGGTGCCGGAGCATCTTCTTCTCCACATCCTGGTCACGCGAGAAGAGGTCGACAGCCAGCCCGTAATTCCCCTGCCTGAAGAGACCCCGAGCTTCCGCCGTGACCTCCGCCTCACCAATTCTGGGCTCGCCTATTACGAGGGAGACCGCCTCTTCGAATTTCGCCTTGACTATGGCTCTCCCCACCAGGTGGTTCCTCGCGCCTCTCAGACCGAAGCGCTGGTAACCGAAGAAGTTCGGTATTTTCCGACTCTCGCTGCACCTATAGGCTTCCTCCACCGACTCGACTATGCCCGGAGCAGAGTTCTTCAGTAGTACTCGGAACCTGTTCCCTATGAGCATCCCCCGAGTCACGGGGGAAGAGAAACGACCGACAAGGCTCGCCATCAGTCCGACGTCCCCGACCTCGGGTGGTGCTAAGGAGCGCTTGCTCGTGGGGCTCATGTATTGGACGGCGCTAGCTCTTTTGTCCTTGAGACCAGCGAAGCTCACTCGACTCTTGAGAGCTCTCTCAAGCATCGCGGCGGCGTGAAGGGTGTCGATTCCGCGTTTCTGAACCCTATAGAGGGGGTAGGGCCCATCCGCGAATCTCTCAAGGTCAATCAGCTCCTCGACCTGAAAATCATCTTCCTTGACTCTAAGGCGCGCGCCGGTGGGGCGTCCCTTTGTGGCGTAGACAAGCATTCCCACAAGGGTGTCAGAGGCAGGAGGCTCAACACTCATAGCAGCTTTAGTTTCCCCGTGATGCGGTCAACCTGGTCTGACGGCGCCGGTCCTATGCCTACGCAGGTGACGGTGCCGGGCTCAACCTGGGTGAGCCCCCTGTCCTCAATCAGGGTTGCGGGGATGTGCTGCTTCTTCGCTTGCTTCAGCAGCTCCCTTAGCTCGTCTTCACCCGCCACCTTAACCACGACCTTGAGCTGCCCTTCGCTCTTCCAGCGCTCGTACCACTCGGCCCTTCTGCCCATCGCCTCCTCGGCAGCCCCGAGTGAAGCGTGAGCGACCTGGGCAGCGAGCTTTCCCTTGCCCATCCCGAGGTCCGTCCTGACCGCTATCACCTGCTTCATCGAGGACAAGTGAGGTGCCTACTTCTTCCCAAGGGTTAATACGGCTCTGGTTAAGCCTTTGTCTGAAATCTGTCTCAGAAATGACCAGAACGCACGATGTCGTGGTTGCGGGTGGAAGCGTCGGGGGTCTGAGCTTCGCGGCTGAGGCTGCGAAGAGGGGCCTTGACGTCGTGGTTCTGGAAGAAGACGCTAGTATCGGGGAGCCCGAAAAGTGTGACGGCCTCGTGAGCCTGCGTCAGCTGAGGCGATTCTTCGAACCCTCGCTCGACTGCATTCAGAGCTACGTGCGCAGGGGACTGATCCATTCACCATCCGGGGCATCGGTCTCGATCGACGCGACCGGCCTCGAAGTGGTTGTCCTTGACAGGAGCGAGTACGACAAGCAACTGGCTGAGAAGGCCGCCGCATGGGGGGCGAAGATAGTGACGGGCAGCCGTGTCACCAATGCGCGGGAGTCCAGCTCCTTGGTGAAGGTCGTAGCGGGCTCCACCTACGAGGCATCGATTCTTGTTGACGCGACCGGTCTATCGCCCACAATCGCCCACAATCGGGGTGGCGTGCTTCCCGCCGCCAAGTATGAGGTTGAGGGAGATTGGTTCGAGGACGGCACCGTGGAAGTCTTCACCGACCAGACGAAGTACCCCGGCTTCTTCGCGTGGGTGATACCTCGCGGCGGGGGAATTGCCAAGGTGGGCGTCGCGGGGAGGGGGATCAACTCGTTCGGCGTCCTCGACTCATTTCTCTCCAGCAGGAAGCATAGGATCCTCACGAAGGTGGCCGCGCCGATATACGTCGGCGGTCCCAGGAAGGAGTTTGTGGTCGGAAGGACTGTCTACGTGGGAGAGTCTGCCGGTCAGGTCAAGCCAACGACGGCGGGCGGGATAACCACATGCGTTGCCGCCGGTGTGATTGCTGCGAGGTGGATCGCCGACTCTCTCTTGCTGAAGGACCCCGGCGCTCTGGCGAACTACCAACCGGAGTGGGACCGCAGGTTCGGAAGGGAGCTCAGAGTCATGAAGCACGTGAGGCGACTCTACGAAAACCTCACCAACAGGGACCTGGAGATGATTATGACCAAGCTCTCTGACCCCCGGGTCACTCGGAAGCTTTCCTCGTCGGACTTCGACTTCCACGCGTCCAGCTTCCTATCCATCCTCGGCGTCCGGGGGGTGCTCCAGCTGGCCGGACTCCTCGTCTCGACTGAGGCGAGGCAGGCGCTCGCGAGTCTTGTCTAGGAAGGTATATCTGCAAGCTTTCGAAGGGGCTGAAAGGAATGTCGCAGAAGAGTATCGCCCTTCCGGTCTGCACGTCGTGCAACAGGCCGATCATGCCTGGAGAGAGGGCATCGAAGTTCTACTGCCCAAACTGCCACCAGGTTCTTATCTGGAGATGCGAGAAGTGCAGGAAGTTCTCAAGAAGGTACAAGTGTGCGAACTGCAGCTTTGAAGGACCGTAGATAGGGAGCTGGCTAATCATGGGTTCTTATGTAATAAGACTCAAGGTGCTTCCGACAGACACGGACGTTGATTCGCAGAAGCTTCTCGGTTCTATCAGCTCAAGTCTCGGACCGGAGAGGCCCATTCGCAGGAACAATGTGGAGCCGATAGCCTACGGCCTGTACGCGCTAATCATCGATGTGGTGGTTCCAGAGGCGGAGGGAGTTATTGACTCTGTGGAGCAGACAGTTTCCGGGGCTCCGATGGTCGGTCAGTACGAGCTCCTCGGCGTAAGCAGGCTGTCAAGCACTCTCCACCAATCGTGACGGGCGAGGAAACATTTATACTCACATCGGGCCCGATCACAAGACCGATCCATACGGAGAACTGAAGGCATGTGCAACTTCCCCTTAGATTCATAGTGTACGACTTCTTGAAGGCAGAGAAGAACGCCACAGACGTTGAGGTACTCGAAATGCTCAACAAGCTCGGCCCCCATTCGATGAGCGAGCTCAACAAGGTTCTTCTGCAGCTCGAGATTCTCGGGCTTGTCGGTGTCCGGTGGATAGGAAAGGACAAGAGAAGGATCGAACTAGTGGAACCGCCCCAACCAGTGGATTTGGAGCGAGAGCGCTAAGTTAGCTCTTAAGTATTCGGAGCGAGAAAGCCGGCGTCAGAATGGGCATAGACCTAGGCACTGTTATCCCGCGCAGGAAAGTAACGCTAGCTAGCCTTTCAAACCAGAGGTTTGCTGTTGACGCCTACAACACGCTCTACCAATTCCTCGCAATCATCCGCGGGGTCGGGGGCGAACACCTTCGTGACTCCCAGGGGCGGGTCACGAGTCACCTCAGCGGCCTGTTCTACAGAAACATCAATCTCATGGAGCTTAACATGAAGCTGGTCTACGTCTTCGATGGGAAGCCGCCCTCGCTCAAGACGGAAGAAATAGAGCGAAGAAGAAAGCAGAGACAGGCGGCCCGCCAGATGTATGCTCAGGCGATGGAGGCGGGCGACCTGGTCTCGGCCAGGAAGTACGCGGAGGCCTCTACGACACTTCGCGACGACATGGTTGCCGATTCGAAGAAGCTCCTAGTTGCCATGGGCATCCCCTGGATCGACGCCCCTTCAGAAGGCGAGGCACAGGCGGCGGTTCTGGCAGCGGAGGGGACTGTGGACGCTGTCGCCTCCCAGGACCACGATTCCCTTCTCTTCGGAGCCCCACTGCTCATAAGGAACGTGACCATCTCCGGCAGGCGGAAGTTGCCGAGCAAGAATATCTACATTGATGTGGAACCGGAGTCTATCAGTCTTTCGGAAACAATTCGAGAGTTGGGGATAACAAGGGAGCAGCTAGTCGATTTCGGAATACTCCTAGGAACGGACTTCAACCCTGACGGGTTCCCTGGAATAGGACCTGCCCGCGCTCTCAGACTAATCAAGACGTTCGGCTCCCTGGAGAAGATATCGGGGGTTGACGGTCTTCCGGACCTGAACTACGACGGCATAAGGAGGATCTTTCTCTCTCCCCCAGCGTCGAAGGGACTGAGGCCGAGCTGGGGAGAAATGGACGCAGACGCGGTTAGAGGATTCCTAGTAGACGAGCACTCTTTCTCTAGGGAGAGAGTCGATGCTGCACTCCAAAGGGTCTCGAAGGTCCAGTCCTCGCGCACAGAGACGCTCGAGAAATGGTTCGGCTAGCTGGCGCAACCCGCCTTCAGCTACTAACCCACTATGGCGAGGAACTCTTCAAAGCTCCGGGCCAGAAGAGCAGAGTTAGTTCTCATCTCCTCGCCCAGCCTCCGCGATGGTACCTCTCCGTAGTCGTGTCCCGGAAAGAGCATCGTCTCACGCGGGAGTCTCATGATTATCTCGTGGAGGCTGCGAAAGAGCTCTTCTGCTGAACCTCCCGGCAGGTCGGTTCTTCCCCACGCACCTATGAAGAGTGTGTCCCCGGTGAACAGGTTCTCTCCATCAAACAGGCAGATGCTGTCCCTCGTGTGTCCGGGAGTGTGGAGGACCCTGACCGCCCTTGTTCCAAGGAGAAGCA
Source organism: uncultured Nitrososphaerota archaeon (assembly GCA_963836465.1). Classification (GTDB taxonomy): domain Archaea; phylum Thermoproteota; class Nitrososphaeria; order Nitrososphaerales; family Gagatemarchaeaceae; genus CAWIJZ01. The sequence continues at coordinate 29,391 of CAWIJZ010000038.1, forward strand.
CGTCTCCGTCCTTCACCTTCATCCCTCCAAGAACTGTCGATGCTTCATGGCTCACTGGTACGGCGCCGAGCTTGGTCGCGAGCTCCTCCAATGTCGTTACGTGGTCATAGTGCTCGTGCGTTGCCACGACAAACTTCACCCTCAGGCCGTCGAGGCGCGCGCGATTGACGACCGGTGCTGTCTCCACCCGCAGTCCACCGCGATGGCTTCACGCGTTTGCTCGTGGGCCAGCAGGTAGACGAAGTTCTGCATCGGCCCGACAGGAATCTGCCTGACCAGCGTCCGCGATTCACCCAACCCTATCCGGTATACCGATGGGGACAACCACAACTTCACCTGTGTACTCGCGCCTATTCCTGAGCCCCACCTTCGCCTTGTGCAGAGCAATCGTCAGGTCCGCCCTGACCACCTCGCCCGCTGCCTCTCCCGTGAGCGGGTCAAGTCCCGAGGGGATGTCGAGCGCTATCTTGACGCCACTGGAAGCACTGATCATTCTTATCGCTTCAGCCATGGGCTCCCTGACATCTCCCTTGATACCAGTTCCAAAGATGGCATCTATGATGATGGCCGCACCCTTGACCTCCCGCCAGCGCCTTCTCAGGGTGCTCAGGCTCGGTGCAACACGGACCGAAGCCAGCGTCTCTTTCAGCCTCTTGAAGTTCTTCCTAGCGACGTCTGTCTTGACCCTTTCGGGAGTCACAAGCAGCACGACAGTCGTGTCGATGCCAGCGCCTGAGAGGTACCGCGCAGCGACGAGCCCGTCCCCACCGTTGTTGCCGCTCCCGGCGACCACGAGAACCTTCGTCGACTCGTTGGGCGAGTAGCGTTTCATCACTTCCTCGGCAACTGCTCGCCCCGCATTCTCCATTAGCTCTTCCACAGAGACACCCCCCTTCGCAGCCTCCTGTTCGGCTCGAGCCATCTGCGCTGGCGTGATGTACTTCACGTCTGAAGACGCACAAACCAGACTTATCAATGTCTTCGTGGGCGGTAGACCCTATGTTTCAGGAGAACCGCGAGGGCAAACCGCCCTCCGAGTCGGCTATGACGACGGTCAGGGTGATGATGCCAACAGACGGCAACATCGCGGGAAACGTCTTCGGTGGTTCCATTATGAAGTACATGGACGAGATAGCTGGAATCGTTGCGTTCAAGCACGCCAGGACGCTCGTCGTGACCGCCTCGATAGACCGCATGAATTTCTGGCGGCCAGTCTTCGTCGGGAACCTGCTGATCCTCAGGTCCTCCGTGAACTTCGTAGGAAAGACATCCATGGAGGTGGGTGTCCGTATCGAGGCAGAGGACCTGATATCTGGCACAGTGTCACATACTGGCTCGTGCTACCTGACCTTTGTCGCGCTGGACGCCCACAGCAGGCCTGCCGCCGTACCACCGCTCCTTCCCACCACCCCAGACGAGAAGAGACGCTGGAGAGAGGCATTGGAAAGGAGGCGGTTGAGGGATGCGGAGCGAGAGGCTGAACGGACCGCGAAGTGATTCAACGAGTGAACTGGGCTTCATGCCACAATCAACTTTTCTAAAGCGCGTTCATTATGTGCCCGGGTGGCCTTAGGACGCGGAGTAGAAGCGTTGGCCTTCAGCGAAATACTCGAACGTGGCAGGCTCGGAAGCGAGGACGGAGTGGCCGAGATACTGAGACACGAATTCGAGAAACTTCAGTCCCCCGCGCGCAGAATTGACCTCTGCGAATGGTTGGCTGAATGGTTCGAGAGACTCGATGATCACGCCCAGGCGGGCAACTGGTATGAAATGGCTGGAGAACTCATTCTCGCCCAGTTCGGCACTTCACCCGGCGCCGCAGCCGTGAGCGCACTCCCAGAGTACGAGAGGGCGCTTGAGTGTTATGGGCGAGCAGACGAAGACGACGGTACTGAAAGGTGCAGTCAGATTCTGCTGGAGCTTCGGCACCTCTTTGCGTCCGCGTAGCGTTGGTTGCTGTCTCGGATGACTCGAGAATCAGTCAGGGCGTTGCAGGGCCGTCCTTCCCGAGAGCGCTTCTCCTGTTGATCATCTTCACTTGGCACTTCTCACAAATGTACTCTTCCTTCATGCCAACCTTGTACGAATGGCCCATTCCCGTCAGCTCAGCATCGCAGAAGTAGCACCTAACCTGCATGTATGCTCAGCTCTCGGTCGACGTGTGCACTCTCGTCTTCTCTAACGTTCTTCTTCCCCTGAAAGACCAAACTTCAGCGTCGGCTTTGAAAGCCACTGCCCATTTAACCAATTCCGTCAGCTCCGGTTTCTTTATTCTTGCGCTCCCGCTCTTTACCTGCACCAGGAGGCATCTTCCTTTCCTGGCAGCAAAGAGGTCGACGGGGCTGTGGGAAGCGGCACTCCGTCCCACTATCCACCCGTCTTTCCTCAGCAGCTCCATGGCTCTGTACTCCTTCGCTCGCCCTCTGCGATAGAGGCGATTAACCAATCGGAACCAGCTCCTCGATACTCATGCCAAACCTCTTTGTGGAATCACGGACACTTCACTGACTGTCTCCAGTCGTGCATACATAAGTTGCTGTGCCCCGCCGAATGACACCGGCTACTCTAACTTTCACTAAGCTTATCACTTCCCGCGTTGACGCCTCGCCGAGCCCGATTTGGCGCTGAAAGGCTTGGAAGAGTCGCTCGGCGAAGTGGAGGCGACACTGAACGGTGTCGTGGATCGTCGGGAGAAGCTCATCAAGCAGAGCAGGGACGTCATCTCCTCATGCTCCAAGACGATTGTGAATATTCACAACGGCAAGTTTGCGGAGGCAACAAAGGAACTGCGTCAGGCCAAGGAGCTCCTCTCGGAGCTTCGCACGGTCGGAACCGGAACCCTCGGTCGATATCTTGTATCTCCTGAGACGGAATTTGTAGAAGCGTCGGCGGTCACAGCAATCGTGAAGAAGGAGAGAATACCGTCGATTGCGAACTTGGGGGTCAGTCCCGAAGCGTACGTCCTCGGGATGCTTGACTGCATCGGGGAGGTAAGGAGACTGCTTCTCGATTCCGTAATCAAGGGCGATATGAAGAGGGCTGGTTCACTCTTCTCGACGATGGAGCACCTTTACTCACTTCTTTCGCACTTCGCTGTCTACGACAACGCCGTACAGGGGACTCGAAGGAAGATCGACGTTGCTCGCGCGCTGATCGAGGACACGCGGGGAATCATGGCGGAGGAGAGCAGGCGAGAGAAGCTCAACTCATCCATGACGAGGCTGTACAAAAGACTTGGCAAAGGAGCCTGACACGAGTCGGCTCGATTCGGCTGAAGTGGAGTTCTTCTCGAGCCTCCAGACACTGATTCGCGCTGGAAAGAAACCACTCGCACAACCCATCCGTAGTATATGTGGGACGGATGCCGCGTACGCCGGGGAACGAGTCGTCGCGGTTGCGTGCGTCTTGGTCGACGGCGAACTCTCCGAGCCAGCCATGTACGAGGGCAAGGTCACATTCCCTTACTCGTCCGGTCTCTTCTACCTTCGAGAGGGTCCACCCACGGTCGCCGCGGTGCGGCAACTGTCAGAGCCCCCGCAGCTGCTCTGCCTCGACGGTCACGGCGTGGCCCATCCCCGCTTCGCTGGCATGGCGAACACTGTCGGCGCCGTGTTACGTGTGCCCTCGATCGGGATCGCAAAGTCGAGGCTTGTTGGAAGCCTAGAGGAATCCCGAGACGGAATCGATCCATTGATTCACTGCAGTAGAATTGTCGGCTATGCAACACGACTCGGGGGCTCACTTCGGTACTGGAGCCCGGGATACTCCATTGGCCTGCGCGAGCTCCGAATGATAATCCAGAGATACGGGCTTATATGTCTCAAAGCACTCGCCGAGTCACACAGAATGGCCCATCAGGAGATTAGAAAATGCCGAGGTTGAGCCCGGCGCTTCTTAACACACTGGTCGAGCTGACGAAGGTGGGCGCTGCCAGAGAGTACGTGCTAATCTCCTCTGCGGAGCTCGCGTCTAGGCTGGGGCGAAGCCAGCAGGCGGCATCGCAGCATCTCGTACAGCTCGAAAATGAGGGATTGATAGAGCGAAGGAGAACGGGCGTTCGTCTCGGCGTGAGGCTCACGCAGAGGGGACAGGATGAAGTGAAAGAGTTCTACTCGCAGCTCAAGGCGGCGCTTGAGCAGAGACAACGGGAGGTCTTGATTCAGGGGACGCTCTTTGAGGGTCTCGGGGAGGGAGCATACTACACTAGCCTCCCGGGGTACAAGAAGCAGTTCGTAGACCTCCTCGGATTCGAGCCGTTTCCCGGTACTCTCAACCTGAAACTAGCCTCGTCCAACGTGGAGCGGAAAAGGCAGTTGCGCCTCGGGGAAGGCCTCGTGGTCCACGGGTTTGAGAACGGGACAAGGACTTACGGGGGCGCAAAGTGCTACAAAGCGAAGATGAACGGAGAATACCCCACGGCCGTGCTCCTGATCGACAGGACCCACTACGATGACACTGTTCTGGAACTGATTTCACCGCTGAACTTGCGCATGCAGCTCGGCCTGAAGAACGGGGACGAGATCGAAGTGAATGTACTGACGGAGACCTAGCGAAACTCATTCAAGATTCTGGTGGTCTTCAGTTCGGGAAGCGGTGTGCTGAGCCTCTTTACCCGAAGATTCAATCCTCTCCTCCTGCCTTCACGGGTGATTTCTTTCGCATCGTGTCGCTGGTCGTAGCCAATTGCAACTATGTCAGGTCTCACCCTCTCCAGCGTGTCATATATGCTTCCGTGCCCGCCCATAATCGCTAGGTCAACGCTTTTCAGGGAGGACACGAGCTCTACCCTCGCTTCTTCGCCTGTCACCGGTTCCCTCCCCTTGTTCTTTCTCACCGCCTGATTCGTGGCAACGACAACAATCAGCGCGTCTCCGAGCCGCCTCGCCTCGCGCATGGTGTAGAGATGACCCGGGTGAATTATCTCGAATGCTCCTCCAATCATGACAATTTTGATGCGTTTCCTTCCTCTCTCTGTGAGAGATAGTCGCCCTCGCACCCTCTCCAAAAGCCCAGCCTCGATCAGCCCCTCTATGGCACGGTCGAGCCTCTCAGGACTCCCGAGCGAAGCGGAGATGCTGTCGAGAGTGGCTTCTCCGCCCCGAACACCTTCAATGTAGACCGCCTTGAGGATTTCTTTGTCCCTCATATCTGCCCTCACCACTCTATTTCGAGTCTGTCGGTGAATGCGAGGGACTGTAGGAGCCCCTCGGCGTATCCTATGCTCATCATCGCGAGCTCGTCTTCCCCGTTTGCGAGAAACCTCTCGGCGTCGGCCGAGTACAGCGTGGCATTCTCCATCAGGTCCGGATAGACCCCTTTCAGCTCCTCCCTGGCGCGCTTAAGTGCATTCTTCGTCTTCTCGACGTACCTGGGAACAAGCACCTGGGCGGTCCTCATTGCGCCCTTCGTGTTGTCTCCGATTCCTTCCTCCTCGGTTCCCGTGATCGCGCTGAGTGCCTCCGCCTCTGTGAAATGAAGCTTCCCAGGGATGATCACGCAGTGCGGCGGTGAACCGAAGTTCTGTGCTTGCAGGTGCGAAAGCATTCCTGCCCTGACCAACTCATCGTCCCAGCCGACTCTGGAAACCACGACAGCAAAGGTTTCCTTTGAAACGACGTTCCTCTTGAGGTCGGCCTCGGCCCGGATGAGCCCCTCGAAGACCTCTCCGGGGGCAACCCCCACGTCCTTCTCGACGTCGTATTCCAGCAGGATTAGGGTGTGAAGGCCCTGCAGAAGGTTGCGATGAACCGTCCTGTAGACCTCTGCGCCCCTATTCGCACCTTCTCTGGCATAGGTCATTATGCGACCGAGTTTGTAGACGTGAAGACCCGACGCGCTTGCGGCGGCCGACATGATCGTCGCTCCATGCACGACTCTCGTGGAGATTCCAGCCCCGATCGCCCTCACGCGAAGTTCCATATGGGTCGTGGCCATCATCGGGTCACCCTGAACTGCTAGAACGACTTTCTTCTCCTTGGCCTCGCTGAGCAACCTCTTCCCGTCCTCCACCATGGATCGGTTCAGCACGGTCACCTTCCTCCCGGAGGCGTTCTCGACCTCCGCTACAAGTTTAGGTTCGCGCGGAGATGTATAGTATTCCACGTATGCCATATCAGCCTCCCTCACGGCGGCGAGCCCCTCGATGCTAATCCCCCTCGATCCCAGCCCCAACCCTACGAATGTGAGTTCTCCCACCTATCGGACACCTGTCCTTCGTCGACCTGAGAGGCTATTTCAACTAGGTCACGACGACACTCTCGGTCTGCTTGAGTCCACTTGGTCTGAGCTTCGAGATTGTCGAATCGGTGGAGATGAGGTCGGTGTTCGTTGCGGTCGTGCGCTGTGCCCGGGCATTCCATTCTTAAAATGCTGGCGCGAAAGACCTGGGCTCGGCCGCCGAAGTTGTAAAGTAAATATCTCCTCTGCAGTGGCCCCTAGAAGGCGGGCCCGTGGCTCAGCCAGGTTAGAGCGGCTGGCTCTTAGCTAGCTGATGGGAGTGACCAGCATGTCGTGGGAGGCGCAACCGCGCCCACGAGTTCAAATCCCACCGGGCCCGCTACCATTTCAGACTGTGTGAAAATTCTTTTCTGTTGGCAAAGGTAGACGGAAGGTTATATTCCAATCCCATGATTCGGTGTCATGTCCAAGGATTACGTTGCTGGAGAGAAGAGAGACCAATCGATTCTCTTTCCTGATACCCTTGATGAATATGTCAGCGAGGAGAATCCTGTCCGCTTCATAGAAGCATTCGTTGACAGCCTCGATCTAGAGCAACTTGGATTCAGGCACTCGAAGCTCGATGGAGGCGCTGGAAGGCCCCCACACGATCCCTCCGACCTGCTGAAGCTCTACATCTACGGATACCTCAATCAGATAAGGTCCAGCAGGAGGCTCGAGAAGGCGTGCGTCTCGAACCTCGAGGTGATGTGGCTGATGAAGAAGCTCGCTCCAGACTTCAACCATGACCAGCTATAACCCTATCTTGCGATTTTTCAGCTCACCTTCCCCAAGAGGCTGGCAGCCAACCATTCGAGGATAGACCTCATATTCCTGATTCGCCCCTACGAGGTGCGTCCTTATTCAAGACACGAGGATTGCCTCATGAAGTCTGCCAAGGAGACAGCTCCTCGTAGGTTATTTTCCTCTTGAGCATCCAAAAGGCGTATGACACGAGCTTCCTCGCGACGGCTATGATCGCCTTATTCTCTCCACGCTTGTGCTTCAGCCTAGTGTAGAACTCCCTCAGCTGCGCGTCCTTCCGCACCGCCACCCTGGCGCATTCCACCAGGTTCCTCCTCAGATACTTGTCGCCCTTCTTCGTTATGTGGCCGAGGTGTGTCACGTCGGCGCTCTCGTCCAGCCAGGGGACGAGCCCGAGGTACGCGCAGGCGTGCTTAGAGTCTGGGAAGCGATCTACGTCGTCGAGCACGGATGCGAGGTAAAGGGCCGTGTAAGCTGCAACGCCAGGAATGGTGTCAACGAGCTCTGCGCTCTCATCCCTGGAGACGATATCGCGGATTTGACCGTCGAGCCTCTCTACTATCGACTCGACCGTCTCGAGCTCATCTAGCCTGTTCTCAATCTCCTGCAGATGAAGCTCCCTGAGCCTCTTCCTTCCTTCGATTGTGAAGGGAGACTTTACCTCGATGCCTCTCCTCTTGAGCAACCACCTTATCGAGCCTCTCAGCTCGCCGCTCCTCACTCCGTATCTCACTCTGTCCTTTATCACGAAGAGCTTCTCTCTGGTCTGCTCGTCACGCATGTGCGCCACGGGCAGGTAGTTCGTCCTGAGCAGGTCCCCTAATTTTCTTGCGTCAGACCTATCATTCTTCGTGCTCGATTTTGATATCAGATGCAGCTTGTTCGGGTTAGCCACGGTAACGTGACAGTCCTCTACGGATGACAGCTTGTCATAGATGGGATAGATGAAGCCCACCGCCTCCATCGCTACATGTTTCTCTCCGGGAAGAGACGAAAGAAACTCACGAAGTTCTTTGGTGGGCAACCTCTTCTCCGCGAGGAGAGAGCCTCCAGGTTCCAGGACTGCTATCTGTGATTCCCTCTCGTGCACATCAACTCCAACGTACAGCGTGTCTATGCTCATGTCCTTGCGCCGAGTATGCTTCTTCATTAGTGCTGGTCATAGGGTCAAGACGATAGCAGACTTTCGGAAGGACAACATCGACTGCATCAAGCCAGTCTTCAAGGAGTTCATCTACCTCTGCAGGTCTCTTGACCTCTTCGGTGCTGAGCTCGTCGCTGTAGACGGGAGCAAGTTCAAGGCAGTCAACTCGACGAAGAGGAACCTGAACGAAAGGACTCTCGCTGAGAGGCTGAAGCGCGTCGAGGAGAGGATAGCCCAATACCTGAAGGAGCTGGAAGAGAATGATGAAGCTGAACGCGATAAGAAGGAGGATGACGATGAGGGCGCTGCTAAGGTCGAGAAGCTCAAGGAGAAATTAAACAGACTCGAGGAAAAGAGAAAGGAGTACATCCAAGCCCAGAATTTGATGAGGGAGACTGGTCAGAAGGAGGTCTCCCTGACCGACCCTGACAGCAGGCTGATGAGGGTCGGCAGCCAGAAGCTCGATGTCTGTTACAACGTCGAATCCGCCGTGGATTCGAAGAACTATCTCGCGGTCGATTATGACGTCACGAACATCTCGGACGACCACAACCAGCTCGCCAGCATGGCCGAAATGGCGAAGGACACCCTCGAAGTTGAGAGGCTGGATGTCACGGCGGACAAGGGATTCTATACCGGGAGGGAGCTGAAGAAGTGTGAAGAGAACGGGATAACGACGTACGTCTCCATACCGGAAGAGACGATGCCAAACAAGAGCCTAGGCGTACCTGAGCCTGAATTCTATTCTCAAAGATTCGCGTACGATCCTCTAAGAGATGTATACGTCTGCCCTTCCAATCAGGAGATGGGCTTCTGGAAGCTGAGCTCGGATGGGAGAGGGAAGAACCGCGGCAGGCTCTACAGGACCGGAGCATGCATGGCCTGTCCTCTCAGGAGAAGGTGCACGAGGAACAAGCTCGGCAGAATCATCTTCAGGTCCGAGTACCAGGATGTCGTCGACAGGCTCAGGGCGAGGCTCAAGAGCGGTGATGGACTCGATAAGCTCAACAAGAGAAAGGAGATCGTGGAGCATCCATTCGGTACGATGAAGAGGGCGTTCAACCAGGGCTATCTGCTCCTCAAAGGGTTGAGGAAGGTGAACGGAGAGGTTGGATTTACGATGCTGGCTTACAACATGAGGCGAGCGATCAACATCCTGGGGACCAGGAAGCTGATAAGCTCGATTGGGGCCATAATATAAGACAGAATGACATGTTTTGACCCGTCTCGCTAGGCCCGATTCTCACACGGTCTGTGCAGGATGCGGGCCCTGATATCGGCATCTTGCATGCGCGAAAGAAACGCCCAAGTCATATTTAGGGATGAAGCGGGTTCCTCATGCTCAGTGGAGTAGTCACCGGCCAGCCAACTGACCCCCAGTCCAAAATCTCGCCCTCTATCTATATCCCCCCGCTACCATTTAGGCCCCAGTCTGTGCCTGTCAGCCCAACATACACTTTCACCATCGTTCCAAATTACAACCACGCATAGCTTCGGGATTCAAGCGCATTTACCCTAGTCCGCATCGAAGAAACTCCTCAGGAATGACTTCACCACCCGAAATGAGACATCCACTTCGGACACCATGTTAGATACGCGATCGCGTGAACCAATTGGTCTATGAATTTGGTTGGTTTGTTATTTGAAGCTTCGTCAGTCAAGGAAAAATAGTTCTTTTATGTGCTGGAAATGAGGAAAACAGGCATGGCAAAGAAAGACGATTTGAGGGTTTGTTCGGAATGCGGAGTAGTTTATTTAAACAATACCAGAGGCACCGCTTGGGGAACTTGTCCCAACGGACACCATAGTGATTCGCAGAAAATCGATGACCTTTGAGCAAGACCACACCAAAATAGCGGTTACAGCTTGTGTCAGGCTTGCGCTAGCTCAAGTCCGCTTGAAGTCTCGATCAGGAGGATGCCCAAGCAAGCATGATCGCCGCCCGGTCCGAGGACGAAAGAAAGCACTTTGAATTTCGACAAATGTGTCTGCGGGGCCTATCGGTATCTAGCAGTGAGGCTCCTGAAGCGAAGCCTGACTGGAACGCGCAGACCGAATCGCTTCAAAATACCCGATTCCAGTGATAGATTTGATTCCCTCCAGCGAGAAATCAGGCAGCAATTGGTCTTCAGGTAAGTCGTTTGAATCAGGCAACGACGCATGACCGTTAGTGACGACAAAGCGCAACCCGTCGTAAAACCAATGGAGAAGATAGGTCGGTGGTGGTGTGGCTGCTTCCCCTTGCTACTCAAACTCAAGATGCTATGCCCGGTTCTGCTTCTCGAGAGGATTCTGAACACACAGCCCGTTCGAGCATTATTGAATTAGTTTCAATGCCTGGTCGGCGGCGCTGAATCAAACGCCCCTTCAAACGCGATTTCCTTGTTTTGCGATATATCAGGTTCCCAAGTGCGAGCAAGGAGATGCCGGCAAGAATCGCTATTTCGACGGCCGCAGCTAGGACTGCACAACGAAGCTGGACTGGGTCGGAAGGCCAGGCCGAAAGCAATAACTACCGTCCTTTCGTCCGAGGGAAAGACCTGATATTGAAGCTCATGGAGAATCTAATGGAATTCGAGGTTGTTGCCAAGAATGGTTCAAGAAGCAAGAGGAGTGTCTCAGTCAAAAAGCTCTATCTTGCAATATCGAGAGCACCTCCCAAAATATGCCGGAAGAGCAGATATCTTCTCACCAACGAAGATGTCATAGAAGTTGAGGAGCAACGAACCCTCGGCGAGGTTGAGTATGTGTCGGTAGTGGACGATGGAGAGTTCTTCATCACGGCGGGTAGCGACCATCTTGATCTGACAGTGACAGGCATGATGTTCGAGAATGCGGGCAGGGTCGTAGACCCAGCCAAAGCAAAGCAGTTGTGCCCTGCTGTGGTTGCGAGGGAACTCTGGCTGTACGAAGATGTCAAGGACCACTGGGACACTTTGCGCTTGAAGAGCTCCGTGACAATCTCAGGAGAGAGGGTTCAGTTTCAAGACTACCCGATGTCACAACTGGTCAACCTGGACTCTCATTTTCGAGCAAACCCGAGCCTAAGGGAGAACGGCACGGTCCTGTTCAGCGGTTCTTCAGACACTCTGCCCTCCGCACCTCCCAATCTCTACAATATCGCCGTAGGAAAGGAAGGGATCTTCCCGAGGGATTTCCATTTTGAGATGCACGATCCCGTCCTTGGGAGGACGATCTCACATGGATACAACATTCAGGTCCTGGTCTGACTGGCGGGAATTTGAGAAAGCAACGAATGAGATAACGGCGCGCGTTGGCATTGCTGGTGCTTCCAGCCGACAGCGCTTCCAGCCGACAGCGCGGACACAGAAGGGGCTGTTGCCTTTCACGAGACTAGACGTCGCATACTGAGGAAATCGAACCTGCTCTTTAGAGAGTCACGACCGCATAGGGCGAGCTCCACCCGGGTCCGCCCCTGAGTTGTTCGTGAGCCGGGATGGTGGTGGTGCGTGGAAGTTTCCGATATCCTATGTGACCTGATGGCATAACGGTGAGTACCCCAAACGTCTCCTCGTCTGGAATCGTGAACGTGCACAGCATTCTCGATCCAACCAATGCAACCTTATTAGCAGAATGGAGAAGGAGAAAAGAGCATGGATGTGATAAGCGAGGGCAAGGGAGAGCTCATTGGCTGGCACGATCCCGACGAGGGCAGGGAGTGGGTATCGAAGAACAAGTCACGTGAACTGAAGGACAAGACGATGTCTGCCAGGGAAGCGGTCTCCAGGTTTGTTCAGTCTGGAGATTTCATAGCAAGTGGGGGATTCGGTCATGTTAGGGTAGCGATGGCAATTGTCTACGAGATAGTCAGGCAGAGAAAGAACAATCTTGTCCTGGCCGGCAAGACGGCGACTCACGACGGGGACGTCTTGATCGGTTCCGGTTGTGTGAGCAAGGTGGAGGTAGCCTATGCGTTCGGCCACGAGCTCAGGGGACTATCCCCTGCTTCGCGCAGGATGGTAGAGGGTGGCAGGTGCACCGTGGTCGGGGAAACGAGCAACGCCGGGTACCAGTGGCGTTGGTTGGCAGCCATGATGGGTGTCCCGTTCATACCCAGCCGCAACTTGCTCGGCACAGATACTTCCAAGCATAGCTCCTGCAAGGTAGTCATCGATCCGTTCTCCGGGAAGCCGGTCAATCTGATCCCGGCTGCCTATCCTGATGTGGCGTTCATTCACGTCCATCGGTGCGACGCCTACGGGAACGCGCAGATAGATGGCACTCTTATCATGGACTTCGAGCTCGCCAGGTGCGCGCGGAGGCTAATAATAACCACCGAGGAGGTGGTCGATGACGAAATCATTCGGAGACAACCATGGAGGACGGTCATCCCGTTCTTCGTGGTGGATGCCGTGGTGGAAGTTCCGTATGGGTCCCATCCATGTCAGATGCCCGGCATCTACTATTACGATGAAGATCACATTGCTGAATGGCTGAAAGCCGGCGAAACCGCGGAGGGAACTGCGGAGTATCTGCAGAAATATGTGTTCGGCGTGGAAACATTCGAGGACTACTTAGCCATGTGCGGCGGTGTCAAACGTTTGAACTACTTGAAGAGGAGGGAGTCATTGAGAGAACCGATGACCGCACCGTGGCGGAGATAGGAGTGCGGAGAAAGACCAGGAGTGGTCCCGATGAGTAGCAAGTACAACCTGCGGGAGTTTCTGGCCTTCAGTGGCGCGCATCTGCTGGAGGACAAGAAATCTGTCTTTGTTGGTACCGGTCTTCCCATAATCGCCGCAATGCTGGCCCAAAAGACACACGCTCCTGGCTTGCTCATAGTGTTCGAAGGAGGTGGCGTGGCACCCCAGATACCTGAGCTACCCATCTCCGTCGGCGGTTCTAGGACATTCTTCAGAGCTGTTGCCGCTTCCAGCATGCACGACGTCATGTCCCTTTCTCAGGCAGGATACATAGACTACGGCTTCTTGGGTGCTGCCCAGATGGACGCCTACGGTAACATCAATACAACGGTCATAGGCGAACACGATCATCCCAAGGTAAGGTTGCCCGGTAGCGGCGGGGCAAACGACGTCGCCTCCTTCGCTCAGAAGCTCATAATCATCATGGCCAACCAGTCCAGAAGGAGTTTCGTCAATCGCCTCGATTTCTTGACGACACCGGGTTATCTGGAAGGGCCGGGAAGCAGGGAGAGAGCGGGTCTGGCCAGAGGTTCGGGACCGTACCGGGTTATCAGTCAGCTGGGCATCTACGGCTTCGATGAAGAGACCAAGAGGATCAAGCTATTATCGCTTCATCCGGGTACGAGTCTCGCAGACGTAAAGGCGAACAGCAGCTTTGAAGTCATCGTCCCGAGCACCGTAGAAACCAGTCCAGAGCCCACGAACGAAGACCTGAGAATTCTTCGCGAGGAGATAGACCCAGTGGGCATAGTGCTCGGAAAATAGCAGACATGCGCCGGCGAGCGGCTCACAGGAACAATCGTGGTGGTATGTTTGCGCGAGGTCTTCCAAGCGAAAGGAAGTCGAGCGGACGATTAGCCACATCTTGGCGAGATGCTCAGCTTTTTATTAGCTCCACGTTTTGAATCAGAACTCGCGAGGCCATTTGTCAGACACGCTATTAGCCAGGGCTCTGTCCTCACAGGAGAGAGCCCCTCTGACCCCAAATGAAAACCCCTCGATGGCACGCGGGGCATAGCTGTGACCAGCGATCTGCCCATACTAAATAGCTAGAGTAACGGGTCGAGTCTCCGATCAGCCCTCGCGCGGATGTCTAAAGGCGTACTTCAGACTGGGTCTCACTTGATGTCCACCGGCCTGGAACTCTTCTTCAGGGAAGGGTACTGCATCTTCAGTCCCTCGAGGGTGTTGACTAGAATGTCCGAGACGAGTAGGTCCCGGAACCAACCGTGGTTCGAGGGTATGACATACCAGGGTGCCCAATCTGTGGAAGTCCTCTCAAGGGCCTCTTCGTAGGCCTTCATGTACTCTGACCAAAACTTCCTTTCAGGCAGGTCGTTGGTACTGAACTTCCATTGTTTGGACGGGTCTTTGAGACGATCCTCCAATCGCTTCTTCTGTTCGTCCTTGTCTATGTGTAGGTAGAACTTCAGGACTGTCGTGCCGGTCTCGGAGAGCAGTCTCTCAAATTCGTTTATCTGGTGAAAACGAAGTTGCCACACCTCCTTCGGGACCAGCGCGTGGACTCGTTCAACGAGAACTCCCTCGTAGTAGCTCCTGTTGAAGATCACTACCTCACCTCTGCCGGGCACAAGCTTGTGCTCTCGCCACAGGAAGTCGTGGTCCAGTTCCTCAGGTGTTGGTGGCCCGAAGTGTTCCACTCGCACGCCCTGCGGGTTCACTCCTTCGAAGACCCTGCGGATTGTGGCATCCTTTCCAGCCGTATCCATCGCCTGCAACAGGATTAGCACCTTATGTGTGTGTTCCGCGTAGAGGACTTCCTGAAGCGGCTCAAGTCTCCCACTTAGCTGCTCCAACTCATCCAACCCATCTTCCTTCTTGCCGTCATAACCCGAGGTGTCGTTGGGGTCCCACTTATCGAGCCTAACCTTCTCTTCGGGACCGATTCTGTATCTTTTCGTGTGAACTGTCATGATTGTGGCGTGCTTACGCTTCCCACGCACAAGCTTTAGGTCTTGTTGTGAGCCGCATGCGGGAGCAACCCTGGAACTGCGACGGGCGTATCCGTCAGACAGTCACCGTTGAGACTTTCGCTAAAGCAGAAGGAGTCCGCTAATGAGAAAGAAGGACCCGAAGACGAGCAGAACCGAACCGGCAAGAAGGTCGAGGAGCCACCTCGGAACGCGCATAAGATAGTCGTAGGAGATGGCGGATACGGCTAGCAGAATCGCTATGCTCGTCACCGCTCCGGCTATAGTCCACTCGAGGTTGAAGGTACCCGCCGCCGCGAGAACCAGGCTTGCTTCAAACCCTTCCGTGAGAGTAATTGTGAGAACAGGAAGAGAATTCACTAGCGAGAAAGGGATGACTGAAGGATACTCCCCTCCGTAGTGCTCCATGTCCTTCTCCACGACTTCGTTGGTGAGCCTTTCCATCTTCGCTCGAAATGACTTCTTCCCGAAGTAGTACCTTACGAAGCCGCGGAGAAACCTGCTGGAAAAGTACAGAATCACTAGACCCGTGGCGATTTCTATCAACATCTCGGGGAGGAGAAGGAACACCTGCCTCACCAGTAGGAAGAGGAATAACGAACCCGCGACCCCGACTAGCATGCCCGTCAAGACATTCCTCTTGCCTAGCTGCCTGATGGTCGCGAGCGATAGTATCGCCACCTCGCTTCCCTCGATGAGTACGGCCTTGAAGGCGAGTAGGAACGAAGCCACAATCACCACCATTGAGACGGACATGAGACTCGCGACCACGTCAAAACACCATGTGCGTTTGAACCTTTTCATGAAAGCTCGGCGCACGAGGACAACCGACGAAGAAGGAGTCGGGCTCTGAGTTCTTATATCGGCGTACTCTCCCCAGAAAACAGAGGGTTTGTGAGAAGAAAACCACTAAGGGGAGTCTTCCCGTTGATGCCCCTGGTCGTTAAGAAGAATCAGGAGCTGGACCTGGAGGGCCTAAAGAGCAACATTACCGCCTACGATGAAGCAGGCTTCCACGGATACATGGCGTTCGGGTGCATGGGGGAGTTCTACGCGACCAGCCACGAGGAGTTCAGGAGAATAGTTGACACCGCCGTTGATGCGACAAGCAGAATCGCCTGCGTCTTCGGAACCACATACCACAACACAAGAGAGTGCATAACTCGAGCCAAGTACGCCGAGGATGCAGGTGCTGATGGCGTGATGGTCGGTCTGCCGTACCTCATTCCCTGCACGCCGGATGCCGCCTTCGAGCACTTCCGCCAGGTCAATGATGCCGTCGACGACGTCCAGATAATGGTCTACAACAACCCATTCTCCTTTCGCTTCAACATAACGGTCGAACTGTGGGATCGGCTCATGGCGCTCGACAGGATCAAGGCTGTCAAGGAGTCCAACGGCGAAGCGTTTCATCGTCTTCGCGTCATCAGCCACATCTCGAGTCGAATCAACGTGTTCTCGGGAAGCGAGCCTCTCTTCCTCGGCGATTCACTCGTCGGAGGAAACAGCATCATATCGGTCGCGGGCACAGGTTCGCCACGTGCGGCGCTGGCTCTCTACGAGGCTTGCATGGCGCGGGACCTGGAGCGGGCCGTACCGCTTACCGTCGCCTTCACCAACCTATTCAAGGACATCACGAATGAGAATGAAGTGGCGTGGCTGAAGGCATGCGCCGAACTGGGCGGTATAAAGGCGGGTCCTCCAAGAGCTCCATACTCCCCACTGGATGCCGCCACGCGGAATGGCATCGCCGCGGGTCTGGGCCACCTTGACTCCCTCGTCGAACACCGTGGCGGAAAGAAAGCTCACGCGGGGCGGCGAGACACCCCAATGGTCTGATTGGGCCGGTTGAGGCATGCTCTTTTCTCAGAGTTCATACTCGAAATTGTGTTGAGGAGGCGCGTCGCGACAGCGAAGGGTGTTCGTTCATGCGCTTTTGAGGGAACGCTTCCTCGATTTCATGTCTCTGATGATCTTCGCCGCTTTTTTCCTCGTATTCTCGGAGAGTTCCCTCCTGTACCTTTGCAGTCTCGTTCGCACCTGCGGGTCGCTCACGCCGAGAATTTCAGCCGCGAAGATTGCCGCATTCTTCCCGCGATCGATGCCCATCACGCCCACTGGTACCCCCTCGGGCATTTGAACCATGGAGTAGAGCGAGTCGAGACCTGAGAGGGCTGACGTCCTGACCGGTAGACCAATCACTGGAAGCACCGTATACGCGGCAATCATCCCGCTCAGGCCGGCAGCACCTCCAGCGGCGGCGACTATCACCTTATACCCTTTCGTATGAGCCTCCAGGGCGTACTCTCTCACGTCATCGGGAAGTCTGTGCGCCGACTTGACGTCGAGTGAGTAGGGGATTGCCAATTCATCGAGAGTTTTCATTGTTTCCTCGACGGTAGGAAAATCAGAAACACTGCCACACACTATCCCGACCACGGGCTTCCGCCTAGGCATTGCCATTCACCGGAACCATCTGTGTCATCCCCCTGGCGTGCACGGTTCTCTCTATCAGCTGGTGGAGGAACAGCTGGTCGTTTAATGTCTTTCCCCTAGGGTCGATCTCAGTCTCCCCGACCACGGAGAGACGTTCCATCTTCCTCCTCGGTCTGAGCTCTTCCTTGCCGTACATGTGCACGCGAACCCCGGGAAGGTTTTCCGCTCCAGATCCCCTCATACCTGTTCTCATCACACAGAATGTTGTTCATCACGCCTTGGTCGCTGTGCCCGCCAGTGGCAGGCCAAAGTTCGCTCGGAGGTGCTGGTCAAACTGAAAAGTTCCAAACTCTGTCATCTCCAGGGTCCTCTGACCCGTGTTGTGAACTCTTCCTCCAACGAAGCCCACCCGGGCAGCTTTCCTCAGGTCTCCAATTCTGTCGTTCACTTCGATCTCCTCAGCAGGTAGGGGGAGACATTTCGATCATATCTCCTCTTGATTTCAGGCGCAAGGAAACCATAGCTCGTGATGACCTTCCGACACTTGCAGGCTCCGCACATGCAGGTCATTGCGAACGCGTCCCATCCCACATTCGTTGAGTAGTCGATAGTAATCTCCTGCCCCTCTGTGATCGGCCGCCAGCTCTTCACCGCTGTCCTCCCGGTTAGGACGCAGTTCGGCTCGCAGGAGTGGTTGAGGAACCAGCCAGGAGAGTTTCTCCTGGGCAGGATGTATCTGTCGTAGTCCACCTGTAGAGTGTGATCCCAGAGCTCTCTCTTGATGTTCCAAATCCAGTCCTCTCTTCCGCCAAAGGTGATAACAACCTCTCCCGCGGGAATGTCTTGCAGTGCGAACACCCCTATCCCTTTTGCCCCTGCCTTGGCTAGGGCGAGCCTGATCCTGGTTGTCGCTTCATCCCACCTGTTCTCCACTCCCATTGCTCAGGTTATAAGACGACTGCTAGGGCAGTGCAGTACAGGAGTACGCATGCCCCGACCCTGAGTCTGCGAACCCGGTCGTGCCGCCAGTCAAAATGGCCTCCTCGCGACTTCAAATCCTTAAGTTAGAGACTTCTCTGGAACCGAAGAGATGAGGCTAGCAGGAAAGAGGGCCATCGTCACGGGATCGAGCCGGGGTATCGGTGCGGCGATCGCCAAGACATTCGCTCGGGAGGGTGCAGACATCGTGGTCAACCACCGCTCATCGAGCGATGAAGCGTCAACAGTTGCTGACAGCATCAAGAAAATGGGAAGGCGGGTTCTTGTGGTGCAGTCAGACATATCGAGCAAACAGGAGGTCGATGCGATGTTCGAGAGGGTCGAGACCGAGTTTGGTGGCCTCGACATTCTCGTCAACAACGCGGGGGTCGCAGACGGGAGAATCTGGAACGCCAAAGTAGAAGAAATCACGCCGGAGATGTGGCAACGCGTCTACTCCGTCGATGTCGTCGGGGGGTTCCTCTGCACTCAGAGAGCGATTCGGCTGATGCACTCCGGAGGCAGCATTGTCAACATCTCCTCGACTCCGGCGCTCGCTGGGGACACGGAGGGTGTCGTCTACGCCTCGGCCAAGGCTTCGGTCCTGGCGCTTACAAGGATGATGGCGCGCATACTTGCCCCAAAGATTAGAGTGAACTGCATGGTGCTAGGTGCGATCGAGACCTCGTGGGTGGCGTGGCTGTCGAAGGACGGAACGAACTCCCTGAAACGGGCGATACCAATGGGAAGGTTCGGCCGGCCAGAAGAAGTTGCGAGCCTAGCCGTGTTTCTTGGTAGCGACGAATCGAGCTTCATCACTGGGCAGGGCGTGGTCATCGATGGAGGAGAGGTGATGGATTGAATTGGGTGTGCTCTCCATTGTTCGCCGCTACGTTGTGGCCGTGTTCGCGCTTGTTGTGATCACGTGGAGCGGCCTGTTTCTTCTTGACGAAGTGACATCGCTTCCCGCAAGCGTTGGTCCAAATGCTGTAACCGCCGTGCACGTTGGAGTAATCCTGACGGCGATGGTAGTGGTCGTCCTCATCATCCGCCGTCTAAGGTCCACGTTGGGGACCTTCATGGGTTCCCACGTTTCTGCCATGATCACGTTCTTCATGGTCCTGGTTACGGTCATCGCCGCTTCACTCGCTGTTTTGAGCGCTCTGCACGTTCCAACTGACACCCTCCTCCTGGGAGGGGGCATACTCTCGGTGGTAATAGGCCTGGTCGTCTCGACACTCTTTGGCAACATCATCTCCGGCGCGCTCATGCTCACAACTTTCCCGTTCAGAATCGGCGACAGCGTGCTCGTGAACAACATTCCGGGAAGAATCGAGGAGATTACCACCCTCTACACGAAGATATCGAACAACTCGGGGAGCGACACAATAATACCAAACAATGCGATAGTCTCCGGTGCGGTCTCAATCTCTCACCTGCCCACCGACGCGAGGGCAATCTCCAACCGTCTCCACTACTCCGTCGGCGACAGAATTTACACAAGCTACATCGGTGGAGAGGGTACTGTGACAGAGATAACACCCTACTCGACGCAAGTCATGCTCGATTCGGGAGGGAGGCTGCTATACCGAACAACAGCATATTCACGGCAGCTGTTCAGATAGCGAAGATCAGGGAACCGAGCGACGATCTCCTAGCTTTTCAGCTCAAGATAGACTGGAACGCTGAGAAGACAATCGAGGCGATGAAGACTGCTGCCACGGACGCGAGTATCTTCAAGTCGCCACTACAGGTGCAGTATTCCTCCATTGAGGGAGCTCTGGTCGAGCTCAGGGTGACCTCTCGAGTCAATCCGTCACTGAGGGAAGAAGCAAAGAGCGTGCTCCTGAGGGCGGCCTACCTGGTCTCCCACTAGCTATTCCTCTGCGGCCTTGTACAGCCCTCCGACTTTGTCTATCTTCAAGAGAGCCTCATCGATGTCGTCGGTGGAGTTCGCTATTCCCTTTTTCATCACCTTCTTCCACAGATCAAAATACATGTCCAGCGCGTCCTGCACCTGATCCGGTTTACCTTTGCGTGCCTCTTTGAGTTCGCGCAGGTAGTCCTGAACCGTGTTCACTCGCTCTACCACGTCACTCATCTCTACGATATGAGCGGGAGCTTTAGGCGCTATCGCGGCGGGAGTATCCTGGCAGGACCGCCCACTCCGGAGCTGAGAGGGGCGTAGCCCAGCTTTGTGATTGCTCTTCTGACTCTCTCCTCGTGCTTTTCGGTCGTGTTTATGAAGATCGATGGCCCCGTCTGCATCGAGAAGTAAGCCTCAACACCCTCGTACCGAAGTTCCCTCACCCTCCATGCGATCTTCACCGTGTCAGGCGACATGAGAATCAGCCTATCGGCCCCTGTCATGGTCACACTGTGAAGTTCGAGTGTGTCCTGCTCTGTGAGTTCTCCCATCTTCCTGAAGTCTCCTCCCCTGATCGCCTTCTCCATTTCATCGCACCTCTTCCCCGCTGAGTCTAGCCTCGCCTTGAACAAAGGGCTGCTTTCCACGGCTCTGTGGGCGTCTTCCGTACGCGCCGTCGAGGGAAGGGGAACTATCAGCATTCTCAAGGCGAGGTCGCGCTCATCCCCTATCTTCTCGGCATAGGTCTCCTCATCGCTGTCGCCCGCGTAGAGCCTAGAGAAACCGCCGACAAGCGATCTTGCCGCTGAGGCGGCAAACAGCCTTGCCACACGCGACAGTTCGACATAGTTCGGCTTACCTCCTATCAGCCAGTGGTGAAACGCGAGTGTCAGAGCCGCCCCCGCTGACGACGAGAAACCCACTCCCTTCGCCTTGAGTTGGGGTCTGTTCCTGCTCTCGATTTTCAGGTTGAGCTCCTCTAAACTCTTTCCGCCAAGCCGCTCTAGCACCGGCCTAATCCTCCTTTCGGCGTCGAGGTTCCTCATCCCCTCGACGAGCAGGCTACCCTTCCGCCTGCCGGTGGTGACGCTCACCTCGGAGAGCAGCACCGTGGTATTGACCGAGATGCTATCGTGGTAGGGAATCCTCAGCTTCCAGTCCTTAAGGCCGTGGTACTTCACGAGCCCCTGCATCGTGTTTGCTACAGATCGGAACCTCAACTACCATTGACCTCCATCCTCAGTCTTCCCTCAGTTTCTCGTTTGCACAGCGAACTGATCAGGCCGCGGGGGATGTCGATGGCCGCTGCCTCGGACCCTATCGCGAGAGTTCTTCCGCAGATGTAGTCGCTCTTTCTGATAACCATGTCTGTCGGGCTCGTGAGTTTCAGTTCGGGGTCTCCCATGCCGCGAAAACTGAAGGATACCCCATCTGCTTCGATGACAAACGTAATACGAACACGCGCTCGCAGTGCTCGCTTGAAGTCCTCGGCCAGGCCGGCGAGCGCCCTGTCAGCGCTCACTCCCACAATACAGTTCCCGCTCGGTGTGAGGTGGTCCCGCGTGGTAAGCTCGATCGTTGTCATGTGAGTCGCCCTCACCTCTGGGTGTCCTCGGAAGCGCACGAGCTCGCTGCAAATGCTCATGGCGCGAGGGGTGGGGTTCGCCGCTTAATGCTCTTCTGACCAATTAGTTAGGATGCACTACGCTGCATTTGTCGCACTTCGTGCCCATGAGGAGGGGTGTTCTGGAGAAGACACAAAGGCTGTACTCTGGAGGTGGGTATATTGTGCGTCGCAGACTCCTTGGCGAATGCTCCGTCGAGCAGAAAGATTATGCCGGCAAGCATGGACGGAATGCTCCACTGGAAGACAAGAGGCAACTGAAGAACGTAAAAGCGCACGTCACCATAAGGCTCGAACCCACATGAGGTCTGACCACTCCGATGTCTTTATACATTTGCGGGAGACGAGGAGGGATGAGTCTGCGTTGGTGACTGAGTACGAGCAGTTGCTTCAGCAGATGTACGACGAGAAGCGGATCAAGCTAGAGGAGCTCAAGGGGCAGAAGGGGAAGGAGAAGGAAGTTGAGACCCTCACGTCTAATCTCAAATTCATAGAAGTGGAACTCCACCACTATCAGCAGGGAATGTCTCTGTTCCGCACCAAGGGGTTGCCGAAGGTCGGAAGATGGGGTGAGCCAGAGACCGAGGCGCGCAAGGAAGAAGAGCACTGACCCAGCTGTTGATGGGGGAGGAGGAGCATGGAGATCAGTCCACATGGCGTTCACAGCTGACTACCAGTGGGGAGCCCCTTCGTTTTCCCATGAACACTGCATATATAATGCAGCCCAGTCGTGGGGGTTCAGCCTTTGGAACGACCATTTTCTAGCGCGCTGGTGGCAGAGCTCTACAGACTGATTTCTTGGCGTGGTGGAGCTAGGTAACATGGCTTCCGATGCAAGATTAGACAAGGAGAGAGCCAAGGAGCTACTAATACAAATCGAGAAACTCGTCGCCTCGGCCTCCAAGGAGAATGGCCTGCGTGACGTCGCTAGGGTGCTGAATGACGTTCCCTCCTATTCGTGGGTAGGAGTGTACCAACTCGAGGGGAACGACCTGGTTCTCCGCGCATGGGCCGGACCGCAGGCAACGGTCCACACGCGCATACCGATCGGCAAGGGTGTCTGTGGATGGGCCGCCCGGTCGGGAAGAACAGAGATAGTGTCGGACGTCAGCAAGGATTCCAGATATATCGAGTGTTTCACCAACACGAAATCAGAGATTGTGGTTCCGGTCCTCCTCGGCGGGAAGTTGGTCGGTGAAATAGACATCGACGGTAGTTTGTTGAATGCCTACTCCCTCATCGACAAGCAGTTCCTCGAGGCTGTGGCCGAGAGGATATCCGTGTTTTTCGGGGGGTAGTGAGTTGGTATTTGGGCGAATCGGCAGTCTGTTTACCAGTTTCATCATTTCCGCATAGTGGTGCCTGATTCGCCTTCTTTGTACCGATCCCTCTCTGATTGGGGTATCGCCGACCTCGCGGAGAGGGTCTGGCGCGCTAATTTCTAGTCTATTGGAGAAAATCGAGAGACTTGACACACATCTTATTGACTACCAGGAGAAGGTGAGAGAAGTTCTTGCTCACGACGTTCTGCTAAAAGAACTCGACCAAAGGTTACTTCATGCGGTTGGTTTGTGCAGTCACGCAAGCACAATTGTCAATGTGTTGTCAATCAGGAATCACAGATAAGAGCAGGGAGCGAATCGTGAGGAATCCAAATGGAGGTGATAGAATGGTAAGTATTTCGATTGTTGGTGTTGCAGGAGTCTTCATCGCGTTGGGCCTTGCAGGGTATCTCCTGATGAGTACAGGAAGTGGTCTGTCCGGCTTTGGTCAATCTATCGGCGTACAGCCTGCCGTGTTGGCTGGGAATACTCTCAGCAGCTGGGGGGCTGGGATCATTGTTGTACTGGCAGTCCTGGCAATAATCGTCGTGTTGGCTTTCGTCCGTTCAGTGCTTTAGGTCTAGTAATGCAGCACCATGTTTGAAAGCTAATCGACCTAGAAATTGCCTGGCCAGTTGACGGGTCATTAGCACACACAATACCACTGACCTTCTGAACTATCGCTTTGGGGCTAATCGCTAGGATGGATAGAATCCCAGCGGCTCGTCTACGGTCATCTGAGATTGTGCGCCCACAGTATCGGTGGCAGTGTTACCGCCTCCCAATAACGCCTCTACGGTGCTCGTCTGCTCGTAAACGGCTATCGTATTTAACCTTATAACGTATGTTATAAGGTTAAATAAGGAAGCGGTTTCTCACTAGCCAGATTTCAATGACGACCCGCCTCGAAATCAGGGATTTGCACACCTCTGTGGAAGGAAGAGAAATACTGAAGGGTGTGAACCTCACGGTCAGGCAGGGAGAGATCCACGCGTTGATGGGCCCGAACGGCTCGGGCAAGAGCACCCTTGCAAACGCGCTGCTGGGTCATCCGAAGTACAAAGTGACGCAAGGTGACATACTTGTTGACGGAGAAAGCATCCTCGGCCTCACGCCGGACAAGAGGGCGAAGAAGGGGTTGTTCCTCGCGTTCCAGTACCCGGTCTCCGTTCCCGGTGTCACAATGTTCTCATTCCTGCGGGCCGCGTACAACGCCGTCCACACGACGGAGACGAAGGAAGTCCCCACACTATTCGACTTCAGGGAAGCCGTCGCCGAGAAGATCAAACTGCTGGGCGTGGATGATTCGTTTCTCACCAGGTACCTTAACGAGGGCTTTTCGGGAGGAGAGAAGAAGAAGGCGGAAATCCTCCAGCTCGCGCTCCTCAAGCCAAAGATAGCAGTGTTGGACGAGACCGACTCTGGGCTCGACATCGATGCGCTCAAGACGGTGGCCGAGGGTGTCAGCAAGATCGCCGGGACCGACCTCGGGGTGCTGGTGATCACCCATTACCAGAGGATACTAAAGTACATCCGGCCGACCTTTGTCCACGTGATGTTCGATGGGAAGATAATCGAGTCAGGCGGTGAAGAGCTCTCTCTCAAGCTGGAAGAGAAGGGATACGGCTGGCTCCGGGAAGAGGTCACACAAGAAGCTCTGTCCTCATGACGATGATTTCCACTACTGATGCGCTGATTTGTGCCCTACGTGTCTGTGAACTCTGGCTAAAGTTAGTCTGCAATGCAGCCTGACTTCGCTTATTCCGATCAAGGGTAAATCCAGCCACGAGCGCTGCACTCCCAATACGCCCACCCATCCTTTTCCATCTTCTCATCCATATCGGCCAAGCAATCTGGACATCGCGGGTGAAAGCCACGGTCAAGGTCGTCATACAGCAGGAGTGAGAATAGAGGGAGAGAATAGGTGGCTAACCCTAATCCAAAACGCAAGAAGCGTGACAAGGACTTAGGGTCGGTGTCTTACTCGGCCTCGGTTTATCAGTCATCTTTCAGGGACTTGTCATGTTGACAGGATACTCGCGGAACGCTGTCTATATCGTCTACTCCATTGCTAGTCGGTGGAAAGGAAGTAGTAGGCTATCTGATGTTCGAGCGTGTCTGAAATTGATTCGAGAGCTGCAGTAGCTCAAAGCTCGATGAACATATATGAGCACTATGAGATCGACGGATAACAACAACAAGCTCTACTGCGCGTTGACAGCACGGACCCTCGCCAAACATAAGCGCGACCTCACAAGCGTAGAGAAAACCTTGGGTTACTCTTTCAGGCCATGGTTCCCAAATCGACCCGTTCTTCGCTCAACCCAACGGACTTGGGATGCTAGTATGTCTTCTCGATTATGATTCTTATGTTATAACTCGTGAAGAAGTATGAAATGCAATTTAGGGGAAAGTCAGCGAGGCCGTCGTGGTAGTCCACCGCGTACTCGTGGGACATTTGCACCATGGAATTGGAGATGACCTTCTGAACGAAGGGGACCGTCTCTCTTTCAGAATGCTTGCGATATCCATTCCTCGCCGACTCGCCTAGCATCCTATGCTGATCCTCAAAACGAACAATGATGTCGGTGCCTCCACTTTGGGACTTCCTCACCTCCAAAGATGCGATATCTCTCTTCAACGATTCTATCTCACTGCTTTGCCGACCAGGGATGAGGTTGCGACTTTCGAGCTCGCGCCTTACCTCTGCGAAACCTCTCTCCAACGATTCTATCCTCCTGATTTGCCGCTCGTCCTCACTCCCAGCGCTGGCTTTGATCTGCCCTTCAGCTTCGCCCGTCGTGGTGAGCCCCCACTTGCCTGAGTAATCCGAGCATACTTTCCCTCGCGCGATCCCCGCCCGGATCGCTTTCGTGCGACGCGCGTCCTTGAACCTTTCAGGAAGAAGGCTGTAGATGTATACTTTGGTGAAACGTGGTCCAAGAGCTTCCACGACCTTCTGTGCGCACAGCTCCTTGGGCGTCCCATCTTGATGGTACGTCTCGGCAAGCGCGATGAATTCCGCCTGTCTCTCTTCTTCCGAAACTTTTCGCTGCGTATTGGCGTGAATTCGTATGATCTGCTCAGTCGCTTCGTGCGTCTGTCCGAGACGTCGCGCTGCCTCATCAGTGTCGTAGTCGACATGGCGACTCGCACCAGCCGCTACCCGGTGCCGCCCGGAGAGAATACGATCCGGATGTTGTTTGCACCGGATGATTGCGTTGATTTGACCGACCGTGGCCAGCGATTCCGTAAGTTCCTGAAGCGCGTCGGGGTCCAGTTTCGTCTGGCTTTTCGGCGATGATTGTGCGCTCATGTTTGATTCTCGACCTCCATCCAGAATTTTCCGTCCATGGAGTGCAGGAACCTACCATTTTCTCTCGTTTCGGGAGTAACTCCTCTCGAGTTCATCTTGAGATGGGTATGCGCTTATCGAACAGTTAAACTGTCACGTCAGCTGACGGCGCAAAAACTTAAAAGCCGAATGGCATCTGAACCTTTACTGCGCCGAGCAGCGTCTGAGGCAAGCCCCTCGCCTGCCTCGGAACACCCAAGGCGAGCCTTTGCCACCCGTCCTGAAATCCATCACGAAAAATGCAACGGATAGGCCATTTCGACTGTTCGAACCACTGATCTGTCAGGCCCCACATGGCATTGGACGGGAAGACTCCCGCGGAGGCCGCAGGAATCAAAGTCGAGGGCGAGGACAAGTGGCTAACAATCATACAGAACGCCCAGATGACGAGAGTTAAGAGCGAGAAGTCGCGGGAGGAAATGACGAAGAGTTAACAGCCACCGCGATAGATACTGCTAAATAAGCTCCGTCGAAGATTGAAGAAAGAGGCTTGACTCATGTCTTTGGATGACTTCACGGTGATAGCTACTGTAGTCCTTGCCGGCGTAGCCGTTCTTACGGTTTATTTGAATTGGAGGAGTGTTAAGGGGTCTCGCCGAACAGAGCGATACATGAAATATGTCGAACGCTACGAGAAAATTACTTCTAATCTACCCTACAATGTCTTCGCGAAGAAAGGTGCGCCGCTCACCGTTGAGCAAGACAGGAAGGTCTGGTTGGTCAATTACATAAATTTGTGCAATGAAGAATATCGCGACGCAAGGAGGAGTGGGCGAATCGAGAAAGGCGTTTGGGAATCTTGGTTTGGGTTCATGGTCAAGGCTTTCGAGCGCAGCGCTCCTTTACGGGACGTATTCGATGAGTTCGAGGAGGACTACCCAGACCTACGGCATTTCCTTGAGAGCAAAGGGGCAATAGGACGAAAGCGGATGCAGGTAAGTTAGCCCTCACGATTAACTCTCAGCACCCATGTCCCGACAGTTAATGCCCACTCAGGGGAGGCCGATGTCCCGAAGAGTTAGGAGAACCCAAAAAACTTCACAGAATCGGCTCTAGTATCCGACGAAAGTTTCCAGTTTAACAAGTCATGTCAATTCCGACTAAGACTTCCCAGAGCCACCTAACTCATTTCAATATTCAGCTGATGGTCCACAACAGTTGTCTCCCGTGCCTATCCTCCCTGCACGATCCATTCCGTCCTGATGCGGTTCAGCGAACTTACTGACGACCAGTGGGCATTGATAGAGCCTCTTCTACCGCCCAGGGAGAAGAAGAGAGGGAAGCCCAGGGCGGACGACAGGAGGACCATCAACGCGATTCTCTACATCCTCATCACAGGGTGCAGGTGGATGGACCTGCCATCCCGGTACGGGGACGATGTCACGGCCTGGAGGAGGCTGAGGAGGTGGGAGGAGCAGGGCGTCTGGAGGCGCGTCATGGATGCCTTCGTGGCCAGAGGATACTCATCGGGTGCGATTGAGATGGGAGCGATCTCCGTCGACAGCTCTACGGTGCCCGCGAAAAAGGGGGAGACCTCGTAGGCTTCGACGGCCACAAGAGGATTCTGGGCACGAAGATACATGTGGCGGTGACGCGCGGCTCGCTCCCCGTCGCTGTCGCGATAGGGTCTGCGAGGGAGCACGAGGGGAGGAGGCTCATCCCGCTCATGGAGTCCATCAGGATCAAGACGACGAGGGGACGGCCGAGGAAGCGACCAGAGACCGTCTATGCGGACACGAAGTATGCGACACCGTTGAACCGGTTCTATCTCAGCAAGAAGCGCATAGGCTATCAGATACCGAGCAAGGAGACGAGGAGGAAGCCCGGGCGACCGAAGAGATTCGACAGGGCGACGTATCACCGGGTCAGGTATACTGTTGAACGATTCTTCGCGTGGGTCAAAGCATTCAGAAGAATCACGATAAGGTACGAGAGGGTGTCAGCCGCATACTCGGGCTTCGTCCACCTCGCCTGTATCACGCTCCATCTGAGAATATTGAAATGAGTTAACCGCAAGGGTTCTGTCCAATCCACTGGACTTTTATTCTCCACGGGTCCAGTGTTTGACACGCTATAAAAGTCCACTAGATTTGACAGAACCACCGCAAGGGTTCTGTTACATTTCTCGGCCATACATCTTCCTGTTACAAGCATGGACATGGTTAAATCTTGGGCTTTACATTCCTCATTCGCTTCGTCTTGAAGCCTCGGAAAATGATAAGGAGATTCAGGAATTGGGTAGACAACCTCCCGTTCAGATTCCGCTATGCGCTGAGACAATTAGCATATGCTGCTATTGCAATCCTAATCGGCTTACTAGTCATATACGCGCTCGCTGGACTCTTCGCTTGGGTTGCGACCTATCCCGCTTATGCGGGGTATGTCGATTGGATTCCATACGGTCAATCGGCCACTATCGCAGCGATATGGATAGCAGAAGTTCCACTCGCCTTCCTTCTTCGGTTCCTATTTGGTGAGAACAGGGTGACAAACATCGAATATGAGTTGAACTTGTTGCAGACTATAGAGCTTGCCAGAAATATGGACAAGGAAGGCCATTACAAACATCTAGTATTGTATCGAGCAAAGAGATGGTGGCCGAGAAGCGTCTTGCAATATGTGGTGAACATCAAACGAAATCCGATTGAGGCATGGCCCATAACTCAATACGTAATGGCTCTGACGGAAACAGATGTCATTAGCGAGTGTAATTGCTTCGAATCTGTGGCGATCCTGAGACAATCGCTCAGAGACAAGAAAGCTGTGGTTCACGATGAAAAGCCCACGAGAGCTGACCTCGACATATGACTCCCTTCACAACTTCGCCAGATAGTCGCTCAGTATCACCCCTGAGATTTCAAGTAGTCGCCGATTATCACTCTCGCAGTCTCAGCGACAGAGGACAATCTTCTGTTTTTGCGTTCTTTCTCCAGGTCTTCATACATCGCTTCCGTAATTGCGACGGTCACTTTCTTCATTGCCATATTATGCTATCACCCGCGTTGGTATGCCATAGCAAGCCTTATAAGGCTATTGGATGTATGCTAAGGCGGGTAATAGGTGACTATCGGTGGCAACCGTTCAAGAACTTGAGGTGCGAAGGATGAAAGGCCAACAAATCGCGGAACGTGAAGGGGAGATTCAGAGGGTTGATGAAGCAACTTACAAAGTCCACTCTCAGACTTCGGACGTTTGGTATTCTGTTATCCGAAGCGGGACGGTTTGGTTCTGCGCTTGCCCCGACTTCACCTATCGTCAAATCACTTGCAAGCACATCTTTGCCGTCGAACTCTCGGTAGCTCTTCGGAACCGAATAGAGAACTCGCGCAGGATTGAGCCGCTTGACCTTCAATCATGCCTATTCTGCTATTCCAAGAATGTGGTAAAGCACGGGATTCTCCACAACAAGAGCGGAGACATTCAGCGATTCTCTTGCAAGGACTGTGGAAAGAGGTTCACTCGGAATATCGGTTTTGAGGGATTGAAGGCATCGCCTCAGATGGTCACGAGCGCACTTCAGCTTTACTTCTCTGGTGAGTCGCTGAGAAGCGTGGAGAAGTTCCTAAGACTTCAGGGCGTGACGGTTTCTTACGTCACAGTCTATCGATGGATTGGAAAGTATGTCTCGCTGATGGAGAAATACCTAGACCAGATAACACCTCAACTCTCGGACACTTGGAGAGCCGACGAGCTATATCTGAAGGTCAAGGGCAACATGAAGTATCTCTTCGCAATGATGGATAACGATACCCGATTTTGGATAGCTCAGCAAGTCACAGACAACAAGGGAACGAGCGATGTGAGACCGCTATTCCATGAGAGTCAAGAGGTTGCGGGCAAGAAGCCCCAGATATTCATCTCAGACGGAGCGAGGAATTTCCACGAAGCGTTTACGAAAGAGTATCGAACCAATAGATACAATTCGCCAGTTCACATAAGCCACGTCAGACTTCAGGGAGACCACAATAATAACGAGATGGAAAGGATGAATGGCGAAGTTCGAGACAGAGAGAAGGTTATGCGGAGTCTGAAGAAAGAAGATTCACCAATCCTAAAAGGCTACCAACTATACCACAACTATTTCAGACCGCACATGAGTCTCAACGGAAAGACTCCTGCCGAAGTCGCTGGAATCAAGATTGAGGGAGAAAACAGGTGGAGAACCGTAATCGAAAACGCCTCTCATGTCCAGAGAGTAACAGGGTGAACTATGGCCAATGGATGTAACACAACCACCGCAAGGGTTTTGTCTAATTGGCGGCTGATTTTCCTCCCTGTCTAATCTCGGCGGATGCGGCATTCTGAATTATCGTCTTCCACTTGTTTTGGCCTTCAATCGTGATTCCGCACTTCTCGGCGGGGGTCGAACCGTCCAAGCCCATGTGTGGTCTGATGAAGTTGTGGTAAATCTGCATTCCCTTTAGAATAGGCGTATCACTTGTCTTTAGTGAACGCATCACCTTTTCCCTGTCTCTCGTCTCCCCGTTCATCCTTTCCATCTTGTTATTGTTGTGGTCTCCCTGAAGTCGGATGTGGGAAATGTGAATTGGTGAGTCTGCACGATTGGTTCGGTATTCTTTGGTGAAGGCTTCGTGGAAGTTGGCCGCTCCGTCAGTTATGAAGAAGTCGGGCTTCTTCCCCATCAATTCTCGTCCTTCTCTCAAAAGAGGCCTAACGTCACTTGTTCCCTTGTTATCGGCCACTTGTTGAGCAATCCAGAATCGGGTTTGGTCGTCCATCAAGGCAAACAGATATTTGTTGTTCCCTTTCACTTTCACATAAAGTTCATCCGCTCTCCAGACGCTTCCCACATTCGGAGTAATCTTGTCAAGGTACTTTTCCATTAGACCAACATACTTCGTTATCCAGTTTAGAATCGTCTGAGGGCAGACTTCGACGCCCAACAGCTCAAGCGACCTCTGCGTGTTGCGAAGGCTCTCGCCCGAAAAATAGAGTTGCATCGCGGAGGTAATCGCTTGGGGGTTGTGCTTCATCCGCTCAAAGCCCAAGTTCACTGTGAAGAGCTTCCCGCATTCCTTACATTCGAACCTCTGAATGTTGCCCGATTTGTTTCGCCTCACGCCGTCTTTGACCACATGCTTCGAACCACAGAAGATGCATGCTTCAGTGTCAACTATCGGGGCGAGGACTTGGTTCTCGACCTCAGTCCTGATTTTGAGGGAGAACTGAACCGCAAGGATATGCTTGCACTCGATGTTCCGATAGATTGCATCAGGGCAAGAGCAAAGCCATCCAAGCTCCGTAGAAAGAACCTGATACTCTCCAATTCCAGATTGAGACTTAACTTTGTATTCGTTCTGGTCAATCCTTCGTATCTCGGAACCTTTCTCGAATATCATCCTTCCCCGAACTTCCCGAAGGTCTTGGGTTTGCATTCGTCTTACCTACATAGGTATAGGTTAGTGGGGTATATAATACTTACGGATATAGGTAACTCCGAGTCGAGGATAGAGGACATAAGAAGGATTTATAACCTACACCTATGGAGGTATATCCCATGCGCGAGAAAGTAGCAGAGGAGGAAGTGCAATACAGGGTCAAGATAGAGGTAGATGGTTTTCAGTGTTTGAGATGTGGGCATAAGTGGGTTCCCCGCGTAATCACTGACAGAGAACCAACGATTTGCCCGAGATGCAAGTCCCCATACTGGAACAAGCCGAGAAGAATCCCGAAGTAGTGAGAGAAGACGATGAGCGTGGAAAATCTGGAACTGAATGTAGAGGAGAATCCCTTCAACAAGAGAACGCAACGCTGGTTAGTGAAGAAGTACGTTCTTCTTCACGCTGACAAGAAGATTGAGGTGGACACTAAGATTATCGCCATAGGTCGTAAACGGTTTAAACTAAGGAAAGAATTAGCTATCCTTGAAAAACAGCATCAGTTAGTTGGGTCTCAAGACAGCCTCAATGAGCGAGCTTATTGGGAAACTCTAATCTCGAAGAAGGAACGCGAGTTAGAACATACTCCGAGTGAAGAAACGTATTCCGAAGTAATCCCTGACGAGAGGTTCAAAGACTTGCCCGAATTGGAGCAGAAATACAGAGGAATAATCAAAGTTCCAAAGAAGGCTTGGAGACAAGTCGAGGAGAAGCTTTACCCCCTGGTCTCAACCCTCAACGACGAGGGAAGAATCAAACCCCCATTGGAGCTTCCAAAATTACCAGACTTGCTTGAGTTAGAAGAACTGAAGCATCAGGTAAGCGAGCTTTCCGTAACGGTGAACGCTGTATCCTTCGACTTCAAGAACTTGAGAGCAGAGGCACAGCGAAGAGGGTGGCCTGTTTGACAAGGCCAAAGTGTCCATCCTGCGGAAAAGGAAAGCTATACGAAGGTAGGACCGAGGACGGATACACGGAACGGAGTTGCTATGTGTGTGGATACTATTGGGATAGCTCCGAGGGATACGACGAACTCACCGTCCGACTACACAAGGAGTATTTCCCAAGAGAAGTCGCCTACCGTCCATCCGCCGAGTTTAGACACCTTGCCGACTCCGCCGAAGAGTGGACAAAGCCACCGCAAGCAATACTTTTATACCTATAACATACGTAATATCTACGATTGAAGAATGACCGCCGCTGCTGAAGTTGTCACAGACGACTACAAGACGAAGTACGGATTCTCCGATCCCACTCCATACCTTCAGCAGGAGCATAGGGGGATTAACGAGGACGTCATAAAGGAAATCTCAAGAATTCGCGATGAGCCAGGATGGATGGAAGAGTTCAGGCTAAGGGCGTACAAGTTCTTTGTCAACAGGCCCGTCCCAACCTGGGGCGTCGATCTCTCTCCGATCAAGTTCCAAGATTACTACTATTACGCTCAGCCATCCAAGAAGACGGCGAAGAACTGGGAGGATGTTCCTGAGAACGTCAGGAAGACATTCGAGAAGCTCGGGATTCCAGAGGCCGAGCGAAAGTTCCTCGCGGGTGTCGGAGCAATATACGAGAGCCAGGAAGTCTACAACAGCCTTCAGGCCGACCTGAAGAAACAGGGAGTCATCTTCACGAGTGTAGGCAATGCTGTCAAAGAGTACCCAGACCTGGTTAGGAAACACATCGGAACAATAGTTCCCGCCAACGACAACAAGTTTGCCGCGCTCAACAGCGCGGTGTGGAGCGACGGTCCATTCATCTACGTCCCCGAGGGCGTCAAATTAACGATGCCCCTGCAGTCTTACTTCAGGATCAATGCAGGCGGGATGGGGCAGTTCGAGAGGACGCTCATAATCGCAGAACCCGGGAGCGAGGTATGGTACATCGAAGGCTGCACCGCCGCCATGTACGACACCTCTATGCTTCACGCTGCGGTTGTGGAGCTACTCGCGAAGAAGGGTTCCGTTATCAAGTACATCACCATCCAGAACTGGAGCAAGAACGTGTACAACCTGGTCACCAAAAGGGCACACGCGCACGAAGACGCCAGCGTAACGTGGTTGAACGGCGAGGTCGGGTCAGGGAGGAACATGAAGTATCCTTCGATACATCTGCTGGGAAGGAACGCAAAGGCGGAGATCATGTCCATGGCCTACGCCGGGGCCGATCAGATACAGGACACCGGAGGGAAGGTCTACCACCTCGCGTCTGATACTTCTTCAAAGATCATCTCAAAGTCCGTGTCGAAGGACGGAGGCGCAGCGATCTACAGGGGCATGCTGCACATCGCCAGGGGAGCCCACAACGTAAAGTCAACCGTCAGGTGCGATGCTCTCCTGCTCGACGAGAAGTCGAAGACGGCCACCTTCCCGTACATGGAGATCATGGCGGACGACGCGACCGTGACACACGAAGCTAGCGTGGGAAAGGTCGGGGAGGAGCAGATCTTCTACCTCCAGTCTCGCGGAATAAGCGAGAGAGACGCGCTGAGCATGATAGTGAACGGGTTCGTCGAGCCATTCACAAAGGAGCTTCCAATGACCTACGCGGTCGAGATAAACCGACTGATGGCTCTGGAAATGACTGGAGCGGTCGGCTAGAGAAAGACTTAGCTTACCAGGTTGGTCGGGATTGGCCCAAACAACGTTGAGCGCCTTCACAAGGAGCACGATCGATGCGCTTTCGGATTCTTTCAAGGAACCTCAGTGGCTGCGGGAATTCAGACTCGAGTCGCTGAGTCACTTTGAAAATCTTCCAGTCGAGATATCACCTCTCTACAAGAAATACGCGTATCTTTCCAGCTTCGACCCATCGCAATTCAACGCGACGCCTTCGTCAGAGAATCTGGACCTGAGGAACTTCTTCTCCGGTTATCTCACGGGCAAGGAGACCAACATCGCACTCCAGGGTAACTCCACCACGATTCACGTAGACCTCGACGTCGGTCTGACCTCGCAGGGGGTGGAGGTCATGAGCATACATGACGCCATCTCAAGTAAGGAATCGCTCCTTAAGGGGATCTTCTCGAAAAAGCTGGTAGACTCAGGCTCCGACAAGTACGCGGCCTTCAACAACGCGCTTTTCAACAGTGGGCTATTCATCTTCGTCCCTCGCGGTGTCGAGGTGAGCTCCCCACTGAGAAAGATGACTCTGGTCCGGAATCCACAGACGAGCATCATCGATCAGTCGATCATCTATGCGGAGGAGCACTCGAAGGCGAATCTCTTGGAGGAACTCTATACTGCGGAGAGTTCCGGGCCCTACCTCCACAGCTCCGTCCTCGAGGTCCACACAGGACCCGGTGCGCACGTTGATGTCAGCTCGATCCAGCTGCTTGACGAGCGTGCAGTCTATCTCTCAAACAGGAACGCTTCGATTGTCGCTGACGCAAGGTCGACCCTGACCGGAATCTATCTTGGTTCGTCCGTTATCCGTTCACGCATCAACTTCCTGCTCAACGGACGAGGTTCGGTCGCTGAAGGGTTTGAGGTCTTCTTCTGCGATGGTGCGCAGAGGTTCGATTTTGAGACAAACCTGGTTCACAACTCTCCGGATACCTCGGCCGCGACGCAGGCGAGAGGAGTGCTGAAGAACCAGTCGCAGTCGATATTCAAGGGGATGATCAGAATTGCCGACACGGCCAAGAACTCGAACTCCTATCTCGCTCATCACGCGATGCTGATGGACAAGGAGGCGCGCTCCCTCGGCATCCCGGGACTTACGATAGACACAAACGAGGTCAAGGCGACACACTCGGCTTCCGTGGCGCAGATAGACGAGGAGCAGATCTTCTACCTGATGACGAGGGGGCTGGGCTTGGACGAAGCGAAGAAGATAATCATTCTGGGCTTCTATGAGCCGGTCCTGGCTCGGATTCCCGTTGAGATAGCCAGGGAGGGAGCGAAGTTCATGATTGAAGGCAAATGGCAGGGAGAGAAGAGAAGACTGGTCGACAGGGAGACTCTGATAGCTCTCACGGGGGAGATCCCCAAGGTGGTCCAGGAGACGCAGGACATCTTTGAACGCCACTACAAGTACCGAAAGTAGTTGGTTCAGGTGAACGGGTTGGTCTCTGGAGGAATCTCCCTAGGCGGGTTCAAGGTTAAAATAGCAGCTCGCCTGTTTTTGCTGAGGCTCAGCGACGTGGATGACCGCTCTTGTTGAAGGCACAGTCTCTCGACGTCGAGAGGATAAGACGAGACTTTCCAATCCTCGGGCGGCGAGTGCACGGCAAGCGCCTCATCTACCTTGACAATGCGGCCACGAGTCAGAAACCCAATGTAGTAATTGACTCGCTGGTGGACTACTACAGCAAGCACAACGCGAACATTCACCGGGGCGTCCACCAACTCAGCATCGAGGCGACGGAAATGTATGAGGAGGCGAGGCGCAAGGTGGCATCCTTCATCGGCTCCAGCTCTCAGGAGGAGGTCATCTTCACGAGGGGGACCACCGAGTCAATCAACCTGGTCAGGTTCGCGTGGGCCGAGAGGAACCTCAGGAGCGGGGATACCATCGTCACTACGATGATGGAGCACCACGGCAACGTTGTCCCATGGCAGCTCGCAGCGAAGAGGACCGGTGCGAAGCTCAAGTTTGTGGGCCTGGACGCGCAGGGTCGCCTTAAGATTGATGAGCTCGAGGATAGCATGCGCGACTCTCCGAGGCTACTCGCGCTCACCCACTGCTCGAACGTGGTGGGCACTATAAACGACGTAGCACGGATCTGCCGAAGGGCGAGAAGCGCTGGGACCGTCACGCTTGTGGATGCCGCCCAGTCGGTGCCTCACATGCCCGTGGACGTCAAGGAGATAGGGTGCGACTTTTTCGCATTTTCGGGGCACAAGATGCTCGGGCCCACCGGGATAGGTGTGCTCTACGGCCGAAGAGAGCTCCTCGAGGAGATGGAGCCGTTTCAGGGCGGCGGTGACATGATAAAGGCGGTTCACATTTCGGGAGCGGAGTGGAACGAAATCCCGTACAAGTTTGAAGCTGGAACCGCCAGCATAGCGGACGCCATCGCACTCGGCGTTGCGGTGGACTACCTTGCCTCTCTCGGGATGCAGCGCGTCAGGGAGCACGAAAAGGAGTTGCTCAAATACGCCTTCAAACAACTCCAGGAGATGGAGCAAGTGACAGTGTACGGGCCTGAAGACGTCTCCGAAAGGGGAGGTGTGATCTCCTTCAACTATGGTGACATACACCCTCACGACATGGCGTCGATTCTCGACGAGGAGGGAGTCGCGATCAGATCGGGACACCACTGTGCTCAGCCGCTCATCGAGTGGCTTGGAATCTCCGCGGCGAACAGGGCGAGTTTCTACATATACAATTCAACGGATGACATAGATGCGCTGGTTCAGGGGCTGAAAAAAGCAGGGAGGATCTTCGCGAAATGAGCGGGAGTGACATCTACCGTGAGCTGATTCTGGACTACTATCGCAACCCAAGGAACTACGGCAAGCTCGATCCCCACGACATCAGTGCGAGAGACTCGAACCCACTGTGCGGAGACGAAGTTGAAATCCAGATCAGAGTGACCGACGACAAGAGGATAGGCGAGATCAGATTCTTCGGCAAAGGGTGCGCGATCAGCCAGGCGTCCAGCTCCATGCTGACAGAGCTGGCGAAGGGAAAGCCGCTCGAGTGGGTGAAATCACTGTCGAAGGACGACATACTGAAGATGCTTGGCACAACTGACCTGGGTCCAGCCAGAATCAAGTGCGCTCTCCTCTCGATGAAGGTGCTAAAGTCAGGAGTCTACTCGTACCTGGGGGACAAGTACAAGGAGAGCCAGGACACTACGTCTTCGGAGAGGCCTGCGCCGGGGGACGTGGCAACAGGCTAGAACCCTCGCCCTTTCCCCTTGGGGGCTTCCCCCACATTATGTGCCTCTTCAGCAGCTGAATTCCCAGTGACGGGTCGACCCCCTTGGGGCAGACCGACGAGCAGGAGCCTGCGAAGTGGCACCCCCAGACGCCGTGCTCGGTGTTGACCAGACTCCAGCCTTTCCGCTCCCGCCTCGTCTCTCACGTCCATCAGGTACCGGTAGGCCTGAGCCAGGGCCTGTGGGCCCGGGAAGAGGTGTCGGTTGCGGTGGTGGGGCAGGACGACGAGCACAGGCCGCACTTTATGCAGTAGGTGAACTGAAGTATCGGTTCGAGCTCTTCCGGTTTCATGATGTACTCGCCGGTCGGATGCTCATGCTCCCCGAGTGTCGCTCCTCTCAAGATGCGGCATGATCTCACATGGTGGTGCGTGAAGAAGCCCTCCAGGTCCACGACCAGGTCCCTGATAATCGGGAAGTTGTCCATCGGCTGGATGGTGACCTCCGGGCCCCGGAGCGCCGCCAACTGTGTCTCGCAGGCGAGCTTGGGTTTCCCATCGATCATCATGCCGCAGGACCCACACGATGACATCCTGCAGGAGTAGCTGAGGGCGATGGAATGGTCGATGTAGGCCTTGGCGTAGAGGAGGGCCTCCAGGACGGTCATCGCTTCGCCACTCGGCACCGTATACTCCCGAAAGCCGGCTTCTTGTCCTTCGAAGGGTCGAACCTCTGAATCCTCGAGCTTGACCTCTCCATCTGCAGCCCACCACTCCGGTCACCGCAAGAAGGACGGTCCTCGTGCCGTAGCCGAGCACGGCGGCGGCTATGACGCAGGGACGCCCAGTTCACGCCCTTCGTCCAGGTCAGGCTCTGCTTCCATTCCAGCAGGATGATCCGCAGGCCGTTGAAACCATGGGCCACGACGACGACGAGCATAATCTCGAGCAACGCGCCGTCGACAAGGCTCCTGTAGACCGAAAGGACCTGCTGGAAGTTATTGCTCTGCGTGTACGGGACAAGCACTCCCTGCATCAAGAGGTGAATCGTGATGAGCACGATCGCCGCCACGGCGGTCACGTACTGCAGGAGCATGAGGCTCGATTCTTTCAATGCACTCACCTGAAGAGGATGGTCCCCGTCCAAAGCGAGGCCACGATGGCGGCGGCAATCGCCACCCAGATCATGTGCCTCTGCAGCGCCCTCAACGACTTCGCCTTGTAGGGATACTCGGGCCTCGAGGGCTTCTGGAAGATCAGGCCGAACTCGGAGAGAATCAGTCTTATCCCGTTTATCCCGTGGAAGACGACAACGAGTCACTATCATCACAAGGATGATGTTCCCGAAGACGTTCTCGGTGGCCGCGATGTCCACGCCCAGCTGACCTCGTTCGGTCCCGAACCGAAGGGCCCGCCGACGAAGAAGCTGGTGTCGCCTATGTGGCCGAGGACGTAAAGGAGTATCGAGATGCCCGTTATCCTCTGGAAGGTGTAGGCCCATCGCTCGAGGTTGTAATGGTATGGATTGAACCATCCGCCCAAGCCCCGCTTGTTCAGGACTTCCTTTTCGTCAGCCAATCTCGTAACCCCCCTAATCCCAACACATTCGGCGGGGTCCTTTACAGTTTCATCAGTAATGCCTCTCCGCGGGCTTGTACCTCGTAATCTTGACCGGCGAGTAGTCCAGCCGCACCCTTCAGGAGTGTGAAAAGCGAGAGTGTGCTTCAGCCAGTTGACATCGTCACGGTTGGGATAGTCGCGCCTGGCGTGGGCGCCTCTGGACTCAGTCCTCGCCAGGGCTCCCAAGAGGAACGCCTCAGCAGCCAGCAGCATGCTCTCCACCTCGAGAACGTCCGTGAGGTTGGTGTTGTACCGCCTGCTCTGGTCGTCGCAGTGGAGGTAGTCCTCTGCCTTGAGTTTCCTTACCACCCTGACCGCCTCGGCCAACCCGTCGCCCGTTCGGAAGACGTAGGCGTTCGTGTCCATGGTCCTCTGGAGCTGGTCCTTTATCGCGTAGGGGTTGGTCCCTCCCTTGCCGTGGAAGATCTCGTCGAAGATGTGCTTCTCCTCCTTCATCACCTGTTCGTCGGCCGGCGAGAGGTCGGGCCTGTTCGTGAGCGTAGTTCGCCGCGGCCTCGCCGGTGATCCGGCCCCAAACCAGACACTCGGACGTCGAGTTCGCCCCCAGCCTGTTGGCGCCGTTCATGCTGACGCAGGCCGCCTCTCCTGCGGCCCAGAGCCCCTTGACTCTCGTGGCGCCATCTATGTCGACGTCTATCCCGCCCATCGTGTAGTGGCAGACGGGCCTCACCGGCAGCGGTGTCTCGACCGGGTCTATGGCATCTGAACTTCATGGCGATCTCTCTGATGCCGTTCAGTCGCTCCTTGATCTTCTCAGCGCCGATCTGCGTGAGGTCGAGGTGGAGATAATCGCAGACCGTCGCCTTCCCTGAATCCTCTCCCCTCCTCAATCTCCGTCATCATGGCCCTGGAGACGACGTCCCTGGACGCCAGTTCCAGCTTCTCGGGCGCGTACCTCTTCATGAACACGCTCCCCGTCCTTGTTCAGGAGGATGCCTCCCTCGGCCCTGGCGCCCTCGGTGATCAGTATCCCCGATGGGATCAGTCCGGACGGATGGAACTGGAGGAACTCCATGTCCTTGAGCGGGATGCCGGCCCTGAACGCCATGGTGATGCCGTCGGGTGTCGAGCTGTAACCGTAGGTCGCGAAGCTGTAGAGTCTCCCGGCCCCTCCTGTGGCGATGATGCCTGCCTTGGCGCCCATGGCTGCGAAGTCGCCGGTCTTCATCTCGATGGCGGTTATCCCCCTGAACTCGCCGTTCTCAACCAGCAGCGAGGTGGCGAACCATTCCTGGTAGAACGTGATGTTCGAGAACTTGGTCGCCGTGTCATAGAGTGTCTGCATCTCATAGAACCCGACCTTGTCCTCGGCGAACGTCGCCCTCGGATAGCTGTATCCGCCGAAGTCCCTCTGCGCGATCCGGCCGTCCTCCCTCCTCGACCAGGGCATTCCCCAGTGCTCGAGCTGGTAAATCTCGTCGGGCATCATGTTCACGAACCTCTCGACCGCGTCCTGGTCAGCCAGGTAGTCGGAGCCCTTCACGGTGTCGAAGATGTGCGACTCGATGGAGTCGCCCAGCTCGGGATACAGGACAGCCGCGGTGCCTCCCTCCGCGCTCACCGAATGGGAACGCATCGCCTGCACCTTCGTAACAACGGCCACCTCGGCCTTTCCTTTGCTCTGCTTCGCCGCCTCTATCGCCGCTCTGAGACCGGCGATCCCAGAGCCCACGATGATGATGTTGTGCCTGAGCCTCTCGACCATTTCTCTCCTGACCCACGCCCCTATTCCCCTTAAATCTTGGCAACGGTTCGACCAAGCCCGATCTTCGCCCTGTTCTCCAGGGCCGATTTCTGATAGCCTGCCCAGATTGGAATCCTGGGTGGTGTTCCAAACGCGTTCGAGTCAGTTAGCTTTATATGCACTGCCAAGTTCGGCGTGGTTCACGGTATCCCTGGTTGCCGCGATTCGGGTACAGCTACGAGGCATTCGACCCCGCCATTCACGTGCGGGCAAGTGGGAGAGAAGTTAACATATCTCCCAAGGCAGCTAGAGAAATCTGTAAGACGATCAAGGGGATGCGCCTCCCCAGAGCCATCTCGCTGCTGGAAGACGTCTCGATGATGAAGGCTCCCATTCCGTTTAGAAGGCACAAGTTGAAGGTCGGGCACAGGAGTGAGCTCGCGGGCTTCCCAACCGGCTCCTACCCTGTGAAGGCTGCCAAGCAGATACTTTCCGTTCTGAGGAACCTAAGAAACAACTGCGAGTTCAAGGGCATGGACCCCGAGAGGGTCGAGATACTTCAGGCCTCCACAAGCCGGGGCAGGACGATCAAAGACTACATCCCCCGTGCGTTCGGAAGGAGCAGCCCCAACTTCCATACCCTGGTCCACGTGGAGTTCGTAGCGAGGGAGGTGGGCTAGAGACGTCGACGACTGAGCGGAGCGCTGTCAAGAGCCTGCTGGTGATGAACCGGACCTACGCTGACCTCGACGAATTCCTCGCCTCGCAGCTCAGGGATGCAGGGTACGCGGGCGCTGACGTTCAGAAGAGCCCCGTAGGAACAAGAATCATGGTCTACGTGACACGCCCCGGCCTCGCCATTGGCAGGAGGGGAACGGGGATCAAGGATCTCACGGACAGAGTGGGGCAGAAATTTGGCTTTCCGAACCCACAGATTGCAGTGTCTGAGGTGCAGAATCCAGAGCTCAATCCGCGTATCATGGCGGCGAGAACTGCCCAGATCGTCGCCCGCGGGACGGCGTTCAGGAGGGCCGCGACGTGGGCCATGAACACAATCATGGGAGCCGGTGCGATGGGGGTTGAGATCTCCGTGGCCGGCAAGCTGAGAAGCGATCGTTCCCACAAGGAGAAGTACAGGCTGGGAATAGTCCCCAAGAGCGGCGAGACGTCCGAAAGAGTCGTTCGGCAGGCAAACACTGATGTGCTGCTGAAGCTCGGGTTGTACGGCATCAAGGTCAAGATAGCACTGAAGAACGCGCTCCCCCCAACCTACGAACTGAGGGAGGAGGCGACGAAACCGGCGACGACGGAGACTCCCAAGGAGGCTCCGCAGGCTGCGCCTAAGGAAGCAGAGAAACCGAAGGAGTTGGAGAAGAATGACGAGGCTAAGAGTGAAGGAGCTCAGAGAGCAGGATCAATCCCAGCTTAGGGACAAGCTCTTCGAGCTTAGAGGCGAATTCTCCAAGCTAAAGAGCAGCGCAGCGAGAGGCATGATCCAGAAGGAGTCAGGAAACATCAGGAGAGTCAGGAGAGACATCGCCAGGATACTCACCGTGATGAGAGAGAGAGGCTTCTCA
Organism: uncultured Nitrososphaerota archaeon; assembly: GCA_963836465.1. Classification (GTDB taxonomy): domain Archaea; phylum Thermoproteota; class Nitrososphaeria; order Nitrososphaerales; family Gagatemarchaeaceae; genus CAWIJZ01. The sequence goes on from CAWIJZ010000038.1 coordinate 71,838, forward strand.
GAATGATCGACCTGTTTGGCGAAAGGGTGTCGATAGCAGCTTCCTCGGACCCAACTCTGATAGGCGTCAGAGGAACAGTGATGCTCGAGAGCATGAAGATGCTGTATGTCTCCACTCCCAAGGGCATCGTGAGCTTCCCCAAGCGAGGATCAGTAGTCAGGGTTATCGGTTCAAATGAACTCCTGGCCTGTGACTCGATGGTTGGGCGGCTCGAGGACAGGTTGTTGAGGAGGACGAGGGCATGAGCGCTGCTGGTTTGGCTTTGACGCCGCCTCACAGGATGTGCGAAGATGCGCGCTGTCCATTCCACGGCGGTCTGAAGGTCAGAGGAAGAATACTCACGGGCCGAGTCGTCTCCCTTTCAAGCAAGCATACAATCGTTATCCAGAGGGAGTATCTTAGGAAGATCAAGAAGTACGGGAGGTACGAAAGACGCAAGTCGAGGCTTCACGCGCATCTGCCGCCCTGCATTGACGCAAAGGAGGGAGATACCGCTTCTATTGCGGAGTGCAGGCCGCTGGCGAAGACGATCTCCTTCGTGGTGGTCCAGGCAAGGAGTGCTGAATAGAATTGTCGACAAAATCCAGAGCAGTATCAGCCAAGGGGGTCGAGGAGTTCAAGAACTACATAACGAGGGCCATCCCACTTAACGCGGTGATCACCTGTGCGGACAACACGGGCGCGAAGACCCTGCGAGTTATTCATGGTTTCAGGGGCAAAGACCAGACTCAGCAGATATCCAGCCGCCTCGGTCGGCGACCACGTCGTGTGCGTCGTCAAGAGGGGTCCCCCGGACCTGAGGAAGCAGACCTTCGGCGCCGTGATAATCAGGCAGAAGTACCCCGTCAGGAGGGTGAGCGGAATGAGGATCGGCTTCGAGGACAACGCGGCCGTGCTCATGACTCCAGAGGGCGAGATGAAGGGTACCGATATAAAGGGACCCGTGGCGAGCGAGGCGGCAGAGAAGTGGCCAAGAATCGCGAACCTGGCCTCGATAGTCGTATAGGTGATATTGAGTGAAGTTTTTCTCCATTCTCTCGGAAGATTTGCGTAAGAAATACGGCAAGAGGGCAGTGGGGCCAAGGAAGGGCGACTCGGTCAAGATCTGCGGGGAGAATTCAAGGGGATCGAGGGAAAGGTGTCACGGGTTGATGCGAGCAAGGGCAAGCTCAATATCGAGGGAGTCAACAGGGAGAAGATCGCGGGAGGCACGGCCCTGTTGCGATTGACGCTTCCAAGGTCTTCATCACTAACCTCAACCTCGACGACAAGCTTAGGAAGCGAAAGTTGGGGGGGGAGTAAAGAGATGGCAAAGAAAGGAGGCAGTAACAGGCTCAAGCGATCTCGCGCTCCGAGGCAGTGGGACATCGAGAGGAAGGAGAAACGGTTCATCATAAAGCCCTCGCCAGGACCGTACTCCATCGAGAACGAGCTATCCGCTCGGGGTAGCGCTGCAAGAGACATCCTGAAGCTGGTCAACGACAAGCGGGAGCTCAGGTACGTCCTCACGAACGGGGAGTGCTAGTCGACGGGGTGACGAGGCGCTACGCTGTCCTTCCCTGTGGGCCTCTTCAACGTGATAGAGGTCCCCAAGGAGGGTGTTGCCGTTCAGGCTGCTCCCGTCGCCGGACGGCCTGATCCCGCGCGGATCAGCGGTGATGAAACGCGACTCAAGCTCTGCTGTAAGGTCGAAGGTCGAAGATCAGGGGGGGCACATCCAGTACGGCTTCCACGACGGAAGGTCGATCGCTCAACGACAGCACTCTCGCTTTCGCCGGGGACGCGGTCGCTCATGAAGGTCCCGGAGCAGAGCGTCCGTCTCGAGCGTCAAGCTGACCAAGGGCTCCCTTGGGCTCGTTCTCTCGGGAGAGAGGGCGGGCCAGGTGGGCAGGATCTCAGATGTCAAGAAGGGCACGGTCTCCAGGGAGAAGATGGTCACCATATCGCTCCCGGGCGGAGAGACGGAACTTCCCGGCAAGGTTGATCTTCCCCGTGGGAGCTGAGACGCCGGTGATAGAGGTGCAACAGTAGCAATTGAGCCAGACACAGGCTCTCGAGAATCCGATGCGCGAACATCACCATAGGCAAGGTAGTGATTAACATCGGTGTCGGCAAGTCTGGGGAGGCGGTCGAAAGGGCGAGGAAGGTCCTCGAGCAGATAACGGGACAGAAGCCGAGCCACGAGGAAGGCGAAGAAGTCGATCAGGGACTTCGGGATCCACCGGGGTGAGCCGATAGGGCTGCTCGTGACCATGAGGGGCGAAGGGACGAACGCAGCTCATAGCCCGCCTTCTGGCCGCGAGGGAGAAGAAGATGTCCGAGTCGAGCTTCGACGACAGGGGCAGCGTCTCCTTCGGAGCTGAAGGAGCACATCGAGATTCCAGGCATCAGATACGACCCGGAGATAGGCATCTGGGGGATGAACGTCTCGGTGCTGCTCGAGAGGCCGGGAGCAGAGGGTCGCAGGAGGCTGCACAAGGCCGGCCGGATCGGGAAGGGGCACGTCGTCAACAAGGCGCGAAGCGATAGAGTACTTCAAGAGCGAGTTCGGGGTGACCTAGAGTGAAGGAGAGACATCCAAAGGTCAGAAAGTACGGCAAGTCGACGCGGTACTGCAGGCGCTGCGGACAGTACGGGGCGGTGATCCGGAGCCTACGACCTCATCCTCTGCAGGCAGTGCTTCAGAGAGGTGGCCGAGAAGCTCGGCTTCAGGAAGTACGACTAGGGTGAGAGATGGCAAAATGACCAGTCACCAACATCCTCGCAAACCTGTTCGCCTCCCTGCAGAACGCGGAGATGAGAAGGAAGAAGGAGGCGCATGGTCATCCCCGCCTCCAACCTCGCGAGCGAGGTATGCGGGTGCTCCAGAAGAAGCGGTACATCGGCGAGTTCGAGTTCATCGACGACGGCGTCTCGGGAAAGCTCCGGGTCCAGTTTCTCGGCAGGATCAACAGGTGCGGTGCATTATCGCCCCGGTACCCGATCAAGGCGAGGGACTACACGAAGTGGGAGAGCCGGTACCTGCCAGCCGTCGGGGTGGGCATGCTGATCGTCTCGACGCCCGAAGGCGTCCTGTCGCACATCGGAGGCGAGGAGAAGAACATAGGAGGGAGATTGCTTGGCTACGTCTACTAGAGAGCAGCCGTCCACACGGTGGACCTCCCGGAGGGCGTCGAGCGCTCGGTGGACGGCAGGGTCTCGTCGGTCAAGGGTCCCCTCGGGACACGTGAAGAAGGACTTCGACAGTGATCACACGTCAACATCGAGCGTCCAGGGGAACAAGGTTCAGATTGCCTCATTCACCGAGAAGAAGAAGGACGTGGTGTCCTCCAACACCGTCTCTTCCATCGTCCGGAACATGGTACGGGCGTGACGAAGGGATACCTCTACAGGATGAAGGTCGTCTTCGCGCACTTCCCTGTGACGGTGAAGGTCAAGGGGGACACGGTCGGCGTGGAGAACTTCATGGGCGAGAGGTCCGCGAGGTCAGCGAAGATAGTCGGTGACTGCAAGGTTTCAGTCGAAGGCGACGATATTATTATTAAGGGAGTCTCGCTCGAGGACGTTGGACAGACTGCTGCTAATCTAGAGCAGGCCACGAAGATAAAGCGCAAGGACCAGAGAATCTTCTTGGACGGCATCTACGTCTACGAGAAGAAGAAAGGCTGGTAAGCACATTGCCAAGAAATCCGACAAAAAAGAGGGACCAGAGGCGCCCAAGCTCGAGAGGCTGCTCGAGGATGAGGAGAACCATAGCGGAGCACAGGCCAGGAGTTCGTGAGCCCAGAGAGCTGGCGGTACGTGCGCCTCCATCCGAGTGGAGGAAGCCGAAGGGGATGGACAACAAGGTCAGGAAGTCGATCAAGGGATGGCCCAGGAGGGTCAAGGTCGGCTACAGGGGACCGCACCAGGTCCGGGGATACTTCATCCCAGCGGTCACCACGAAGTTCTGGTGCACAACCCGACGAGCTGATGAAGGTCGTCCCCGGGAAGGACGTCGTCCGGATAGGCGGCACGGTCGGTGCCAAGGAAGAGGGCCGCGATAATGAAGAGGGCGACGGAGCTCGGTCTGAGGGTGCTGAATCCACAGGGGTTGAGAGTAATTGAATCTAAGAAGTAAGAGAAGGCTCGCGGCCGACGTCCTAGGCGTCGGCAGAGGACAGGATAATCTTCGACCCGGAGGCGCAGGACCTGATTCAGGACGCCATCACCCGAAGCACCATCCGCGGCCTCGCGGGGATGGGCGGGATCAAGGTGGCGCCCGTGAAGGGCGTCTCCAGGGGGAGGGCGAGGGCGAAGCACGCGAAGGGCAAGTCCAGGGGCCACGGCTCCTTCAGGGGTACCAAGACAGCCAGGACGACAGGAAGACGTCTGGGTAGCGCAAGGTCAGGGCGCTGAGATGGAGGCTGAAGGTGCGCGAGAGACGGAACGAGATAGCAAGGACAAGTACAGGAAGCTCTACAGGCAGGTCAAGGGCGGCCAGGTAAGAGGAGTCAAGCATCTATACGAGCTCATGAAGGAGTCGAAGCGAAGATGCCAGCTACGTTCCCATGTACTCGCAGGCGGAGGAGCGGAGCTGACGAACTACGGCTCAGGAGGAAGGCACATCGTTCCCGAGGGGTACCTACTCGCGGTCAGGATATCCGGGCAAGAACGTCACTGCCCAGTTCATCAAGCCCCGGTGAAGGGGGACGTGGTGCTGTCTTCGTCGCACTCCCACGAGCTGAGGAAGCACGGCTGGAAGGGCTCGCTGAAGTCGACTCCTGCGTGCTACCTGCTCGGGTTGCTCGCCGGAAGGAAGGCAAAGGAGAAGGGCATCGAGGAGGCATTCCTCTACAACGGAGTCATACCGTTTGTGAAGGGTTCGCGGTTGTCTGCCTTCGCCAAGGGCGTGGTCGACTCGGGCCTCAAGGTTCCCGTTTCGAGCGAGGTCTTCCCCAATGAGGAGAGGCTGTCTGGGGCCACAATCGCGAGTTTCGCGGCCGAGCTCCTGAAAAGGACAAGGAGGAATACGCTGACGCGCTTCGGCTCGCTCGTGAGGCTCGGATTGAAGCCGGAGGAGTACGTAGCACATCAGACTCAGGTAAGGAAGGCAATACTGGGAGGAGGCTAGTCAGAATGCAATCTCGCAGGGAAGGAAGACCGCGCGAAAGGGAGGAGGTCCCGTGGATTCCAAGGACCAGGCTGGGGAAGATGGTTGCAGAGGGCAAGATTACTTCACTCGAGGAGATCTTCCAGCTTGGCTACAAAGTCAAGGAGCCGGAGATGGTCAAGGCGCTCTTGCCCGAATTGAAGTCCGAAGTCGTGGGCGCAGGTATTGTGCAGAAGCAGACCGACGCGGGCGAGCTCACTAGGTTCAAGGCTGTCGTCGCGGTCGGAAACGGCGACGGATGGTTCGGCGTCGGGAAGGGAAAGGCCGCCCAGATGAGGGCAGCGATAGACAAGGCCACGGCGACGCTCTTCTCAACATCATTCCGGTGAAGCTTGGCTGCGGCAGCTGGGAGTGCAGGTGCGGCAGAAACCACTCCGTTCCCTACAGGATACGCGGGAAGGCGGGCAGCGTCACGAGTGGAACTAATCCCGGTCCAAGAGCCCTAGGCACAGTGGCGGGGCCTGCTCTGAAGAATCTTCTCGCCCTGGCGGGCGTCAAGGACGTGTGGGTCAGGACCTTCGGCTCCACAAACACGATGTCCTCGCTCGCCAACGCCGTCTACGATGCCTTCGAGAAGGCACACGGGCTGAACGTGTAGGGGATCATCCATGGCAAAACTTCTCGTTGTGAACCTTCACGGGCTGATAAACGTACCAGGGCGCACGAGGACGGCACTGGGTGAGCTCGGCGTCACAAAGAGGTTCTCCGCGACTGTCGTCCCCGGTGACAAATCCACCGCTGGAGTCCTTAGGCGCTGTAAGGATTACGTCGCCTGGGCCGAGATCGACAAGGAACTGCTCACCTTGCTGCTGACGCAGCGGGGGAGGGTCAGCGAGAGGAGGATGCTCGATGAGGCTTCCCTCAAGTCCATCGGATTCAATGATTACGGCGAGCTGGCGTCCAAGATAATTGAGGGGGACAGTAGGCTTTCATCGATAAAGGGGATACTTCCGTTTTTCAAGCTCAAGCCTCCAGCGGGCGGGTTCAAGCGCTCGACTCGGAGGCAGTTCCGGGAGGGAGGGGTTCTCGGAGCCAATCCCGAGCTTCCTGGGATCATCAGGAGGATGGTCTGAGATGCCAACACGCGCAAGAAAGGTCAGGCGGATGAGGGGGTCGAGGACACACGGATACGGCCAGATCGGGCAGCACAGGCACTCTGGAAAGCAGGGCGGCCACGGGGCGGCCGGCCTTCACAAGCACAAGTGGTCGTGGATGATAAAGTACGAGCCTGACCACTTCGGGCGAGACGACTTTCGTCCGCCGGGGTATCCGGAGGTCAAGAGATGGCTTAACGTGGGGGACCTCGAGCGCCTGGCCACGGGGGTTGGCAAGGAGCCGGTCGAGCTGGACCTCACGACCATGGGGGTCGATAAGCTTCTCGGGTCAGGAATTGTCGAGCGTGCTTACAGCATCAAGGTCTCTTCATTCACCAAGCGAGCCCAGAGCAAGATTGAGGGGGCTGGCGGAAAGATCCTAGGCTAGCGCTGGAGGTCTAGTCCATGGCTTCTCTCAGAGACTTCGTGAAGACCGTCTCCACGGTGCTCCCCGAAGTCCCCAAGCCGATGAGGAAGCCAAATCTCACCGAGAAGCTCATCTGGACTGCCCTGGCGCTCGTTGTCTACCTCGTAATGTCGATAACTCCGCTCTACGCCTTCGGTAACAGGCAGGACAACTTCGCATATCTCAGGGTCATATTCGCCTCCACCCAGGGAACTCTAATGGAGTTGGGAATAGGCCCCATAGTGACCGCGGGCCTCATCCTTCAGCTCCTGCAGGGTAGCGACATCATAAAGCTCGACTTCGGGAATCCCGAGGACAGGGCGATCTTCGGCTCCGCAACGAAGCTCCTCACCTTCATAGTGATAGCCGTGGAGGCGGGCGCGTACATCGTCGGCGGTGCGCTCGGGACGCTTGGCTCGACCCAGGCGATAGTGATCTTCTTCCAGCTGTTTGGAGCGAGTGTCATCGTCCTTCTTCTCGACGAGCTGATTCAGAAGGGCTGGGGCCTCGGCAGCGGGATAAGCCTCTTCATACTCGCAGGTGTGGCCCAGACCGTGATGTGGTACACCTTCTCCCCCACCTCCGTTGCGACTAGCAACGCAGTCGGCTCGCCCACGATTATCTTTGGCTTTATCCCCGCAGTCATCAGCGGCATCTTCTCCGGAGGCTCTGGGATCGGTGGTGATTCGCGCGTCCCAGTACCCGAGCCTCCTAACGTTCGTCCTGACAGTCGCCATAATACTCTTCATAATCTACATAGAGGGGATACGCGTCGAGGTCCCGATCACGTCTGTGAAGTACAGGGGCTTTGCCGGCGTCTATCCGATAAAGCTGCTCTACGTGTCGAACATACCTGTCATCTTGGTATCGGCACTCGACGGCGAACATCACTCTGTTCACACACCTTCTGGAGGGCAACTTCAACAAGGTGGGGAGCAGCTCTTGGTTGAACCTCCTGGGCACATTCGACACGAACGGGACTCCCACGGGAGGCCTAGCCTACTACGTCACCGCGCCACAGGGCCTTGAACAGACGGTGGCCGACCCCGTTCGCGCCATTGTCTTCGTAGCCTTCCTCACGGGACTCGCGGTGATTTTCGCGAGGATATGGGTGGAGATAGGGGGGCTGTCGCCCAGAGCCGTGGCGAAGAACCTGATGGACGCGGACGTCCAGGTGCCCGGCTTCAGAAGGGCGGGGCTGTCGATCGAGCAGGTCCTCAACAGGTACATCCCGCCGATCACGATAATCGGGGGGATCCTCATCGGATTGATAGCTGGTGTGTCGGACCTCTTTGGCGTCTTCGGGACGGGGATTGGTCTGTTGCTCATGGTAGACATCATCTTGCAGTACTACCAGCTTCTTATGAAGGAGCAGCTGGAGGAGTTCTCCCCACGCCTGGCTGGAGTCCTGGGACGGTAATGGTGAGAGTGGCATGGGCCTAAGAGTGGTAGTGGTCGGCATTCCGGGCGTCGGCAAGACGACCGTGGTAGACAAGGTCGTTGCGGGGCTGACGGGGGCGAAGACCTTGGTGTTCGGTACAGTGATGTTTGACGCTGCGAAACGGCTGGGCTGGGTCAGGCAACGCGATGAGATGAGGCGTCTCCCGGTGGAGAAGCAGCGCAGACTCCAGAAGATTGCCGCACGGTCGATATCGAGGACCAAGGGAAGGGTGGTGTTCGTGGACACGCATCTGTTTGTCAGGACTCCGGAGGGGTTCTGGCCGGGCCTCCCCTTCGACGTCATCAGAGCCATGAAGCCGACTCACCTGATACTCGTCGTGGCAAAGCCCGAGGAGATACTCTCGAGGAGGATGAAAGACTCGACCCGTTTGAGAGACTCCATAACCATGGAGGAGGTCGAAAACGAACTGACTCTCGCCAAGAACCTACTCTCCGCCGCCTCCCTGGTCAGCGGAGCCCCGATGCTCATCGTCAGCAACGATGAGGGAAAGGCTGATGAAGTGGCGCGGGGGATAGTCGGTGTCCTTCTGGGAACGAGATAGTCGAATGGCAATCCAGATTCCCGAGTCTACAATCATAGTCTCTTTGACGGCCATAGGCCTCGGTATCCTATCGAACATTGCGACCCGCCTCCTCGTGGACCTGAGAACGGAGAGGAGGATGAGGAAGGAGGTTGCGGAGTTCGACAAGGAGCTCAAGGGCGCGATGGCAGCGAAGGACAAGCAGAGGGAAGAGAAGCTCAAGAAGAAGAAGCCACAGGTGGATCAGATGAGGATGAAGGCCTCGACCGGCCGCCTCAAGGTCACGCTCATTACATGGGTTCCATTTGTTCTTCTGTACTACTTCATGGCTACAATGGTGGGGGGATACGGAGCCGTGGTTGTAAACTCGCCGCTTCCAATCCCATATCTGACTACGTCGGGCCAGATGCCCCTTCTCTGGTGGTACTTCATATCATCGCTCTCCTTCGGCACTGTAATCAGCAAGCTCCTCGGAACACAGCCGTAGCTGAGGAAGATGCTATCATTGGACGCGCTAATATTCTCGGGCCTCCCAGCCGTGGGAAAGACAACAGTGGCCAGACTGGTGGCGGAGACGCTCAAGCTGAAGGTGATTGGGGGAGGGGACGTTCTCAAGGAGATGGCCGCCGAGGCGGGTGTGAAGACGAGAGGAGAGGATTGGTGGGATACGCCCGAAGGCATGACGTTCCTCGAGCAGAGAAAGAGGTCCAAGAAGTTCGACAAAGAGGTCGACCGGCGCCTCCTGCGGAAGGTTGAGGCGGGTAGCGTGGTAATTACCAGCTACACAATCCCGTGGCTCTCCAAGAAGGGTGTCAAGATCTGGCTTTCCGGGAGCATCGAGAGCAGGTCGGAGCGGATGGCTGCGAGAGATCACGTGAGCAAGGAGGAGTGCGCGAAGGTCATAGAGGTAAGGGACGCTGAGAACGTGGAGATCTACAGGAGGCTCTACGGAATAGAGTTCGGGAGAGACCTGAGCCCCTTCAATCTCGTCGTCGGGACAGACGGGATTCCAGCCAAGACCATAGCCGAGGAAGTCCTGAAGTACCTGAGAAAATGAATAGCTCACAAGAGAAACTCGTCATCAAGGACGAGGAACCCACCGACGAGGCCTACGGCTCAGATCCGAGGAAGAGAGAGATGGCATCTCTCCTGAACTACGGACTCATTCCGCTCGACAAGCCTCGGGGGCCAACCAGCCATGAAGTCGTCTCGTGGGTTCGCAGGATGCTGACCATGGAGAAGGCGGGTCACAGCGGCACGCTCGACCCAGGCGTCTCGGGTCTTCTCCCGATAGGACTTGGCAAGGCGACGAAGGCTCTCTCCTTGCTTCTTCTCTTCCCAAAGGAGTACATGGCTGTGATGCGCATCCATTCGTCCATACCCCGCGAGGTCATGGACTCAGCAATACGCGAGTTCACCGGGGAGATCTACCAGAGGCCTCCGCAGCGCTCCTCGGTTAAGAGGGACGTAAGGATAAGAAAGATCCACGAGTTGGAGATACTCGAACAGGAGGGAAACCTCTTCCTTCTCAGGTGCCTCTGCGAGGCAGGCACCTACATCCGGAAGCTGATCTACGACATCGGTGAGGTCGTTCAGGTCGGCGCCACCATGGTGGAGCTTCGGAGAACACGCGTGGGTCCGCTGACTGAAGAGGGCGGTCTGGTAACGCTACACGCGCTGGGCGACGCTCTGTATGAGTATCGTGCAGGGAACGAGTCCAGCATTAGAAAGGCTGTCAGGCCGATAGAAGACTGCCTCGGGGGAGTCAAGCGGGTGTCAATAAGGGACTCGGCGGTCGATGCCGTTTGCCACGGTGCGATGCTGGCTGTGCCCGGGGTACTCTCGATCTCGCCTGGCATTATAATGGGAGAGACCTCTCTCATCCTCACGGCGAAGGGTGAGCTTGTCGCAATAGCGGAGGCCAAGATGACAACAGAAGAGGTCATGGAGGCGGAGAAGGGCATAGCTTTCTCCGTCAACAGAGTTATAATGCAGCAGGAGACCTATCCAAGGCTCTGGAAGAAGGGCCCCGAGCGGCCGGAAGGGGCAGCCGAAGCGAAGGAAGAAGCGGCGCCGGAGTCATAGGAGATCGCGTAGCGAACTGATCCCGATCCAGAGTCTGCTTTCCTTCTCCTGATCGATGGCTAGCCTACCAGTCGTGCCGCGCCCTCTAGTTGCGAGAACGGTTGATACTCTATCCCCTTGAGATACTGGTCGTACTGGGAGTATACACGCGCCGAGCCATAGACAGACTTCATGTAGCTCAGCTGCGACACAGCGGTGTTCGAGTCCTGGAACTTCACCACGTAGGACACCTGGGTTGTGTTCGACACATCGTCGACCGCTATGGTCGTCATCTCCCCAGTTCGGACCACGCCGGGGAAGTTCTGGATTCCGAGGGAGACGTGACCGGTTATCCCATCCACGATGTACAGGGCCTGCCTAAGATCCGTGCGCTGAAGTGCGTTCGCGATCGTGCCGTTTGAGGCATCGAGAGACGAAACGATGACCTGCTTCGCCGCCGAGAACCCGACGGCGAAGGCAACCATGTTGTCGCTGGGAACGAGCGCCAGCCAACCACGTGTGATATTGCCACTGTTGTTCACGTCCACAAAGAAGAGGGATGTTGAGCCTGTCAGGTTCCCACCGTAGTACCTCGCCACAACACCGCCGAACTCGGCGAAGGCAGACCTAGACATGAAGACCATTCCTAAGCTTTCGTTGGGCTGCAAATAGGTCACGCTCACAATTCCGTGGACCATGTCGGGGGTAATGGAGATGTTCGGCCTGACAACGTCCAGGAGAGACACCGTCGGGACCGCGGAGGAGTTCAGCTGCCGGATCATGCTGTAGTTGATGAAGGAAACCTGCAAGAAGTTCGATGGGACGTACTTCGTCCAGACTGATTGATAGTTCGGCAACTGGCTAGGCAGGCCGTAGTTCGGGACTGGAGGTGCCGAAAGCAAGAGTACGGCAGCGAATAGAGAGAGGGCTCCGATCGTCACAGCGAACGAAACAAGGAAGACTCGACCTCTCCTTCTTCTCTTGGCCACTTTTCGAAAAGGTCGCTGAACCGTTTATAAGGGTTGACAGGAGTAAGTCGTGAGCTTGGCACAGTACCGCGAACTCGCGCTGGACTCCGGCAAGGAGAGCGCGGTTTTCGGTGTGATCGCTCTGCCGCTGGCCTATCTGCTCTGGCTGTGGATACGTACATCCTTTGCCGATTCGTTCGCTTTCGTGCTTCTTCTCGAAGCCTGCGCCCTCATGCTCGCTGGAGGAGGGATGGAGTTCGCGAGCTCGGAGTCGGTCAGAAAGGTCCTCTCCCTTCTTACCGGGGTGCAGCTGAAAGCGGCCAGCAGCAAGAAGCGTGTGAGCCGCGCGGCTGTGTACACATCGACTGGAGTAATACTATTCGTCGCTTCGCTTATCGTTGCCTTCACTATTGCAGCATGAAAATTGAAAGAAAAGGCGAAAAGAAAAAGGGTGGGGTCTCTTAGCCGGCAGGCTTGCGCCGTGCCATGAATATGGCTACGAGACCTAGCACTATGGCTATCGCGATTGCTGCGTAGGCGATAGTCGTCAGAGTTGACACTTGCGAGTTCAGCGTGTTGATCTGCGATGTCAGCGAGTTTATGTTGTTGTTGGCTGTGTTGACGCTGGTTGTCAGGGTTCCGACCTCACCCGAAACCGCGTCGATCTTGCTGTTGAGGCTGGTCTGGACAGAGTTAAGGCCGTTGGTCGTTCCAGTTCCCAGATTCTGTAGCTGAGTGGAAATGCCGGAGGCGAGCTGGTTTATCACCGAGCTCAGCGTCCCGATCTTGTACGAAGCCGTGGCGCTGGTCTGGGTGTCAGTCACGTTCTGCTGTCCGGTACCGGGCGTCACGAAGAGAAGCAGCGTGTCTGGGTTGTTGATGGCGTCCCTGTTGACGACATTCATTGGAATGCCAGTGAAGAGGACCCTGTACGAGAACGTACCCGCCTGAGTCGGAGTGTATGTGAAGAGGTAGTTGCCGCCTACCGTTGTGGATGTAAAGAAGAGGTTAGTCCAGGTCTTGTTGTCCGTACTCTGCTGGAGTACCACAGCGAAACCATTGGAGTTCACGCCGAGTATAGGTGGATACGAGAAGGTCCCTTGGAATGTTATTGAGTTCCCCAAAAGGAAGGACGGAACGCTCACCGTTATGTTGCCGGCGGTGATTGGAGAGACTGGCGGTGGAGCAGGTAGGACTGGTGGTGGGGCTGTGTAGCTGCCGTATCCAGCCATGGCTAGCAGAGTTGCGGCATCTGCCGGACTGTACGGGTCTGCCGTCACGCTTGGTGGGTATAGGGTGGTGTAGACAACGGGCATCTCGGTTACGCCGGCGACAGCCGCTCCCTGCAGAAGACTGTCGATGATGTACTGGCGTGGGATGAGGTCGCTGAGGGCATTCCTCACGTACCTCGCGTACCTGGCCGCGTTTGTTGGGTCCTTCTGGCCGTTCGGCGTTGCCGTTCCGGTACCAAAGACCGGGTCGTTCATGTTGAACCCGAGCTCCTGCATGCCGGCGGACGCAGACACGACCTTGGTGTAGTAGCCACCGGAGCTCGCTACAGTCGCGAGGTCCGAGGTTGTGAACTGGAAGTTGGTGTCCATGAAGTTGATCGCATTGTTGGCGAATGCTGCCAGAGCTCCGCTCTTGGTCACGACGCTGTCAATGTGTACGGTCTTCGCGTTGAACAGGCCCATGGCCTGCAGCCCTGTTGCGTTGTAGTAGTTCGGGTTGGCAACCAGCGTGGCGACCTGCGATACAGGGTTGTAGCCCTTGTATACGTAGGGTCCAGCACCGATGAAGCCGTAGGCGTAGGCGAAGCTACCATTACCTCCGTATAGCGACTTGTTCCATGTCACGGTCTGAGGCGTGTTCATCTGACCAGTCACAAGGTTGTTGGTGTCCCACGAGCTCTCTGGAATACCCCCAAGAATATGGATGGGCAAAGGTGCCACACCAGTAAGGATGGGGTTCGTGAAGACGTAGGCAGTCGGCACGTGGAAGGTGAACGATGTCGGGCTAACGGCTTTGAATGTGCTCGTCGGTGTGGTTGGGAGGCTCTTCGGTATGCTTGTTGGCACGGTCTCATAGTAAGTCCCGTTCAGGTCGTAGTGGCTGGTGCCGTTCAGGTAGGTGAACTGCGAGTAGAGCCCTACGGATGACTGGTAAGAGCCCTCGTTGACGGATATACCTTCGTTGCGAAGGCTGGACTGGTAGTAGAAGATGAAGTCGTCCGCTGTTACGGGCGCGCTGTCTATAAAGTTCGTTGGATGGAACGATACGGTCCAGTTCAGCAGGTCTGAACTGGAAGTGATCGACGTCGCGAGCGCGTTGTCGTAGGTGGTGCTCCTCGGGTCAAATTCTTGGAGTGCAATGTTGATCGCACCGTAGACGTAGAGGTTGTAAATCGTGTTGGACGTGCTGCTCGGCAGTGGATTGAAGTCGTTCAGCGTACCTGTGACTCCAATATTGATCGTGCTGCCGCTACCAGACGCGAGGCTCCAGTGTTCGTAGTCACCTGGATCCGTCTCGGTATACTTGGCACCGGAGGTTCCCTGTCCCCAAGTCGTGAGGTAGTTCTTGAACGCGAAGATGTCGGCAGGGTAGTAGATGACAGCATATGGCCTTTCTTGAGCGACCAAGCTGACTATCTGCTGACCCAGCTGAGTTCTTTGCGTGAGTGATGTGGAGGTCTGGTACTGGTCGATCAGGCTATCAACCGTAGTGTTGTGATAGTAGACGTAGTTCCCTGTTGGCGGGCTGGCCTCAGTGTGATAGTGGGTCACGGCACGCCAGTCCGGTATCGGAGCGCCTCCACCCCAGCCGATGAAGGCTGCATCAAAGCCTCCAGCGCTGTAGAGCTGCCCACACGGGCATGACGACGGGAAGAGGTGCGTGTCCAGGACGGTGAAGCTGACATAGACTAGGTTCACACCTAATCCTGCCTGCTCGTAGGAGTTCTGGATGATTGCCGCGTACTGGCGCCTCGTCGGGTTGGACGTAGGCGCTAGAAGGGTGAACGAGAATAGCTGGCCGCTTGCGGCGGCCGCGGGTCGTATTGGTACTGAAGAGAAGATGAGCATGAAAGCAACTAGTGCAAGTGTTACTCCTGCAGCTCCTTCATTTACTGCTCGGAGATTCATTCTTGTTTTCAGCGAGGCTGGCGTTTGCTGCCATATATACTTGTCAGATTCTACTTGTCAGATTCTACTTGTCAGATTCTCGCTAGTTTTTTTTACCCTTGCCCCGGTCGGGGCATGACCGCCATGAATCGGCCTCGGCTATGTGCCGGCTGTCGATCATGCAAACTTCTCCGCGTGGTGGCACGCTACGAAGTGACCCATCCCGAGCTCCCGCAGAGCGGGCTCATCCGTCTTACAGACATCGGTCGCGTACGGACAGCGAGGATGGAACCTGCAGCCAGGGGGAGGGTTAACCGGACTGGGAACGTCTCCGGGAAGTATGATGCGCTGCCTCTGCTTGTCCGGGTCCGGAATAGGAATCGCCGAGAGCAGGGCTATGGTGTACGGGTTCAGGGGTCTGTCGAAGATCATGTCCGTGGGCGCGTACTCAAAGATCTTCCCGAGGTACATCACAGCGACGTGCTGGCTGATCTGTCTGACCGAGCTGAGGTCGTGCGAGATGTACAGGAATGAGATGCCCTCCTTGGCCTGCAACTCCTGCAGCAGGTTGAGTATCTGCGCCCTTATCGAAACGTCCAGAGAGGAGACTGGTTCGTCAGCGACTATGAACTTGGGATCGGTGGCAAGAGCCCTCGCGATTGAGATCCTCTGTCGCTGCCCTCCCGAGAACTCGTGGGGGTATCTCTCGGCGTGATACTCCTCGAGCCCCACCATGCTGAGGAGTTCGTAGACCCTCTCGCGCCACTCCTTTCTCGCAATATTGCCGTGGATTATGAATGGTTCGCTTATTATGTCGAAGACCGTCATCCTCGGGTCGAGCGAGCCGTACGGGTTCTGAAAGACCATCTGCATGCTTCGGCGTAGCTCTTTTTCTCGGACGTCTTGCCGTTCTTAAGCGTCTCGTAAACGTTCTTCCCTCCGAAGAGAACTTCGCCTGAGTCTGGCGACTCCAGGTCGAGCATCACCTTGCCCGTGGTTGTCTTCCCGCAACCGCTCTCGCCCACAAGTCCCACCGTCTCCCCCTTTCCGATGGATAGGCTGACGTCATCAACGGCGTGTACGTCTCCGACCTTCTTCTTGAGGAGGATTCCCCTGGAGAAGACGGGGAAGTACTTGACCAGGTGCTCGACGCGAACGAGCTCGTCCGTCAACGTCTTATCTCCTCCTTCTCCAGCGCGAGCTCTCTCCAGTGGTGGCAGGATACCTCTCTCCCTCCGTCAAGAGACTCAAGTTCGGGGATTTGGTCGACGCAGACTTGGGTCGAGTAGGGACAGCGCGGGTGATACCTGCATCCCGTGGGTGGATCGATCAGGTTCGGGATGTTGCCTGCTATCGGAACGAGTTGCTTTCGAAGGTCGACTCTCGGCACAGCCTTCAGGAGAGCGGCAGTGTAGGGGTGCTTCGGAGTCCTGAAGAGGTCTCGCGTGTTCGCGACCTCTGCCACCCTTCCGGCGTACATGACGACGATCTTCGTTGCCATCTCGGCTATTATTCCCATGTCGTGGGTGATGAGGATCAGAGTCATGTTGAATGACTTGTGGAGTTCCCTCAAGAGATCTAGGACCTGCGCCTGTATCGTCACGTCGAGGTTAGTTGTCGGCTCGTCCGCGATCAGAACCTCCGGCTCGCCGGCGAGGGCGCGAGCTATCGCTATTCTCTGTTTCATTCCCCCGCTCAGCTCGTGTGGGTAGGCAGCGAGCCTGGCCTTCGCCTCAGATATCTTCACAATCTCCAGGAGGCTCAGCGCCTTCTCCATCGCCTTCTGCCTCGAGACATGGGAGTGTACGCGTACAACTTCCGCCAGCTGGTCGCCGATGGTGTACAGCGGGTCGAGGGAAGAGTTGGGGTCCTGAAATATCATACCAATTCGTCCCCCCCTTATCTTTCTCATCTCCTCGCTGCTGAGTTTCAAGAGATTCTGATCCCTGTAGAAGATCTCGCCGGACACGATTCTCCCGGGTCTCGGCACGATACCGAATATCGAAAGAGCGGTCACCGTCTTGCCTGAGCCCGATTCTCCCACGAGACCGACCGAGGAGCCCTCGTCCACGCTGAAGGAGACACCATCCAGCGCCTTCACCACACCTGCCTCAGTGAAGAAGTAGGTGACGAGGTCCCGAACGGAGATTATCTCTTTCGCCATGGTAAGCTCTCTACTCTCTGAGTCTGGGGTTGAGCGCGTCGGAAAGCCCGTCTCCCAGCAGGTTGAAGCCCAGCACGATAGCGACGACGGTCAGTCCCGGAAAGACTGCGATCCACCAATCGGTGGGCCACTGAAGAGCCTCCTGCAGGAGGAGGCCGAGAGTGGACGTGTTGGGGTCACCGAATCCGAGGAAGCTGATCACCACCTCAGTGAGTATGTTCCCCGCTATCGTGAGCGTCGCGTAGACTATCACTGGTGACAGGATATTCGGGACGATGTGCCTGAAGAGTATGCGCTGGTTACCCGCGCCTAGGGCCCTCTCCGCCTGCACGAACTCAAGCTCTCTTATCCTAAGTATCTCGCCCCTGATGACAAAGGCAATACCTGGCCAGCCGAATAACCCTAGGATCAGCATGATCAGGGTCAGCCCCAGCCCGACCGCGACCAACGTTACGAATATTCTGGCAAAGAGCAGGATGATGACCAGCGCTGGAAGGACAAAGAAGACCTGAGTTACTCCCAGGAGCAAGGCTCCCGAGGTCCCGCCCCTGTAGCCTGCAAATGCCCCGACCGCGAGACCGATCGCCAGGGAGATGAGGGTGGCTGCTAGCCCGACATAGAGGTCATTCCTGATACTCTGAAGGATCTCGCTGTAGATGTCTATGCCCGCGGGCTCTGTCCCGAGTGGGTGGGCCCAGTTCACGAAGGGGGGAAGGGAGGTGCAACCGATGTACAGACACGGGAAACTCCTCCTCGCATAGGGAGCGAGAGTCGGCCCCGCCACTGCGAGGACGACGAAGAATCCAACAATCACAAACCCGCTAAGAGCGGCCTTGTTGCGCCTGAACCGCCTCCACGCCACTGCCCACTGGCTGGCGGACCTTCGCTGCTTCGGTTGAGCCGACCGAGGCTGGTCGCTCACGTTAGCCTCACCCTCGGGTCAAGATAGGCGTAGGTCAGGTCGGTAATCAGGAGGAAGGCGAGAGCCACCAGGGTGATAGTCATGGTGATCCCCTGGACGACCGGCAGGTCGAGCGCCAGAGCAGCGTTCACGAACTCATAGCCCAGCCCGGGCCAGCTGAACACGGTTTCGGTGGCGGGGGCACCTGCTAGCGAGGCCGCCAGAGTCAGCCCGACGACCGTAACGACCGGTGTGACCGCGTTCTTGAGAGCGTGTTTGTAGGTCACGGTGCTCTCCTTCAGTCCGCTCGCTCTCGCGGCCAGGACGAAGTCTTGGCGGAGCACTTCTAGCATGTTGGCCCTTATCAGCCTCGTTATCACAGCTATCGAGACCAGTGTGAGGACGGTAGCGGGCATTATCAGGTGGGCGAGCTGGTCGAGATAGATGTTCCCCCACCAATACGGGGGATAGGGTGAGATTGCCCCGTTGCCTGGCAGCCAGCGGAGGTCGATCGAGAACACGATTATGAAGAAAAGACCGAGCAGAAAGGCAGGAGTCGAATAGCCGAATATCGCGGCGGTAGTAACTGTGACGTCTGCCTTGGAGTACTGGTGCATAGCCGAGTAGATACCGACGGGAATGCCGATTGCGAGGCTCATGAGGAGGGAGGTGAGCTGCAACTCCAGCGTCGTACCCACCCAGGGCAGCATCTTCTGAGCGACGCTCCCGCCGTAGAGCGACTGCCCCAGATTCCCGTGGACAAAATCGTTCAGCCAGAGAAAATATCTCACGGTGATCGGTTGATTGATATGGTAGAACGACTCGAGCGCGGCCAGCTGCGACTTGCTGATGTTCCTTATCCCTATCCTTATGATGTCGATAGGACTGCCGGCTGCGTTGGTTATCACAAAGGTGATTACCGACACCGCTAGGAAGACAGGGATGATGAAGAGTATGCGTCTGATTACATAGGTGATGAGCCCTGCCATCGAGGCCATTTGGCCGATTCTCTCCTTTTAAAATATTGTCGCAATTGTCAAAATTGAGAATCTGATGTATGCGCTTATCTGAGAGGACCACGGAGCCTCACGGGACGAAGTAATGAAAGCAGCCGCCTGGATGCTCCTCTCCCTCATTGTCTTGGCCTCGGGAGTGTTTCTCGTCATAGCCGCATACTCCCTTCCACAGGTCAAGATGCCGGAGACCTTCTCAGCCGATGGGCCGGCCACGCCGTACGGGAATTCAACATACATGATAAGCGGTTATGCGTTCCCCCCAATAGACCGGGGGCAGGAGATAAGGATCAGCATCTCCGGCTACGCGCCCGGGACAGTATCAATATCGCTCTTCCCTTCCGTGCCGGGCAGCGTGTCTCCTGTCGGACCACCCCTGTTCTTCCGGACAGGCCTCCCAGGTCCAGATTATCAGATAGCCTTCGATTCGCCCGCGACTCAACCCTACGGCCTCTACGTGTCATCGGTCAACCGAACCTCGTTCCTCCTTACGGTGAAGTCGGTCTGGTCTCCTTTCGATCCAATCAGAGGGTATGTTCCCGAGGGGTTGCTGCTGCTGCTGGCGGGCGCAGTCGGATGGGTGCACTTTAGAGGAGAGACGCGCAGGGAAGCAGAGTACGAACGAGCAGTGCGTGTCACCCGAACTGGCAATGCTTGACACTACGGCAGAAAACTACGAACCACCGGAGGTGTCGTGCAGGAACAGGAATGCTTGGACAGAATCGGGGGTGCAACCCTTTTGACGAAGGAGAAAGATGGCTAGCACGTGAACGCAAGAACCCTGTTCCTTGCCACCCGGCCATGGTCGTTTACCATGACGTTCTCCTCTGTCACACTTGGCGCTCTCATCGCTGCACTGGTCGGTCGCTTCGATCCTCTCTTATACGCATTGACTCTGGTCGGGATGATAGCCTTTCACGCCGCCGCGAATCTCATTAACGACTTCTATGACGTGAGGCACGGCGTGGACAAACCGGGAGCGCCAACCACGAAGTACAGGCCACACCCGTCCGCCTTCGGTCAAGAGTCGCCGTACTTGATAAGACGATGGGCTGTCGTGTTCTTCGTCGCCGCCGTGACGATTGGTGCGTACATCGCAGTTCTCAGGAGCCCGTGGATACTGCTACTCATCTTCGCAGGTGTGACAGCCAGTGTCTTCTACACGGCTGATCCGATAGTCCTGAAGGCGAAGGGGCTGGGGGAAGTCATCGTCTTTGCGATGTGGGGTCTGCTCATCCCGCTCGGTTCTTACGAAGCGGAGACGGGCTCCTCTTCCTCGCTGCCGGTGCTCGCCGCGATTCCGTTGGGAATCTTCGTGGCGCTCGTCCTGCTCGCGAACAACATCAGAGACATCGAGTATGACTCCTCCATGGGCGCGTTGACAGTGGCGGCCAGACTGGGGAAGAACTTGGGTGTGAAACTCTACAGCGGGCTGCTGCTCGTCGCCTACATCTTCGTTCCAACTCTGATAGCGCTCGGTGTGCTCCCGCTCTGGTCGCTTCTGACCCTAGCCACGGTACCTCAGGCGGTAGGGCTCTGGAGGATGTTTCGTGGCGAGATCCCGGACGCCGCTGACCCGAGGACGGCGGGCGTCGCGCTCGTATTCTCCGTCCTATACATGGCATCTTTTATCCTGCAGATCGTGGTGCCTCTGTAGAGATTGTGACAAAGAGTATTCAGCCCAACCAAGCTGGGCCTAGGCAACGTCATTTACGCGCGATACGGGTATGTTGAGCTGAGTCGTCACATTCGTGGTCAAGCCGTGGCTTCAGGAAAAACCAGCCATCAACGCTCTTTAGAACGATTCCTTTTCTTCTCAAGAGCAAGTATCCGCTGTCCACTACAGTTTTGTAGCCAAAGTGATGTTGTGAAAGTTGGGGCCGCAAACGTGGTCGACCCGCATGGGTAAAGTCAGACCATTCGTCTGTCTTTTCGCGTGGGCATATGGGTTTTGCTAACTCTCTACCAGGAACGCTCTCGTCGCAGCGATCCACGTTGTGAACTGCGAAACCGTGTCTAGGTTGTCGGTCAGAGTCTGGTCCTCGAAGTTCGGGGTTATCTCGGGGTAATGGTACCTTCCGTCCTCCTTCTGGACGCTAATGAGATGATCACCCACCTTCTTCGCAGCTTCGAGAAACCTCCCCTCACCAGTCGCAGCATAGAGGTTGGCACAGGCCCAGCAGAGTTTGTGCGAGAGAGCCGCGGAGTAGACTCCTTCGGAGGTCGCAACGAAGTCAAAGTGCTCCTTCGCTAGGTTCAGGTACTCCTTCTTTCCCGTGGCCATGTAGAGCCTTGAAAGGAACCCAATCGTCAGTCCGAACTGGAAGTAACCCTGCTTCTCCTTGTGCTTGTCCATCTCGTACCACCATGCCAGCTTCGTGTCGTAGTCCGTCAGCAGTCCCTTCTCGGTATCCCACATGAAATAGTACCTGTTCTTAGTGTCCGGCTGTTTCTTGTGGAGGGCGAACAGAAACTGTCCCACCTTCTCGGCTGCGGCCAGTCTCCCAGTACTGAGGAGGGCGAGACCACCGAGGAGCGTTGCATCGAGTTCCAGAATGCCCTTTTTGTTCTTCGCATCCTCGAGTGTGGTGAAGAATCCGCCCCTCTTCTGATCTTGGAACTGAAGCATCCATTCGCTTACCGGATAGGAGATGTCGAACCTGTCCCACATCTGGGCGCCGACCGTTGTCCAGGAAGGAGCATAGACTATCCCTTCGAGGCTTGCTTTGTTATGCTTGA
The DNA here is from genome assembly GCA_963836465.1 of uncultured Nitrososphaerota archaeon. Taxonomy (GTDB): domain Archaea; phylum Thermoproteota; class Nitrososphaeria; order Nitrososphaerales; family Gagatemarchaeaceae; genus CAWIJZ01. The sequence continues at coordinate 93,440 of CAWIJZ010000038.1, forward strand.
GCAGTCCTCCCTCCTTCAGGAACTCCTTCTTGATAAAAGAAAGCGTACGGGCCGCGCATATCGGTTCGCCCATGCCGCGGAACGCCATGGGCTGCGTGTAATATCCCCACAGCGGTAGGTTGTCGCCGGAAGAACCATCCTGCCTCTGTTGGGACTTCAGCCAGCGCGCCGCTTTCGCAATCGCCTTGTCGTAATCTACTATCGGACGACCAGAATATCTTTCGGAGGTGCCTGACTTCATATCGAGCAAGTATTCACCTCATCCCGCTTAATTAACTCTGCGGATGCAGATGCACACGTCCTAGATCGTTTGAGTCGAACAGAGGGAATCTTCCCTCCTAATCTTCATGATAACAATATCCGTCACATCATAAGCGGAATGCGTGTGCAGGTCGACTAGGGCCGGGCCTCACGATTAGCCCGGACGCGTCAACGACATGTTTGGCGTCACTTTCAGAGATACTCGATTCAACTGCCTCAATCAAGTCACTTTATTATAGCCCTGACGGGAACTCATTTTTGATTTGCGTTCAAAAGATCAAACAGCAGAAGCGAATATTGTCTTCCAACCCTATGGTAGATGTGCGAACGTACACTACGGGACAACGATTACTTCGGCGGCCAAGAGTCTCGGGGTTGACATCTCCTCCATCTGTGGGGACAAAGGAACCTGCGGCAAATGTAAGGTGAAGATAGAATCTGCGACGGGTGCTTTAAGCCCTCTTTTTCCTGCTGAGCTTAGGCATCTAGCGCAGGATGAGATTGAGGAAGGGTATCGGTTAGCATGTCTAGTCAGGATTCGTGGAGACCTTACAGTCACTGTTCCCGAGAGAAGTAGGGTTGGTAGGCAGAGACTTCAGACTGAAGGTCTCGAAGTCATGTTTTCTCATGATCCATGCGTGATCAAGTACTGTGTAACGATGCCCAAACCTACACTCATGGACCAAAGGTCTGATGAGAAGAGGTTGCTCGACTCTCTTAGAGAGCGATATACTCCAGCGCATTTGACCCTAGATTACGATGCAGCGCTGCAACTACCCCTGGCATTAAGAGAGAAGGACTGGAAAGCCACTGCGGTCGTTTATGATGGGAGCAGAGTCATAGGCGTGGAGTCGGGTGACAGCACGGAAACATGCTACGGGTTCGCCGTTGACATAGGAACCACCAAGCTGGCTGGATTCCTGGTTGACTTGGTTCGAGGAAATGCCTTGGCGGTTTCATCTATGGTCAATCCCCAAAGTTCATACGGCGCGGACGTAATTTCCAGGATTTCCTACGCTATCGGTGGAAAGCCGAAGCTACGAGAACTTCAGAAGTCTATCCTAGAAGCTGTCAACCGCCTGATAAATGATTGCTGTAGGAAGGCAGGTGTATCTTCTCAAAACATCTACGAGCTTGTTGGTGTCGGTAACACTTGTATGCACCATCTATTCATGGGCATCTCACCGCGATACCTTGCCACAAGCCCCTATGTACCCGTCTTGGGAACCTGTAACATCAAAGCTTCAAGGCTTGGCCTACGGATGTACTCAGGCGGTAACATCTACATGGCCCCGGCAATAGCTGGATTCGTCGGCGGAGATAGTGTTGCAGACTTACTGGTCTCACGGATCTTCGATTCTGATTCAATCATCTTAGCGATAGACATAGGAACCAATACGGAAATCGCGTTAGGGAATAAGGAAAGAGTGATGGTTGCATCGTGCGCCTCGGGTCCTGCCTTTGAAGGGATGCAGATAAAGCACGGAATGCAAGCTTCTCCAGGGGCTATTGAACGAGTGAGCATTGATCCAAAGACGCTGGAGGTTCACTTCGGCACCGTGGATGACGGCAGACCTCTCGGGATTTGCGGAACGGGGCTGATCGACACCGTAGCGGGTTTGGTAAAGTCGGGAATAGTCGATCGGAGCGGGAGATTTGTGAAGAAATACATGAGCCTGACGGATAGGCTTAGGGAGGAACCTAACGGTCTGGAATTCGTCATAGTCCGGAAGGACGAGGATGCTTCTGAAATGGACGTCACCTTGACTCAAGCAGACGTTAGAGAACTTCAGAAAGCGAAGGCCGCTATCCATACAGGGATTCTACTATTGATGAAGAAGATGAAAATAGAGGAGAGGGAAATAGGGAAAGTCATCGTTGCAGGCGCCTTCGGGAACTACATCGACATTGATAGTGCGAGGGTTATTGGTATGTATCCGGAACTTCCTCTAGACAAGTTTGTATTCGTGGGAAACTCAGCTGGGACCGGGGCTAGGATGATGCTCCTATCCAGAACTGCTAGACGAATGGGAGAGAAGATAGCCAATGAGGTCAATCACCTTGAGCTGGCGGCTGAGGGAAACTTTGAGGCTGAATTCATGATGTCTCTCTACTTACCCTATCAGGATCTGAATGCTTATCCCATGGTGGGGCAGATGATACGACAAGGAGCGACCTACAGAGGGTAATGCCCATGTACAAGCAATGATGGGTGCCGAATCGGAACTTAGAGCCAGTCCGAAAAATAGTCGATATCACGAATTCTTAACTTGCGTCCTGCCGTCTAATGTATTCTGTAGCACGTCGAATGCAGCCCTGTCTTCCTCCTTTACTGGCTTCCCAAGACGAATTCTCGCATAAAATATCGCGTATCTTATCTTATCGGCCTCGGTCAAATTCTTCGTGCTCAACACGAATTCTACCCACTGCATTATCTTTCGAGCCTCGATCATGACATCCAACGGTCTCGCAGGCAAGATCAGCTCGCGATTTTCCACAACAGAAAACAGCCTGTCTGGGTTTGTACTTTGATTGATGTTGGGCCTTGGAAAGTCTTAAACTCCCTCGATGTAGTCGTGCATTGGAGACAGAAGAAATGAGAATTGGAATTGACGGCGGCCAACTGACAATCTTATCAAACGAAGAGTTGCATGATATCTATCTCGCGATACTCGACGTGCTTGAGAATCATGGAGTGAAATTCCAAGACGAAGAGGCTCTGAAGCTTCTGGATGGAATCGGAGCAAGAGTCGACTTCAAAGCGCAAACCGCCTACCTCCCTGAGTACATTGTTGAAGAATCGCTCAGAAAAGCGCCAAAGGTGGTTAGGCTATGCGGTAGAGACAAAGATCAGGATTTTGTGATAGAAGGAAAGAAAGTCTACTTTGGTAGCGTTGGCGGGGCAATAGTCGTTGCGGACAGGCGCACCGGAGAAAGGAGAATGAGCAGAACAGGGGATATGGCTGAGACGGCCAAGGTGTGTGATGCTCTCGAGAACATTGACTATTCGATGGGTCTTTTCACACCACTTGATGCCCCTCGAGAAATTCAAGGTCTGTACGAGCAGGATGCCGTAATGTCTAACACCGTCAAGCATTCAATAATCTTCGCTTATCACGGTCGAAAAGTAACGCAGAAGCAAATTGAAGTAGCAAGACTCATTGCTGGTGGAGAGGACGAACTGAGAAAGAGACCGATAGTGTCCATGTACGACGAGCCGTCTTCTCCGTTTATAGTTGGAAAGGAGTACGTTGAGGCTCTATTAGAATGGGCAAAGGAAGGTCTGCCCATCGTATACGCACCTTGCCCGATGGGCGGGGCTACGGCCCCAATAACCTTGGCCGGCGAAGTAGTTTCAGGGATGGCGGAATCCATTGCAGGCAATGTCATCGCACAGTTCACTCGGCCAGGCACACCGTTCATTTTCGGTTTTGTGCCTCTTGTTATGGACATGAGAACAACGCTATGTTCTTACGGTTCCCCTGAAGTCATGCTGCTTGGCATAGCTCAAGCGCAGCTCGCGCACTACTTGGAGATACCGTTATGGGGCACAGGAGGGTGCACTGACTCGAAAACACTGGACGCTCAGGCTTTCGTTGAGGCTTCAATGAACCTGACGACAGCTGCGCTTTGCGGTCAAAACTTGATACACGATATAGGGCTCATTGAAGCAGCAAAGGGTGGAAGCCAAGAGCTCATTGTGATCTGCGATGAGATAATTGGAATGCTCAAGAGAATCATGGGAGGAGTTCGGGTTGGCGGTGATACTCTCGCAGTCGAAGAGATAAAGCAAGTAACGCATGGCGGGTCATTCTTGGGACTCAGACATTCATTGGAGCACTTCAACAAGGAATATCGAGTTACACAGGTTATGGACAGATCCTTCTCGTACGAGACGTGGAAGAAGGTCGATGGCAAGACTTTGCTTGAAAAGGCTGGTGAAAGGGTCCAGAAAATTCTCAGGGACCACCAGGTTCAGCCGATACCCAGAGATGTTCGCACGCAAATCGAGCAAATCAAGAAAGAGGCTGCGAAGTCAATGTCTTAGCGACGTAAAGCCATATGCGAGGAACAGGTTCAGCTCTGCCACGATTTGAGTGGAGCTACCAGCACGCCTAGCGTGCCTTCACCAACTGCTTTTCTGCTTCTTTTACGATCTCCTTGAGCCGCAGTTGCACATCTCTTTCCAGGGGCGTTGGCGAGTGTTCCTGTAGAATCTGCCTGGCCTTCATGCGGGCCATATCCCTGACATCTTTCTTGCCTGCTTTTACCCATGTTACCTCGGACTCTCTATCGAAAAGGGTCGGCAAGTAGAGTTCCCGGACATGTTCGAGCGTGTGCTTTTGGGACATGTAATGACCACCAGGGCCAACATTCTTGATGACATCCACAGCCAGCGTCTCATCATTGACGTCTACGCCTCGAACTATCCTTGAAATCATTCCAACAATCTCATTGCATATCACGGCCATCTCCATGGAGCCGATGCTACCACCGGCCAAATATCCGCAGTCATGAATGAGGTTCGTCCCGCCCAAGGCAGCGAGCATTCCATTCATCATAACCTCGGCCCCAGCTTGAGCATCAGGTAACTTGGAGTCGGAGCATCCTCCGAATCCGTACGTCGGCATATCGTAGTACCGGCCCATAGTCGTGTTGAAGATACTGGTGCCCATTGCGAATTCTGGAGAACCGTACGCACATCGACTGGTCCTCGGGTCGATTGCACAAACCCAACCTGTGTAGACCATAGGAGTATGAGGGTTAACGAGCTGACAGAGCGTAATAGCAGCCAGACTCTCCGCATTGCTTTGGACCGCGGTTCCTGCGAGTGTCATCGGACCCGACGCGCCGCACATTGGCATCGGTCCGTTTGAAACGGGAATTCCGGCCTTTGCAAATTCGATCATGTTCTCATTTGCTTCAGAGAACGAGAGAGGCGAAACGGTTTCTGTGTATAGTGCAAGTATCGGTCTCCTCCTAAGCTCTTCCCGGCTGCCAACGATTGCGGTCGCCATCTCCAACACTTTCTGAGCGGCGTATGCGCCTGGACAAGAGTACAGGATCGGTTTCTCGGTGTTGTTGAAAAGGGCTTCAAATTCATGGATGTATTCGACTTCATAGGGCACGTCATAGGCGCCCGCGATGGTCATGACGAACTTAATGTTGGGTAGAGCGTCTCCAAGCCTCGTCGCTTGGTTCATATCCTCCTTGGTGGGCCGCCTCATTTCACCGTTTTCGATATCTCTAATGTAGGGGACTGGAGTTCCTCCCAGGCCGAAGTAAACCCTGCTATCCTCAAGCAGAATGTCATTTTGCGGGTTTCTGCCACAGAAGACGATTTCTTTTGGAACTTTCTTCAGGGATTCCTCTACGAGGGATTGAGGTATTCTAATCCGCTTCTCCTTGAAGTCTACGCCAGCGCCTGCGCGGTCGAAGATCTCCATGATTTTGGTTGAGGGGCAGTACATTCCAACCGATTCTAGGACCTCGAGCGAGGAGACGTGAATGTCTCGTGCTTGGTCGTTTGTTAGGAACCTGAGGTGTCCGCTCTTAGGGCCTCTCTGGACCATTGCGGTCGCCTAGTCTTCTATCTTGAGGAGTTTCTTGGCGACGTTGACGGCTTCGATGGCGTTGTCAGCGTAGCCGTCGCCTCCGATCTCCTTAACCCATTCCTCGGTGACTGGTGCTCCGCCGAAGATGAGCTTCACCTTATCCCTTAGCCCCGCGGCGACGATTCCCTCCACGATCTTCCGCTGCATGGGTAGGGAGGTGCTTAGCAGGGCGGAGGCTCCTACGAGGTTCGCATTCACCTCCTTCGCCTTAGCCACGAACTGTTCGGGTGGGATATCCTTACCTATGTCGTAGACCTCAAACCCAGCTGCGAAGAGCATTGAGCCAACTATGTTTTTCCCTATGTCATGAATATCCCCGGCAACCGTTCCTAGCACGACCTTGCCGAGGCTCTTCCTATGCTCCTTCTTCTTCACCATCTCAGGTTCAAGAATCTCCTTGATGACTCTCTGGACGGGTTCAGCGGCGGCTACGAGGTGCATTAGGAAGAACTCTCCGTCCTCGAACTTCTTCCCCACAATCCTCAAAGCCTTGCTGAGTTCGTCCACGATCTTGATCGGGTCCTGACCCTGATTCAGAGCCTTCTTGGTTGCTTCGGTGACTTTGTCTCCGTCGAAGCTTAGAACCGCATTTACGATCTCTTCTTCAGACAAGAAGAATCATCAACCGCCGCGATGTTCCCCGTCTGGCTTTAACGCTTTCGGCGAAACTTCGACCACTTCGGTCCTGGTTGGAACATACTTTGCAACGAACGCTTCATGCCTGAATAGCTTTCTCTGTTTGCTCAACTAAGTGATCTAGTTCCTTCTCGATGTCGCGTGGAAGGGGAGTCGGAGAATGAGTTTCCAAGATATGTTCTGTCTTCTCTCTAGCTCTCTGCAACAGATCTTTTCTGCCACCCTTTATCCATGCCTCACGCGTTTGTCTGTCTAAGAGGGATGGAAACCAGTGTTCTTGTTCGAAGAATCTCAACGTGTGACTTTGCGAGAGGTAATGTCCACCCGGCCCCACCTTACGTATCACGTCAACAGCCAAGGTCTCATCCGTAACCTCGATTCCATTCAGGATATAGGAAGTCATAGAGATTATTTCGTCGCAGATGGTTACGAGCTCCAGACATCCTATCAAACCAAAGTTCAAGAACGAACCAACATCATGTATGAGGTTGGCACCACTCTGAGCCGCTACGAACAACGAGAGCGCTGCTTCTAACGTAGCTTGTCCGTCCAGGATCTTGGAATCCGAGCACCCGCCAGTACTCCATGTTGGAAATCCGTAGTATCGGCCAAGTTGGGCCATTGCCAAGTTAATTTGCATCCACTCCGGGGCGCCGTACGGAAACACACCAGTTCTCTGATCGAAGGCTGTCGTGTCTGTCCCATGAATGAATTTGGCTCCCTTGCTAGTGAACTGCGCAATAACGTTTCCGCTCAACGTTTCGGCATTCGACTGGACTATCGCTCCCGCCATCGTGGCGGGGGCCGTTGAACCTGAAGCGGGTGAAGGAATATACACTATGGGGAGCTTCCGCTTGGCAAAAGTCATAAGATTTCTTGTATGATCTCTCCCGTGAGTCAAAGGAGAAGCCGGTTCGCTGTACAAACCCAAGATCGGCCTATCTTCAAGCTCCTCCTCTCCACCAACCACGACAGACGCCATTTTTATCAGGTAACTAACGTCTAGCCCGAAATCCACGACCATGATAGGTTTCTCAGTATTTTTCAAAGTCGCATGCAAATCGTGCAATGGTAAAGCTCCAGGAGGAACATCTTGCGCTGTAAAGACTGGCATCACGAAATCAAGGTTAGGAAGAGCATCTGCAAGCCTCGCCGCATTCGCGACATCCATCTTCGTCGAAGGCCTAACTGAGCCAGTGTTGTGGTCCAGAACACTTATGGATCCTTCGCCAGTTCCGAAATGGACTCTCTTGCCTTCCAGCCTCAGGTCATACCTCTCGTTCCGGCCAGCAAACAAGATGGTCCTCGGAGACAACCTAATCGCTTCATCTACCAAGTGTTGCGGGATCTTAGCGATATTCTCCTTGTAATCGACATCCGCTCCAACATCATCCAGCAATTTTAGAGCGTTCTCCTCTTCAACTCGGACCCCAACTCTCTCCAAGACTTCAAGGGTGGAAGTGTGAATTCTGTAGAGGTCGTCTCTAGAAAGGATTTCAAAAACCGATGGTGATTCAATCATCTGAATCTATCAGCTCACCGGTTCGAGACCGCCTGAGCCAGCCATATAATAGTTCATGTTGTGAAAAGGCCAGCGACCGATGCGGCCTACTCTCAAAGATTATAGCAGGCGATCAGACAGACTCGACGAATTGGTCGCCATACACTGCAGAACCATTTGGGACTATTTAATTTAGGGCTCAAACTAAACCAAAGGAGTTTAGAGAATAGATACGTAAGCCAGCAGGAATGCACGGAGACTTGCGACTGGAACAAGCGCGAAAGAGTGATTCTGATGCGATTGCTTACCTCAAGAAGGAAATCGTCCGCAATGTCCTAGACATCTGGTATCTGCAGCGCGGGGACAGGAGATACGAACTCCATGTCTGCCGAGCCGGGGGCAAGGTGAAGGCCCATCTCAGTCTCTACAGCTCTCCTGAAGCAGTCTACGTGGGGTTGGGAGGCGAATCAGATGCCACGGAAGCGCTGCTTCCTGTTGTCCCGAGCAAAGCTGTCTTGACTGTCACGCCGGCACTGCATGATCTGGTCACGCGCAAGCTCAGGTATGACGCGAAGTACACCATCGACTTTATGGTGGTCAGGAGAGGAGACGAGAAACTCAAAGGTTCTGGCCTGGCGAAGAGATTGTCACGCGAGCATGACGCCGAATATGCTACCTTCGGTTCGAGCTTCAACGTGCGTGAAATGACGCCGGAATGGGCTCGCGAGCAACTCGAGAACGACATCGTCTTTGGCACCTTCGCTAATGGCAAACTCGCATCGGTTGCGAGCCTAGTAGCTTGGCTTCCTCAGGTCGCAGCCATTATGGGCGTCGAGACGAAGCCTGAATTCCGTAAGAGAGGTCTTGGAAGCACAACTGTCTCAGCTGTGGTGCGGGAAGCACTGATGCGCTCGCGGTCCTGCAGTCTCTTCGTTCGATCAGATAATCACGAGGCAGTACGTCTTTACAAAGCGCTTGGGTTCAACAAATTTGGCGAGGCATTCTTCATCGACATCGGCACAGGCGTGGTCCCCTAAACGTCAAGAAGGTTAGAACATCGCATAACAGAAAACCCAATTGAAACTAGTGGCGGACTCCTCTCCCTCCCCGACGTCGGGCAGATTCTTAGGCATGCTGGGGCACCTCCATCTCGTTGACTATTACGACCTTGATGCCGTGCATCATGAAGAAGTACTTGATGCAGTCGTTCACGAAGTCCGCGAAGTCGCCCGCGAAGCCGTACTGCGAGCGGGCGTAATCGAAATACAACATATTCTCGGGGTTGACGACCACCTTCTGGCTCATGAGGCTCGCCACCATTTCCGCCGTCTTGTCCTCCACGGCTTTAGCGCCCTCCTCCTGAATGACTAGCCTCGGCGTGGTAATGGTGCCTTCCTTCGCGGGGGCGTGCTCGCCCTCCTGGGGGAACTTGGCGCGGTAATCGGCCAGTTGGGCCTCTAGTTCCGCGATCCTGCGGTCGCCGGCCTCACTCTCGCTCGGGCCAGGTGGTGGGATTCTCTAGGGGGCTTTACGGTGGGGGGGGGCTGGCGCCTGTTCAGACGTCTGAGTATTCTCAGCCACTATGCATGTGGATGGCAAGAGGTCAAGGTCCTCGACCTCCGATTCGAGGACAGGCTTGTTGGCGTGAGCTGATTTTCGTGCCCTGCGCTGTTTCTGACCAAGTCGTTCAGAGGATTCTTTGAGAGATTTTGAAGATTCCTCGTCCTCTTGTACAGTTTCTGCTGCCACGGTGGCAGCAGCGCTTCCCCTCTCCTGCCCGCCTCAATCTTCTCGGCCTGCTTGAACTGGTCGGAGAGGTAGCGCCGGATGCTCCGTTCGCTGAGGGGGAAATCAAGTACGAGGTGCTTTGTGATCTCTCCCTTCGGGATATGTTGTTTCTCCGCCAATTCCGCGGCCGCTTCGTTGATTATGTTCCTCCACCAATTGGCAGGTTTCTGCGCGTGGATGTTGTCCGACGCCTTGAGCTTGAGGTGTTCGTAGTAGTCCCTGACCTCCATCCTCACCACCTTCCACTGCGGGACGGCCTTCTTCCTGGTCTCCCCTGCGGCCGTCCCGCAGTGGGTCTGTATCACCGGATGGACCGGCCCGTACTTTTTGTACGACTCACGGAGCTCCTCGATTATTTCTGATTCTTCACTCATCCGCGAGGACCTCCACAGTGCCTACAGCTGAGAAGTTCTAGTCGAACTCGCAAGCCGAGGGTATTGCTTATAGGTTAGTTATGAAATAACGTATCACGAAATGTCGCTTGCCGGCAGACCGCCTAACAATGAACGAACGGAACGACGCAAGTTTCGACCCATAAGACTAGATACGGAGACTGATGAGATCATCGAGACGCTATCGGCGAAGCAGAAGTTGCCCAGGACGACAGTAATTGAGGCTCTAATCTTAGAAGGTGCAACCTCACGGGGGATCTCCCATCCAGGAACGCTGGATCCGCACTCGCTCCTTCCAAGAACTCGTAGAACTCTGAAACACGCTTGATGCCAAGCAGCCGATCAAGATAGGGTGCAGTTTTATTAGATGGACATGGAGACAGCTAGTTGTGGGTTACCAATGAGGTTAGGTAGCCCCGTGCCGGGGTCGCCTAGCTCGGTAGGGCGCAGCTTCAAAGTAGCGTAAGCCTGGAGTCGATCTAGCGGGCGAGGGAGCCAGCCAGCCTGTCTCCCGAAAGGGGGTCGTGGGTTCGAATCCCACTCCCGGCGCTTATTTTGGCTCGTAACTCGAGAGAATCGTGTGGTCTGTTGGCGGAGAGGGAAACGAAGGACACCCTAGCGCCTCAGGACAATTTCCGTCCCGGAGGAGAGCAAAAAAGGTGCGCGAACTCGCCACCTGCCGCATGGCCCCCATGTTAAGAGCGCGAGGGCCCTAAAAGCCGTGCGGGAAGCAGTACGATATCCTTATGGGATATCGGTGTGCCATAGAAGTCGCGGGAAACTTGATCGGAGATAGGGCTTGGTACAAATCCTGGTTCGTAGATCTGCCCAAAGAGCTTGAGGTAAAGGAGAAACCCCTGTACGCGCTGATCGCTGATTCGGCGAAGAAGTTCCCGTCGAAAGACTGCCTTCGCTATCAGGGACGGAATCTCTCCTACGCTGAAGTTGATGAGCTCTCTTCCAGGTTTGCGTCTGCCCTGTTGAAGCTGGGACTGGGGAAAGGGGACAGGGTAGGCATCTTCATGCCCAACATCCCCCAGTTCGTCATTGCCTACTTCGGCATCCTGAAGGCGGGAGGCATAGTCGTTACATGTAGTCCGCTGTACAAGGCAAGAGAGCTAGAGCATCAGCTCACGGATGCCGGTGTCTCAATCATGGTCGCTGCCAGGGATGTCGTGAAGGAGAACGACCTGTACCGCTCCCTTGAGGAATGCAGGGGCCAGTTGGCGCTCTCTCGCGTCATTGCGACGAGCATTACGGACTACCTTCCTGGAATAAAGAAGAGCCTCGCCGGTCTGGCGGGTGTTAAGAACGTCAGGCGGAAGGAGACCGAAGACTTCGTTGAGCTCCTCCGGTTGAGTCAACCCATCGAGAAGCCGGCGGACGTCGACCCAGTGAATGACGTCGCGCTTCTCCAGTACACAGGCGGGACCACCGGAACCTCGAAGGGAGCAATGCTAACACATTGGAACCTCTTCTCTAATGCCGTTGTCCTGGCACAAATGCTTCCTGTCACGGAGAAGGACGTGTGCCTGGCTGTGCTTCCTCTCTTTCACATCTATGGCATGACTACCGCCATGAACATGCCATTGTACGCAGGAGCAAGAATCGTTCTCCTACCGAGTTTTCATGTTGAAGAGGTCATGAAAACAATACAGACGGAAAAGGTCACCGCCTATTGTGGCGTCCCAACAATGTATGTGGCGATAAACAATCATCCGAGTGTGTCGAAGTTCGACCTCCGCTCCATAAGCGCCTGTGTTTCGGGAGGCGCCGCTCTTCCGGTAGCGGTGAGGAAGAAGTTCATCGACATCACGGGTGGTAATCTGGTCGAGGGGTATGGATTGACCGAAGCCAGCCCTGTGACTCACGTCAATCCTCTCCACGGAGGCGTCGTGAAGGACGGCTCGATCGGCATTCCGATTTCATCGACGGATGCGAAGATAGTTTCGCTCGACGACTATTCGAGGGAGCTTCCTCAGGGTGAGGTGGGCGAACTTGCAGTGAAGGGGCCGCAGGTGATGAAGGGTTACTGGAACAAGGATGAGGAAACTAAGGGGGTGCTAAAGAACGGATGGCTCCTGACGGGTGATATTGCAAAGATGGACCAAGACGGCTACTTCTTCATCGTCGATAGGAGAAAGGACATGGTTGACGTCGGAGGCCTCAAGGTCTATCCTAGGGAGGTGGAAGAAGTGCTCTTCGAGCACCCCGCCGTAAGGGAGGCGGCGGTGATAGGAATCCCTGACAAGTATATGGGAGAGGTTCCAAAGGCGTTTGTCGTTCTGAAGGACCCACAGCACGAAATCCCGAAAGAGCAGCTCGTCGAGTACTGCAGCCAAAGGCTGGCGAAGTACAAGGTCCCCAGGAACATCGAATTCGTGAGTGACCTCCCGAAGACCCTGGTGGGGAAGGTGCTCAGAAGGAAGCTGAAGGAGTCGGCCACCTCTCCACAATCATAGCCACCACATCGCGGCTGTTCCCTACGAAGCGACAGGCGTTGCCCATTGCGCCCTCTCGAGACGAGTCGCTCGGTGTCAGAGTAGCACCCCCCAGAGGCTCTGGAGCGTCTCTAGCATCCTATCCGACACGACTCACATCGGTCTAGCCCAGCCTCTAATGGGCATCCGTGCTTCTCGATTGTCTTTGTGCTTCTTGTAGCTTCCTGTAGCAATTACCGCTCCGCTCATTATGGGGGAAGTGAGTACGCCAGAAGTCAGGAACTGGTCTGTCCGCCCGGTCTACCCCGACTGTCCGCGTGAAATCCGCGCGGAGGGTTACCGAGAGAGGTTCGGGGAAAAGCGTTAATACAAAATGCTACCTGTTGTAGACTGGGTATTGGGTCTTGGAAATCAAGAATGTAACCGTAATCGGTGCGGGCGAGATGGGGCACGGAATCGCTGAGCTCTTCGCCATGAGGGGTTATAACGTGCAGCTCATGGACAAGTTCCCAGAAGCTGTCGAGAAGGCCAAAACTAGTATTGCTTCGAGTCTCGCGAAGTTCGTCGAGCGAGGCAAGCTCACCAAAGCAGAGTCCGACGCTGCGTTTTCGCGAATCACCTTCCTCAGCGAGATGGGAAAAGCGATATCTGGCTCAGATCTTGTCATTGAGGCGGTACCCGAGATCCCGGAACTGAAGAAATCGGTTCTGAAAGAGGCGGAGCAGGCGGCACCTAGCGGGGCTATTCTTGCGTCGAACACGTCCAACATAATGATTTCAGAGCTGGCACAAGGAATGTCGAGACCGGAGAAGGTAGTGGGAATGCACTTCTTCAACCCTCCAGTCATCATGAAACTCGTCGAAATAATACCAGGTAGCAGGACAGACGCGGCAGTCCTGGAAGATTTGGCGACTGTCTGCTCAAAGCTAGGGAGAACGCCTGTCAGGGTTCTCCAAGACAGTCCGGGCTTCATAGTGAACAGAATAAACGCCGCCGAGACCCTCTTCTTTTGCCTGATTCTCGACAAGGGCATCGCCACCCCAGAACAGGTTGACACCTACGCCAGGGGCCAAGGACTTCCCATGGGACCCTATGAGCTCCTGGATTTCGTCGGCATAGACATAGCGCAAGACTCCCTGTCCTACTTCTCGAAAGCTCTCTCTCCGGAGTATGGCAAAGGTAAGGCGTTTGCCTCAAAAGTTCAGGCAAAAGAGTTGGGCAGGAAGACGGGAAGAGGCTTTTACGATTGGTCGACCGGGAAGGCGCAGGTTCCCAAGACCGAGCCCACTGACAAGATCTCAATCATGGACATCTTCGCGATCGAAATCAACGAAGCAGTGAAGCTCATCGAGGAGGGAATCGCGAAGCCGGAGGATATAGAGCAAGGCGTGACACTCGGAATGAACAGACCGTTCGGCCCCATCACCGTGGCGAAGAGCCTTAGCAACTCTGAAGTGAGGTCGAAGCTGGAGGAGCTTGAGGCCAGGTTCGACTCCAAGGTATTTGCGCCGGCGAAGGCAATAGTCAACGGTAAGATGCTCGACGCAATCGAGGGGAGGCTCGCTGCGCCGACCGTGCAGCCCGCCGTCGCTCCACCAGTGAGACCTGAGGGGAGGCCAGCCGAGAGAGGAGTGGTGTACATGGAGAAGCTCGGCGGTGGGCTGGCGAAGATAGTCATCAACAGACCAAGGCTGAACACACTGAGCACCGAGGCGCTGGACGGGCTTGACCGAATTGTCACTGAGCTCTGGCAGGACAAGAATATCACTGTAGTCGTCATCACGGGAGAAGGAGGCGTGTTCTCAGCAGGAGCCGATCTCTCTCAGTTCTTCACGAATCAGGTCGAGTTCATCGACTTCTCAAGGAAAGGCCAGAGAATCTTCAGCAGGTTGAGGGAGCTCCCCAAGCTCACCATCGCTGTGATCAAGGGTTATGCACTGGGAGGCGGTTTGGAGCTCGCAATGTCCTGTGACCTGAGGGTGGCGACGGAGGACGCCAAGCTTGGATTCACAGAGGTAACCCTCGGGCTCGTACCCGGCTGGTCTGGCACTCAGAGAGCCGCAAGGCTGATCGGTCTGTCCAGAGCCTCTGCGCTGATTCTCACAGGTGAGAGGATAACAGGCAAGCATGCATTCGAGATTGGACTGGTCAACAAACTCGTCCCGTCTGGTGACCCTGATGAGTTCGCGGTTCAGTACGGCAAGGAGCTCGCACCGACTGTCGCCCCGGTTGCAATGACGATGGCGAAGAGGCTGCTGAACAAGGCTGCCGAGGTTCCTTCAGACGTGGGCCTGGAGATGGAAGCCCTCTCCATGGGCATTTTGTTCGGCACCGCGGACTTCAAGGAAGGCATATCCGCCTTCTTGGGAAAGAGGAAACCCGAGTACAAAGGGAAGTGATTGATTCGACGGCCACTCTGCACGAAACCTACGTGGTAGACTACCTGAGAACACCCTTCTCGAGATCCAGGCCGAATGAGCCGGAGAAGGACGTCTACAATTCCTTGCGGATGGACCAGGCTCTCGGCATGTTGGTGAAGAAACTTCTCGAGAGGACAGGAACAGAGCCAGAGGAGCTAGGAGACGTCATAACAGGCTGCGCCTTCCAGGTAACTGAGAACTGGCTCTGTGGGGGGAGGCACCCAGTCCTCCTAGCCGGCCTGCCTGTGACGGTGCCAGCCATGACCATTGAGAGAGCCTGTGCTTCCTCCATGAACGCGGTGTCCGAGGGCGCGTTCGAGATCATGACAGGCCACTCCGACGTTGTTCTTGCGGGGGGAATGGAACACATGACTCACGTTCCTATCGCAAACAACCCCCACATAACTCCAAACCTCAGACTGCTCACGAGGCCCGAATACGCCAGGTATCAGATGAGTGCAGGATATGTGATGGGGCAGACTGCTGAGAAGCTCGCAGAGGAGAGTGGAATAACGAGGGAGGAGATGGACCTCTACTCCGTAAAGTCCCATGAGAGGGCTTCGAAGTCAGCAGACGAGGGCTGGTTCAAGGGAGAGCTGATGGAGATGAGAGTTGAGGTCGGTGGGGAGGAGAAGGTCATAGACGTGGACCAGAGCATAAGAAAGGGGACGACGGTGGAGCAACTGGCAAAGCTCACGCCAGCATTCAAGGATGATGGTTCGATAACTGCGGGGAACTCGTCTCCGTTGAATGCTGGGGCCTCGGCCGTACTGCTGATGTCCGGCGAAAAGGTGAAGGAGCATGGCCTGAAGCCACTCGCCAGAGTACTTTCCTTCGGATGGGCTGGAGTTGAACCGAGCGTGATGGGGAAGGGTCCCGTGCCTGCGTCTAAGAAAGCCACGGCGAATGCTGGCCTGGGTTTTGAGAAGATTGACCTGTGGGAGATAAACGAGGCCTTCGCCGTTGTGGCGCTCTACGCCATGAGGGAGCTCGGAATAGAGCACAGCAAGCTGAACCTACATGGCGGTGCGATAGCCATCGGGCATCCCCTGGGTGCGTCTGGCGCGCGCCTAGTTGGTACGCTGGCCAGACAGCTCCATGAGACGGGAAAGGAGTATGGAATTGCGTCGCTCTGCGTCGGAGGAGGCCAGGGTTTCGCGACTGTCCTGCAGCGGGCTTAGCTTCCCAGAGTTCCCACTGCTGTGGTCAACGCATGAGAATCGAGGCTCTCGTAAGGCTGACGCCCATCACAATCAGTGCCACCGCGACGCTCCAACAGGCAGCCGAAGTTCCCGTCCCGACCCTCGGCAATTCCGAGGGAACTGGTTAAATCACGACTGGCTTCTCTGGCGCGCGTGCAGAATCTTTCCATCGTGGGCTTGCAGTGGGGGGATGAAGGAAAGGGCAAACTCGTTGACTACTACGCTGACCGATTCGAGGCGACGGTTCGCTTCAACGGAGGAAGCAACGCTGGTCACACCATCGTCACCGGTGGCAGGACCTACATCTTTCATCTCCTGCCCTCTGGAGCGCTTCATGCCAAGCGCAGCCTTATCGGGCCCGGTGTCGCCCTCGATCCAGCTGTGCTCAAGGAGGAGCTTGACTTACTCGAAAAGGAGGGTGTCAGGCCTGACCTGATGATTGACGGGAGAACAAGCCTTGTGACCCCGCTCGAGAAAGGGCTGGACGCGCAGCTCGAAGGAGCCAGGGGAGGCAAGGCCATAGGGACAACCAAGCGTGGCATCGGACCGGCCTACGCCCTTCGGGCGCTGAGAATAGGCCCGAGGGTTATGGGATCTGGTTTCAGGCAGTTTCGATCAGGAACCGATGCGCACCTTCTACCGGCTGTTCCTGAGTGACGTTCCCGACCTGGGGGAGTGGATGAAGGCCACGAGATCCCTGCTGAAGGATAAGGTGGGTGACGTCGGCAACACAGTCCTAGGAATGAACGAGGCTGGGAAGAGCGTGATTTTTGAGGGTGCCCAGGGAACGCTGCTCGACCTCCTGCACGGCACCTATCCCTACGTGACGGCAGCACACACGCTCGCCAACTACGTGCCGGCGAGCCTCGGCATTCCGGCGAAGGCGATAGGCAAGATCGTCGGTGCCGTGAAGGCGTACACGACAAGGGTGGGGGCTGGCCCATTCCCCACAGAAGCCACGGGTCCCGCCGGCGAGACTATCAGGACAGCGGGAAGGGAGTACGGAGCCACAACCGGGAGACCAAGAAGAATCGGTTGGCTTGACATCGTGGGCCTCAGGTACGCGATTCGAATCAACGGTGTGGACGAAATCGCCCTTACAAAGCTCGACATTCTGGCACAGAGCAAGGAGCTGAAGGTCTGCGTGGCCTACTCCATCGACGGGTCAGAAGTCACAGACATGTCGGCCGCGCTCGCCAGGATCGCGGAGGCGAAACCGGTCTTGAAGGACCTCCAGCCGCTGTTTGGTCTGGAGCTGCGAGGGCCGAAGCTGCCGAGGCCGGCGGAGTCGTTCATCGAGTTCGTCGAGTCAGAGCTGAAGACGAAGATTGGACTCGTGTCAACGGGCGAAGAGCGCACGGCGATCCACGAGATGCAGTAGCAGGGCACGCGATTAGACTCCTGACGCAGTCGGACCGCAGCGGCATTTTCCTTCCAAAGGGTCCAGCGCTGCAGAACTTCGAAGGGACTATGCGCTGGCCGCGCGTGGAGCTACTTCTTGATGTACTGTGAATTGACCTGGTATCTAGGCGGTTGCCCTTTGAGGATGCGTACCATTTCATCATTGGCTTTTCTTACCTCCTCTTCCAACGACTCCTCGGAGTACCAAGCCATATGAGGCGTCGAAACGAAATTGTCAAGCCGGAAGAGCTTGTGCGCCATGTCCGGGGGTTCCTTCTCAAAGACATCTAGCGAGGCTCCCGCGATCCATCCTTCAGTCAGTGCTTTGTAGAGAGCCTCTTGATCTACTACGGGCCCTCTACACGTGTTGATCAAGTACGCCGTCTTCTTCATTTTCCTTAACTGATCTTCGCCTATCAGGTGTCTTGTCTCGGGGGTCAAGCTGACATGGAGTGTCACCACATCTGACTTGGAGAGCAAGGTGTCGAGATCGACAGCCTCAGCTCCTACTGGTCTTTCCTCCCCAGGGCGAATGTACGGATCACTCTCCAAGACGTTCATCCCCAGTGCTCTGGCTCGAATCGCAACTGATCTGCCAATCCTACCATACCCAATGATTCCCAGTGTTTTCCCCTTTAGTCTTATTACCGGTCTGCTTACCTTCCAGTCGAAGTTTCCCTTCTTCATGTTACTGTCGCAGATTGGTATCTTCCTGGCATGACACAGAATCAAGCCTATCGCGTGATCCGCAACGTCCTCTACACAGTAGTCCGGGATGTTGGTCACAATCATTCCCTTTTCACCTGTCGCCTTCAAGTCGACGTTGTCATAGCCAACAGCCACCTTCACGATTCCCTTACACCTAGTCATCTTGTTGATCGTCTTGGTGGTGAGGGGAAAGTGGGCCAAGAGAAGCAGTCCGTCAGCGTTCTTCATCCTTTCGACGAGGGGTTTTCATCATAGGCGTTGATCGTCTCCACGTTCGCAATCTCCTC
Organism: uncultured Nitrososphaerota archaeon; assembly: GCA_963836465.1. Taxonomy (GTDB): domain Archaea; phylum Thermoproteota; class Nitrososphaeria; order Nitrososphaerales; family Gagatemarchaeaceae; genus CAWIJZ01. The sequence goes on from CAWIJZ010000038.1 coordinate 112,092, forward strand.
CAGCTTCGGCCTAGCGACCTTGTAATCGTCCATCACGAACGTAGGTACGCTAACAATATCGAACTTCATGGCTATCATCAAAGGCATCCAAGAAGATGTTTTTAGGATTTATGCGCTTGGACCATTGCACACTTGAGAAGTGGCCCATCTCCGTGCGTAGCATCGCTCACCTGCAGCAGCAGGCTCGCTAAATGCGCTGAAGCGTGTAGGTCCCAAATGCTTAAACGACTAGTCGAAGCCAGGAGACCGTTTGAAAGAAATACTCTTGATGATACCCGGGCCTACCAACGTCTCAGAAGCAGTCCGACGAGTGATGGGAGAGTCACAGGTTGGCCACTCGGAGCCCCGCTTCCATGAGAGGTTCGCTGAGCTCGTACAGCTAGCCAAATACGCATTCAGAAACGATTCAGGTTTCCAGTATGTCTTCACAGGGACCGGGACCGTCGCGATGGAGGCCGCGGTCTCGTCTGTCGTGGAACCGGGGGACACGACTCTTGTCCTGAATTCGGGCTACTTCGGGCACAGGTGGACGGAGATAAACAAGGTGTACGAGGCGAGGGTTGAGGAGATGACCTTTCCGTTCGGCAGGCACGTGGATCCCGGAGCCGTCAGGAAGAAAGTGCAAGAAAGGAGATACAAGGCTGTTTTCGTGAGCCATGTCGATACCGGAACCACAATCGTCAACCCGATAGAGGAGATAGTCAGAGAGATCAAGAGAGCAGGAGCGCTCGCGGTGGTCGACGGCGTTTGCTCTGTGGGAGGAATCGAGTTGAACTTCGACAAGCTGGGCGCGGACCTAGTCCTCACCGGTTCGCAGAAGGCACTTGCCGCGCCTCCGGGAGGCTTGCTAATCGCGACATCGAAGGAGATGGAGGATAGCATGGAGAAGCGGAAGAACCCAATCCACACATACTACGCAAATCTCCAGAGCTGGAAGAAGGTAATGAATGACCCGAAGGTGTACTTCGCCACCCACGCGACGCAGGTGATGTTGGCACTGAGACAGGCCCTGCTCGAGGTCAAGGAAGAAGGGATTGAAAACAGATGGAAACGACACAGGGCGATCGGAGCGACCGTCAGGGCAGAGATTGAGAAGCGCGGCCTTGAGATGGTCGCAGAGGCGGGCTTCAGGGCCGATACTGTCAGCGGCTTCCTCCTTCCCGAGGGGAAGGCACCCGAGGTCCAGAAGGAGTTGAGGGAGAAGCACATGATCGAGGTGGCAAGAGGCCTGGGCGAGTACTCCGGCAAGATGATCAGAATAGGTCACTTTGGCAACCTGAGAGAGGATCAAATAGAGTCATTTTTCGAAGCCCTTGACAAGACTCTGGGTTCCGTCGGCGTCAGGACCTCCAGTACAGCCGCGTAGGCTCAAGAGGTTCCTTCGGGACACGGAAGCCCGAAGGGTGTGCCTCCTTCTTACAGCGGATCATCCAACCATGGGTTTCAGAACTAGCCACCGTGGGTATTAGCTTCAGACCTCCCATCTTCTTGACGAGTAAGCGGTTGGGCCGCTCCTGTTTGTTGGCGCATGAAGTCTTCTGTCGCTTCCCCTATTCGGCTAGCTTCCGCTTCAGCGAATCGACCATCTGGTTCACATACTTCTGGGCCGCAGACTCCATCAAGCGCGAACCGACGCTCGCCATCATGCCGCTTATCTTCGCTTCGGTCGCCCACGACACGGTTGTGCTTCCCGTTTCACTCTCCTCCAGGCTAAAGGTGCTCTCCAGGTCCACTGAGCTGTTGAGTCCCGTTCCCCTGGCCTTGAGCTTGGCGAAGGAACCGGGTTTCTTGTCGGTCAGGGCCATCTTGACGTCGAGCGTTCCCCTGATGAACGACATGCCGACCTTGACCTTCGCGGAGAAGTTGTTCTCATCAGTGACCTTAAGGTCCTGCACGTCGGGAAAGATCGATGTCACGTTCTTCGCATCGGTGAGGAATGCGTAGACGGTTTCTCGTGAGGCTGGGACGTCGAACGTGCCCTGATAGTGCATCGGTCGCTCGGCGTGCCAAATCTATTTATGCCTTGGCGGCCCTGTTCTGTAGTGCTTGCTTGTTGAGAAGATTGGGCGGTCTCTCCCTCGGATTCACCTTCGCTTCAGCAGCTGTCTTGAGAATCTCGAGGGCCCGCGGAGGTATCTCGTATGTCGAGACGCAGACGCGAAAGCCCGTTGTGTATTTCGAACCCTCGTTCCGCGGATAGATGGAAAAAGATAGCGTGTGGGTGACCATGCCCGCCCAGGAGCTCAGCGGACCCTTACCAATCTTCCCTTCTGAGCCACTGGGAATACTATGATGAGCATTCCTTCGCTGAACCTGGCCTCGGCCCGATTCGGGTCGACCTTCACAGGAAGCTTGATCTTCTTCGTGTATCTCTCGAACTCCACCTGCCTCTGAAACGGGCCGCCTACCTTCAGCTTGACATGACGTCTCATTTTCGCCTCGATGCTCAGTGAATCCTCCGTTGATGTCAGCTCAACGTCCTCCTTTCGCACCATGGGGAGGTCAAAGGTCACAAGCACCTCCTCGTCCGTCACTTCGATCTTGTGGAGAGGCTTCAGCGATTTCGAGCTGACGTCGAACAGAGACGTTTGGGTCCCTGAGAAAACCTGCTCCATCATCGCGTGTATCCTCCTGTCGATGTCGTCGAAGAACTCGAAGTCGTCGTCGAAGCTCATCTCGATCACCAACTCATGAGTACACACTGGGCGGGCTCTGCCCACCCTGAGTGCTCTGCTGCATCGCCTGCTGTGTCTTGCTCATCAGGTCCCTGCTCCTTAGCCTTATCTCCTCAGATTCCTTGATGAGGGGCTTGAGATCGATGTCAAGCGAGAGGAAGCGGTCCAAGACGCTGAGTATCTCCACGGCTGCAGCCGGGTCGGGGAAGTCCATGTACGCCTCGGCCAAGAGGGTCACATTGACCTGGTCCTGAAGCATGCACTGTCTCAGCAGCGAAGCGAACGCTCCCACCATCACACCCTCGTCGAAGGGATTTGCCCCGGCGTTCTCGAGTGGCCCCCTGCGCTTCTTCTCCGTTGTCAAGTACAAGACCCTGGGCTTCGTATCCTTCTCGCCCTGAACCCTGTTTGGGGACGGTATCCCAGTCACGCCCACGACGAGGTTGCAGCCGATTGACCTGCCCCACTTTACTATCTCCTTTGTAAGTTCACCGGAGAGCCTCGGGGTGAGGGGGGTCTCTGAAAGTACCACGATCAGGTCACGTCTCCCGTAGATTCGAACAGGTTGCTTGGGTTCGGAGTCGTGAACGATTACCACCTGTGGCAGAAGATCGGAGTCCACCACACCGACCTCCACTAGCTTCAGCTGCTGCATCAGGTAGGATGCGGTTATCGTACTCACCAGTCCCACCTCCGGTATCCCCACGATTATGTTCGGATTCGAGAACTTTGTGTCGGCATGTTGTATTATCTGAACCCTGGACCTTGTCTCCGCCAAGCTACTTTCCTCCAGCTCTGCCCCGTCACCCAGCTAAATACGTTACTTTAGGAAGACCCAGCTGAGGTCCGGCGGATCGACCCGTTTCCTCGCCTTCTCGAACATGGCATGGGTGATCAGAGGCAGTGCAATCGTGGCGTCACAATACACCACAGACCTCGTGGCGTCTGGCGCGATCTTTCCCCAGCTCACAGCCTCTTCGAACGTGCACCCCGAGAGCCCTCCCCACTGCGGGCTGTCTGTGGTGATCTGTATGGCGTAGTCGTGCGGTGTCTCATGCTCGCCGCCGGCTTCGAGCGACTTGATTATCGTCGAAAGCTGGATTGTATCTTTCGGGACTCCTCCGCCGACGTACACCACGGCTGTCCTCCTCGCCTTCTCTGCTATCTTGGCCAGCTCGTCCATGTCCATCGTCTGGTCTAGCCTAATGGTGGTGCCTTTTCTCCTGAGCAGGCTGAGGGCCACCCCGTAGCCGCTGTCGATGAGCCCCGGGGAGTAGATGGGAATCTTCTTCTCGTATGCAGTCGCGGTTATGCTCCTGATCCCCTTTCCATGTTGAAATTCACCGAAGTGGTAGAGGAATCTCTCGTGGAGTAAGGTCTCGACGGGTCGAGAGTCTTGGCAAAGCTCTGAATCAGGTTCTCCAGGTCCCTGTATTCGTACTCGTCGGCATAGACGTCGTAAAACCTGTCAATCCTCATGCCGAGCAGCTCCTCATCGTTGGCAAGCCAGGTCCCCTGATAGTATCTGTGGCCCATTGCCTCGAGGATGTCCTCCGAGATATTCGCACCCGTGCTCACGAGCACGTCGATGTACCTGTTCTCGATTAGCCATCTGACTATCTTCCACTGGCCTGTAGTGCTCATCGAACCCGCGTAGCCCATAAATATCGTCAGCCCCTTCTGCCGGAGCATCTCGACCCAGATTCTGGCCGCCTCTCCCAACCTCTTTCCCTGGAACCCGGTCTGAGCCATCTCCTCAAGGAGCTCTGACACGCTCTTCGGGCCGACTTCTATGCTCTTCTCGGGATTGCTAAGATACTTCTTTCTTTCTTCCACGCGGTGGGGGTTACAGCCATTCGTTATTTTGCTTTGCCTACTTCACCGTCACCGATTTCGCCAGGTTGCGTGGGTAATCGGGATCATTCTTCCTCTCGGTCGCCATGTAGTATGCCAGAAACTGGAGCGGAATCACCTCAAGTATCGGCATCACGCTCCCGCTCGCCCTCGGGACCTTCATGAAGTGGTCGTAGACAGCGTGCGGCACATCCGAGATGCCTATGATTTCGGCACCCCTGGCCTTCAACTCTTGCGCGTTCGAGAGCGTGTCGTCATAGGTCTCGTCCCGCGGGTTGATGACAACCACTGGCGTTCCTTTTTCAATGAGGGCGAGCGTCCCGTGCTTGAGCTCGCTCGCTGCCATCCCCTCCGCGTGCACATAGGAGAGCTCCTTGAGCTTCAGAGCTCCCTCCATTGCGACGGGGTAGTGGTCTCCCCTCGCAATGAAGTAGAAGTCGTAACGGTTGGCGTACCTCTTTGCTATCTCCCTGGCGTCATTCTCCGTCTTCAGCGCTGATGCGACGGCTGCCGAGACCTTCTTCGAGTCGCCCACCGTACTCCACCCCAACAGTCTGTCAACCACCATGTTCAGGACCATCACCTGTGCAGTGAAGCTCTTGGTCGCGGCGACTCCTATCTCTGGTCCACAATTCAAGAGCAGGACAAGGTCGCTCTCCCTTGCGAGGGAGGAGCCTGCCGCGTTGACCACGGAGAGGACCTTCGTTCCCGCCCGCCTGGCGAGCTTGACTGCCTCCAGAACATCCGCTGTCTCACCGCTCTGGCTCACCGCGACGACAGCGGTCTCCTCGTCGACGAGGTGTGACTGGTGCCTGAACTCACCCGCGAGAATCGCATCGCACCTGATCCTCGCCTCCCGGTCAGCCTGTTCCTCATCGTGAGCGCGGCATGATAGCTCGATCCCGCAGCTGTGAGCACTGTTGTCTTGGCGTCCCTGAGAGCTGCCGAAAAGGCAGCCAGCCTCTCCTCGTCCTGCATCATGGCGCCTAGCACGCTCGTTGGCTGCTCGTGTATCTCCTTCAGTGTGTGATGGGCGTATTCGCGCTTCGACGTGTCACCCAGCTCCCAGGCTATGTGGGTGACCCCGCGCTTCACTTCTCGCCCCTTCAGGTCGAAGATTCGCAGCCCTTCATCCGTCAGCGAGCCGACCTCAAGATTGTCCAGGAAGATGACCCTGTCGGTGTACTCGATGAACGCCAGCACGTCGCTAGCGAAGAACTTCTTCCTCTCCGAGATACCTACCAGGAGCGGCGCGTCGTTCCTCGCGGCGGTCAGTGAGCCGGGTTTGTCCTGAAACAGCGCGACGAAGGCGTACTGACCACGCAAAAGCCTCGCGGCCTCTATCGTGGCCCTGACCTCATCCTTCGACTTCTCGTATTCCTCCTCTATCAGGTGAGCGATAACCTCGCTGTCTGTTTCGCTCTTGAACCTGTGGCCCCGGGAGACCAGCTCACGCTTGAGTTGTAGGTAGTTCTGAATTATCCCGTTGTGGACGATGGCCACCCTCTCGTTGCACGAAGTGTGGGGATGGGCGTTCTCCTTTGTGACCGCGCCGTGAGTCGCCCACCTGGTGTGTGCGATTCCGATGCTTCCCTTGAGCAAAGACGCGTGGGTGCTCTTCTCAATCTCCGCGATCCTCCCGACGTCCTTGCGCACTGTGATTCGGCCCCTGTAAACGGTCGCTAACCCGGCGGAGTCGTAGCCCCTGTACTCGACCCTCCTGAGACCCTCGACCAGGACGGGGGCCACACTCCCGTCGGAGATGCAGGCCACTATTCCACACATTTCAGAGACGCGTCCCTGCCAGCCGCTTAAAAAACCAGTTCATGGTAAATCATGTCTGTGCAAGTTCGGCTTGGCAGTGTTGCTCCACGTCGGGCTCACGATCTTCGAAGCCGAGGACGACCATGCAAAATTCATTAATAGACTCGGTTTAGCGCTCCAGACACGTGATCCGAAAGAAGCTTCTGGTCTACCAGAGCGGGAACGAGCAGGTGGCGAAGCGTGTGCTGGCCTCGGACAGCCCGAACAGCTTCCAGGCTGCCTTCAGTGAATTGGGACAGGCTATCATCGCCCACCTCGCCAAGCGACCCGACTACCCCTCGAACATTGCGAGGAGCCTTCACAGACACCATCAGGCTGTCTATTACCACATGCACGGGCTGGAGCGGGCTGGTCTCATTAAGCGGACGAGGCAAGAGAACATCCGCGGAGGCAACGCCGTCCTCTACTCTCTGACATCCGACGGCTACTGCGTCGAGTTTGACGTGCCGAGCGAGTCAATCCCGCCGATGCCCTCGGTAGGGCGGTCAGGTTCGCTCGGATTGTTCATGAAGGAGTACGTGGAACGGGGGGTGTTTGACGGCTGGATAGTCGTCGGCTCTCCCGAGCCACACGGTCCCAACAGGACGCAGGGCAGAGACGGCCACTATGCGGTCCAGCTCGGATTCGCCCTGGGGCAGTTCGTTGGACTTCCTTCCAAGTTCCCTGTGAGACTCGACGTCGACATCAAGAGCGAAAAACTCGAGAAGTCCAATCTGATAGTGGTGGGCGGTCCCCGAACGAACATGATCGCCTCAGAGCTGAACAGACACCTTCCCGTGATGTTCTACGAGCAGAGCTTCTGGGGCTCGATAGTCGACGGCGCGGGCGGCAAGTACCTCTCGGAGATGGATGCTATAATCGCAAAGGTGCGGAACCCCTGGGATGACTCGAAGCGGTGCGTCGTGCTGGCTGGCCTGACGGGCGCGGGGACTAAGGCAGCCATCATCGGCCTGACAAACATGCCCGAGCTCGTACTCGAACGGTACAACGGTGGTGATTTCGGTGCTGTTCTCAGAGGGGTAGATCTAGATGGAGACGGTAAGGTGGACAGCGTTGAAGTTCTGCACAGGACCTGAACGGTGCTAGGCTCTCCTTCCCCTTCTGCCGCCCTTCTTCCTGGTTGTGTCGTGCGGAATGGGCGTGGCGTCCTCGATCCTTCCTATCCTGAAACCGGACCTCGCTATCGCCCTGATCGCAGCCTGGGCGCCCGGGCCTGGAGTTCTTGGTCCGGTGCCCCCCACCGCCCTCACCTTGATGTGGACCGCCGTTATTCCTTTCGACTTCGCCACTTCAGAGGCCGCCGATGCGGAGCGCATAGCGGCGTAGGGTGAGGACTCGAACCTGTCGGCCTTGACGTGTCTTCCTCCCGACGAGAACGATATCGTCTCAGCCCCCGTCAGGTCCGTCATGTGAACTATCGTGTTGTTGTAACTGCTGTAGATATGCGCGACCGCCCAACGGTCGGTCAGAGGTTCTTCAGCCATGGCTTACTCTCTCATCCCTGGACCGTCGCCGGTGCCTCCTGCTCTGGCTGCGGCGGCTGCCCGACTCCTAACAGGTGGATTCTTCCCTCCTCGCTCTTGGCAACCTTGTAACCGGGAATGTCAATCACTCTCTCTCCGATCATTACATGCTTGTGCGCTACAAGCTGCCTCGCGTGCAGCGGAGATGTGGCGAGGCCTTGTTTGAAAATGACGGATTGGAGTCTCCTACCAAGCGCGTCCTCAATACTGAGACTCAGCACATCGTCGAGGGTGCTGCCCTCGCTCAGGAGTCCCCTTCTCACGAGGCTGTCGAGGAGCTTCTTCTCTTCTCTCTGTCTCACCTCTGTCGATGCAGCGAGGAGTCTCCTGGCTTGCTTTCGAACGGCGCTGAGCTGCGTCTGCAGCTTCCAGAGTTCTCTCTTGTTCCTGAGACCGTGAGTGCCGACCAGGTAAAGCTCCTGGGCCAATTGGTCGCTCCTCCAGGGGCTCTTAGGTCGGGAATAGGTCTTCCTTGGCCTCTTAGGGTCGCCCATGGCTCGCGCTACTCCTCCTTCGCTGCGGCTGCCCTCTGCGCCGCGACGAGTGCCGCCTTTCTTACGCCGACCGTCCTCCCCTTCCTGCCGGTGGTTCTAGTTCTTTGGCCGCGGACCTTCAATCCGAGTGAGTGCCTTATTCCCCTCCAGCTCTGGGCGTTCCTCTCCCTGTCCATGTCCACCTTGACTGCAAGGTCAAGGTCGGTGCCGATGAGCTGCTTCGTCTCCCCTGCCTCGGGGTCCCTCCTCCTATTCGTCGCCCACTGGGGAACCTTCAGCGACGAGGAGTCGAGAAGAACCCTCTCAAGCTCCCTGACCTGTCCCTCTGAAAGCGTGCCTAACCTTGTTCTCGGATCAATGTTCAGGCTGTTTACTACCATCTGCGCGAAGTTAAAGCCGACACCGCGTACGTCCGACAGGGCCGCTACCAACTTCTTGTGACCGTCAAGGTCCTTTCCTCGGATCCTCACCAGGTGTCTGAATTCGCTCGACAATCGTTCCTTCTCGAGCCCGAGAGTCTGACATTATAAGATTTCCTTTTCTATGCAGCCTCTACCTTCCTGATTGCTTAATCTCGACCGCGTCCCGACCTGGTGGCACTGGTGTTGGAGCGTTTGACATGTGACAGTGTTCGCGGAACGGACGAGCTATTTCGAACGGTATTGTTACCCATGTGAGCCTGATATAAGTTCCATCGATCACCTCTCGGTGCCCATCGGAGGTTTATGCCACTTACCCATACGAGGCTTGGTTATCCTCACTATCGTTCCTCCGGTATCTTGTTAACGGGGTCTTCCTGCGCTTAACTTATCGAGGCTCTTGCCCTCATAACAGATGACGCAGCCTACCCGGTTAACCACGATAGGGTCTCTTCTCCTTGAGGACCCAGTACACTATCTTCAGGAGCTTGGCCGATGCGGCGACGATGGCCTTGGAGTCGCCCTTCTTTGCCGCAAGCCTACCATAGAACATCGCTATCGTTCCTTCAGGCTCGCTCCTAATGTTCACTCTGGCGCACTGGTTGAGGATCCACCTGAGGTAGGTGCTCCCTTGCTTGGTTATCCGACCATGGTACGAACTCCCTCCAGATGAGTGGGTGGATGGGGCCAGCCCAGCATAGGCGACGAGATGGCTCGAGTCTGAGAACCTGTTGATATCCCCTACCTCGCTGGCTATCAACAGGGAGGAGTAGAACGATATTCCCGGGATCGTCATGAGGAGCTTCGCATCCTCGTTGTTCATGGCCTCCCTCGATATCGTGCTGGAGGCCGCGTGGATCTCTGCATCGACTGCCTCGATTATCCTCAGGTAGCCCTGCACCCTCGCGTCTCCAGTCTCCTTCAGCTCCTCGACGAACCCCTTGGTGAATGGCTTCGCAGTTATCCTGATGTTGTTCATGAGAAGGTAAGCGTGAATCCTGTTCTTCAGCTGGTTCCTCTGTCTGACAAGGTTCGCTCTATACCTGACCAGCTCCCTCAGGTCCATAATCGGGCGGGGAGGTATGTAACACTCGGCTATGTAGCCTCCCCGCAGCAGATTGACCAGGGTGAGAGCGTCGATGCGGTCCGTCTTTATCTTCGCAGACGCGATCGCTTTGGTCTTGACTGGATTCGATAGGACGACCTTGTGCCTCTTCGAGAGTATCTTATACGCCCAGTACCACGTAGAAGAGGATTCGATTACGACCTCGGTTCCTGCGGGTAGGTCATTCGAGAAGGCCTCGAGATTCTCTGGCGTGTTCTCTATTCTCTCCTCTTTCTGGACCACACCATCACCATCCATTACAGCAGCCTGAGAGTAGACCTTGTGGAGATCCAATGATGCATACATGCGTGTAACATCGTCTGAATGGCTAATACGTCTCCCTCGGCTCACATACGACTAACTTTGTTGCACTGAAAGGAAGACATGGCTAAGAGCCTATCCCAAAATTATTCTCCGATAGACAGTGATGCAGCAGGCTAGCTGTACCAGGGCGAGATAGTTACCTGCTTTCTTCTCCCACCTGATGAGGAGCTTTCTGAACCTGTTCAGCCACGACGCACTCCTCTCTACGACCCATCTCTTCGGCCTGTAGCGCTTCACCGGATTCTCCATCTCTCCCCTGTGCCTCATGTGCGGGACGTACCTCCTCGCGACCACGCCCGCCTCGATCTCCGGGAAATCGTATCCCTTGTCGAGACAGAGATGCTGAGGATGATATCGCCTCGGGGCAGGTCTCCTGACGACCACGCCGTCCAGCGTCCGGAACGCGGCCTTCATGTCATGGGTGTTGGCGGCCGTTACGATAGCAGCCAGAGGGGTGCCCCTCTGGTCCGTCAGGACGTGCCTCTTGGTTCCCAGCTTGGCCCTGTCTGTGGGGTTGGGGCCAGTCATCTCCCCCCTAAAGGTGCCTTGACAGAGCTCGAGTCCAAAGACTGCCACTTCCACTTGATGCCTCTCAACTCGTCATATCTCTCGAGGAGCCTAATCCAGAGCCTCTCGAAGACTCCCTGACTCACCCACTGCTGGAACCTTCTGTGGCACGTCGAGCCCGAGCCGTACTCCCTCGGGAGCTGTTCCACTGGCACCCGGTCCTGAGGACGTACAGGATGCCGTCGAGGACCTCCCTGAACGGCACCGGCGGCCTCCCCCTGGTGCCCGGCCTCTTCTCCTCTCCGAGGAGAGGGGCAATCTCAACCCAGAGGTCGTCAGGGATGCTCCTGATGGTCGGTAACTCTTTGGTGATTTTCTTCATCCACTACATGGGAGGAGCAAGAAGCGTATCTCCCCTCAAATCAAAGAATGTTGGCTGTATGGGTTGTTTTTGGGATAGGCTCTAAGTCTTCAACCTCTTCTTGATTTTCTGCTCCCATTCTTCTTGGGTGATTACCCCCTTCTCTTCGAGCAAGTCAACTAGGGAGGTGAGCATGGTATCCAGAATGTCAATTTCCTCATTCTCACTTTTCTTTCTTGGCGTGCCTTATTCCTCCTTTGTCCAGATACCCCTTTTCGGAGAGCCACGCTATGACGATGTTTCGTATGGTGTCCGAGTATCCCTTTCCCATCATGTCTCCTAGGTCGTGGTCGATAATGTCCCATATCTCGTTCGGTAATGCAACCAAGGCCTTTCTCATGTCTATCGAACCACCTGCAAAGGAGCGATTGGTATTCGCTCTTGACGAGGAATTTCTAGAACCTCCTTTTGGATGGCGTTCTCGATGAGATTCTTCCATCCCTTCACCTCGATTCCCGCTTGCTCGGCAGGAGTCTTTCCCTTCAAGGCTAAGTGAGGCCTTGCGAAATTGTAATTGACGACATATCCTTCTAGGATTGCTCGCGCTGAGTCTTGGTTCTTGAACCCTCGCATCGGTCGCGTCCTTTCCTTCACGGTCTCGTGGAGCCTCTCAACTATGTTGTTCGTCTCCCTCGACCTTATTCCGATTCTCTTGACTAGCTCGACCTTGGCGACCTTGTATCTAGAGTAGAAGACTCGATTGAAAGCACCGTCGTTCTGGTTGGAGCCGTCAACAAAGACAACTTGAGGCCTTGTCTTCGCCATCTCAACTGCCTTTCTGAACTGTGCTATCGTGTCTTCGAGCGTTCGGGTCTCGGAAAGGTGTGACGCTATCAGGAACCTCGTGTCTTCGTCAATCATCTCCCAGAACCATTGGTCTTGCGCCTCGCATCGGATGACCGTCTCGTCGTGGTGCCACTTCCCTCCGAGTTGTGGCGAAAGAGTCTTCACATATTCGCTAACGAGAGTGGAATACTTCCTGACCCACTTCCAAATCGTGACCTGACTCACTCTCTCGCCATAGATGTTCTCAAGCTGGCGAGAAACCTTCCTTACCGAAAGGCCTTCAAAATACATCGACATTGCCGTAACAATTGCGTGCTTGTTGACTCTCATGCTCGGTAGGCTATCGTTGTCGATGAACCTTTTCCCGCATTGGATGCACTTTACCATCTTCTTGCCTCTCATCGAGCCTGCTGGCTTGACCGTTTCCGAGAGGCAGTATTTGCAAGGCACGTTTGGTTCCCCGCATATCCTTATGGATATGCCACTATATAAGATTATATCCATATGGATATACCCTAGATTCGTCTCCATATCCAAGGTTCCCTCTTAATCAAGAGCGTATTGTGGACAATGGCTTCATCAAGTCGATGCTTTGGGCCAAGCATTGAAACCATAGTCTCGAGTGCGAGGTGAAATCTCTGAATCTCTTCCCTATTCAATCCATCGGCAATGACCTGTATCGAAATTTGTGTTTCGGAACTAGGTTTTGGTTCGTCTTTAGGGCCAAGAACGATGTTACTGACCTTAGGAATTTCAGATAGAGTGTTAGTGATGACTTCCCTTTTTGTAGCAAGGTCGATGACTTTGACTGAAACCGAGAACGTGTCTCCTGAATCATAGAATTCTTTTTCCGCAATTAAGGGGAATATGCGAACAGGCCGACCAACAAGGATGAAATCGTCCTTGTAGGAATTGCCATTTTCGTCATATAGGTCGCAAGGATGTAAGTCTGCGCCACCCCATTCTAACCTCGTCCATCCTCCATAGAACAAAATTTGTGGGTGATTGAGGGTTTTTCTCTTAGCGCGGATTTGGAAACCAAGCCTTTCGCCAGACGTAGCGGGAGTGATTTCTATCTCTGCTCTTTTCCTCGCCTCTAATCCGAATTCAACCGCCAATAGGATAGCCCCCGCGAGTAAGACCACAAGAAACTCGTCTAGCTAGAAGTTCGACAGAATCGAACTTATGTCCAAATCTTTCATCCCCCGTGATAAGCAGAGTTAGACCTATCCATAAGGATATGCGTGAGTGAGGCACTTAAGCTAACCTCCCTCGTGCAACGAAGTTAACAATATCATTTCGAACTAACCTTTTTAAACCCCACGAACGACATCGCGTCGAACTTTTCAAGTTCGTTCGAATGGGAAATCGATCAGTGGGGAGTTTGGATGCTTAGAGTGAAGGTTCTCGAGGATAGCGACGAGAGAGTCGCCGTGCAGCTTGAAGGCATAGACCGCACCTACGCCAACGCAGTCAGGAGATTCTGCATATCCGAGGTTCCCACGATGGCCATTGACGACGTTGTGATTCTCGAGAATTCTTCTGTTCTCTATGACGAGATACTCGCCCACAGGCTGGGCATGATACCTCTCAAGACAGATCTCGAGAGGTACGTTCTTCCTGAGAAGTGTGACTGCGGCAACCCGCTCGGGTGTCAGAAGTGCAGGGTCCTTCTAGTTCTCGACATCACCGCTGTGGATAAGCCAAGGACGGTTTACTCGGGAGACCTTGTGTCTGAGGACAGGGAGATCGCGCCCACCAGTGCTAACATACCAATAGTGAAGATCGCGCAGAGTCAGAGCGTGAAGCTCGAGGCCTACGCAAGACTGGGGAGAGGGAAGGAGCACGCGAAGTGGCAGCCCGCTACCGCGTCAGTCCTGAAAGAAGGCAAAGCCGAGAAGACATACGTGCTGGTGGTGGAGTCCTCAGGGGCCCTACCCACGCGCGAGATAGTCCTCAAGGCCATCAGCTTACTGGAAGAAAAGCTAAAGGAGCTAAGGACAGAGGTCGGCGCGAAATCAGAATGAAGAAATCAAACCCCCTCCTGCGGGAGACCATAGTCTTATTGGAAAGGCAGGGGAGGAAGAAGAATGTCCCAGTCTGGAGGCAGGCCTCCAAGAGCCTCGCGGCTGGTTCCTCGAAGGGTGTCGAGGTCAACGTAGGGCACATTTCAAAGTATTATGCTACGGGCGACGCAGTGCTCGTTCCGGGGAAGGTGCTGGGTTCCGGCACCGTCAACAAGAAGCTCGTCGTGGGGGCGTACTCCTTCTCGAGCGCGGCGAGGAAGAAGATAGCAGAAGCGGGAGGCTTGGCTGTCGGGATCAGTGACTTGGTCAAGAGGTATCCAGACGGAAGTGGTGTGAAGATTGTCGGCTGAAAACTCCATGCTCTACGTTGATGCCTCGGGGCAAATCGCAGGAAGGCTGTGTTCAAACGTCTCTCGCGAACTCCTCTCGGGCAGAAGAGTCGTCGTTGTCAATGCAGAGAAGGCCCTCCTCTCGGGGAATAGGCAGAGCATTATGAATCAGTGGCAGGAGAAGCTCGAGATTACCAGCAGGGTCAACCCACTGTACGGGCCGATTCACCATCGCAGACCGGATGGGATCATGAGAAGGATGGTGAGGGGAATGGTCCCGAAGAAGAAGCCCAAGGGAGTTCTTGCGATGAAGAAATTGAGGGTCTATGTGGGGGTCCCTGAAAGCGCAGCCAAAGCGAAGCTGAGCAGGTTCGAGGACGCGGTTGCTCCGCGCCCCCCTTCGCTCTACATCACTCTCGGAGAGCTCGCGAGGAACCTGGGATGGAGTGGTTAGGGTAGTGTCTCAGCCTCAGAAACAGCCTCAGAAACAGCCTCAGAAACAGCCTCAGAAACAGCCTCAGAAACAGCCTCAGAAACAGCCTCAGAAACAGGCTCCAAAGCCGAAGCTCTACTCCGGCGCCAGGAAGACATCCAGGGCCACTGCCGCGGTGGTGCCCGGCTCGGGGAGGATACGCATCAACGGTACACCACTCGAGATCTGGGAGCCCGAGGTGGCCAGGCTGCACATGATTGCCCCTGCGGCCATAGCGGGAGACCTACGGGACAAGTACGACGTCAGCGTGAGCGTCTCCGGCGGCGGCTTCATGAGCCAGGCTGACGCGTCTGCGATGGCGCTGGCGCGTGCCTACACGGAGCTGAGCAAGGGAAGCGAGCTGAGGGACAAGATGCAGGCTTACAATAAATACCTGCTCTCAGGGGACCCAAGGCAAAGTGAACCCAAGAAGTTCGGTGGCCCCTCCGCCAGAAGGAAGAGGCAGAAGAGTTATCGTTAAAGTGGTGGTTAAGAATATCAGGTCTTGAATCAGAGGGATCAAAGATGTCTGACCTACGGCATGACAATGGTGCAAAAGAGTCATGATGGTTCCGGTTCGTTGTTTTAGCTGCGGGAGGCTCATCGGGGACAAGTACGCCGAGTTCGAGAGCAGGACAAAGAACGGAGAGAATCCAGCCAAGGTCCTCGACGACCTCGGGGTCAAGAAGTACTGCTGCAGGAGAATGATAATCTCTGCCGTGGACCTAATCGACCAGATCCTTCCTTATTACGCTCAGAAGTCCCACCAGGCCTGATTCGCGCCATGCGAATTCAGCGGGTTGACGCAAGAGTATGCTTCAACGGCCGGGGAGACCCGGGCGTAGAGGCTGATGTCTGGGTAGAAGGGAAGCTGGGCCGCGCACTCTCGCCTGCTGGTGCGAGCACCGGTAGAAGCGAGGCAGTACCCTTTGCCGATGGCGACCCTCAGAAATCTGTCGCCCTTGTTAAGACCTACTCGAGCAGGCTCGTGGGGATCGACGCCTCCGACGCTGCGGCAGTTACAGCTGTTCTCAGAGAGGTAGACGGTACACCAAACTACTCCAGGATAGGCGGATCCGCCGCCTATTCCATCAGCGTTGCGGCCGCCGAGGCGGAGGCAAACGCGCGTGGCGTGCCCCTCTGCCGTGTCATCGACGCGCACTGCTCGACCATTCCGTTCCCCATTGGGAACGTGCTCGGAGGTGGTAAGCATGCGAGCGCGCTATCCCCCAGCATTCAGGAGATCCTGGTCTCCCCGGTCGGCGCCACGAACATCGTGGAAGCAGTGAAGCTGAACATCGAAGTAAGCAGGAGCCTCGGCAAGAGGCTGGGGTCGGTCTCCAGGTATCCTGTGGGCAGGGGGGACGAGGGCGCCTGGTCTCCTGGACTCGACGACGGAGCAGCGATCAGGGCGGTGAGCGAGGCGGCCCAGGGAGTCCAGGACGGCAGCGGGCGGAATATCAGACTGGGCGTCGACTTCGCTTCGGGGAGTCTCTACGACGAAAAGACCGAGACCTACTACTACCGAGCCTCCAAGAAGAGGCTCAAGAGGGATGGGCAGATCGCGTTCGCCGCTGAGCTGAAGGACAAGTTCGACCTCTTCTACTTGGAGGATCCTCTCCACGAGGAAGACTTTGAGGGGTTCGCCTCCCTGAGGGCATCGCTCAACGGGGCGCTCGTGGTGGGGGATGACCTCTACACAACGAACAGGCAGAGGCTGGTCCGCGGCGCCAAGCTCCGCAGCACCAACGGCGTCATCGTCAAGGTGAACCAGGTGGGAACACTCGAAGAGGCGTGGGAGTTCTCGGACGCCGCAAGAGAAGCAGAAAACACCCTCATCGCCTCCCATCGCTCCGGGGACAACGAGGGGGCGCACCTCGCCCACGTCGCCGTGGGGTTCGGCTGTGGCCTCATCAAGTGCGGGATAATGGGAGGAGAAAGGACGGCGAAGCTGAACGAGCTAATTCGGATCAGCGAGAAGCTCGGCATAGACCTTGGGCGGCTCGAGATATGATTTGAGCTGCAGGCTGATAGCGGTGACGTCCCGTCGCTCCGCTCCCGAACCGGCCTGGGTCGTTGGGGCCACAAGCATTTAAATGAACTACCTCGGGTAGCGCAAAGGCTCGGCATTCCAATGGCAGACCAAGAAGACGAAGACGCTGGCTCAGCGGAGAAAGAGGTCATCCCAAGATTATCTGAGAAGGCGCTTCTAGCCACGGGCATAAGGATCGGTACCACCGTCAGGACAAAAACGATGGAGCAGTTCACCACGAGGCCTAAGCCCGACGGCCTTCACCTCCTCGACTACTCCAAGACGCTCCAGCGAATCGACATATGCGGGAAATTCATCGCGTTCGTGGGCCCTCAGAACACCGTGGTGTACACGAGCAACGACTACGGCAAGATGCCAGTGGAGAAGTTTTGCGAGCTGACCGGTGCGATCGCCATAACTGGGCGCTTCATGCCCGGAACCTTCACCAACCCGCTCTACCCCGGTCACATCGATGCGGAGCTCGTCGTTGTATCCGACCCGAACTCGGACGCCCAAGCGGTCACAGAGGCGAGTAAGCTCGGGATTCCCGTCATTTCGATCTGCGACACGGACAACGTTACCGACGACATTGACTTTGTCATTCCCGCCAACAACAGGGGCAGAAAGGCGCTCGCAGCAGTGTTCTGGCTCCTCGCCCGCTCTGTCCTGACCCAGGGGGCTGTTCTCTCGATGGACCAGCAAATGAAGTACAACATAGACGACTTTGAAACGAAGATAACGGAGGAGGAGCTGTCGGGAGAGGAAGAACAGAAGGCCCCTGCCGCGCGCTGAGCGCGGTCAGAGGAACCTTTTAAGCCGAGGATTCCAACTCCAAACGAACCGAGTTGATAAGACGACCAGCTGTGGCTGGTTCTTTCTACCCACTGGACCCAGACGAGCTCACAATCTCGATCGAGGATTCCTACAGGCACAGCGTGGGGCCGGGAAGGCTCCCGCCCCCAGACTACACGAGCAGGGGAGTTGTCGCGTGCGTCGCCCCACACGCCGGCTACGCGTACTCGGGGCCAGTTGCGGCCCACACCTATCTTCACGTCTCATCTCTGAAACGACCGGAGCTCGTGGCGATTGTTGCTCCCAACCACTACGGACTTGGGAGCGGGATCTCAACCTTCCGCGAGGGTGAGTGGGAGACTCCCCTCGGGAGGGTCGCGGTGGACAGCCGAGCCGCACAGGAAATCGTCAAGCTCACCGGGATAGTCGACTTTGACCCGAGCTCGCACAGGCAGGAGCACTCTCTGGAGGTTCAGCTTCCCTTCCTCCAGCACATCTACTGCGAGTTCCTTCTGCTTCCCATCTGCATAGCTTTCCAGGAAATTGAAACGGCCAAGGAACTCGGGAAGGGCCTCGCGAGTCTTCTGCGCGGGAGGGATGCGGTGCTTATTGCGTCGTCCGACCTCACACACTACGAGCCTGCGGAGCAGGCAAGCAGGAAGGACCTGGCGCTGCTTGAGCGTGTCGAAAGCATGGACCTCGAGGGGTTCTATTCTGTGCTCCAGAATCTGAACATCACCTCGTGCGGGTACGGAGCGATCGGCACGGTCATGGAGGCCTGCCGAATTCTCGGATTCAAGAGGGGGGAGCTCCTCAAGTACGCCACCAGCGGCGACACATCGGGTGACTACTCTTCGGTTGTGGGATACCCATCCGTGAGGTTCGTGAGTTGACTATTGTCTCCGCCGTAGCAGAGGCCCATGCAAAAGTGATAATCACCGGGGAGCACTTTGTTGTGCACGGAGCCTGTGCACTCGCAGCGGCTGTGAACCTCAGGGTGTCGGCCGAAGTGTGGAAGCAGGACGAGCTGGTCGTCGAGGCCAGCCGTGGGGGCGAGCAGCGTACGCCCGATGTCTCTCCGGTGCGCAAGATGATTGACGCTCTCTACTGGGAGAGGAGCGAAAAGCCAGCGGTCCACGTCAAGCTCACCTCCGACGTACCCTCAGGAGCGGGCCTCGGCTCCTCGGCCGCGGCGATGGTTGCCACGGTCGCCGCACTGTCCAGGCTTGAGGGATGGGAATTGGACTTGGGGTCGATCATAGAGAGCGCGATGGTCGGGGAGCGAGAGGTGCACGGGAGGCCCTCGGGGGTGGACGTCAATGTCTCGACTCTCGGGGGCGTCATCCTGTTCAGGCCCGGAGAGGCCCCGAGAAAGGTGATTCTTCCCTCGCCTGTCAACCTCCTGATAGTCTTCTCCGGCGAGATCAGGAACACGGGCAAGCTGATCAACAGGGTCTCGGCCAACAAGATCAGGACCCCCAAGACCTTCGCACGTCTCTGCGAAGCGGTGAGCATGCTCTCCGAGGAGGCCTCAATGAGACTTGTAGAGTCTGACCTGGAAGAGCTCGGCAAGATCATCACCCTGAATCACGCCCTGCTGGACAGGGTGGGCGCCAGCAACAAGGAGCTCGACGACATCGTGGAAAACTGCCTCTCACTCGGCTGTACGGGCGCCAAGCTGACGGGAGCAGGTGGGGGTGGGTGTGTACTGGCGCTCCCTCCACGCCGAGAAGCGGAGCAGTTGCGCCGCCAGCTGAGCGAGAGCGGCTACAAGTGTTTTCTCGCGACGATTCCTTCGGAAGGAGTGAGGTCTTGGACGAAGGAAGAGTAGCGCCAATCGTGGTCAAGCTGGGAGGTTCCGTCGTTACGGACAAGTCGTCCCCGTTCACCTATCGAGGCGAAGCCGTGCTCCGACTCGCGAGGGAGATGGTGCTGTCGGGTCGGAGAGTCGTTGTCGTGCACGGTGGCGGCTCCTTCGGGCACACAGCGGCGAAGAAGTACGGCCTCTCCTCCCGAGCTCCGAGGCGCAGCGCCGCCGGCGTGGCTGAAACGAGGGCAGCGATGTACAGGCTGAACTTACTGGTCTGTTCCTCGCTCGCCGAAGCTGGGATGAACCCGTACCCCTTCTCTCCGTTCGACCTGCTTCTGGAGATTGGCGGCCCGGCTTCGTGGATCCGGGCGCTTCTGAATGCGGGGCTCGCTCCAGTGACCTTTGGTGATGTAGTCCACGACGGGAGTGGCTTCAGAATCCTGTCCGGGGATACTATCGCCTACGAGCTATGCAGACTCCTCCGCCCCGCGAGATGCATCTTCGTTCTCGACGCGGAGGGCATCTACGACGAGGAGGGTCGGCTGATAGCCGAGCTGGCGACGAGTAGAATTGGGCGCCTGAAGCTCGGAAGAGCGGACGACGCTACCGGCGGTATCAGGCTGAAGCTGAAGGAAGCGTCCAGGATAGCCGCTCTCGGAGTCGAGACAGCCTTCGTCTCCGGCAAGAGTTCGGCCGAGTTCGCCAAAGCCTTAAAGATGGTGAGCTTCCACGGTACAATAGTAAGGGTCCGTCGTAGTGTCGAGGAATGATGACCCCAAGGGCCAAGAAGTAATCAAGAGGAAGGAAGAAGGGATAGATGTTGTCCTGACGAAGAATGTCCAGGCGAGAGAGGGAAGCACCCTCCTCGAGTGTGTCCACCTCGTACACAACGCACTCCCTGAGCTGGACATGAGCGAGATAGACACATCGGTGTCGCTCCTCGGGCACAAGCTGAAGGCGCCCATCATTGTAGACTCGATGACTGGCGGGGCTCCCATCGCTGAGAAGGTGAACGGGATCCTGGCGAGCGTCGCGGAGGAGATGGGCTTCGGAATGGGTGTGGGGAGCCAGAGAGCGGGACTCCTCTCGGAGGAGATGGCCAGGACCTACTCCGTCACTCGCACTAACGCCCCCTCGATATTCCTCTTTGCGAACATCGGCGGCGCACAGCTCGCCAAGGGTTTCTCGCTCGAAGACGCGAAGAAGCTCGTCGACATGATTAAGGCCGATGCTCTCGCCATACACCTGAACCCACTTCAGGAGATCATTCAGCCGGAGGGCGAGCACAACTTCAGAGGCGTTCTCGCAAAGATACGAGAGTTCTCAAAGGGTCTCGGCGTCCCTGTCATGGTCAAGGAAGTCGGTGCTGGAATCTCGAAGGAGACCGCCGTCAGGCTCGAGATGGCGGGGGCGAAGGCGATCAACGTATCGGGGTCGGGAGGGACCAGCTGGGCAGCGGTGGAGAGGCACAGGGCAGAGAGCAGGTCGATGGAGGAGAAGGTTAGCCTCGGCGAGGTCTTCTGGGACTGGGGCATCCCAACGGCAGCCGCTCTCGTTGAAGTAAAGAGAGCCGTCCACTTGCCTGTCATCGCCTCCGGAGGAATAAGGAACGGGCTCGAGGTGGCGAAGTGCCTTTCGCTTGGCGCTGATGCCTGCGGTCTAGCGTCACCGATGCTGAAGAGCGCCATGGACGGGAGGGAATCCCTCAAGGCGTTCGTAGGAGACCTCGTCCTGCAACTGAGGACGGCGTTGCTCGTCACTGGATCGGACAGCATCCAGTCGCTGAGGAACGTCAGAAAGGTTATCACACCGCCGTTGTCGTACTGGGTCGGCTCGTAGGTAGTAAGCCCATGGGAGACTTGGCGACGGAGATGACTAGGGTAAAGGCGGAAGTCGACAGCCTGATACTTGACCGCCTACTCCCCAAATCGGACAGCTGCAGAGAAATCGACCTTCTCTACAGGATGATGCGCGACTATCCCCAGAGGCCGGCGAAGGGGCTTCGCCCGCTCATCTGTGTTGCGAGCTGCAGGGCCTTCGGGGGAAAAGAAGATGATGCCCTAATCACTGCCGCATCACTCGAGCTCTTCCACAACTGGATCCTCATACACGACGACATCGAGGACGCTTCGGAGATGAGACGGGGCTCACCCGTCCTTAACAAGAAGTACGACTGGGCGCTCGCGCTCAACGCGGGCGACGCTCTTCACGCTAGGATGTGGGGTGCGCTCCTCGAGAATAGGAGCAGGCTGGGCCCGCAGAAGGCACTACGCATACTCGACGAGTTCTACAGGATGATAAACGAGACGACAGAGGGCCAACACGTCGAGCTCAGCTGGGTTGTAGGGAAGAGGTGGGACCTGCGGGAGGATGACTACTACATGATGAGCACCAAGAAGACCTCTTGGTACACCTCGATTGCACCCCTCCGCCTCGGGGCGCTGATAGCAGACGCAGACGAACGGGACATCGAGTCGCTCGTGCCGATAGGAACCAAGCTGGGAGTGGGGTTCCAGATCCAGGACGACGCCCTCAACCTCTGTGGAGATGGGAAGTACGGGAAGGAGATCGCCGAGGACCTGCTCGAGGGGAAGAGAACGCTGATCCTGATCCATCTTCTGAGCCGATGCACCGAGACCGAACGGGGGAGCGTCATCGCGACAATGAACAAGAAGAGGGAGGAGAAGACAGACGTAGGGCAGGTGCTCGACCTCATCTACAAGTACGGTGCGATAGACTACGCGAGGGAAAAGGCAAGGAGCCTGGTAGACGAGGCGAGAGCCGGTCTGAAGAGGCTGTCGTGGCGGGGTGACGCGAAGTGGGTGACGCTCATCGACGACGTGGCGAGATTCGCGGTTGACCGCAAGTGGTAGAGGGAAGCGAAGCTCCTAAGCTCCCCGAGCAGGCGCGGGCATCGGTCGAGAAGAACGCCCTGATCAACGCGATCAGGCACTCTGGAAAGGCGGAGGCGGGTGCAGTCATCAGCAGGGTCATCGGCGAGTTCCCTGAGCTCAAGATGTCGGCGAGACTCGTGGCCGCGGCGGCCTCCAAGGCTGTCAATAAGGTGAACTCCATGTCACTGCAGGAGCAGGAGGCGCTCCTCAGCGAGCGCTATCCCGGTTCGCTCGTGGAGCAGAAGAGCAGCGAGCGGGAGGGGCTCCCAACCCTACCCAACGCCGAGAAAGGCGCGGTCGTCCTCAGGCTTCCTCCGGAGCCCTCGGGGTACATGCACATTGGTCACGCCATGGCTGGCATGATCAATTACATCTACAGGGAGACCTACTCGGGGAAGCTCTGGCTAAGGTTCGAGGACACGAACCCCAAGAAGGTGCAGAATGTGTTCTACGAGAGCTTCAGGAGGGGATACCGGTGGCTAGGGATTGACTGGGACGAAGAGAAGAGCGTCTCGAGCGACATCGAGATCATCTACGGCCACGGACGAAGGCTGCTTGAGATGGGTGAGGCGTACGCCTGCTCCTGCGATGCCGCCAAGGTCAAGACGCTCAGGTTTGACGGCACGCCTTGCGAGCACAGGGCCCAGTCGGTCGAGAAGAACCTCTCCCTCTGGGAGGCGATGCTCTCGAGGAGGGTGAAACAGGGCGAGGTCGTGATACGGCTTAGGGGAGACCTCGCGAGCCTAGACTACTCCATGCGCGACCCAAACATCTTCCGGATAATAGAGGAGGAGCACCCCCTAACAGGCAAGAAATACAGCGTCTGGCCCGTCTATGATCTGGAAGTTGTGATCGAGGACGAGATCTGCGGCATTACGCACATATTGAGAAGTTCGGAGTTTCACGTCGACCTGCAGGGCCACCTCCGAGAACTCCTCTCGTTCCGAGGTGTGAATGTGACCCAGTTCTCCAGGTTCAATTTCAAGGGCACTCCGGTCCAGAAGAGGCTCCTGAGGCCTCTGGTCCAAGAGGGACTAGTTGCCGGCTGGGACGACCCCCGGATGCCAACGATAGAGGGAGTGAAGAGAAGGGGAATAGTCCCGAAAGCGATAAGGGAGTTCACTCTCCAGGTGGGATACACCAAGGCGGAGCACAAATATGACTGGAGCCTGCTCTTCGCTGTCAACAGGAAGCTCCTCGACCCAGTCTCGAAGAGGCTCTTCTTTGTCCCTGAGCCGGTGAAGCTCATCGTTGACGGAGCGCCCTCGAAGGAGGTTGTGATTCCGTTTCATCCCGAGAGGGACCTGGGAGGGAGGAAGGTCGCCGTGGGGAACGAAGTCCATATCCCGTCGGACGACCTAGAGAAGCTGAGCGTAGGAGAGGTCTTTCGCCTGATGGACCTCTGCAACCTGAAGCTCATTTCGAAAGACCCGGGCGGAGGACGTGCCAGCTACGCAGGAAACGAACTCATAAGGGAGACTAGGAAGGTTCAGTGGGTCGGTCCCGGACATCTGGCGCTCAGGGTGCTCGAGCCTTCGGAGCTGTACCGCGAGGACGGCACCTTCAACAAAGACAGCCTCATCGTACGCGAGGGGTTGGTCGAACCTTATTTCGCGAAATTGGCGGTGGATGATATTATCCAGTTCCCCCGGTACGGGTTCTGCAGGGTTGACTCCAAGGACGTATGCATTCTGACCCACAACTGACAGTGCCCTACGCCCCGACCCTTCCGATCTGGCCGGGCGACGGCATCCGTACTCCGGCATTCGCTCCAGGTGTTTGAACGCCTCGACCGACTTGACGTACTGGACCCAGTCGCTCCCACATGCGAACTTGTAACCTGATCTCCATCTCTCGACTAGTAACCCATCGGGAGCATTCCTGCCTGCGGTCTGTTTGAACGGGAAGATGACGTCGTGGTTGCTAGATCCCGAAACGCGCGGGATCTTCCATTGTGGAAGGCATCGCTCTCCTGAAGAGCTCCCTGTTGTTCACCGATACGTCATACCTGCTTATCCCCTTCGCGGCAGCGACCAAGCAGAGGAACTTCGAGGTCGGTGAGGCTTCTCTTTCTCTTCCTTATACCCTTCTTCGCCTCGTCCCTGTCGCGACGGGACTGCTCGACTAACCAAGCTTATATCCGAGCTCCCGCGAGGCCGTGTAGGCGATTTTAGTTCAAGATGACCCCCAAACCATACTTTGTGAAGTTCGAGACTCCTAAGGAAGTTGCCGAAGCCGCATACGAGGTTCTGCGACAGGCATCGAGGAGCGGAAAGGTCAGGAAGGGCACAAACGAGACGACCAAGGGGATCGAGAGAGGGCTCGCCAAGCTCGTTGTGATTGCCGAGGACGTTCAGCCTCCAGAGGTTGTCGCTCACTTGCCGATGCTATGTGACGAGAAGAGGATACCCTTTGTTTTCGTCTCATCCAAGGACCAGCTCGGCGCGGCCATCGGAATCGACGTTCCGACCGCCGCTGCTGCCGTAATCGATAGCGGGGAAGGGCAGCAAATTCTCGAGCAGGTAACCCAGGAACTGGCTCGGGTGCGAGGCAAGCAATGAGCAGGAAGGAGGCAGAGGGGAGAGTCACCGCGGCTGAGGTCGTTCAGGTAGTCGGCAGGACGGGTGTCGCGGGCGAGATAACTCAGGTGCGCGTCAAGATACTCGAGGGGAAAGAGAAGGGAAGAATTCTTACTAGGAATGTAAAAGGTCCGATAAAGCTGAGCGATATTCTACTCCTGAGAGATACAGAAAGAGAAGCTCGCAAGATCCGCTAGCAAAAAACTAGTCTAGTCTGCTATCGTAGTTGTATATGATTATTTCTCAGTCTTCTCGGGGCGTTCCAGAAGCCCCGGCGGTCCTTCAGGTCACCTTCCGATGCGTCCACGTACTCCGAGATTGGAGGTGTTCTTAACCTTCCGCTCTTCTTCATCGCTCTGTTTATATGGCAAACCTACGAGCCCTGCAACTCTAACACAGTGAACGGGTGATAACTTGTTTTGTATTCTCCTAAGCGGTGCGCTTTTTGCGGGAAGGATATTCATCTCGGGACTGGCCAGCTGCTAGTTCGCAACGACGGTTCCACGCGGGCCTACTGCTCGTCTAAGTGCAGGGTAAACGACCTCAAGCTCAAGCGGGACCCGAGGAAGCTGAAGTGGGCGAGGAGCGGACGGTAGATAGCGCGTGTCGCTGCCACCGGTCGAAAGGACCCTCATCGTTGTCAAGCCCGACGCTGTTTCCAGGGGATTCACTGGGGAGATACTTTCCAGGTTTGAGAGGAAGGGATTGAAGATAGTCCAGCTCAGGATGCAGAACGTGACCAAGGCGAAGGCCGAGGAGTTCTACAGCGTCCACGCGGGTAAGCCCTTCTTCGACGACCTCGTCTCCTTCATTACGAGCGGGTCAGTCGTCGGAGCGGTGCTCGAGGGTAGGGATGCAATCGCTCTGGTGAGGAGAATGATAGGTTCGACGAGGAGCTGGGAGAGCGCTCCGGGGACCATACGGGGAGACTTCGCGACTGGGCTCCTGGACAACGCGATTCACGCCTCCGACTCACGCGAGAGCTTTGAAAAGGAGAGCAAGGCGTTCTTTTCGTAGCGGCAGCGAAGATAAGTATATTATCGGGAGCGCCTGCAAAACAGGCGCAAGTTTGAACGACCATGTCCCAACCCGAGAAACGCCTCCGTCAACCAGTGGTTGTAGTGCTGGGACATACAGACGCCGGCAAATGCGTTAGTGGCGATACACTCATCCAACTCGCAGACGGCCGAATCGTCGAGGCTAAGACCGTATTCGAGAAGTTCAAGACAGGCCTTATACAAAAGAAGCCTGATGGCGTGGTCCACGAAGCCAAGAACCTAGATGTGCTTTCTACCGATGCTGACGGCAGGGTCGTATCTAAGCGTGTGTCGCACGTTTGGAAGCTTCGTGCAGACCGTCTTGTACGGGTCCAGACGAAGGCTGGCTACGAAGTCAAGACCACACCAGAGCACAAGTTTCTCGTAATGTCAAGTTCAGGAGAGGTGAACTACGTTGAGGCGGAGAAGCTCGCGCTTGGCGACTGTCTCCTTCTGCCAGTCAAGTCTCCGGTGATGCAGAATAGCCTCACAGTTGTCAAAGAGCGCATTCTCTCAACTCTTACGGATGATTTTCTGGTCCGTGCCAATCCTGAGCTTAACAGACGAATAACTGACTTCTGTCGTGGAAGGGTGTACGCTTTCGGTGCAGAGATTGGAGATTCGCAGTTCTACCTCCATGTAACGAAGGGATACTATCGGGCCAGCGTATTCCGCAATGTGTTACTGAAAATCGGCTTCACATATGCTGAAGGTTACGATGGGATCGAGTCAGTGAAGTTCGCCTCGAGGAAAGGTCGAGCTAGTCATGTTTCGCCATGGATAGGCCTTCCCGGGACAAGGGAGCAGTTCGTCGCCCTTTTGTACCTCATCGGTCTCCTTTACGGAGACGGACTAGCCGGGTCCGCACATCTTTCCCAAGTATCGAAGGACATAATTGAGGAGTACAAGAAATGCTTGCTCGTCGCGTTTGGCGTCGGTGCGGGGCAAGCTTGGCGACGAAATTCCTTCATCGTATCGCACAAGGGTGGCGAGTCTCTGGCGAGGTTTCTCATCGACATCTTTGATTACCCGCTGCACGACAAGCCGAGAATTCTTCACGTTCCAGAAATCATCTCCATGATGCCAGACGACCTTGTGGCCGCTTTCTTACGCGGTTTCTTTGACGCAGAAGGATTCGTGCAGACTGGACGGAATATCGGTGTGGAGTGCGAGAGCGTTGAACTGATGAAGCAAATCCCAATGCTACTGCAGAGATTTGGGTGCCTCGCCTACTTCGGGAAGGGAAAACATTCGAAGGAGATCTTGATTAGTGGCAAGAGGAACGTCTCGGCGTTTGTGGTGAGCGTTGGTTTTCACGACAGGTCGAAGATGGACGCCGCGAGAAGGAGAGCAGTTGCCTCGGAAACGAATCGGGTTTTCGAGCTCACATCCATCCCTGGGGACTTCATTCGGTCGGTTCGTGCTGACTACAGTGTGCTTTGGGATAGACACTTTCAGCTGACCAGCTGCGAACGTTACGATCGACTGAGCAAAGACTTCCCAACAAGAATGCTTGATGCAGTTCCCACTTACAAGAATGAACCTCTGAGTCCACTGCTGGAGAACTACAGCATGGTGAGAGTTTCCGGTCTAGAGAACCTCGAAGGCGAATTCACAGTGTTTGATTTCACTGTTCCCGAAACACACAATTTCTTGGCCAACAGTCTGACAGTCCACAACACGTCTCTGTTGGACAAGATAAGGGGAACGGGGGTTCAGGCAAGGGAGGCCGGTGGCATCACCCAGGAGATAGGAGCCAGCTTCTTCCCCATGGAGACACTCGAGTCCATCTGCGGGCCGATCCTCACAAAGACGGGTGGAGAGCTCAAGATACCAGGTCTGCTCGTCATCGACACCCCGGGACACGAAGTCTTCTCCAACCTCAGGCAGCGGGGAGGCTCGGCTGCCGATATCGCAATCGTCGTTGTGGACGTTCAGAAGGGACTAGAGAACCAGACGCTCGAAAGCATAGGTATCCTGAAGCAGAGGAGGGTTCCCTTCCTTGTCGCTCTCAACAAGATAGACATGATCAGAGGCTGGAGGAAGGAGAGCAAGGGATACCTTCTCAGTGTCCTGAAAGAACAGCCGCCTGAGGTGAGCGACGAGCTGGAGGAGAGGCTGTACAACGTGGTGGGCGGCCTCTCGGGTCAAGGGTTCGAGTCGGATGCTTTCTATCGCGTGAAGGACTTCAGGAAGCAGGTCTCCATCGTACCCGTTTCAGCGCGCTACGGCGTCGGAATCCCTGAGCTCCTGGCCATGCTCATAGGGCTGGCCCAGCAGTTCCTTCAGGGCAAACTCGCCGTAATCGAGGAGAAGAGTGGCGGGAGAGGGATCATTCTGGAGCTCCAGGAGGAGCTCGGCATCGGCGAGACGGCAAACGTGATTCTGACGCACGGAAAGCTCAAGGTCGGCGACAGAATCCTAGTCGTCAAGCGGGACGGGGGGCACGAGACCAGAGTGAAAGCGCTCTTTATGCCCAAGCCGCTGGACGAAATGCGGGACCCCCGGGACAAGTTCACCTCTGTGGAGGAGGTCTTCTCGGCCGCGGGGGTCAAACTTGTCTCTCCGGACCTCGAAGGGGTCATCCCCGGAACGCCCGTGATCGCCTTCTCGGATGAGCAGGAGTACGAAGCTGCGAAGGCAGACGCGGAGAAGGATCTTCTCGTGCTGGGAACCAGCAAGGACACTATGGGCGTGACGGTCAAGGCGAGCAGCATCGGCGCGCTTGAGGCGCTCCTGAAGATGCTCAAGGACCGCAACATTCCTGTGAGGCTCTCGGACATCGGAGACATCTCCAAGACAGACATAGCGGAGGCTACGATGATTGCGGACCATGATCCGTATCTGGGTGTGATCTTGGGATTCGACGTGAAGGTTCGCGCGGACGCCAAGGAGAGCGCCTCGCAGGCCAGGCTCTTCCTCTCGGAGGTGATCTACGAGGTAATCGAGAACTACAGGCAGTGGGCGGAGCAGAAGAGGTCAGAAGATGAGCGCATGGCCATCTCATCGCTGATGCTTCCGGCCAAGATTAAGGCCCTTCCGGGGAACTTCTTCAGGAGAAACGACCCCGCGATATTCGGGGTCGAGGTGCTCGCAGGGCGGCTCAGACCGAAGACGCGGTTAATGAGTGCCGACGGAAAGGAGTTGGGCGTGCTCGAGCAGATCCAGGACCAGGGAAAGCCCATCGAAGAGGCCAGGGTGGGGGCTCAGGTGGCCATCTCTGTCAAGGGACCGACTCTCGGCAGACAAATCAAGGAGAACGACGATCTCTACACCTTCCCGACGAGCCACGAGGCAAGGCTGCTCCGCACGAAGTTCGCCAGTTCGCTCTCTGAAGACGATAGGCAGGCACTGGAGGAAATAGTTGGAATCCGCTCCGCCCTGGATCCGCTGTACGGCTTTTGAACGAACAATCGACTTAAAAGGCAACCGGCTGGGGGTCTGAGAAAGTCATGGCCCAGTTCAAGCTTGTGATATCCGATTCCAAGACAGGGAAGTCGGAGGTCCTCGAACTGAAGGATTCAAGCGCCCAGGTCTTCGTGGGCCACAGGATAGGCGACATCGTGGACGCCAGCAGCGCTAGCTACCCATCCAAGGTCAAGATAACGGGAGGGAGCGACAGGGCGGGCTTCCCGATGAGGTCGGACATCTCGGGTGGAGTGAAGAGGTACGTCCTTCTCACGCGAGGGATCGGCTTCAAGAAGTCGGAGGAGGGAGAGAAAAGGCGGAAGCTCGTGAGAGGGAACACGATAACGGACGAAATCTACCAGATAAACGTGGTAAAGGTCTCCTAGTAAGATTCAGCTCACTGCCATCTGGCATTCAAGCGAGCAGCTCTACCGCTATTCTTTCGAACTCCACGTCCCGGGGTCTTCTTCCGTCCCGGTACAAAGTGCTGCTCATTCCACAATCGCTTCAGCACCTTTAATTATGCGAAACCGCGGACTTCAACGAATCTCATGACTGAAGAGGCAGTCTCAGTCGACCAGAGGAGGATTCCCAAGCAGCCTGAGTGCAACATAGGGACCAGTGGGCATGTAGACCACGGAAAGACTAGCCTAGTCCAGGCGATTACCGGAGTCTGGGCGAGCGCCCACAGCGAGGAGCTGAAACGGGGAATCACGATAAAGGTCGGCTACGCAGACGCGGCCTTCTACAGGTGTCCTGACACCCCTCCGCCCGAAGCGTACTCCACCTCGCCGCTCTGTCCAGTGTGCGGCCATGAGGGGAAGTTGCAGAGAGCCGTGAGCTTTGTGGACAGCCCGGGGCACGAGAGCCTGATGACGAACATGCTCGCTGGGGCGGCACTGATGGACGGGGCGATACTCGTCATTGCCGCTAACGAGCCCGTACCACGCCCCCAGACGCGGGAGCACCTGCTCGCCTTGGAGATGCTCGGCATGAAGAGAATAGTGATTGCGCAGAACAAGATTGACCTCGTGGACGATGCCCAGGCAAAGACGAACTACGACGCGATTCGAGCCTTCGTGGGCAATACTGTCGCAGCCGATTCACCGATCATACCGATTTCGGCCCAGCACCACGCCAACATAGACGTGCTGATCGAGGCCATTGAAGAGACGATACCCACACCGCAGAGGGACCCGGGGGCCAACTCCCTGATGTACGTCCTCAGAAGCTTCGACGTCAACATACCAGGCACCGATGTCTCCCAGATGCACGGTGGAGTGCTGGGAGGGAGCCTGGTCCGTGGGCAACTTCGCGTAGAGGACGAGATTGAGATTCTCCCAGGACTGCCCGAAGAGAGGTCGGGGAAGTACGAGTCACTCCTGACCAAAGTGGCATCCCTCGGAACGGGCGTGGGCATGCAGCAGAGCGTTGGACCCGGAGGACTGATTGCGGTGGGGACAAACCTCGACCCCACGCTGACCAAGGGCGATCAGATGGTGGGCAGTCTTATTGGAAAGCCTGGGACACTCCCAGCGGTGTGGTCGCACCTGAGAATCGAGCTTCAGCTCTTCGAGATCGCCGTCGGCTCCGCTGAGCCAGTGAAGGTGGAGAAGGTGAGGCCCGGGGAGGCCCTCAGGGTGAACATAGGCACGGCATCGACCCTCAGCAGCGTCACCTCTGCGAGGGAGTCGATAGCGGAGCTCGACCTCAAGCGTCCAGTCTCAGCGGAGGTTGGCTCCAGAGTCGCCATCAGCAGGAGGATCGCCGAGAGGTGGCGCCTGATCGGGTCTGGCGTTATCAGATAATTGCAGAGTGTAGTGTTCGACTCCAGCTTCCTTATCTCAGTGGTGGAGAGGCCGACCACGTGGTACGAGGATATGAGGGAGAAGATCGGCGCATTCAAGCCAGTGATGCTTGACAGCACAAGGGCCGAGCTCGCGCGTCTGGCGTCGAAGGGTGGAAAGAGGGGAAGGTACGCCTCACTCGCCGCCGAGCTGGGGTCAAGCTTCGAGCGAATTAGTGGGGCATCAAGCGGCTCTGCCGACGGCAACGTGCTCTCGTGGGCCGCGGAGAACGACGCCCTCGTGGCGACCATGGACAGAGAGATGCTGCGCCACCTGAAGGCGCTCGGGATGCGCTACGTAACCCTGCGTGGCCGAAGGGTTTATGTATGGTAGCAGTGAAGTTTTATAACCGTAGAGACTTTTGGGGCGCTCCCCTAGGGTATGTTCCAAATAATTGAATTATCCGATGTCGTTAGGGTTCCACCCAACAGGTTCGGTAGCCCTCTCGAAAATGTGGCTCTTGAGCTCCTCAAGATAAAGTACGAAAGCACCATCAGTGCCGAATACGGCTACCTCATCCTCGTCACGAACGTGAAGATAGATCCCATCGGGAAGATAATTCCGAGCGACGGTGCGACCTACCACAAGGCCAAGTTCCAGGTGCTCGCCTTCTACCCGCTGAAGCAGGAGATCCTTGAGGGCGAAGTGGTTGAGATAACAGACTTCGGTGCCTTCGTGAGGATAGGTCCCACGGACGCTCTCCTGCACCTGAGCCAGATAATGGACGACTATCTGACGAGCGATGTGAAGTCGGGAGTGATAACGGCCGCGCAGAGCAAGAGGTCGCTTAAGGTCGGGAGCAAGGTCAGGGTGAGGACGACAGCCGTCAGCCTGGGGCACGGAATATCGATGGGCAAGATAGGGGTCACCTGCAGGCAGCCTTACCTCGGAGCGCTCGAGTGGATAGATGAAGATGTGGCCAAGGCGCAGAAGCAGCAGAAGGCAGTGGCCAGAGCGGCCCAGTAGGTGGAGATCATGAAGGAGTACGCGTGCAGAAAGTGCAAGACGCTGACGACGGAGAAGATCTGCCCCCACTGCAAGTCCACCGAGATGAGCGACGAGTGGTCCGGCCTCGTGATAATCCTCGATGTCGCTACCTCCAACGTGGCACAGACTCTGGGGATAACTGTACCGGGAAGATACGCACTCAAGGTAAGCTGAGCCCCCCTTGGCCCAGCGTGAGCGGACGCTGACGCCTTACCTGCGAAGACGTCTCAAGAGGCCACTTGGCACAGTCTTTATGCCGGAGCAGGTCAACTCACCGTCCTTCCGCAGAATCCTGGAGAGTGCTCCTCTTGTTGTTACTGTCGGGGACAGGGTCACTGACACGATGGAGGCCCTCGGGAGGACCCCTGACATCCAGATTGTCGACGCCAGGGAGCAGAGGAAGCAGAGGAAGCAGCCGGAGGCGCCATACAGGAAACAGATCAAGGTCAAGAACCCAGCCGGGATGCTGACGAACCGTGCGATCGCTGCCACTCGGCGCTCCTTCGAGGATAATAGGAAGCCTATCAGGATTCTGGTCGACGGCGAGGAGGACCTGATGACGATTCCCGCTCTCGCACACGCCCCGGATGGTTCGGTCATCTACTACGGCCAGCCGGGTGTTGGAGTCGTTCTGGTAACCGTGAACGAGACGAGCAGGGGGAGGGCCGCAAGAATTCTCGAGAAGATGCCCCTCCTGTGACGCCCTTCGACTACCTCTTCTCAGGCTCAATTAGAGATTTGGGCGATGCAGACTTATCACGATTTCATTCCGCCAGGAATTCTGGAAATATGTGAGCATGCGTAGGATTTTTTCAAAGTTATAGGTTTGTTACATCGTTCCGTGGATGTGGAACGGTACGGGCTCCTACAACAAACAGAGCGGCAACTATTCCGTCATTCTGGTGTCATCTGTCAACGAGACCGCCTGCTTCGGCAGTGGGAAGATCTTTCTTAGAAGTCTCTTATCTGACCGCCAGCAGTCCAGCCGCCATCAACGACCACTGTGTGCCCGGTTACGTAGCTGGCTAGGTCTGAACAGAGAAACAGCACTGCATCTGCTATTTCCTGTGGTTCGGCTTGTCGTCCCATCGGTATGAACTTCATCAACCTATCATACCAGTCAGGACCTCCACCCTTCCCTCTCCCTTTCTCTGAGATGAACTCCTTCATATTGGCGGTGGCGGTGCTTCCCGGCGCGACGGCGTTGACGTAGATGTTGTAGGGCGCCACCTCCATCGCCATCACCTCCGTCAGCCGGATCACTCCCGCCTTCGCGGCGTCATAATCCGCCTGCAGCCGCAGCGCGACCTTTCCTGCTACGGAGGCGATATTCACAATCTTGCCGCTCTTCCGCTTAATCATATCAGTCACAGCAGCCTTCGAGCACATCCACAGGCCTATGAGGCTGACATCGATGGTTCTCCTCCACCCCTCAAGGGGCTGCTCAAAGAAGGGCTTTCGCCCTCCCCAGCCCCCGCCTGCGTTGTTCACTAGGATGTCGACTCTCCCGAATTTCTGCAAACCCTTCTGGAATATCCGGTCCACATCCTCCGGCTTGCTGACGTCCGCCCTTATCGCCAGAGCATCGTTCCCCATCGCTTTGATGTCTGCCGCTGTCTTTTCTGCCGTGGGCAGATCCAAGTCTGGTACCACCACGTTCGCTCCTGCCCTCGCTAGAGTCAGCGCGCACGCACGTCCGATGCCTTGACCAGCACCGGTGACGAATGCTACCTTTCCGCTCAGATCAATTGTTACGACCATTGGCGCGAGGTTTCGATTGCGAAATTATTTAGGACTTGCGCAGTCGAGGAAGCTCGCTGGAGAGCGGCATCAATAATGAAGTCGCTCTCGTGGGAGGACGTCACGTCAACAGCCATTTCTATGCCGCCCACGTTGCGGCAGAATTGCTTCGACCGAGTAGAAGTATGAATGCACAGCTGGTACGCGCTGCTTTCCAGAAAAGCGGGTTCCCATGAGAGCTTCATTTATTAAGCCAGAGCGCTGGAGGTGGAAATCCAATGCAGGTACTTGAGAAGACGGACTCGAAGCTCCTGGGAAGGACCGAACTCAGGGTTAATTTTGGAGACAAGGCGGGTGCACTCTCCAGGAAGGACGCGGTCAAGCTCGTCGCTGACGAGCTGAAAGTCGACCAGTCGAAGGTGGGGCTTATCGCGCTAAGAACCGGGTCAGGATCCAGGAACCTCGTCGGGGTCTTCCACGTCTATCAATCGGACGACGTGATGAAGGTTCTTCACCAGAAGCACCTCGCCCTGCGACTGCTCACCAAGGAGGAGAGAGAAGCATTGAAGCAGGCGAAGAAGAAGGCAGAGCAACCGAAGGCGAAGTAATAGATGTCAGCCAAAGAGAAAGAGAAGGCACTAGCTGCGAATCCGCCACCAGCCGCAGCAACAGCGCCCGGACCGACCGCCGTGGCCCCTCCAGGCGCAGAGGAGGCACCTAAGCCACGAAAAGTGAGGAAGGAAAGGAAGCCGAGGGCGAACGTCCAGGTCTGGAAGCTCTACAAGCTCTCCGAGACGTCAGCGGAACGCCTCCGCAAGGAGTGCCCGAGGTGCGGCCACGGTTATTTCATGGCAGAACACAAGGACCGGCTGACCTGCGGTCACTGCGGGTACACGAGCTTCAGAAACAGGTCCTGAGCAGGTTCCTCAACAGGAGCTCCGCGCACTTCACGAGAAGGCACCGGCCTATTTGGAGTAGGTCTGCAAGAATTCCCTGATCATCCTTGTCATTTGGGGCGTGATGAAAGGTCTGAAGGGAGCTAGATACTTCGCGCTCGCTGCCCTCGCGACGACCTCCTTCCCACCCTCCTGCGTGTACCCCCGCAGGAATGCCTCGCCGACCCTCCTCATTCCGTCCTCCTTCATGGAGAGCTTCGCCGTGTAGTACAGAAATTCCGCGATGTCCCAGGTAGCGTCACCGCCCTCAACGGCCTGCTCCAGGTCCGTGAAGTAGACATGCCCGTCCTTGATGACGATGTTGCTCGCCTTCGCGTCGCCTAGCGCGAACCCCGCTCTGTGAACGAGTGCGAGAGTTCTCCCGTAGCTGAAGATGCTCTCCGTCTCCTTGGTCTTCTCGCGGAGGTTCAGTTCGATCTCCTGGGTCAGCGTGGTACCTTCGATGTACTCTGTGACCAGAACCCTGTCGGCGACTGCGACCCCTACGATTCTGGGTGTGTTGATGCCGTGCTCCCGCAGAGCCCTTGTCGCGGCGTACTCCCTGTGAAGCCGGGCCTGCGGCGACATGCTGAATCTCATTGAGGCTGCCCAGGCGCCGACCAGGGCCCACTTGATTGAACGGATGTCCGCGAAGTGCTTGACGACGTACTTCACCTGCTTGGGCCCTGCAATCGTGAGGAGCCTCCTCGTGGAGTAGACCTCGCCTAGGTTCTTCTCGTGATGCGTGTACTTCGTGAAACCCTCTGCCCTGGCCAGCTCCGGCGCTACGTCCCCCGAGCTGCCGAAGACCCTACCCTCGTCAAGCCTGAGAAGAACTCTGGGGTTCTGAAGCTCTGGCGGAGGTTCAACCTTCTCCCGCATCCGCCTAAGCTTCGAGAACGTCTCGTTCTTGAAGACGCCCAGCCCAACCTGGCCAGCGTAGCCGTGCACTGCGTACTGCGCTACCCCTCTCGTCGTCAGGTTGAAGAGGGCGAGAAACCTGCTGAAGGCGCTCCCCTTCATCTTGTCGCGCCGTATCCTGACCGCGTCGCTCTCAATCGTGACTATTCCCTCTTCCTCGAGCGAAGCGGCTGCCTCTCTGAAACCTTCGACGCTGACGGCCCTGTTCTCCTTGCCTTGGCTGCAGGTGTATGTCCTTACGTAGCTGTAGAACGCGGGGGGGTAGACGAACGCCCTCTTGTGAAGCTTATCGAACAGGAGGTAGTCGAACGGGATTATCAGGTCCTGCGCGAACTCACCGTTGTCGGCCGCGAGCTCGAGCAGCCCCTCCAGAGCGACCCTCCTCTTGTAGTCGACCTCCGCCCTTCTGAAGAAGCCGTCATCCGTGATTGGTTCGTAGACGTTCAGTAGCCTTCCGGCGACGAACTCTCCCAGCGATGCCCTCTCCGCGTCGTCCTGGACTCCCTTCTCATCGACTACGAGGGCGGAGACGTCCGCCGGCTCCTTGATGTACCTGTACCTCACCCTCGGCCTGAACTTCTTCAGGGCCACTATGATGTCGTAGTCGGAGTCAGGGCGGGCGTACCCCGCGACTTTCGAGCCGTAGGCGCAGGCAGAAACAATCTCCCTGCCCTTGCTGATAGAGGTCGCGACCTCCCAGAGCAACTCCCTTTCTCCCTGAGAGAGTCTTTCTTTCATGTCTTCGCACCCTTGATTGACTTGATTCTCTGGAGGACCATCGGGTCGAATTTCGTCCTCGCCACGGCCACCGCGCTGAGCCTAACGACGTTGTCACTCGGAGTGACGCTCTTCGTCGGGAGCCCCTTCTTCATCCACTTCTCGCTGACCTTTGAGTTGAGGCTATCGTCGACAAGGCCTCCCTTGAACTTCCTGTTCACGAGAGCTACGAGTGCCCTCTCCGAGAAGACTAGTTTCGGGTCGATGACTCTCTCCGTGTCAGCGTAGCCCGACTCGAAGAGAGTCCCCGCCTCTTCGTCGCTGGTGACCGTCATTGTGCTGAGCCTCCTGACCAGGTCCACATAGTGGGTGAACTCGTGGGCTGCTACAGCCTCGATCGTGGCCCTGGTCCCGTGAAGGACAAGAGGCGCTGCGAACTGGACCAGTATGAGCACAGAATCACCCACGCTCGTCGGGATTACCCTGGAGTAGAGGAGGCCTGCGCTCCCGAACTCGACGGAGCTCGTCGCCATTGGGAGAGAGGGCTCAATGTAGTACGGCGGATAGTTCAGTCCGCTGGCCGCCTGAACTCTCATCACGGCTCCAACCAGGTAGCTGGACCTCTTCCTCAGTGCCTTGCTTACCGATTGTGGTATCTTCCCCTGCGCCACCGCTTGGTCGACGAGCACAAAGGGGTCCATGGTTCCAGCGACGCCTTCCTCTCTTATATCTCTAAGTCCAGTCCGACCTTCTTCAATTTTATTTTTGTCTGCTCGAAACCCGGGTTCCGATTCGTCATCGTGGCTCCTCGGGGCATGATTAGCCTAACTGCAGCTTGACAATTCTCCGCTGATGTGGCGGATTTCATGGACGGGACCAACCTCTTCAAGGAGACCAACGTCACTCCCTACGACTGCACCCATGCGGTTCTAATGAGAAGGCATGGACTGAAGGAGATGATTTCTGCAAATGCCTACTTCCAGAAATTCGGATTTGTGAAGCGGACCGGGCCTTTCGTCACCAGTGATGCATGTCAGGGTGCAATCTTGAACGAGACTGGGGACCTTCTGGTAGCTATTTCCACGAATATCTCCGACTGATTCACTCCAGGGATTTTGCCTATCGACTCCGAGACTCGCTTGTGAATGTCCTCGAGGGACTTTCCCTTTAAGCCAACGAAGACATCGAAACGACCAGTGACTTCGATGATTTCTCTTACGCCGTCGAGCTTCGAGATCGACTGAGAAGCTATCCGGTACGGACTCGGGAGCATACTGCCATGATCGTGTTCATTCTTGGTTGCGGTCGCATGGGTGCGCAACTGGCAATGGACCTGGACGCGAAGGGCCACCGGGTGACGGTGCTCGATCGCCTGAGCGAGTCATTCGCGCGCCTTGGACCCGGCTTCCATGGCCGAACCGTTCACGGCGACGGGTTGGATCTGGACATCCTGAAACTCGACGCCGGGCTTGCTGAGTCGGATGTATTCGTCGCCTGTACGAGCGGCGACAACCGCAATCTCACCGCCAGCCAATATGCCCGGGAAATATTCGGGGTTCCCAAGGTGATTCCCAGGGTCAACGACCCGCTCAGAGGCGAGATTTATGCTGAGATGGGTCTGCAGACCATCTCGCCGACGGTACTGGGCGCTCAGCTGATATTCGACTCGCTGAACAGGTCAGATTCCGACGGTGGACTGCGACTAACCCACGTGCCGGGACGTTTCGGCGACTTCCGCATCGGTCATGCGCGACCGCCGTAGCACCGTGCCGGGAGCTCCGACGACAATTGAGCCCGGTGGAACGTTGTCAATGACCAGCGCCATTGCACCGATCTTGCTGCCGGCACCGATGGTAACCGGACCAAGAATGCTCGCGCCGCAGCCGATCACGACGTCGTTCTCGATGGTAGGATGGCGCTTGACGCGCCCGGACTTCATGTCCTTCCACCAGCCGGTGGCCCCGAGCGTGACCTGGTGGTAGAGCATCACGTTATCGCCGATCTCGGCCGTCTCTCCGATAACCACGCCAGAGCCGTGGTCGATAAAGAACCGCTCGCCGATCTTGGCACCCGGGTGAATCTCGATACCCCCGGTCATGATCCGCGCGACCTGGCTAATGAGGCGTGGGAACGAACGGAACATTCTTCGGGATAAAGCCGATGAGCCAGCCGATAAGCCCACAGCGCGTGCAAGCCAGGGTACAGCAGGACCTCGGCAGTGTTTTTCGCCGCGGGATCCTTCTCAAATACCACGGCAATGTCTCTGCGCATCTGGGAGAGAATCCTGTTCATCAACGCTTCCTTACGTACCTGCCACAACGGGCATCAAAAAACACCCTACCCCAAAGGGCGGGTGCCATTCCCGCGGTTCCACCTTTGTTGCCCGACCGATACGGGCCGCTCACGCGCACTGACGCCGCCGGATAACCGTGGCAACCGGGTGTCCCGTA
The DNA here is from genome assembly GCA_963836465.1 of uncultured Nitrososphaerota archaeon. Taxonomy (GTDB): domain Archaea; phylum Thermoproteota; class Nitrososphaeria; order Nitrososphaerales; family Gagatemarchaeaceae; genus CAWIJZ01. The sequence goes on from CAWIJZ010000038.1 coordinate 151,001, forward strand.
CGCGAGACGCTACGCGCTCCGGAACACAGCGCAGAAGGGCACTTCGCCGCCGGCCAGAGCCACTGCGCTCACACCAGCCGCAGCTCGCTTTCCGCCTGACCACACGGCTACTCTTCTTCTGATCACCGTAGTCGTAACGTACTTGTGGAGGCACGGAACTGTCAAGCAGAGTCGAGGCGACTCGAGACTGCATTCTGACCGGGCGCCTGCGCGGCGTGTAGCATCGCCTCATGACTGACGCTCATGTGACCCGACGCGGTATCTAGCATCGCGTGCATGGCGAGCGATGTCTGCGCGATCTGGCGATCCAGCGCGGCATATCCACTCTCTGCACAGCCGAGTCGTGCACCGGCGGTCTGGTTGCGCATCTCCTGACCGGCACTGCCAGGCGTGTCGGCGGTCTTCCTGGGCGGTATCGTCGCATATGCCAATCGTGCGAAGGTCGAGCTCTTGGCTGTCGGCGACGACGCGCTGGAAACACACGGTGCCGTGAGCGATCAGGTGGCGCGCGCCATGGCGCGCGGAGCGCGGGCGCGGTTTCATGCCGACCTTGGCGTATCGACGACCGGAGTGGCCGGCCCTGCTGGCGGTTCGCCCGAAAAGCCGGTGGGGCTGGTCTACGTGGCGGTGGATGGCGATGCGGTCGATCTCTGCTCGCGTTTCCAGTTTGGCGGCGATCGCACGGAGAATACCCTGGCAGGCGGCATTCGAGGCGCTGCTGTTCTCTGGGCAGGCGCTATACGCTCGGCGCAGGTTGAGCCCTGGACCAGGGCTATGATATCGATAGATTATTAGCACGAATGTCCAAGGAAAGGTAGAGAAACGTGGCCGTAGCAGCTCAGCAGACGGATCGCGACAAGGCACTGGAAACCGCCATGGCGCAGATCGACCGCCAGTTTGGCAAAGGCGCGATCATGCGGCTCGGCGAGGTCACCAAGATGAACGTCGAGGCAATTCCCACCGGGTCGATCGCGCTCGATCTCAGCCTTGGCATTGGCGGCGTGCCGCGTGGCCGCATCATCGAGATCTTTGGTCCGGAGTCCTCCGGCAAGACGACACTGGCGCAGCATATCCTGGCGGAGGCACAGCGAATGGGCGGCGTCGTGGCCTACGTGGACGCCGAGCATGCGCTGGATCCGCAGTACGCGGCGAAATGCGGAGTGAATGTGAACGAAATGCTCATCTCGCAGCCGGATACCGGTGAGCAGGCCCTGGAGATCGTCGACGTGCTGGTGCGCAGCGGCGCGGTGGATGCCGTGGTCGTCGATTCTGTTGCCGCGCTGGTACCTCGAGCGGAGATCGAGGGGGACATGGGCGATTCCATGTCGGCATGCAGGCCCGCCTGATGTCCCAGGCACTGCGGAAGCTGACGGCGGTAATCAGCAAGTCGAACAGCCTGGTGATCTTCATCAATCAGCTGCGCGAGAAGATCGGCGTCGTATATCGGCAACCCGGAGACAACGCCGGGCGGCAAGGCGTTGAAGTTCTACGCTTCTGTCCGTCTCGACATACGCGCATCGACCAGATCAAGCAGGGAAGCGAGTCGGTCGGCAGGCAGAGTCCGGGTCAAAGTCGTCAAGAACAAGGTCGCCCCGCCCTTCCGGATCGCGGAGTTCGACCTCATGTACAACGAAGGCATCTCCAAGAGGGCGGCCTGCCTGGACGTCGGCCTGGAGCTCGGCATCCTAAGAAGAGCGGCGCCTTCTATTCCTATGGCGAATAAGCTTGGGCCAAGGGCGCGAGAACGCCAAGGAGTTTCTCCGGCAGAATCACGAGATCCGGGACGAGATTGATCAGCGGATCCGCGCCGGTGTGGCGGAGTTCCACCCGGCGTTTGCGGCGATACCCGGGCGAGTCGACCTCGCGTAGCCGTCCGGTGTGGGGCAGTGGAGTAGCCACGGTTGCGGATCGCCCGGCGGGCCGCAACCTCCCGGCCGGCAAGATCCGCGAGCACCTGTGATTTGTGGTTTCGCCTGAAGATAAAGCTCATGGCAGAGGTCCGGACCTGAAGGGGATCACACTTTTCAGGCGCGACACGCAAATCCAACCCGGAATTCGCTAGGATCGCGCGGGCGGTGCTACCCTTGTTGCCGTGAATGAGGAAGTTCTTGGCGGCCGGTATCGCCTGATCAGGGTATTAGGCGAGGGCGGCATGGCCCGCGTATACGAGGCCGAGGATGTGGGCGGCTCGGCCGGCGCGTCGCGATCAAGGTTCTGCTTGCGCCCAGTTTACTACCGACGCCGATTCCTGCGGCGGTTTCGAGCAGGAGGCCCGGCTGGCGGCAAGCCTGTCGCATCCAAACGTGGTCGGTGTCTACGACGTGGGGCCAGGACGGATCGTCCGTACTTCATCGTGATGGAGCTGGTTGACGGCCAGACCCTCAAGGAGCGCTATCCTGTCGCTTCGGCGCCCTGGCGGTCGCCGGAGGCCCTGCGTATTGCCCTGGAGGTGTGCGCCGCGCTGAGCGCAGCCCATGCCAAGGGGTCTGATACACCGAGACATCAAGCCCCAGAACATCCTCCTGACCCAGATAGCCACGTCAAGGTTGCCGATTTCGGCATCGCCCGTCGGGACGAACACCACGACCGTCACCCAGACCGGCACCGTGCTCGGCTTCTGTGCATTATCTGTCGCCTGAACAGGCGCGCCGGCCAGGAGGCCGGCCCGAGGGCCGATCTCTATGCGCTTGGGGTCACTCTTTTCGAGATGCTCACCGGGGCGGCTGCCTTCCGACGCGGAAAACCCGGTGGCGGTTGCCATGCAGCACGTGCAGAGCGCTCCCCCGCTGCCGAGGCAGTTCAATCGCTCCATCCCGCCCGGCCCTGGAGACCATCGTGCTGCGGCTGCTGGCGAAGAATCCCGGCCGAGCGATACGGAAATGCAGGCGCCGTGGCGGACGCGCTGCGCACTGCTGGGCCAGGCATCGGGAAGCACGCAGGTGGCTCGTTCCGTGGCTGCTCCCGCGCCGAGTCCCCCGGCCCCTGCCGTGCCGCCCAGCCCTCAGACCAAGACCCGGATCATGCCGGTTACCGGCGTGCCTGCATCAGTAGTAACGCTGGCGGCGCCGCCGGCTGCGCTCCGCCCGTGGCGCAGCACAAGGCACGACGGTCGGTGTTGATTGGCTCGGCGCTGGGTGGGATCATCGCGCTGGTGATCATACTGGGGGCGGCAATGGCCGCATCCGGGGGGCCAAGCTCGCTATTTGGCACCGGAAGCAGTCTGGATCCGACGCTTACGCCAACCACTACGGTGACGAACACGCCGCCCCCCACCTCCACGGCGCGCCGCCGCCGGCCACATCCACACCGCGCAAACCCAAGCGAGCGGTGCCGGCCGCAATGCCTACTCAGACCCGCCCACCGACTGCCACGGGGACACCTGTACCGATTATCACGGCCACGGCATCTGCCGAGTTCACGGCGATACCGACACCGGTGCCTCCAACTGTGACCGCCACGGATACGCCGTATCCGACCTCAACTCCAACCCGAACTTTTACGCCGACGCCTACTGATACGGCCACGCGCACGGCGACAGTCACGCCAACTCACACGGCAACCAGCACTCCGCTGCCGACCAGCACTGCGCCGCCGACCAGCACTGCGCTGCCGACCAGCACTGCGCTGCCGACCTGGACGCCGCTGCCGACCTGGACGCCGCTGCCGACCTGGACCCCACTGCCGACGGCCACCAGCACGGCGACGCTCGTTCCGACACTTGTGCCAACCATTCCTCCCACGGTGCCGCCCACGATACCGCCCACTGTGCCGCCTACGGTGCTACCGACCGCCCCGCCCACTGCCACGCCAGTGCCGACGAGCACGTCAACGCCTGTGACGGCCACCACGGTGGTTACCTCGACGCCCGCACTAGAATCCACTGCGGTGCCGAGTGAGGTGGTGGCGACGCCCAGCGTCACCGCCGGCGAACCTGTGACGACGCCAGCGCCTGTGTCAAGCGAAGCGGCGGCAACGCCGAGCCCATCGTCAAGCGTGGCCGCGACGACGCCGGGTCCGGAATCGAGCAGCGTGGCGGCAACGCCGAGCGTATCGGCCAGCAAAGTGGCGGCGACAGCTAGTCCTGAAGCGAGCGGAGTGGTCGTTACGCCGAGCGTGCAGGGAAGTGAGACCATGCCAACGCCGTCGCCGACGTTCGTCGGCTAGCGCAGCCCTTCTCGCGGGCGCTTAGCGGGCGCGGACGTACTGCATCGGGCTGATTTGGCGCACTACTCCGCGCAGCTCGAGCATGGCGAGCGTGCTGCTGACGACGCTGACCGGCAGATCAGCCAGCCGTGTCAAGATGTCCACGTGGGGACGGAATTCCTTGTCCAATGTGCTGGAGCAGCCGCTCGTCTGTGCCGTCGTGCGCGAGCACCAGCTCCATGGCAAGCTGCTACTCGGTGATGTTGACGGGAAGCTCTTCGAGAATGTCCTCTACCCTGCCCACGAGCTTTGCCTCGCCCCGGCGTATGAGATTGTTGGTCCCGGCCGAGCGCGGAGCGAAAATGCTCCCCGGCACCGCGAACACCTCTCGGTTTTGTTCGAGCGCGCGTGCCGCGGTGATCAACGTGCCGCTCGTATCACCGGCCTCAACGACCAGGGTACCGAGACTGAGTGCGGAAATCACTCGGTTCCGGATGGGGAAATTGGGGGCGTCCGGCTTTGTGCCGAGTGGAAACTCAGAAACCACCGCGCCGTGCATGGCAATCTCAGCTGCGAGCGCGCTGTGTTCCGGAGGGTATACGCGGTCGAGCCCGGAACCGAGAACGGCAATGGTTCGACCGCCCGCGTCGAGCGCCGCACGATGCGCCACGGCATCCACGCCGCGGGCCAGTCCGCTCACGATTGTCACTCCGTGCCGCACCAGGTCGCCCACGAGCCGAAATGTGACCTGCTTGCCGTAGCTTGTGATAGAACGGCTTCCGACGACCGCAACGGCCACCTCGTCGGCCGGCTCGAGCGCGCCCTGGAGATGGAGAGAGGCCCGCGCGCCTTCAACAGTGCGCAGCAGAGATGGATAGTGGGCGTCGGCAACAGTGACGAAGTCGGCGCCTGAACGGGCCAGGCGCTCAGCTTCGGCCTTGGGATCCAGGGCGAGCCTGTCGGCGATGGCGGCCTGCACGGTTCGTTGATCCAGGCCCGCTTTGAGCAGCTCTTGTGCCGGCGCGTGCCAGGCTAGCTCCATGCTGCCAAAGCACTCCCAGAGCCGCCGCAACCTGTGTGCGCCGACGCCACTGACTTTGCTCCATGCAATCCAGTAGCCGGCATCGTCACGCATTACCGGTAATCAGCCCGCCCTGGTCAGAATGGCGGCAATCGCCTGCAGCTTCGTCTCAAGCGACCCCAAACCGGCCTCCTGCTTGCTCACGTGCTGGAGGATCTCGGAACGCTGCTGAAGGTTCAGAACGGCGGCTGGCACCTTGTTAATCTTCTCCGGAGCGCTCTGCAAGTATGTGCGCAGCTGGGTGATACGCGGTAGCTCGTCGGCAATGGTCCTGGCACTTTCGGCTCTACTGGCAGTCTGGATGGTGCAGAGGGCGGCGCGAAGGCGCCCCGCAGCCTTGATCGAGTCGCCCAAGCCCCGTCCGGTGGCGCCGCTAATGTCCTTTTCCACGAAACCTCGGGCGAAGAAGCCCAGGCCGGTCACTTCTGCCTGAGTGGCCTCGAGCTGTTGCTCCATGTCGGCGAGGGCAGCTACAGATTCCTGCACATGTGTCGCCAGCGCGTGCGCACCAGGTGTCATATCCAAGTTCTCCTTCTCCAGGCAATCTCAGTGATTATAGCAGTACGCGCCGCAGATACTTGCTCTCTGCCCCTAACGCGTACAATCCGGTTGGATAATGTTTCGTGTTGTCTGTTTGGAATTGTATCGCGGTATTTGGCCGCTTCTCGCCGGTTTTGGGCGGAGTCGCCGGCTCGGTTTTCCAGCGGTGCGTATGGTAAATTGCCAGTTCTGAGGGAATACGATTGCAGGCTACGCGCTCGGTCTGGCTGAATCTTCAGGCTGGAAATGACCCAAAACTGGACCTCGATTGGGGCGGAGTCGAGTTGTCTCCGCTTGTGATCCAGATACTTCACAATCGTGGTATCTCTGCCGGCCGGCTCATGCAATTCCTGGGGCCAGACCGCGGTCCGGTGTACGATCCCCGGCGGCTGCGCGGCTGCGGCAGGCCGCGAACCGTGTCCTGCGCGCGCGGGAGCAAGAGGAAACCGTCGCCGTCTACGGCGATTCCGACGTTGACGGAATCACGGGTGCGGTGCTGCTGGTCCAGGCGCTGGGTATGCTCGGCATCAAGACCGTCCACTACGTGCCAAATAGGCAAACCGAGCCGGCCGGTGTGAATCGCGAGGCGCTGCAGTGGTTGGCGCAGTTTGACGCTACGCTTGTAATCACGGTCGATTGCGGCATTACCAGCGAGGCAGCGTTGCGCGAAGGCCAAGAGCGCGGGCTCGACTTTGTCGTGACCGATCATCACGCGCCGCCAGCCGTGCTGCCGAACGTGGACGCCATCATCGATCCGTTGCAGGCCGGGTGCAAATATCCGTGCAAGGACCTCGCGGGAGTGGGAGTGGCGTTCAAGCTTGCTCAATGCCTGTTGCGTGCCGCGGGCTTTCCCGAAGAGTGCATGCAGTCCTTCATGATCGCGTGGCGCTTGGCACCATCGCCGACATGGTGCCGCTGGTTGGAGAGAATCGAGCCCTTGTATGGTGGGGATTGTCGGTGCTCAACCACTCAAGCAGGCCCGGATTACAGGTGCTCATTGCTCGATCCGGATTGCATGCCGGCTCCATTACGGCGGCCGACGTCGGCTACAAGCTGTGTCCAAGGCTCAACGCGGCGGGCCGTATCGGCAACGACTCGGCGGCTTATGCACTGCTGACGGCTCGTTCCTACGAGGAGGCCGAGTCATATGCCACGATATTGGAGCAGCGGAACAGGGAGCGACAGCATCTGACCCAAGAGGCGTACGAGGCGTGCCATGAGGTCTGCGCCGCTCACCCGTCGGTGCCGCCGATCGGATTGTCGTCGCGCACATAGAGCCCTCGGCGTCTGCCGTTGCCGGGGTGCTGGCAGGAAAGCTGGTCGAAGAGTATGGATTGCCGGCCATGGTTGTACAAGTATGCGGGGACACGATTCGCGGTTCCTTGCGCGGTACGACGTCCTTCCCAATCCTGGACGCGCTTCGGAGCACGTCAGACCTCTTGAGCCACTATGGAGGCCACCAGCAGGCTGCGGGCTTTGTCACGGAACCGGAGCACCTCGCGGAAGTCACGCGGCGCATACGGGACTTCGCGGCCAGCTTGCCCGGCGCTGGGAGCGCGTTCCCGCAGCTTCGCATCGACGCCGAGCTATCGCCTTATGACGTCGGCTGGCAGCTCCACGACCAGTTGCAGGTGCTCGAGCCGTCGGCGTTGGCAATCCGACGCCGCTGTTTCTTTGCAGGCGACTCCGGCTGCTGGATTTCAAGCGCGTGGGCAACAACCATCTGCAGCTGACGCTGCGTCGTGGGGCCACACAATTATCGGCCATAGCATTCCGCCGCGGCGGACTGACGCAGTATTTGCGCCGCAATTTGGAGATCGACCTGGTATTCAGTCTGGAAGTAAACGACTGGAACGGCGATCGGGTGCTTCAGCTTCGCGTCCGCGATCTGGCGTTTGAGCCCGCGTTTCCTCAAGATGCTGCCGGGTATTTTGCGGGCTGATACCCCTTACCGCGCCAACGTATCTTCCCAAAATGGGTGGGCGACAAGCAGCGTTCCGAGGGTCCAGGAATGCGTGTGTTGGGCCGGTGGGCTGCGGGCTAGCGTGAGCGAGGCCGAAGTGGCGGCTGGGCCTCACCCCGCCGGTGCCGTTGCAGGGCGAGCAGCGCATCCTGCCGGGCAATGAGCAGGTCCCGCTCGGCGAGGAGCGCATCTCGTTCAGCGAGGAGTGCCTGCAGCTTGGCCGTGTACCGCGCCTTGACCTTGAGCAGGCGCTTGATCGCCCGTCGAGCGACCGGGTCGGTGACCTCGTGCAGGTCCCGTTCGTCAGACACGGCCCGTTCCTCCTCCCGTCACCGCGCAGCCCCGCCATCTGAGCGCAGCGGGCTACCGCCTTGCGCCGGCACGCAGCAGTCACCAGATCGGTCGATCGTGCCCGCAGTCAGGATACCGCGGTAGGGGCAACGCGCCACGACTTGCCCAGGTCGAGTTCGGCGGCGCGAGCGCGGACCCGACTGGCCAGACTGGCGAGCTGGCAGGCACCGGAGAGCCGGTCCTGCAGGTAGTGCAGGACGTTGACGCCGTGTTGTTGGGCGGTCGCCGCCAGCGTCTGCAAGGTGTCCAGGTCTTGGCCCCCGCCGCCGTGCGCGGGCCGAAGCTGACGTTCTCCTTGCGCACCCGGCGCCGTACGCCGAGTTCGCTGGCGTTGTTGTGCAGGGCCAGTTCGGGATGGTCGAGCACCGCGAGCAGGTCGCGCGCATGCGCCAGCGTCTTGGCGATGCGCTCGTCCAAGGCCCCGTAGCCGGTGACGGTACTGAACAGGTCGTGGAACCACGCCCGCACCCGCGCGGCCTCCGCGGCGGTCGGCTGGCGGCGGTAGGCCAGCAAGGCGGCATAGAAGGTCCAGTACAGCGAGCGGAAGACGGTCCACAGCTGCTGGTGCTCCCAGGTCAGCGGGATCAGGCGTTTGTAGTGGCGGGCATCGTGGATTCAGCACAGGGCATGCTGCTCGGTAATCCCCACAAACTGGCCGGCCTCATCGCTGAGCAGTACCTGCAGGACCGGCACCTCAGCTTGGTGGTGATAGGCGGCAATGGCCAGGGCATCGAAGATCCGGCTCCGCGTCTGCGTGCCCAGGTGCCCGAGGTGCGTGTCGAGCAGGTCCCGCACCTGGACGGCGGTCAGCAGCGTGTCTGCGGCAGGCACACGGTCAGGGCGCCGCGCACGAGGGCACTCACGCCCACACCTTCCAGCCAGGCTATCGCCCGGGCATCGCAGCGGTACTGCCCTTCCTGGCCGGGCCGCAGCAGGTCCACGATGGCCAGCCGGTCCTTGCGGGCGGTGGTGTGGTAGCTGGTGAAGCACGGATTGCACACTACCTGGCAATGGTAGTTCTGCCCGTTCAGCCGCGTGGCGGTGTCGTCCAACTGCGCAAATGGTGCGCTCGCCAGACCAGCCAGGTAGATGTCCGCAGCTTCCGCATGCAGCGGGGCCAGGTCGGCCACCAGCCAGTCCGAGAGCGTGCCTTTGCTCACCTGCAGCCCGATGGCACCCAGCAGGCCCAGGATCTGCGGCTCGCTCACGCCACTCACCCCGTACAGATATACGACCAAAGCCTTCACCTGGGGACCAAAGTGGTCCGTCACGCCAGCCGGCAGCGGTGCGACCCAGCGCTGGCCTGTCCGGGGATCCCGAAACGCCTCGCGCCGGTAGCAGACGGCCTCGGCCTGGAAGACCACCTCCTGTACCACGTAGTCCTCGTACCCGGCATGCTCCACCCCAGGCGGCAGCGTCGTCCGGTCCAGCCGCAGCACCACGTCTCGGCGCACCACGGGCACCGCCGGCGCCGGCGGCTCGCACGCGGGCTCCTCTTCTCGCCGACGGCGGCTCGGGCGGTCGCTCCCGCTCACTGGACCGGTCCTGCCGCGCTTGCGGCCGCACCTGCGGCTTGCCTTGTTCCCCTTGCAGCCGCGCAATCTCATCCCGCTGCGCCTGCACCAACTCCCGCAACCGGCCTAGCTCTGCTGCTTGTGCCTCGATGATCGCTACCAGTCGCTCCAGTACCTGCCGCGCCGCTGGATCGTGCACCTGATCGAGAGCTATGTCTTCCACCACCGCTCGGCCTCCTACCAGCCTCGCCCCTGCTCGCGGAGACCTTCAGCCTACCGCCTTTCTCACTAACGTGCTCTGCCCTCAACAGCGCGGTCCCACAGTTCTCG